>JAEEZS010000077.1 GCA_016291905.1 Bacteroidaceae bacterium
TGTGTACGACGAGAGGTTAACGGTCGAGCCGCCGCTAACAGAAGCGCCCGTGCAGCCGAAACCGCTCCATATCTCTGTACCGCCGCTGAGGGTAATGCCGCTTTTCAATGCTGTGGAGCCTGAAGTTGAGACTACAAGCGGTGTGCCCATGTTGCTGTTCGATGGCACTTTGAACGCCTGCACCAGCGTGCTTCCGCTGTAGAGGCCATACCATGTGCCCTTGCTATATGAGGAAGCCTGATAGCACGACTGCGTGAGGCTGCTTCCACGCTCCAATCCACCAACGGCTACGATGGTACCGCCCGAGACGTAGAGCTTGTAGCCGGCCTCGGTATTGGCGTCGATGCCCACCTCGGGTTCCCTTTTGGCAACGGCGAAGATGGTGCCGCCTTTGATGTAGAAGTTGCCGTTAGCATCAAGGCCGTCGTTGCCTGTGCTGTTGCCCATCACGTAACCTCCGCTTATGGTGAATGTGCTGGCGGAATTGATGGCATCGTCAGTAGAATAGGCATAGACTACGCCACCGCTGATGTCAATGGTACTCTTGCTCTCGATAGCTTCGTTCGACGAGGCCGAGGCTGTGACGGTGCCGCCTTTGACGATGATGCCGCCGCTGTAGGCATAGGTGGCATTTTGTCCGCTGCCACCAGTTTGTGTGCGTGTGCCTGCCTTGATGGCTTTGGCCGAGGCGGTGTAGCTGCTGTTGTAGCGGTATTGCGAACCGGTGTTGGTGGCTGTAACGGTGCCTTTACTGACGGTGAGCGTACCATCGGCCTTGAGGCACTTGCCGCCGGAGCCAGTGTTCTTCAGTGTGAGCGTGCCGCCGCTGATGGTCATGTCGCCGTCGGCACTCATCCCGGCACTGCCCTTGGCATCCTTGTCGGTGCTGTCGTAGGTGCCGTTACCACTAGTGGTGATATTGACGGCTCCACCACTGACAATGATATTGCCCGTCGCTTTGATGCCCTTCGAAGCCACGGCCGTAGCGTTGACGGTCAACGTTCCATCTTCGATATAGACATTGCCGCTGTCCTCATCAACATGACCGGAGGTCTCGCCGGTGGACTCTGTACCGTCCAGCTCACACTGGATGCCATCGTCGCCCGTGCCGTTGATGCTGACTGTACCGCTCTCCATAAGAAAATAGCGGTTGCAGTTCACTCCGTCGCCGACTGCCGACTTGACGTTCAGTGTCAGGTTCTTAACAGCGACGTAGTCAGCACTCTTGATGGCGTGCGCGGTGTTACCATAGACGTTCAGCGTGCCGTTACCCTGCAATTGCAACTGCCCCTTGCTGTAAAGGCAGGCCTTCTGCGAGCCGTCAGCTCCGTCGGTTAGCGTGTTCTCGGTATCCTTTTTCACACTGAGTTGAATACGCTTCTTGTTGGAAATACTAATAGCGGCGCCACTGGGATTGGTTAAGGTCACACCGTTCAGCTGCACGGTACATTTATATTGTCCCGACAAGCCGAACTCGCCATCCGTTGTCGTGCCTGACAGCACATAGGTAATCTCGTCGCCATCTACATCGTCCGTATTGCCTTGGGCAATAGCGACGTGAGCTCCGTTGACAGTGGGAATAATGTACTTCGCCACGTTGCCCGCCACGGTGACAGCAGCCGACGCACCATTGTACGTAACAGCCACCTGATTGTCGGTGACGTCTGAGGCATCAATGTACATCTTTGTAATATCACCGAGGACGAATGTCTTGCCAAGAATTGTAACGGTAGAGCCCATGTAAGTCACCTCGCCCATCTGCATAGCAGGGAACTGATAGGTCACGCTGCCCATAACAACGTTCAGCGTCTGCGCCTGCGATGCCACAGCGGCAACCGCCATTGCAATCGACATCGTCAAAAACCTCCAGTTCATTTCACCGACATTTTATACGCTCCGTCCTTGCTTTTTATCACGTACAGCCCAGGCTTCAGAGTAGCCTTGGCTGCATCGACGCTGGCAAAGCGGCCCACAGCCACACCGGCCACGGTAAACACCTCTACCTCATTGGCTACACTATCTTCAAGGTTATCGGCAATCCGGGTCGGCTCCTTCGAAAAAAACATCTTGCTGAGGTCGTTCAAGGCAAACGAATAATTGCCATCGCCATTCGTAGCCACCAATTGCCCGTTTACGAACGTCAGGGTCAGAGCCTCCACTGCCACAGCCTTCACGGCTCCGTCAGCTGTTTGAAAAGCTAAATAAGGATAGTCATAGTCCTGTGCCTGCGCAACCATCGTCAACGCCATTGCTATCGCCACCGCTATCGTTTTCTTTTTCATATTGTCAATCGTTCTCTATTTCTTTGGTTTTTTCCAAATGGCAAAGATAAGGCAAATCTCCCAAAACTCCTACAGATTTGGGGAAATTAACGCAAAATTAATGATAATTCTAACGCTTCGCTCTTTATTTTTCCCTGTTACAAGCGGGACAGATGCCCTTGACGACGTACTCCGTCTCAGTGGATGCCCAACCTTCAGGCAGGGGGACGGAGGGAATGCGGACGTCGGTGAGGCAGTAGGTGCGGTGGCAGCGGATGCAAGTGAGATGGACGTGCCCTTCGCAGTGGTGGGTGTCGCGGGCGGAGCAGACGCAATACTTCTGCGAGCCGGTGCCGTCGTCAATCTCGTGCAGCAGGTGAGCCTCGGTAAACGTAGAGAGTGTGCGGAAGAGCGTGGAGCGGTCCACCGTAGGCAACGCGGCCTCCAAATCAGCCAGAGAAAAGGCATCGCTGAAGCCGTGGCGTACCTGACGCCAGACAAGCAGGCGAACCGCTGTCACACGGATGCCTGCATTGTCGAGGGTTTGCTCGTCAGAAATGTACTCTTTATTATTCATGGCAATGGCAATGATCGTGAGGGTGACGGCGCGACTGCACCAGCGCATTGATGAGCAAAACGGCCAGCAGGGCCGTGCACGTCCACGTGAACCACGTGCCCGCCTCCGTGCAATGCTCCATCTGCACAAGGGCGTCTGTAAACCAATGGCGCGGCAACAGGTAGTCGATGCCGATGCCAAAGAGGACGGCACCGCTGATGATGCTGACGAGATAGGCAATGAGCGTTTTCTTGCCGAGGCGGTTACGGATGACGAGGATGCTGGCCATGTTGGCAGCGGGGCCAGCCATCAGCAGCACCAGTGCCGAGCCGGGTGTCAACCCTTTCAGCATCAAGGCAACGGCGATGGGGATAGAACCTGTGGCACAGATGTACATGGGAATGCTGATAGCCAGGACCAATAACATGGAGAGCCACGTATTGTCCGCAAAGACAGCAAAAAACGAATCGGGCACCAGCACGGTGATGAGCGCGGCAATTATAAGACCTACGACAAGCCACTTGCCGATGTCCTCCACCATCTCCACAAAGGCATAGCGCAGCGCAACACCCATCTTCTGCCAGAAGGAAGCCTCCCCCTGCCCCTCCTGAAGGAGGGGGGATGTGTGACCTTCGTGATGGCAGCAACTGTGCTCCTCTTCATGTTCATGTTCGTGGTGGCAGCAGCAATCCTCTTCGTCCGTTGACTCGTTGACCTGTTGACTCGTTGACTCGTTGACCTGTTGACCTGTTGACCTGTTGACCCTATTGACTAGCGCGCCACCAAACAGGGCGGTGACGAACGCCACGACGGGGCGGATGATGGCGAAGGGAAGTCCCATCAGCGAGTAAGTGGCAATGATGGAGTCGACACCCGTCTGCGGCGTGGCAATCAGAAACGATGCCACAGCCCCCTTCGACGCCCCCTCCTTGCGCAGCGACATGGCCGTGGGGATGACACCGCACGAGCACAGCGGCAGGGGCACGCCCAGCAGGGCGGCATTCAGCACCGAGCGGAAATCGGGCTTCGCCAGATAGCGCGTATAGTACTTACCAGGGATGAAGGCATGCATCAACCCGGCAATCAGGAAGCCCAGCAGCAGGTAGGGCGACATCTCGTTAATCAGGTGGAAAATCTCTTTCATCGTGCTGTTTTTTTTATTTCTGCTGCAAAGGTACGCATTTCCGCTGAAACCCTGCAAGCCCTCCCGCCCCAAATGTCTGTTTTCTGCAACCGAGTTGCAAAAAGATTGTTTCTTTATTGTAACAAGAGCAGGCTTACTTCGGGTAAGCCTGCTCTTATGAAAAGGAACGATTATCGATCTAATTAGTAATCCCAGATGCCGTTGCTATGGCGGCGGGGCGATTGAGCGGGTTTCCAACCACCTGGAGGGGTTTCATCATCACCCGCTATGGGCGTATTGACGGATGACAAGCAGACAAGCTGATGAGCTGCTATTGTGATGACTATGACGCAGGGCGTCTGATAGGCTTTCTTGTTCATGGCGGTTCCTCCCAGCTTTTTTATTTAATCCTATATTTCTTTCCATTCTCAATAACGATGCCCTTTGCATCCGTTGTGACACGTCGTCCACTGAGGTCATAGATATCCTCGCTGCCGTCGGCATCAATGGTGCGAATCGTTTCCACACCGGTCATGTCGCCAACCAATCGCATGGTCAGCTCCGGAGCGCCTGTTCCGCTGTTCTGCAACAGATAAGAACGGAAGGCTGGGATACTGGCTGCTTCGACATTGGCAGGAGCGGGATACCACTTATTGTCGCTCTGCAACAGATAGGCGCCCAAACTATGGGCCTCAGCATTGGTGAGGTAGTCGAAGGTACCACGCATGGTGAAGCCTGGTGCGTTCTTCTCTTTGCCGAAGGTGTTTCCTCCAGAGGCAGGAATCTGTTGCTGGATATCCGTGTCAAGGGTTACATCCGCCGAAGCCGTTTTGATGAGATAGGGCTGCATAGCCTCCAGCTTACCTGTCACGGCGGTGAACACCAACTGATCTCCATCGCGTTCGGAGAGCTGATAGGCCGTGGCACCTGCGGGCACATTCAGCTCATAGGGCAGACATACGGTGTAGAGGCTGCCCGCCGTGGCGAAGTTGCGCGTGTTCTCGACAGCTGCAGTCGTGAAGGCGTAGGGCACGCAGTAGTCCTTGCCATCAACAAGGCGGAACGTCGTAGCCGCGAGGTTGGTGCCGCTGTTCACCACAACGTTCGTTTCCTGCGTATCGCCATACTCCTTCGGCAGATAGACGAGCGTCTGCTGCGTGTCGATGCCATAGTTGTCGAGGCAGTGTTCCTTGATGCTGGCCATCAGGTCGGCATCGACCATCAGCATATCCACGTAGCGCAGGTTCGCGGCATTGGAGAAGAGGTTGTCCTCCATGCTTTCCAGTGTGACAGGCAGCACTATCTTTTCCAGCTGCGTCAGCTTCTGCACGTCCTCGGCACGCAGCTCGTCGATGGCGGCGAAGCCGAGCGGTGTGAGGTCGCGGACGCCCGTATGGTTGTCGAACCAGCCGTTGACGCTATACACCTCTGTGAGGTCGTCAACGGTGGCGGCGGCATGGCTGGCGAAGACGCAGAACGACTCATCGTCCTCGAATGCACCCTTCGACACGTTGTTTGTACGTTGCCACGAGCTGCCCGTGTAGGCATCGTCGTAGAGGTAGTCATCGTAGAGGCTCGGACGGACATAGAAAGCATCGAACGTCGGGTTGTAGTTGTTGCAGAGCGCATTCCAGATAGCCAGGTCAGTAGTGATGTTCATCTTATTCTTGGCGAGGATGTACATACGGGTGAGCATGGCGTCGTCATCGAGGGCGTTCCAGTTGAACGCCGTCATGTCGTCGCCGATGACCAGCGTTTCCAGTCCTTCGCACTCCTGCAAGGCGCGCTCGTTCACCTCTTTACAGGTGCGTGGCAGGATGAGTGTCTTCAGGTTATAGGCACGCAGGAAAGCATGGTGCGGCAGCTCATTCTCATCGACATAGTAGAGTTGGAAGTTCTCGGCCAAGTAGAAGCTGGTGCTGGCCTTGTGGTAACCCGCCACACCAATGCCGCTCTCCACGAGGTCGGCATCATATAGATCGATGTACTCCAGCCGACCCACGTAGTTGCGCGACGATGTCCACGGGCAGTAGCCAGCCAGATAGCGCATCACGTCAAGGTCGCCGCCGGAGATGGGGCCGATGACTTTCAGTTTGTAAATCTTGCTGTAGTCGCCCTTAAGACCATTGACCCAAGTGTCGCCGGTGGACGTTCTCGTGGTGGCGGTCAGACCAAGTTTCTCAGCCAGCGTGTTAGGCTCCGTCACGGTCACGGTGATAATCTCCTCGCCGGCCGTGTACGGCTTATCGGGATTGATGTGGTCGGCATACTGTGCCCACCGTTCGCGGTAGAGCTTGCAGTACTCCTTCGGCACGAGGATCTGGAAGTCTGCGGGCAGCGTAGCGAAGGCATCCTGGGCCAGCGTGGGCAAGACATACTGCGGCTGGGCCTCGGGACTCTCGGGCTCCGCGTTCTCATCGGCTGCTATCACCGTCACGCTACTCACATGGATGGTCTTGAGTTCAGAACAGCCACTGAATGCCGTAGCGCTTATGCTCTCAATGCCCGAGGGTAGCGTGATGGTCTCCAGATTGTACATGCCAGTGAAGGTGTCCTTCAACTTCTTCACGTTCTGGAAGAGGTAGAACTCGTCGAGGTCCTTGATGGTCGAGTTATAGTTGAAGATGCCTTCTGCACTCTCCAACTCCAAATACTCCGAGGGGAAGAAGTGTCCCTTGCCGGCCAGCGTCCACATCAAGTCGTCGGACGAGAATGGGCTAGTGATATTCTGCGCCTGCTGTATCAGGCCCGGGTCGCCGAGGTAGTCGCCCAGCTGTGACGACAACGTATAGACCTGCTGAATGGGAGCCTCCCACGGGTCGCTACTCTCACTGGTGGCGTGGGCGTTGGTCAGGAACACCAGTTCCTCGATGCCCGTGAGAGCTTGCAGCAGGTCGCGGGTATACGTAGTGGTGTTGCACCCCACGGCGATGCGCTTCAGGCCGAAAGCCTCCTGGAAGGCATTTTCGCCAATCTCGGTGACGCTCTTCGGCAGGACGACGCTCTCCAGCGCATTGCAGTTGTGGAACATGTATTCGCCCACCCAGTTGTCTTTCTCTAAGTATTCATCAACGCCGTAGCCGTTGTAACTGTTCACTTTGTCTTCTTTCAGGTCGGCATCCCAGAGGTTGAGGTAGCGCAGCTGTCCGTCGGTGAAGTCGCTGTCGTAGGCATCGGCACCCATCATGTGGCGCAGTACAGCCACGTCCTCGCCGTTAAGCGGGCCGATGACCGTCAGCGAGTCGTACTTGGCATAGGGGCCTGCAATGAAGCGTACCTTGTCGTTCTCTTTTATCAGCGTCAGGCCGAGATTCGAGGCCAGCTGGCCCACGGCGGTCACTGTCACCACCTTATTATTATAATTAACATGATAGTATTCAACTTTATCAATGTACTCTTCATACTCGCTCCACGCCGTCTTGTACTCAGCGATTTTGTCGTCAGGCACGTAAATCCTCAGGCCGTTGTGCTTATGGAACACGCCGGTGCCAAGTGTGGCAGGCACGTCGCCCTTGACTATAATGGTGTTCAGGCTGGTGCAGCCGTCGAAGGCATGGTCGCCCAGGACGGTCACGGTGGCGGGCAGCTCAATCTCCTGCAAGGCGGTGCAGCCGTTGAATGCCCTGCTGCCGATGGTCTTGATGGTGGAGGGCAGCACGATGTTGGCCAGCTTTGAGCAGCCTTCGAACCACGAAGCCCCCACATAGTTGAGCCCTACGCTCTCAAAATGCTTGAAGTCGGCGAAGGAGTATATCTTGTCCTTCTGTGCGGTGAACCTGCCGTCGAGCCACGAGAAGCCGGCACCGCCGATGCGGGCAAAGTCGCAGTAGTCGTCCCAGTAGGCGGGGTCGGTGCCCGTGTTAGCGGGGTCGTAGTAAGCCATGTCCTTCAGCGCGGCCTTGATGCCCGGGTCGGTGAAGCGGACGACGCACGGCATGAAGCGGTCCTTATACTCGGCCCACGCGTCGTCGGCCTCGAACCACGCCACCTGCTGCGGCATCATCTTGATGCGTGCGGGCGAGTCCTTGAATACGTCCTTGCCGATGGAAATCATCTGCGGCGTCATGGGCTCGATGTGGTTCTCGCCGTCGGTCACCATGTAGAGCAGGTCGAGGTCGGCCAGGTTCGAGCACCCTTGGAAGGCGCGGTCACCGATGTGCACCTGCAGCCCGGTGTAGCAGTCGCCGAAGGCGCCGAAGCCATAGAGGTCTACGAACGAAACCGAGCGCAGGTTCTTGTTGTCCTTGAAGGCCTCGGCCATCACCTCGTCCAACTGGTAGTTGTTCCATGTGCCGATGTCGTTGCAGAGCTTCACGGCTCCCTGGTGGGCGGTGATGAAGTCGTCGTCGGGTCCCACGACAAGGGTGTGCTCGATGAGGTGGCCGTTCTCCTTGTGCTCTTTCTTGATGGAGTTCTGTTCGTAGGCGTAGGCATACTTGGCGCCGTACTCGCTGTACTTCTCGGCAGGCAGGGCACTCGCGTAGGTGAAGAATTTCTCCAACGGCTTCCACGACTCGCTGGCGAGGTAGTCGTCCTTGCGCAGCGGGTCGATGACGATGTGGAACGGCACCAGCCCTGCCCCCTTGCCGATGGCTGTCAGCGAATCGACCTCGGCCTGGCATTTCCGTCCGGCAAAGATGCTGTCGCCGGCCAGGATAAAGTTCTCGGGCCCGAGGGCGCGTGTGCCGTTGTCGTCGGTCGCGAGCAGGGTGCTGAACTCCGTCAGCGCCGTGCAGCCCTTGAAGGCCTCGTCGGGGATGGTGAAGAGGAACGCCATGCCCGTATTCGACGACTGGCCCGAGATGTCGTGGAACCTGACGGTCTTCAGGCTGGTCTTGTTCTGGAAGGTAGCGGGCAGGAAGGTCATAGTGCGGTTCGACGTGTTCGAGTTGTTGTCGTTGTCGAAGCCGGCATAGATGACGGCATCCTCCACATTGTCGGCCACGCGCTTGATGTAGGTGTGAAAGACCAGGTTCTTCTGCGGCGTGGTGATGACGTAGCCACCGCCCACGAGGCCCACCTGGTGGATGTTCGAGAGGATGTTCTCGCGCATGCCCTTGTTCATGGCGTCGGCGTTGTACGAGCCGCTGCCGCCCCAGCACTTCGAGGCGATGAGGCCGGCGGTGGAGGTGGCTGCGCTGGCGGGATTGACGGCATAGCGCAGGGCTTTCCACCCCGCATGGCCCATGTCGAGCGCAGCTGCTGCCAGACGTTTGATGGTCAGGGTGCGCCATGCCTTTTCGGCTATCTGTTTCTCCGCTTCCAACACAGCCAGCCGCGCCGTGGCGTCAGCTGCCACTTCTCTGGCAGCCTGGAATACGGCCTGATGAACCAGCGACAGCTGTCCGATGGAAAGCTGTTCGAGCGTTCCGACCGAAGCAATCAACGTTCCGTCGGCAGAACAGACACCCAAACTGACCAACTCGCTAAAGGCGGCTTGCCCAATTCTTTTCATCGAAACCTTGGCGCCGTTTTCTGCGGCGAATCTGGCAAGGGTGGGGATGCCATTCTTGCCCATCGATGCGGCTATGGTTGCCGCGTTCGTCTCGGCGGCCTGCACCAATCCCTGTTGTGTCTCGACGAGTTGGCAGGCTTCGAGTAAAGCATTCCTGGCCTCACTGCTGGCCACGTTTGTGGATTGTACGACGCCCTGGGCGCTTGCAAAGGAGCCAATGGTATAGGCAACCATAGCCACCTCGATGGCGATGCGCGGTGCCGTCCACCACGACACGTCCTGACTGACCACCTGCGAGGCCTGCATGATGCCGCCTGGCGAGATCATGTAGTCGTAGGTCATGCCGCCTTCGGTGAACTCGTCCCTCGGGCTGGGCGAATAGTCGACCGGCTCCAGGAAGGCCAGGTAAGGCTGCCAGTTGGGGTCGTCCTTGAAGTCGGGATAGAGTTCGGTGGAGACGAGGATTTTGAAGTCGCTGGTTCTCAGGTTCTGCTGATCCTCCCAGTCGGCCTCGGACATGCTCAGCACTTCAGCGTCGTTGGTCACGTCGGCATAGCCGAAGATGTTGTCGCCCGGGATGACGTCCTTCGGGCCAAGAGCCATCCAGCGGTCCTCGCCGTCCTGCACGTAGTAGAACAGGCGCAGCTCCTTCAGGTTGGTGCAGCCCTTGAAGGCTCCGTTGGGGATGACCATCTTCAGGTCGCTGAAGGAGTTCTCGCCTAGGCCGTTGGTCTGCCAGAACTCAATGTACTTCACATGGGTATTGCCGGCGATGGCGTCGCGGTTCAGGACGATGGTCTTGTAGTTGTAGTACGAGCCCGGGTCGTTGAAAATCTTCATCAGGCCGTTATAGTCGTCCATGATATCGCTGTCGACACCGATAATGGAAGTATAATAGACGTTGCAATCGTCCTTCGTGGCCAGCAGCGAGGCAGCGTTGAACTGCTGATAGTCGCCATTCCATGTCTTGATCTGCTGCATCATCTGCTGCTTGCCGCTTTCGTCGTTCTTCAGGTCTTCGGTCTGGTCGTAGCTGCGATACCAGTGGTACTTCACGCCCTCCAAGGTAAAATCCTCCGTCGTAGCTTCATAGACGATGAAGCGACTGCTGTGTTTCTTCCAGATAGCCGAGGAGAGGAAACTCTGGTACTGGTCAGCCTGGGCGCTAATCTTCAGTTTTGGGCAGCCCGTGAAGGCATCGTCGGCCACGCGGGTCACCTGTGTAGGCGTCAGTGCCTCCCAGTGGTTGTCACCCCGAGTGGTATATTGCATCATCTTGAGCTCACGGAAGTTCGGACAGTTCTCAAAGGCACCCTGGTCAATGAAGAAACTAAAGCTTGTACGCTGGTTGTAGTTGTTGGCATCGGTGTCCTTGAAGTACATAGTCTCCAGAGCCATGCTGTTGCGGAAGGCATGGGGCGCAATGAGTCCCAGATGGGTATGGTTGCGCCAGTCGCCCACAAGGTCATTGTGTATCTGTACGCCGTCATTGTTATAGTCGCTCTCCTTATAGCCAGTGATGGCGGTAATCTCCGAGTAAGCATCTCCGTCAGCGTTATAGACTATCATGTTGGCATCATTGTCGTCGTTCTCGAAGGTCCAGCCTTTGGCGATGCGGTCCTCATCGCTGATGTAGAAGTGGTAGTCGCGGCGCGACAGGTAGCGATAAGTCACGCCCCACAGCGTGCGCTCGGTCTCGGCCTCGGGGATGGCACTTGTCCATACGCCTAAGCTGGGTTTCTGTTTGAGGTCTTTGAGCTGATGCAGGCCGTTGCGTGTCCACGGGTCGCTAATGAAGCAACCGCCGCTCAGGCCGTCCTGCCAGTGGTCGAAGGGGATGCTGGCATCGAGCGTGGTACGTATCCAGCATCCGCTCCTGTAATAGTTGCGGCCGTTGAATGTCACGTCGGGATCGCTCACAAACTCGTAGCTGCCGCCTTCGGGAGCATAAAGCTCGTCAACCACGAATGTGCCCTGAGGTCCTAATAATGCCTGTGTCAGGCCTTCCAGCTCGAAGTTAAAGGTGGTGTAACAGTCCTTAATCGTGAGATTGCTGTAGTCTGACATCCTGACAAAGTTCTGACCGATGCGGACAAGATTGTACCATATCAGATCTGCGGGATCGAACAGACTCTCGCGGATGGTTACGGGCAAATATGAATAGCCTATAAAGCCGCCGCAGTTGGTAGCACTTCCACGAGAATGCAGATTACCCGTGAACGAGCAGCGTTCTATGACGAGTTGTTCGCCGCTGGTTGCCATGCCCACCAGACCGCCGTTTGAGGCATCGCCGCTTATTGTGCTGTAGATTGTCATGGATGAATGACAGTCATATAAGCGGGTGACGCCGCTGCCGCCTATAATCTGTGAAATGATACCGCCTGTAAATTTGGCACTGGAGCAGACCTTGCCCGCCGTATGCAAATGACGGAACGTAGCCCCGCTGACACGATAGAAGGGTGCCTTTGAGATATCTGACGGATTATACTCGCTGCCCACATTGAGCGTCAGCGTATGGCCGTCACCGTCAAAGGTACCGCTGAAAGGATGCTCGTCGGTACCCACGGAGATCCCCTCGCAGTCAATGTCCTGCGCCAGGCGGAACACCTTGCCAGCGTAGCTGTTTCCACCAGCCACGTCAATGCTCAACTTTGCCCACTCAGGCGAGCTGCCAATGATATAGGGCGAGGCCTCGGTGCCTTCGCCGTTAAAAATAAGGGCACTGGCTACTGTTGCGTTGATAGTGATGAGAACGTTTGGTGTGTTTCCTAATTGCAGCGTGTACCAGCCTTCATTGGGGCCTGTTCACGTAGCGTCATTAGCAGAGACATTACTGAATGAGAGACCATCGTCCACAGAAATCTGAAAGCGTGGCTGTTCAGTGCGTCCCACCAAGAACTTGTCGTTATCGAACAACAGACCGACACCGTAGGAAGCGAGATGGCTTACAGGATATTCAACAGGAGCCGTCAATCCTGCAGAAAGGGCGTAAGTCAGTTTTAAGGCTGGATTGCCGCTACAGAGTTCCATCCTGGAGTTGCCTATATCGTAGCCGCCGAAGGTGTTGGTGGCTGAGCCGCAATGGCCCGTCCGCGTATCGTCCAGTACCAAATCCGTCTTAAAGCCGGAGGCTGCAAAGACATGCTGGTTATATGCCGCACAGTCCTTAAGTGTGATGCCGTTGCCGTTGTTGTTGCACCAGCCCACGAGGTAGCCCGCATTGACGAGAACATCGCCGCTTAAAGTTCCGTCGAACAGGCAGCCGCGCAGCGTGGTGGTCGAGCTGGAGGCGTGTCCCACGAAGCCGCCCGCATGGGTGGTGATGCACGTGATGGTGGCCGACACGCGGCAGTTCTCTATCAGGTTGGTCTTGCCCGCTGTGGCAGGAATACCGCCTACCAGACCCGACGAGTAGATGGCGCCGTTTATCTCGCCTGCCACATGCAGGTTCTTGATGGTAGCTCCGTCAATCTTGTAGAAGGGGGCGGTGAATTCGCCGCCCGAGAGATGGGCTGTGATCGTGTGGCCGCCACCGTCGAAGGTGCCGAGGAAATGGCTTTTGAAGAGTTCTCCGCTATATTGGTATTCGCCACCTGCAGGCACATGGATATCTATATCGCTGGTCAGCAGGTAGTGCATGTCGCGTAAGCTCTGGTCATGAAGATTCAAGGCGAAATGCTGCCAGTCGTCTTCGTTCTTGATGAGGTAGGGTTTGTCAGCGTCACCATCGCCATCAAAGTCCCTGTATTGCGACACATAGACATCCTTGGAAGGCATCTTGAGGAAATAATCGATAGATGAACTGGTGGGGTTGTTCCAATCTTCGGACAGTGTGCTGAAGTCGTAGCCAACAAACCCGTCATCAACAGAGTAACTCTCGATGGTCACCGTCTCGCCGCTGCCGGCATAGAAGATGTC
Organism: Bacteroidaceae bacterium; assembly: GCA_016291905.1. Lineage (GTDB taxonomy): Bacteria > Bacteroidota > Bacteroidia > Bacteroidales > Bacteroidaceae > UBA1189. Next base: position 13,314 of record JAEEZS010000077.1, read on the forward strand.
GCCCAGCTTCAGACCGATGGCCGAGGCTTCAATACCTGTGGTGGAATAAGTGTTTGCGGGATAGTATTTGGGCTTGAACGTGTCGGAGAGATAGACAATCTTGTAGCCGTGCTTCACCTCGCCCCAGTTGTGGTTCAGCGAGTAGCTGTTCGCCGACGTGATGGCCGATGCCGAGGGATTAGCATTTGTATTATACTTGTAGTTCATGCCGGCATGGCTGATGTTCGTGTAGCTGGCGTTCTCGATGCAGTTCTTCACGGTGATTCCATCAGACGCATTACACCAGCCTACGATGGTTCCGGCATAGCTGTAACTGATGCTGCTCGTGGCGGTGATGGTTCCGTCGAACATACAGCCCTCCACGGTCAGCGTGGCCGAATTGCCATGCCCTACTATACCTCCCACCACAATCTGGCTGTTCTCTGCGAAGGTGGTGATGGCAGCCGACACGTGGCAGTCCTCTATCCTGCTCGTGCCCATCACGCCGCCACAAAGGCCCGCAGTATGCTTTCCGCCCTGAATGGTACCCACCACGTGGAGGTGGCTAATGGTAGCACTTGTGACGTAGGCGAAGGGAGCTGCCAGGCCGCTCGTAGCAGAGAGGTTGGCGGTGATGGTATGGCCGCCGCCGTCGAACGTGCCGCTGAACCGATGATCGCTGGTACCCACTGCAGTACTGATGCTGATGTCGCCCATCAGTTTGAAGGCAGTGCCAGCGGCCACATGGCCTGCGCTGACCTCACTTGCCAGCGTTGCCCAGTCGGCGGAGTTGCGAATCTGGTAAGGGTCAGTGACTGTTCCCGAGCCGTCCCATTTCGCCGTTTCCTGTGCGAACCCCTGCACGAAGCCGAGCAGCAGCATAACCACAGGGAGGAAGAATTGGAGTTTCTTATTCATAATTGTCGGTTTTTACATTCTGCGTTAGTCGTTAATCTCTTTCGTGTGAAGATATCATTATTTCACGATGATTTTCTTTCCGTTCCTAATGTAGATGCCGGTGATGAAGGTGAGGTTGGGGGTGACGGAGTTGTCGGCCGTCTTGTAGAGCAGGTAGATGTAGTCGCTGCTGGAGCCGCAGCCGGCATTGAGGTCCTGGTCAATGACCTTCCAGCCCTCCTTCTTATAGAGTGCCTTCTTGATGGCCACCTCCTGGTCGGTGCCGCCGATGAGCATCACGTCGGTGATGAACTCCGTGGCCCCTGCCGTCATCATCGCCATCACGGCCACAAGCAGCGTCAGCGCCGCCCGTCGCAGGAGAGAGAAGGATTGAATCGTCTTGTTCATGGTCGAAAAGTCTTTATGATTTACTGAGTACAAAGATACTACTTTTTTCCAGAACGCGCAAAGGATTTTGGCGAAATCTTTTGCGTTTAGCGACAGTTTTTGGGCGAAATCACAAAAGACAACCTTTTCAGTAAAGGTGTCAGCGGTTCCAGTAAAGTGTCAACTTCTTCAGGAAATCGAGCGTCAACCGCGTCAGGAAAACGAGCAAAAAAAGTCAGCCAAAATCGGGAAAAGACACAATGTTAAAAAAAATGTTAAACGGTACCAAAGTACCATGGTATCACGGTACCAATTTTGAAAAATCGCCGCGCACTCTATATATATTATATTATGATATATTATTTAAATATATATATATATATATTAAATCATATATCAATAATATCTACTACATAAGATATACCTCCACGCGTCGCGCGAGAAAATGGTACCATGGACCATGGTACTTTGGTACCGTTTTTCCCACGCCCCCTGTCGCGCTGGCGACGCCCCCTTTCGTGCTGGCGACGAGGCCTTCTAATTGTTAATCTGCAAATTCGGCTTTGATTACACAATGAAACGACGCAGAAGCGCTCCGCCCAACCGGGCAGAGCGCTTCGTTGCAAAGAGCGAAAATGACGGGGTGGTTACAGCATCTTGTCGTAAGTGATGGTGATGGTTTCGGCAGCGGTGTCGTAGACAATGCCGAAGCCGGTGGCCTCGCCGACGTTGATGTTATCGCCACCAGGGACAGCCTCGAAGGGTGTGCCTACCTCGCCGAAGGTACCGCCGCGGTTGACATCCCAGCCGGCAGCCTGACGAATCTTCCACTCGCCCTCGTAGGTGCGGTTGAAGCTGTACCACTTGCCGTCGCCGTTGTAGTACATGAAGTCGTCGGCGCCCCAGCCGTTGAAGCCGCCGATGACGCCCCAGAAGGCCTTGGTGAGGGTGAGCGTGGAGGCTTCGGGGTCGAATACGACCATGTAGGTGCCGTCCTCGGCAACCTTGATGTTGTCGCCACCAGCGACAGCCTCGAAGGCCTCATCGACAGCGGCGAAGGTGCCGCCGAAGTTCTCGTCCCAACCGGCATTCTTACGAATCTTGAACTCGTCGGACGTGGTGAGCGCCACGGGGATGCTGTACCACTTGCCGTCGATGCCGCGGTTCATGGGGTAGTCCTCGCCCCAGCCGAAGCCGAGGCTGGCAATGCTGCCCACGAGGCCCCATTCGAGGGTGCCGAGGGTGCCGTTGTTGGTGTTGAGGACGACCTTGAAGGTGCCTTCGAAGTTGATGTTGTCGCCACCCGGGACGGCCTGCACGAACTGGCCGAACTCGGCGGGCGTGGTGCCACCGTAGTTGACGTCCCAGCCGCCGTCGAAGCGTACCTTCCAGCCGCCGCTGAGGGTGAGCTTGTCGCTCATCCAGATGCCAGGGGCGACCTCGGTCATCACCTCGTCGCCGCCCCAGCCGTTGAAGTCGCCGATGACGCCCCAGCTCTTGGTGGCGTTGACCACGACGATGGTCTTGGCCTCGGTGTCGAGCGTAGCGACGTACTTGCCGGCGGGCAGCGCGATGTTATCGCCACCAGGCACAGCCTCGAAGGCTACGCCCAGCTCGGCGAACGTGCCGCCGTAGTTGTCGTCCCAGCCGGCGTTGTGACGGAACTTGAACTCCTGGCCCTCCTCGATGGTGAACTCGGGGCTGACCCACTTGCCATCGGTGAGCGTGCAGAAGTAGTCGGTGTCCCAGCTGGAGCCGTTGAGCGTGCCTATGAGCGACCACACATCGCCCTCGAAGATGGTGATGGTGCCGGCATTGCTGTCGTAGACGACCTTGAAGAAGCCTGCCTGGCCAATGGCGATGTTGTCGCCACCAGCGACAGCCTCGAAGGGCTCGCCGAAGGCAGCGAACGTGCCGCCGAAATTCTCGGTCCAGGCAGCGTCCTTGCGGATCTTCCACTCGGCATCGGCCGGGAGGTTGATGTAGCCTGTCCAGACGCCGTCGGCCTCGGTCATGGGAGCATCGCCGCCCCACTCGTTGAAGCTGCCGATGATGCCCCAGCCCTTGTAGGTCTCAGGCTCGGGTTCGGGTTCGTCCTTGCCAGCCTGCGGCTCTTCCTTGCCGTACATGTTGGCATCGATCTTGATTTCCTTCTTGTTCAGGTCGAGGTAGATACGGTACTGTCCAGCCTCGCAGGGGATGTTTTCTCCACCGTTGATGCAATCGACGCCCCAGTTGAGGTCCCAGCCGGCATCGGCACGGAACTTAAACTCGGTAGCCTCGGCGAAATCGACATCGGCATAGAAGCGGACGTAGTCGGCATTGAAGTCCATGACCACATCGTCGCCCCAGCCGTTGAAGCCGCCGATGATGCCGATTTGGTCGGCACCCCAGTCCTTCTTCAGCACAAGGCTGTTCTTGTCGAAGGTGAAGGAGTAGAAGCGCTTGCTGTAGGCGGTGACGTTGGTGTTGGAGCCGTTGAGCAGCTGCAGGCTGCTGGCCTCGGCCTCCTGTGCGCCGCTGTCGTCGTCGAAGCCCCAGTTGCCGGTATCGTTGCCCCAGTCGGCGATGCCGGTCACCTTGATACCCTCGGCAGCCTTATCGCCAAGGTCAACCACGCCGCTGTAGGTGTGGCCGTCCTTCGAGTAGTTGTAGAGGTACTGGCAGTTGTCGAAGTTCCAGCCGGCATAGCTGCCCTGGACATACACGATTTCATAGACATCCTTGTCAAGCAGCGTAGCCTCATAGACCTGAAATACAGCTGCCTTGACTTCGCTGAGGGTGGTAGTAGCCCCGACAGCTGCATTCTTGTCCGTCAAGGCATTGGCCACCAGGCGGAACTCCACCTCAAAGTCGGTGTCGGCCGTAGCGCCGAGGTTAAGCAACGCGGTGTTCAGGTCGGGCTGCTTGATGGTGATGGTGCCCGCTGCGGCATCGACGGTGGCAGGAACCTTCTGCTGCGGGTCGAAGTTCGTGCCGGCCTTGGCCACATAGAGGGTGTAGGAGGCAGGGACGTCGAGCCCGAAGTCCACGCCGGAGAAATGGATGACGATGGGGTCGCCATCGGGGGTAAGGGTGGTGCCCGTCACGTCGCCCAGCGTCTGCGCGATGACATTGTCGGGGTTATAGACAGCTACGATATTGTCGTCCGAGCAGGACCACGCCAGCAGCCCCACGACGGCAATGAGTGCTATAGAAATAAGTTTTTTCATATTCGTAATTGTTAATTGTCAATTATTAATTGTGAATTGTCAATTAATATCCGTCGTTCTGCTGGAGGTTACCGTTGGCGTTGGTGTCGCCGCTGGTGAGCGGATAGAGGTTGAAGTGGCTGTCGACGGCCTTTCCTGCCGGCTCGCCGCCCTTGAATTCCCATAGGTATTCGCCCGAGGTGAAGAGGCCGAAGCGGATGAGGTCCTGACGACGGTGGCCTTCGAGGTAGAGCTCGCGGGCACGCTCGTCGAGGATGTTAGGAAGCGACAGGGTGAGGTCGCCCATGCCGGCACGATGGCGTACGGCGTTGAGGTACTGCTGGCCTTTGGCCTTGTCGGCACCGCCGCGTGCAGCACACTCGGCATACATCAGGTAGGCATCGGCGCTACGGAAGACGGGGAAGTCGATATCAACAAAGCCCGCAGCCTGAGCGGCACTGCCGTCGTGGTTGACGTTGCGGAACTTCATGCTCTTCCAGCCGTTGCTGCCGCCCACATCGTCACGAATCTGGTCGATGTACTGGGCAAAGCCACCCTTGAAGAAGGTGGCACGGGCGTCGCCGTCGTCAAACTTGCTGGTGAACCTACCCGTGAGGCTCAAGCCCGACCAACCGGAGGAGATACCCATCTCGCCCGCTGCGTCCATGGTGCGAGTGTCGTCGCCGGCCACGCTCCACGTGCTTGCAAAGACAAGGAAGTTGGTGCTGCCGTAGGACTGCAGCGTAAGGCCGTCCTGCGGAGCCACGAAGATAAGCTCATCGCCATTATAGTTCTTGTTCTTTGTCCAAAGGTGATTGTCGGCGAGGAAGAGGTCGGCCCAGTTGGCATGCAGGGGATACGACTTGATGATTTCCTCACAAGCCGTGGCGCATTCGCCGTACATGGGTGTGCCCTTCCAGACTTCGGCGTTCAGATAGAGCTTGGCCAGAATCATCCACACCAGACCCTTGTCGGCACGGCCGTACTCGTTCTGCCCGATGGCTGCAAGTTCGCTGCCCTCAAGCAGGCTCTTTGCCTCGGTGACCATCCAGTCGAAAAGGTCGGCACGCATCTTCTGCTCGGGGCCGGTGGAACCGACGCTGTTCTCCTCCGTCGAGAAGGGGATGTTGCCGAACATGTCGATGGCGTGGTAGTACGAGAGCAGACGCAGGGCGCGAGCCTCGGCAATGTAGGCTTCCTTCTCGGTGTAACCCTCGATGGTCGTGGCCTTGCTCTGACGGATGAACTCGTTGCACAATCCGACTTGGTAGAAAATACGATAGTACATGGAGAGGACGAACTCGTTGGAGCTGTTCCAGCACATGTTATGGATGTCAAACAGGTTACCGTCGTTCCAGCAGCAGGCCACCACGTCGGTGGAAACTTCCTGCATGTTCACCACGGCACGCATGTACTGTCCGTAGCCGCCATCGACGCCGTCGATGTCAGGGCCGCCGTCGGGGCCGAACGAGCTGGAGCAGCAGAGTCCCTGATAGCACTTCGCCAGAAGGGCCTTGAAAGCATCCTGGCTATTGAGAACGTCCTCGGGTAACTGGATATTCTCGTCAATGGGCGTGACGTTGAGGTCACCGACGCACGAGCTGAGGCCGAGAGCCATTGCTGCGCCTACACCCAGAATTGCAAATATACTCTTTTTCATAGTTTTCATATCCGTTAAGCGATTAGAAATTATACTTCAGGCCAAGCATATAGGTGCGAGGACGCGGATACATGTTGTTGTCGATGCCGTTGAAGATTTCGGGATCGATGCCCTTATAGGCGGTGAGGCAGGCCACATTCTGCACAGTACCGAATACACTGAGGCTGTGACGGTCCTTAAAGTTGAAGCGGTAGCTCAAGGTGACGTTGTCGAGCTTCAGGAACGAAGCGTTCTGGACGTACATGTCGCTGAAGTACTGGGCGAAGTTGGTGAAGTTGTGCTCCTCGGCCGTACGGTAGCGGTTGTTGACGAAGCCGTTCGTAGCAAGGTCGGTCAGCAGGTCGCCGTTGGAGGCAATGTTGTTATAGACATAGTTGCCCACATTGGCATGTGCGCTGGCAGCCAGCGTCCAGTTCTTGTAGCTGAGGTTCGTGTTCAAGCCATAGGTGAAGTCGGGAGCAGCCTTCTTGTAGCAGTACTTGTCGGCATCGTTAATCTTGCCGTCCTTGTTGCGGTCCACATACATGCCCTCGATGGGTTTGCCATCGGTGTCATAGACCTGCTGATAGACAAAGAAGCTGTAGGGCGACTGGCCGGTCTGATGCACCTGGATGGTGTTGCCCGTACCGCCGCTGATGCCGCCGGTGGTGACGCCGTAATAGTCGGGACGCTCGTCGTCCGTCGTCAGACGGGTGACAGTAGTCTTGTTGTAAGCCACATTGAAGCCGATGGTCCAGTTCCAGTCGCGTGTCTCCACGGGAATGAAGTTGACTTCAAACTCCACACCTTCGTTCTCCAAGTCGCCGATATTGGCGTCAAGGTAGTTGGTGAGGTTGGCACCTGCTGCCACAGGGGTATAGTTGAGCAGGTCTTTGGTGAAGCGTTTGTAGGCGTCGATGGTACCATAGATACGGCCTCCGGCAATGCCGTAGTCGAGACCGACATTGTACGTAGTGGTGGTCTCCCACTTCAGGTCGGCGTTGTAACCGTCAGGACGGAGGGGATGGAACCACTGGTTACCAAAGATGTAGTAGCTCTGGTTGGTGTTCCACGTGTAGGTAGCCAGCGTGGGATAGTCGCCAGCCTGCAAGTCTTGCTGACCTGTTTGTCCGTAGCTGAGACGGAGCTTCAGGGCACTGATGGCGTCGGTGTCCTTCAGGAAGCCCTCGTTCTTGATGTTCCAGCCGAGAGCGACGGAGGGGAAGAGGCCCCACTTGTTGTTGGCAAAACGGCTGGTACCGTCGCGACGCAGCGTGGCAGTAATCATGTAACGGTCAGCAAAGCTGAAGTTGGCACGGCCGAAGAAGCTGACGAGGTAGTACTCCGTCTTATTTGTCAGCGGGGTGCTCAGGTAGTAGTCGGCAGCCGTCTCGGGGGTGCCGTCGGCCTTGAACTGCTCGTTGAACGACTGGGTGTAGAAGTGCTGCCAGCTGTAACCACCCATCAGGTCGATGAATGCCTTGCCAAAGTCGTGGCTGTAGTCGGCATACGCCTCGAGGGTCTTGTCGGTGTGCTGCTGGCTGTAGTTGGTGTGGTAGCCTGAGCCGCTCTGCTTGGTGTTGTGGAACGACTGCTCGGTGCCCGGAGCAACGTCGACGTTGCCCTTGGACGAGGTGTGGTCGATACCAAGGTTGAGGTTAAGGCGCAGGTCCTCGAAACCGTGAATCTTATAGTCGAACTGAGCATTGCCGATGAAACGACGAGCATTGCTGCGGTCGTTCTTGTCGTTCAGCATAGCCATAGGATTCTGGTTAGCCATGGTGTTGCAGTTAGCAATGTCGGAAGTGCCGCGTCCGTAGTTCCACCAGCTGTAGCCGTTTAAGCCGTTCTCGTCATAGACGGGCTTGGTGGGGTCGTACTGCACAGCCTGGCTGATAGCACCCGTGTTGGCAAAGCGGGTGTCCATGTTCATCAGCTTGGCGTTGAGGTTGACGGTGAGGTGCTCGTCCATCAGCGTCGGGGTGAGGTTGGCCGAAAGGGTCTCACGCGTCATCTTCGAGGTCTTCAGCGTACCGCCTTGGTTGAGGTAGCCAAGGCTGACGCGGTAGGGCATGTAGTTGTGCTTGTCGCCCACTGAGCCGCGGACGGAGGCGTTGGCCTCGTAGGTCTGGGCCAGTTGGAAGATTTCACGCTGCCAGTCGGTGTTGGCGTCGGTCAGCAGGGCGTAGGCCTCGGAGCTTTCGCCATAGGTCTTGGCCATGAGGGTACGCAACTCAGCAGCACTCAGCACATCAACATACTTGGTGTTCTGGCTGATGGAACTGGTGAAATCGACGTCGATGTGGGGTGTGCCCGTGTCGAACTTACTGCCCTTCTTTGTGGTAATCATGATGACACCGTTAGAGGCGCGGCTACCGTAGATGGCAGTAGCAGAAGCGTCCTTCAGCACGGTGAAGCTCTCGATGTCGCTGGGGTTGATGGACGAGAGGGCGCTGGCTGTGCCGCTGATGCCCTCGTTCGAGACGGGCAGACCATCGATGACGATAAGGGGGTCGTTGCTGGCTTTCAGCGACGAGCCGCCACGCACGCGGATGGTAGCTGCGCTGCCCGGGGCACCGTCGCCGCTGGTGAGGACGACACCCGCCGACTTACCCTTCAGCAGGTCGGTAGGCGACGTGACGACGCCCTTGTTCAGCTGGTCGGCCTTGACGGCTGCCACCGAACCTGTGAGGTCGTTTTTCTTCACCGTACCGTAGCCGATGACGATGATGTCTTCGAGGAGCTCTGAGTCCTCCTCGAGGTTGACGGTAATGCTGGTTCTCCCGTTAAGGGCGACCTCCTTGGTCTGGAGACCGATGTAGGAGAAGACGAGCGTGGCGTTGGGGTTCTGCACGCTGAGGGTGAAGCGCCCGTCGAAGTCGGTAGTGGTACCGTTCGTGGCATTTCCCTTCTCAATGATGCTGGCGCCCACCACAGGGCCCATCTCGTCTGAAACTACTCCCTTAACCGTGTGCCCGCCCTGGGCGAACACGAGTGTGGTCATCAGGCAGAGTGCCACGACGGCCACGAGTCTTTTCTTGATTCTTTTCATAAGAAACGTTGGTTAAATGAATAATTTGGTTAATAATTAAGTGTGAATGTATTTTTCTTATTTCTTCTTTTTCACCTGTACCAGCAGCACAGCCAATGAGCCCAGCACCAGCAGCACGCCTGCGGCAATGAGCATCGAGGCCTGCGCTCCACCCAGCGCCTTCAGCAGCACGCCGCCCAGCGCTGCCGCCACGATTTGCGGCAAGCAGATGGTGCAGTTGAACAACCCAAGGTACTCACCCATATGCTCGCCGCTCAGCGCGTTGGTGAGCAGCGTAAAGGGCAGCGCCAGCATGGCAGCCCACGCAAAGCCGATGAGGAAGAAACTGACAAACAGCACGTACTGGTTGTGGATGAAGGCTGCGCTCACGAAACCAACGGCACCCAGCAGCAAGCTGACGATATAGGCCGTCCGGAGGTTCTTGAAGCGGGGGATGAGCGTTGCCCAAAGGATGGAGCCCACCGCCTGCACGGCAAACAGCACACCCACCCAGTTGCCGGCAGCCTGATAGCCTGCCGACGACACCTCGGTGGTGTTCCAGCAGTTGGCTGCCACGGTGCCGTTCGTATAGGTCCACATGAACAGGAACGCCGCCCAGCAGAAAAACTGCACCAGTCCGACAGTCCAGAACGTTGCAGGTGCATGAGCCAGCAACTTGGCGAAGGAGGTCTTCTCCTGCCCCTCTTTCAGGAGGGGTGCGCCGTGGAACTCGGCATACTCCTGCGGATTCATCTCCTTCACCTTGGCGAAGGTGAACAGCACGCAGCCTATCAGCAGCGCCGCACCCGTGTAGAAGCTCCACTTCACCGTGTCGGGCACCACGCCCTCGGGGGCGGTGTTGCTCAGCCCTATCCACGTGAAGAAGATGGGGAAAAGGTAGCCGAACAGCGAGCCCGCGTTGCAGAGGAACGACTGGATGCTGTAGGCCGTCGCCTTCTGTTCCTCGTTCACCATGTCGCCCACCATCATCTTGAAGGGCTGCATGGCTACGTTGATGCTGGTGTCAAGAAAGATTAGCGAGAATAGACCGAACCACATAGCAGCGTTCAACCCGAGGAAGACATATGCCGTCGAGAGGTTCAGGCTGCCCGCATTGGGCAGAAACGCCATCACCAGCACGGCCACCAGCGCACCCGCCAGCAGGTAGGGCTTACGGCGTCCCCAGCGGCACCACGTACGGTCGCTCCACTTACCAATGAACGGCTGCACCACCATGCCCATCAAGGGCGGCAGAATCCAGAAGAAACTCAGCTGGTGCGGGTCGGCACCCAGCGTGGCAAAGATACGGCTGATGTTAGCACTCTGGAGGGCATAGGCAATCTGAACGCCGAAAAATCCGAAGCTCAGATTGAACATCTGCCAAAAAGACATTTTGCGTTTTTCCATGTAGATATTTCTCATATAAAATCGGGCAAAGATAGTATCTTTTTTCGTACATTATCCTTTTTTTTCAGATTTTAACGTATCTTTGTGCCCAAAATCTCGGCCCTATGAAAACAAGACTCATTCTCATCACCGCCCTCGCCCTCTTGGCCACTTGCCAGGCATCGCTAAACAGCAGGCCAACAGCCTCTCCCCTGCCCTCTCTCAAAGAAAAGGGGGAAGAAGCCTCACCCCGAATCTCCTTCTCCGACTATTTCGAGGACAAGACCATGCGGATGGACTTCTACCATTGTGGCAACGCCGACGAGGAGATGTACTTTTTCGATGAACTCAAGGAGGAACCCTACTTTGCCGGCTCGTACGTATCGCTGCGCGACTCGTTCGACTACGGCAACCAGCGCTTCGTGCTGCTCGACAAGGAGACGGGGGTCGAAATCTATTCGTTCCACTACTGCACGCTGTGGGGCGAGTGGCAATGCACGCCCGAGGCCAAGACCACCTCGCTGGGTATGCCCGAGAGCATTGTCTTCCCTTACCCCAAGCGCGACGCTATTGCCCAAATATGGTCACGCGGTAATCCGCATGACCCACGCTTCCACGACCTCCAGACCGTCGTCCCCTGGGAATTGAAATTTGAATACGAAATCAAGGCCGACAACTACTTCGTACGCGGTTTCTCGAAGCTTTACGACACCGAGGACATCCACGTCGTAGGCGACCCACACACCTGCCTCGACATCGTGCTCATCCCCGAGGGCTACACCGAGGGCGAGCGCGAGCAGTTCGTTCGCGACTGTCAGTTCTTCGCCAGCGAGTTCTTCAGCTTCGAGCCCTGGACCAGCAACGAGCAGCGCGTCAACATGCGCCTCGTGTGGGCTCCCTCGGCCGAGAGCGGCGTCTCCATCCCTGCCATCGGCAAGTGGCGCAGCACCGCCGTCAAGGCCAACTACTTCACCTTCGACTCTGAGCGCTACCAGATGACCTACGACTTTCAGGCCGTGCGCGACATTGCCGGCCACGCCCCCTACGACTACATCTACATCCTCACCAACTCCGACAAGTACGGCGGGGGCGGCATCTACAACTTCTACGGCATCGGTGCCGGGCACGAAGCACGCGGCACCTCCGGGCGCGTCCACGTCCATGAGTTCGGCCATCAGATGCTTGGCCTCGGCGACGAGTATGTCGAAATCGGCAACACCACCTCCGACCAATATGACCCTGCCGTCGAGCCGTGGGAGGCCAACCTCACCACCAAGGTCGACGTCTCGCGCAAGCCGTGGGCCTATGCTCTCATGCCTAGCGATTCCATCCACGGCAACACCCTACCCGAGGGGGGCGGCTATCTTGAGCACGGTATTTGGCGTCCCTACGAGCATTGCCTCATGAACACCCTTGCCTACGGCTTCTGCCCCGTCTGCCTCCAGGCCGTCACCGACTACCTCGACTATATCACTCGATAGCACCCACCTGACGGCGCATAACCTCCATCGTTATGCAACATCTATTCTAAGCCACCCTGATAGGTGCAGGTTATGCCTCCAAAGGCGGTGGTAAACGTGAGAGAATCGGGTGTTATGGCACCATGCAGACCTGTCACCACATAACGGGAAACAGGGTTGCCACCCATCGTGGGCTCGATGTCCTCCCCCGTAAAGGTCACCACGCCTTTCGTGCGGATACAGTCGGCACCAGGGATTACCATGTCGATTTTCACGGGCATTCGCGGGGAGAACGTGACCCCGAAGAGACTGATGTCGATTGCCGTGTCGCTTTTCAGCTTTGCTTCCACACGGACACTATCCAGCGTGAAAGACTGGCTAGGTACGGTGATAAGACCATACGCCGTGAACTCTGTAGCCTCGTCGAACTCGGCCTGTTTTTGCTCTTCGGGAGAGGCGGGGGTGTCGGGATTACAGGCTGCAAGCAAGACAGCCATTGCCATAAGGGAAAAAATCTTTTTCATAATGCATGAATTTTTATAGGTTAATACGAATGTTTATGCCTGTTTCACGAGGGCGGCCACGCTGGAGGAAGTCGTTGCCCATTGAACGGAAATAAAAAACGTCGTACGTCCGGTCGGTAAGGTTCCTTCCCCAAAACTGGAGCGCCGCGTGCTGCCATTCGAGCGTGAGCGTAGCACCCCACAGCAGGTAGAAAGGTTGGCTGCAATCGTTCTGCTCGTTCCAGTAGATGATGCCAGTCCCGTCGGTCATGAGAGCCAGTGAGACGGCTTGCAGGAGAGGGCTTCCGATGGTACGGCGTGTCATGACCAGGCCGTGTGCCGTGTGCTTCGGAGCATAGGGAATAAAGTGACCGGCATAGCTGCCCATGCCGTCGTCGAAGGAGATAAAGCGTGCATCGGCAAAGCCATAGGAGGCGACGATAAGCCCCCCCCACCGGTTGCGTGACCAGCGGTATTGCAGTTCGGCTTCGGTGCCCCATACACGCGAACGGGCTGCATTGGCCATCATGCGGCCTGTGGTCTTGCCATTCGGAAAGACCGTCACCTGCTGGTCGTAGCATCGGACGTGGAAGGCGTCGAGATTTAACATCACTCCGCCTTCCCCCGTGAAATGAGTGCCCAACTCGAATGTCCAGTCCGTCTCAGGCTTATACGATGTAATGGCCACATTCGTGAAGCGGGGATCGGCAATGGCGAGGTGGATGCCCATGTCGGCTGCAAGGTCTGTCATCATCTGATTCTGCGTGACGGTACTGAATATCTGCGGATTGTACCCGCCCGCCTTGTAACCTTTGGCCACATAGCTGTAGAACGTGGCATGGGCTATTTCATACGATAGAGCCAGACGAGGAAGCATCTGCAGGTAATGGGCTGCCTGAGAGCCGTTCAGTTCAGTATGCACGGTTTTGAATAGGGGCATCATCAGCGTGAAGCGATAAGGAGTGTCGGCAGTACTCAGATAGTGCATACGGGTATATTCATAATCGAGACGCAGATCTGCGGTGATATGCCACCTGCCGAACCGAAAGCGGCTCTGGTGACAGGCCGCAGCACCGGCATTGAGGAAGCCGAAATCGCTGTCTATGGGCAGTTCGGCGGCGCTAATCTCAATGGAATCTTCAGGAAAAACGGTCTGGATGCCGCGATTGGCACCCGCGAGGATAAGCGTTTCGATTCCTTCGCGCATGAAGGTCACAGGTGCATGCATAGCATTGGTTTTCACGAACGCACTCAGTCCGGCAGCCCATTCGTACCATTCGGCAGGTTTGGGTGCATAGAGAAGAGCATCGAACGTAGCATTGTGCTGGTGCTGCACCTGCCTGAGGGTGAAGATGTCGGCACGGGTGTAGTCCTGGTCCATGTGCATGTCGTCATGCATAAACTGATAACTACCACCCAGGATGAGCCTGCTGCCGTTATGACGATATTCCGCGCTGAGGGAGGGGACGAGAGCCAGACGACGGTAGCTGGCAGGCTGGTTGAAATCGATGATGCCCGTACCGGCTGAGGCATACGGGAAGGCTCCCTGTGCGACCCAGTCGGTGGCAATTGTACCTGTCACCCGCCATTCGTCCGACGGCATTCCATCCACGACCAGACGTCCGCCGGCCTGCCGCCCCTGGTCGATTCTACGATTGTCGAAGGCATTGGTGTAGAATCCGTCTGTCTGCCTATAACGTGCCGCTATGCCCCAACCGAAGTCGGGACGCACGGGACGATAGACAGACGCCTGCACCCCGACGCTTTTTGCCGTGGAACGGCTCACCATGCCCCGGATGTGGTGCGTAGTGAAATCCAGCGGACGAATGGAGCGAATCTCCATAACACCGCCTGGTGAATTACGCCCATAGAGACTGCCTTGCGGGCCTCGAAGCAACTCTATGCTCTTCACGTCCTGCATGGTCTGGTCATACATGTTCTTGTCCAACAACGGCACACCGTCAACAACCATTCCCAGCACCGGCTCACCCGTCCGGCTACCTATGCCACGGATGTAGATGCTGCTGGTCATAGCCGAACCATAGTCTGGCATGTGGACATTGGGGATGAGCAGAGCCACATCCTTGGGTGTAGTGATATGTGTAGATTCGATGAGGAGACTGTCGATAACGCTCAGTTGCATCTGTTGGCGCGAAGCGGGTTCAACGAGACGCGAAGCCGAAACCTCTACCTCAGGCAATGCCACCGAGTCAGTTACCTCTTCGGTGCCATAGAGCGAAGTGGTAAGCAGGGACAACCATATAAACACCTTTGCACGCATAACCGTAAAAAAACGGTGCAAAGATGCCGCTGTTTTCTTGAAAAAAGATTAAGAAATTCTTAAGAAGCAGCGGAATCCCCATAAATAGGTATGCGGAGCTCGCAGACGGTGCCGTTGATGTCTAATGAAAGCAAGAAACATTGAATGGTCAGTCTGGAACTCAGTCGCAACACGCCAGGCTGCACGCTGGGCAACAGCGCCGTCAGGAAGCCATCCAGCATCTGCCGGAGTGCACCAGGCTCAATCGTTATCTCGTTCACAAACGGCGTCAGGCACAACTGGGGCACCAAGCCCGCCGAAGCAATCTCCACCTCGTGACTGCGCAGCCAGTCACCGAGGAACGAATGTAAGTCGAGTGTATAATGGATGACCTTCCGTTCAAGCCGGAAAACCAGCCCCACGCCGCGAATGGTCTCGATGGGATGCTTGCTGTTCCAACCCAACTTCCGACGGATTGCATTCAGGTGCACGTCTATCGTGCCCGGATCGTACTGGAAACGTGCACCCCAGACATGGTCGAGGATTTCATCACGTGTGCAGACTCTGTTCGGGTGCGATACCAGATAGTCTAACAAACCGAACTCTAATCCTGTCAGTCGGATGATGGTCTCTCCTTTGAGTACGCACCTTTCTTCCCTGTCAATCCCTAGGTTGTCAATAATAGGAATGTACATAAGTTTACGATTTTTGCGCGCAAAAGTAATCATTTTCTCTGAGAATCGTTGCTATTAGTCCTAGAAAGACTCCGCAAAGTGTCATTTATAACATTTATACACAAAAAACAGAGGGCGACGGCTACTTCTATTCTATCACGCGATAAGCCCGAATCTTTAGGCATCAATTTCAAACTATGTAAAATTGAAAGCAGTCCGCCAATGGTTGCTTTCGGGTTTGGATTTTTGCCTTCCGTGACGGGTTGCAAACCAGCGTTTCCTATAAGAAAGTGCCCGCTGCTGGGCGGTTACCTTTTTGGGTTGTCATTCGGAAAAGGGCTTTTTCAGGACGTGCTTACAGTTTCTTGTCAAACGTTGCGTCCGTAACGTAGTGCGTCGTGCCCGTAACGTAGTGCGCTGTAACGATAACGTAGTGCGCTGTGCTCGTAACGCAGTACGCTGTGCGCTCAGACCAAGCAACTGACGGCGCAGAATCAGCTTCTGACAAAATAGAATCAGCTTCTGCGGAAATAGAAGCTGATTCTAATGGAATGAAAGGTTACAATCCGTAAGTCCTCAACGAAAAAGACTCTCTATCGAATGACAACCCAAAAAGGAAACCGCCCAGCAGAAGGCACTTCTATAGTGGAATCGGAGGTACGGAGGTTGTCAGCCGATGCATCCAGCATGATGGTTGGCGACCTTCTCATCTGCATAGTTACAATTCGAAACCATCCTTTTTATTCGCGAACGCGCGCGGGAGATGCCCAATATCTCCATGAAGAATTCTCTCGTTTTGAGTGGGAATTCATGTGAAAACGCTCCAGGCTCAAAGTAGCCCGTTCGTGCCTAAGAGAATCAACATCCCGTAGCCCAGCAGGAACCCCACAAGACCGATAATGAGGCCCGTTTTCATCATCTGCTTCTGCTCAATGAGTCCTGTGGCATGCGCCAGCGCATTCGGCGGAGTGCTGATGGGCAGCAGCATAGCAAGACTTGAGCCAAGCGCCACGCCGATGAGCAACGTGCTCACGCCGCCCAACGGGGCCAGCGTGGCCGAGGCCGACATGCCCGCCAGCGCCAGAATGGGTACGAGCAGGTTGGCTGTAGCCGTGTGGCTGATGAAGTTCGCCATGATGTAACAGAGCAGACCGCTGCCCACAATCATCAGCACGGGGCTCCACGTGTCAAACGGTATGGTCTGCACCAGACGCGCCGCCAGCCCTGAATCCTGCAGCGCCAGCCCAAGTGCAAAACCGCCTGCTACCATCCACAGCACGCTCCAGTTAATTTCCTCCAAATCGCGCCGCGTGATAATGCCCGTGATGCAGAACACCCCCACGGGGAGCATGGCCACGACGTTGGAGTTGACGCCAGTCACCTTGTCAAACATCCACAGCAGGATGGTCACGCCGAAGGTCACGTAGGTCACTATGCTGCGCCAGTCATTCTTCGACTCACCCTCTATGTGCAGCTCAATGGTCTTCTGCGTGAAGGGGAACAGCCTTAGCAACAGCCGCCAGGATATCAGCAGTAACACGATAGCCAGGGGGAACATATAGAGCATCCACTGGCCGAAGCCAATGTTCATGTTCATCCCCGCAGGGTCGTTGAGGAACTTCAGCGCGATGGCGTTGGGCGGCGTGCCGATGGGGGTGCCTATGCCTCCGATGTTCGCCCCGATGGGGATGGCCAATGCCAGTGCTATGCGCCCCTTGCCGTTGGCAGGCAAGTTCTTGAGCACGGGCGAGAGGAACGTCAGCATCATCGCAGCCGTTGCCGTGTTGCTGAGGAACATCGAGAAAAGCCCCGTCACCAGCAGGAAACCCAGCAGCACCGTCTCGCTACGCGTGCCAAAGGGCTTCAGCAGCACGCGCGCCAGCTTTACGTCGAGTCCGCTCTTCGTCGCGGCAATGGCCAGGATGAATCCTCCGATAAACAGCATGATGATGGGGTCGGCAAAGCACGCCAGCAGCCCTTTGTAGCTCAGCAGGTGCCCCAGCGCATCGGGTTCAACGCTTCGCGTGAACAGGCAGAGGCTTGAGTCGCTGCACGTGAACAGCAGAAAAACGATGGACATTACGGACGTCGTCCACGCCGACACGGGCTCCAACACCCACATCAGCGTGGCGAAGCAGAAGATGGCCATCACCCGTTGCTCTACTACCGTGAGCCCCTCGGCACAGAAGCATCTCGAAGGCAAGTTCCAAACCACCAGCGCGCTGACGATGCAGACAGCCAGTTTCACCACGACGCTGTTGTTCTTCAGCGGATTGCGTCTCTCTTTCTTCTTCTGGTGATACGCTTCCACCAGAAAGTAACCAACAAAGTTTTTAAACATTTCCTTATGTATACACTATGCCAGGCACGCCTGGCGGGTTAATACTCAGAAAATGTACACGGGATTATTTATAGCTCGTACTGGCGACAGCCTGCCCACCGGGGGCGACCTCGCTAGTACGGACTTCATTTTGTACCATAGTCCCGTGGTACACAAATCGTTTCGGCATTGGCAGGTCTTCTGACTTTGTCCCTACCCCTGGTGGCGACTTGCCTTCCCGCCCTTTCGGGCAGTGACTTTCTTCGTCGCCTGGGTTTGGCAGGACTTACAGCTACGGGTATAGTCGCAGATTCGCACTGCGTTCCCATCTTAGCCCTACGGACGGGCACTTCCGTGCCGCCGAGGGAACCAAATGCGCTGCAAAAGTACTGACTTTTTCTCATACCGCCAAAGGAAAAACGGCGTTTTTTCGTAGCATGGCCGATGGCATAAGAAAAATAAAAGAAAATAAATACAACACCGGGGGCGCACTCGTGTGTGTGCGCCCCCGGGTGGAATATAGATAAGCAGTTCCGAAAAAAGCTGCTCAGCTCTCAGCTTACTTCACCAACACCTTCTTACCGTTGACAATGTAGAGACCCTTTTCTGGGTTGCTGACGCGACGGCCTGTGAGGTCGAAGGTACCGCTGACGTTACGCAGAGCCTCAGACTCGACGGAAATCTCGTCGATGGAGGTCTTCACGGTGCCGCTCTCCTTGATGTACCACTCGGACTTCGTCGGGTTGTCGTTACCCCACATGCAGATGCTGCCGAAGACACGAGCACCGCTGTCGTGGTAGTGCGGGTGAATCATCCATGTGCCGCCGGCGCTGCCATCGTTGCTGGCGCCCGGATCGGTGTTGAGGATGTTGAACTTCTGGTTGCCGCGGGCGATGAGGGCATACAGACCACCGTTGCTGTCGGTCATGACGTTGTCGCCACCCGTGCTGCCGCTGATGTAGTCCTGCGTGCCGACGTTGAAGAGGCGGAAGTCCTTCTTCTCGTCATCGACGAACTCAAACTGCCATTCGTAGGCGGGGTTGTTGATGGAGAGATAGGTCCAGCCGGGCATGCCGTTGTCGGCATTCGAGAAGAGGGCCATGGGCACGCCGTAGTTCTCCTCGAACTTCGGGAAGGCGTTGATGATGAAGTAGCTCTTACCTTCCTCAGGCATGACGACCTGGAGGCCATCAACAGCAGCGTTGAGGGCGTCGATAGCGGCAAGGATTTCCTCGTCAGTAGCTTCAGCGCCACCCAGCAGTTCCTCGGCCTTGGCCTTGGCAGCGTTGAGGGCGGTGAGGTCCTTCACGCAGCCGATGTCGGAACCGACGGTGTACTCGGTGCCAGCCACAGCGTCGTAGGCCTCCTGCAGCTTGGCGATGGCGGTCTTCTCGGCGATACCACCCGTGACGGTGACGGTGCCGACGCCCTCGGCATTGTTGAAGCTGAGGTAGAAGGTCTCGGTGTGCTGGGTGAAGGTAACGACGGTGGAGAACGCGTCGGCCTTCTCGGCGGTGAACTCAATGGGATCGCCCAGGATGTCGGTCAACGCAAGGCCATCGAAGGCACAAGCCTTGTCGGCCTGCAGCGTCATGACGTCGACGGGCTGATAGAGGTGGTGAGGTTTCTTCTCGAAGCCTTCGCCGGTGAGGATAGCGATGGGCAGCTCTTCCTGCTGACGGATGTACCAGGCAGAAGCGCCGTTGGCATCAGTACCCCACTGGACGATAGGTCCGCAGACGCCATGGATGGAGTAGCCGTCGGGGGCATCGCTGAAGCCCTTGCCACCACCCTGGTCGCCGGCACGCGTGGTAGCAGCACCGCCGTTGTGGTTGCAGGCGTGGATGCCGAGCCAGTTGGTCTCGTCATTCTCGTTCTGCGACCAGAAGTGAACCTGACCGAAGCCAAGGGAACGCATGCGGATAGGAGCGGGTGTGTCGGACAGGCGGATATGCCAGTTGTTACCCCAGATAATCTCGTTGTCGCCTTCGAAGCCGGGCTGCTCGGTAAACAGGCCGATGTACTTGCCGGTCTTGACATTCTTGATGTTGAAGTAGATGTCGTCCTCATCGGGCCCATCAATCTTCTCGAAGGTGAAGTCCTGATATTCGTCTGCCGGGTCGGCATCAGCCCACCAGAGGATGGAATCCTGGAAGACGGTCATGTTCTTCACCTTGCCCTGACCCTTGACGAAGGGTGCCTGGTTGGCGAGCTTGTAGGCCACGCCGGGCTCGGGAAGGATGAAGGTGAAGCCTCCTGCTTCGTCAGCGGCAACGGATGCCTCCTCAAGGGCGATGGTAGCCTCAACCAGTTCCTCATCGGTGGCGTCCTCGTTGTTCAGTACCTCCTTGGCCTTGGAAATCTCGGCCTTCAGAGCGTTGATGGCGGCGAAGTTGCCGCTGTGGAAACCAGGCTCGGAACCTTCGACATACGCCATGGCATCGCTGCCTTCGGCATCGGAGATGGCGTTGGAGAGGTCGGCGCGGGTGTGCGTCATACCAGAAACGACAATCTCAGTCGGCATGTTGGAGATACGGGTGTCGTTGAAGATAACTTCCATGGCGAAGCTGAACTTCTGCAGATCCTCAGGCATGGAGATTTCAAGGGTGTGGTAACCCGTCTCGTTGTTCTTCGAGCTCCAGCGGGAGTGGAAGAAGGTTTCAATATTACCGTCGAGCAGGCCTTCGTAGGAGCCTTCGCTCGGTTCGCGGGCGTTGGAGCTGAAGTCGCCAGCCGACAGGGTGATTTCCTCACCGTCGCCGTCGAAGAGGTAGAACTCCGTCAGGTTGAAGTACGGGCCATCGTTGTAACCCTCGTCGCGCGGACGGTCGTTGTAGATGGTGTGAGTGACGGTGATGACGAGCTTATCGACTGCGTAAGGCAGACCGAACACGGGCGACTCGTAACGGAACACGTTGGGATCCTCACCCGGCGTGCGCCAGCTGGTCTGCTTGTACGGCGTGATGGCGGCATCGTTGGCAAGGCCGCTCTGAGCCGTGCGGAGCAGAGGCTTCGAAGGATCATCGGGATCGGGAACGAGGATAGCGTCGAACGGAAGGACAGGAGCCTTGTTGGCGTTGGCGATACAGGCAGCTGCTTCGCTCTTGATTCTCTCAATCATAGCCACGCCCTCGGCAGCACGGACGGAACCGTCCTCAATGCCGGTGAGGAGTTCCTGTGCATCTTCCAGAAGGGCAGCAAGCTTCTCCTGCTCGGAATAGGGGAACTGCCCCACTTCTTCGCCGTAGCCCGGGTGTTCACCCTCGATGAGCACGTTGGGGTCGCTCTCGGTGATGCTCTCGTAGTCGTTGACGAACTGGTCGAGGGCGTCGATAAGGGTGTAGAGCTCGTCGATTTCCACCTTGTTGATGGTGTTCTCAAACTCGCTCAGGTACTCGCTCAGCGCGTCGGAATCCATAGCACCGGCAGCCAGGTCGGCCTCAGCCTGCTCAGTAGCAGCCCGCAGCTCAGCCACCTGATCAGCAATAAAGTCGCTCCACTCCTTTGCAAGGGTTTCCTTCGCTTTTTCAATCAGCTTGACCAGCTTGTTGTAGTTGTTGATGGAGATGCGGGCCTTGAGGCTGGCGAGACGGACAACCTCCTCGGCAGCCATGCACTCGTCGGCACCTGTGACGTCGGCAGCGGCGTTAACGGCAGCCTGCAGCTCGGCCTTTACAGCCTCAGCCATCGGGTAGCGCATCAGCGTGTCGGCAGCCGAAGCAGCACGGCGGAGGTCCATCTTGTAAGCTTCAGCCAATGCGTCAGCGGGCTCCATGTCGCCGAAGAAGTAGAGGGTGGCGTTGTCCACGCAGATGAACGATGCCGTCGTGCCCTCGTCGGCACCAAAGCCGAACTTCAGCGAGCCGTCAATGACCTGTGCAGCCACGTTGAGCTTCACGGCATGAGCGGCAGGAAGGCTGTCAGCAGCCTCGGGGTCGTTGGTGGCAATGGTAGTCTTCACGTCGTTGGCGAAGATATAGACGCCCTCGACTTCATCCTTCGTGGGGATGTACTTCGTTTTGTTCTCGGCTGTGCCGTGGCTCTGGATGGTAGCAATGGTGAACGCACCAAACACGTACGTACCATTCTCCAAGCCCGTCACAAGCTGCGAGATGGAGTTCTTGCCGACGGGGTTGCCCACGCCGTTAGTCTGACCGCCCCAGATTTCGAGGCAATGGCCCTTGAAGCCCCAGTAGCCCATGCTACCCGGGCTAATGCCCTCGGTGTGGCTTGAGGTCTTCCAAATGAGACCATCAGCATTGTTGTCGGTTGCAAAGGTGACTTCCCAACCTTGGAAACCCTGTTCGGCGTCTCCATTCCAGATTTTGCTAGAAACATCCTTGCCGTCGGCAAATGCCAGCGTCGAGAATGCCATCGCAAACAAGGAAAGCAATGAAACACGTAATACTTTTCTCATGTTTTTTGAATTTAAAGTTGAACAATAAAGTTAATTACTCAAATCAATACCAAAGTAAGCTATTTGATTTTAATTTTCGTTTCCTATTCTTTCGCCTCGGGAGCCTCTGAAGCCTCGGTAGCTGCGGGAGCCTCAGCCGTCTCAGCAGGTGCCTCGGGAGCCGCAGGAGCTGCGGGCTCTTCGGGCTTGTCAAGCGACTTGATTTTCTCCAGGATTTCGTTGGCATCGGCTTTCAGCTTCTCCATCTTACGCTGCATCTCAGCCAGCAAACTACTGCCGCTCTTGCTGGTAGCGGAGAGGAAGCCCAAGTTGTTCTCGTAGGTCTTGAGCTCGTTCTTCACCCGCTCGTAGGTCTGCAGCAGGCGTTCACGCTCGCGGTCCACGGCATTGCCTCCCGTTTCGCTGACGCGCTTGCGGAAGTTGCTGACACGGCGGGCCGATTCGCTAACGTGGAGTTTATCGAACAAGTCATCCACAAGCGAACGGTACTGCTTGTAGAGCTTGTCCTTATCGCGGAAGGGCACATGGCCGATGGAGTTCCAGTCGGCTACAAGTCCACGCAGCTTGTCGCTGAAGTCGTCGCTCATGTCCTGTACGCCCTCCTCAAGCTGGTCGCTGAGTCCCTTCAGCGCAGCCACGATGTCCTTCTTCGCAGCCAGGTTCTTGTGCTCCTCGCTACGTTGCGAGCTGGTGGCGCTGTTGCGCTTGGAGAAGAAGTCATCGCAGGCTGACATGAATCGCTTCCAGACGGCGTCGGACTGCTTCTTGGGCACGGCTCCGATGGAGCGCCACTCCTTCTGCAGGGCCGACAGCTTCTCGGCAGTTGCTTTCCAGTCGGTGCTGTCCTTCAGGGCCTCGGCCTGCTCGCAGAGGGCGATTTTCTTTTCGAGGTTCGACGAGAGGTTCTCCTTGGTGCTCTTAAAGAAAGCAGCCTTCTTGGTGAAAAACACGTCGCACGCAGCACGGAAGCGATCGAACACCTTCTGGTTCTGCTTCTTGGGAGCAAAGCCTAATGATTTCCATTTGGCCTGCAGCGCCAGCACCTCCTGCGTCTTATCGTTCCACTTGGCGTAAGAGGTAAGTTCGTCGAAATTGATTGCCTCCATGATTTCGCAAATGGCAATCTTTTGCTCAAGGTTCTCCTTCTCGGTCTTCTTGATTTCCTCGAAGTACTGCTGATAACGGCGGTTGATTACCGTGGAAGCTTCCTTGAAACGCTCCCAGATGCCCTCGCGGAGGTCTTTGGCCACAGGGCCAGCCTCGCGGAACTCCTGATGGAGCTTCTGCAGCTGGCGGAATGCGACAACCACATCGGGCTCGTCAGCCAGCTTCTCGGCCTGCTCGCAGAGCTGTGTCTTCACTTCGAGGTTCTTCTTGAAGTCGTAGTCGCGGAACATATTGTTCAGCTTGCGGATGTCGTAGAACTTCTCGGTGTAGCTCTGGTAGGTCTTCCAGAGTTCGGAAGCCTTTTCGGGCGGGACGTCCTTTATCTCGCGCCACTCCTGCTGAATGGCCTGGAAATCATCGTACGACACGGGTACCGTGTCGGCATTATCTATCATCGTCTTCAGGCGTTCGAGAATAGCCTCCTTGCGCAGCAGGTTCTGCTCGCGGATGCGGTCGAGTTCCTTCTGAGCCTCAGCACGTTTCTCGCGAATCGTTGCCATCACCGTCTTGAACTCCTCCTCCTCGGCCACCAACTCGGGGCAGCGGTCGGCAAGCACGAATGCATCAGCATCGTTGCCGGCAGCTACGAAAGCCTCCTTCATCTCGCCGATAGCGGCGTTGTGCCAGCGATAGAAGGTCTGCTTGAGGTGCTCAAGCTCTTCGCGGGCAAGGCTGACGCCAAAGTTGGGCAGCGCCTTCAGCTGAGCAATCACATCAGCACACGTAGCCAGCGAGGGGGACTCGGCAGGCTCTTCGGGCGCAGGCTCTGCAGGGGCTTCAGCGGCAGGCGCAGGCTCCTCTGCAACAACAGCAGGCCCTTCTGCAACAGCAACAGGCTCTTCTACGACAGCGGCAGGCTCTTCCACGGGAGCTTCAGCCACAGGCTCTTCGGCTACGGGCTCAGCAGCGGGTTCGGGGTTAACGACTTGAGGTTCTTCGGCAGGAGCCTGAACAGGCTCTTCTACGGGAGTCTGCTCGGCCTCTTTCTCTTCAGGTATAGCGACAAATTCTTCGCCTTTCACGATTTCTTCTTCCATAGGAATAACACAATTAAAATGGGTGCGCACCAATACGCCACGCAAATAAACGGATATTTTTTGAAATGAGCAACTATTTCGCCGTTTTTTTGCGAAATTCCACCAAAAGTAAGGGGATTTGGGCACAAGCCGGCCCTATTTCCTACATTTTTCAGCCCATCAGCATCAGCGTCACTCCCATATAAATGAGCATGCCGATGATATCGTTCGTCACCGAAATAAAGGGACCGGTGGCAATGGCAGGGTCTATCTTGAGTTTCTCAAACGTCATGGGGACAAATGTGCCGAAAAGCGAGGCTACCAGTATAACCAACCCAAGGCTGATGGAGACGCTGCCCGTTACCAGCATGGGCTGACTGCCGAAGAAGTAGTTGTAGGCGAAGACCAACGCGCTGATAACAATGGCATTGAATACTGCCACCAGGCCCTCTTTAAGTACCTGTTTCAGCATGTTACCCACTTTCAGAGAGTTGTTTGCCAGGCCCTGTACGACGATAGCCGACGACTGCGTACCGACGTTACCTGCCGTACCGCCGATAAGCGGAATGAAAAGCGCCATCTCAGGATGGGCGACGAAAATCTGGTCGAATTTGCCAAGGATAATGGATGTGCCGATACCTCCTACCATGCCGATGAGCAGCCAGGGGATGCGGGCACGTGTTTGTTTCCATACCGTATCCGCCGACTCGACGTCCTCGGTAATACCGGAGGCCAGCTGATAGTCGCGTTCCGACTGTTCGCGCACCTCATCCATGACGTCGTCGACGGTAATCTGTCCCACCAGACGTCCGATGCTGTCCACAACAGGCACAGCCACCAGGTTGTACTTCTCAATCATCTGCACCACCTCGTCAATGGGTGTATCGACGTGGCAGGAAATGAGGTCCTTGTCCATCACGTGCTTCACCTTGGAGATGCTGGGGCTAGTGATCATCTTTTTCAGCGGGAAAAAGCCCTGCAAACGCTCCTCATCGTCAACGACATAGACGTAGTAGATATCGTCCATGTCCTCAGCCTGCTGACGCATCTCGCGCAAGCATTCAGGCATGGACCAGTTCTCGTTGACGACAATCATCTCCGTACCCATCAAACCGCCGGCGGTGTTTTCGTCGTACTGCAAGAGGTCCACGATGTCGCCCGCCTGCTCGATGTCTTCGATGTGTGAGAGCACCTCTTCCTGTTTCTCCTCGTCGAGGTCTCGGATGATATCGACGGCATCGTCGGTATCCATAGCGTCGATGAACTTGCGGGCAATGGTCTCCGAGGGGAGGTCGTCAAGCAGTTCTGCACGCTCCTCCTCGTCCATCTCCACGAGTGCCTCGGCAGCCGTCTCGTTATCAAGCAGGTGATAGACGTAACGGGCATCCTCACTATCCAGTTCCTCCGCTAGCTCGGCAATGTCGGCCGGGTGCATCTCGGCCAACGTGAGCTTCAGCTCATCGGCATTGCGGGCCTCAATGAGCGCTTTCACCTCGCGGATGAACTCATTATCAAACTCTCTATGTTCCTTCAACACCTTAGTATGTTTTTACGGTTAGACGATTTTCGCTATTCACTCTTTGCTATCCAGAAACGCCTTTACGTCGTTTGTCAGCTGGATGAATTCTCCTACGGAGAGTTGTTCGGGCCGTCGATTGAACAGTGGGTCGGCAAGCAGCGGACAATCCACACCCACAATGGGTTTTATGCCGTTTCGGAGGGTTTTACGTCGTTGGTTGAAGGTAGTCTTCACGATGCTACGGAAGAGAGCCTCATCGCAACCCAATTCGGTGGTGTCGTTCCGCTTCATGCTGATGACGGCACTCTTCACCTTCGGCGGAGGATTGAAGACGTGCTCGTCCACCGTGAACAGGTATTCCACGTCATACCATGCCTGAACAAGGATGGAGAGGATACCATAGGTTTTGCTCCCCGGTCCGGCTGCCAGACGCTGCGCCACCTCGCGCTGAATCATGCCCGTGCAGGCAGGGATACGGTCGCGGTTGTCGAGCATCTTGAAAAATATCTGGCTGGAGATATTATAAGGATAATTGCCGGTGAGCACGAAGGGACGCCCGTCGAAAAGCCTGTCGAGGTGCATCTTCAGGAAGTCGTCTTCCACGATACACTCCTCCAGTTCAGGATAGGTCATACGGAGGTAGCGGACCGACTCGTCGTCAATCTCCACAACCTTCAGCTCGCGCTGCTTGGGAACAAGGAACTGGGTGAGCACACCCATCCCCGGGCCTACCTCAAGAATGGGATATTCCGGGAAGCGGTCGACAGTATCTGCTATGGCTTTCGCAATGGAAAGATCCTTCAGGAAGTGCTGTCCCAGCGATTTCTTTGGATTTACTGGCTTCATTCCGTTGGTTACCTATACCGTCGTCCATGGGGGTTAAACAAAAAAAAAGAAATTTATTTTGATTTTCTCTCAGCTCTCATTATCTTTGCACGGCGCAAAAGTAGTGCAAGCCGAACGAAAAAACAAATTTATTTGAGGAAAAGTTGAAAGACGCGCTGAAAAAAACTGCCCGCTGGCTGGTTCCGCTGATTATCGCAGCTGCCATCCTTATATATATGTACCACGACTTCGACTTCCGTACAGTCTGGCAAATCCTGACGGAGGAGACCAACGTGTGGTGGCTGTTCGTATCGCTCATCCCCATTCTGGTAAGCCACATCCTACGTGGCGTGCGCTGGCTGCTGACGCTGGAGCCCATCGGGTACCGTCCACGCACCATCAACAGTATCCTCTCCATCTACGTGGCCTACGCCTCCAACATCGTCATCCCCCGCGTGGGTGAGATTTCGCGTTGCGGCGTGCTGGCGAAGTACGACGGTATCCCCTTCAGCAAGTCGCTGGGAACGCTGGTGGCCGAGCGTATCGTCGATTTCATCATCGCCTTCTCGTTCTGCAGCATCATGCTCATCTTCCAGTTCGACAAGCTCTATGCCTTCTTCGACAAGACGGGCACGGGCGAAGGCGGCGTGGTGCAGATTTTCAAGAATCCCTGGTTCTACGTGGTGCTGGCGCTCATCGCGGGCGTCATCATCCTCTCGTGGAGGCTCATCCATCGCAGCAAGAACAAGACGGCCGGCAGCGTGGCTCGCACACTCGACAACTTCGTCGAAGGCTTTGTGTCGCTCAAGAACGTCAAGCGGCTCTGGCTCTTCGTCCTCTACACGGTGCTCATCTGGCTGTGCTACTACCTGGAATTCCACCTCTGCTTCTACTGCTTCCCGTTCACCGAGACGCTCGGCCCTGCAGCAGGAGCTGTCATCTTTGCTGCCATCAGCGTGGCCATCATCATTCCCACCCCTAACGGCGCCGGTCCCTGGCACTTCGTCGTCATCACCCTGCTGGGCATGTACGGCGTGCTGGAAGCACAGGCCGGCTCCTTCGCTCTCATCGTACACACCTTCCAGACCGTGTTTGTCCTGCTCTTCGGACTGACGGCCTGGATCCTATTACAAATCATAAACCGAAAAACATCATGAAGATTGAACAACTCACTCCCGTTGCTGTGTGGAAGAACTTCCATGCATTGACCCAAGTTCCCCGTCCCTCGGGCCACCTCGAAAAGATTCAGGCCTTCCTGCTCCAGTGGGGCAAAGATGCTGGCATTGAGACCTGGCAAGACGAGGCTGGGAACATCCTCATGCGCAAGCCCGCCACAGCCGGACTGGAAGGGCGCAAAGGTCTGGTGCTGCAGGCTCACATGGACATGGTGCCGCAGAAGACGGCTGACAGCCCTCACGACTTCCTCACCGACCCCATCCCCGCCTACATCGATGGTGACTGGGTGAAGACGCACGGCACCACGCTGGGTGCCGACGACGGCATGGGCGTCGCAGCCATCATGGCCATCATGGAGGACAAGACGCTGAAGCACGGCCCGCTGGAAGCCCTCATCACGGCTGACGAGGAAACGGGTATGTTTGGTGCCTTCGGCCTGAAGCCCGGCGAACTGCAGGGCAAGGTGCTCCTCAACCTCGACAGCGAGACCGAGGGCGAGCTCTATATCGGCTGCGCAGGAGGCGTCGATGTTACTGCCACCATGCAGTACCTCGAGATTGAGCCGCTTGATAACCGCAAGGCCTACAAGGTAACCCTCAGCGGACTGCGTGGCGGACACAGCGGACTGGAGATTTGCGAAGGCCGTGCCAACGCCAACAAACTCATGGGGCGCTTCATGCGCGAGGCCGTTCTCCGCTTCAACGCCGGACTGGCTGAATGGAAGGGCGGCAACATGCGTAACGCCATCCCGCGCGACGCCCACGTCATCATCACCGTTCCCGTCCGCGCCAAGAGCAAACTGCTGAAGCTGGCCGAGGAGTGCCAGACACTCTGGAACGACGAGTTCGCCACCATCGAGAGCGGCATCACCCTCACCGTCGAGCCCGCTACGATGCCCGAGAGCGAAGCCCCTGAGGAGATCCGCGACAACCTCATCAACGCCATCCTCGCCTGCCAGGACGGTGTCATGCGCTACATCCCCACCATCCCCGACACCGTCGAGACCTCGTCCAATTTCTCCATCGTCGAGATTGGCGAGGGCGAAGCCACGTTCAGCCTCCTCGTGCGCAGCTCCAACGACAGCATGAAGATGTACCAGGCCATCAGCATCAAGAGCTGCTTTGACATGGCTGGCATGAAGGTGAAGTTCAGCGGCTCCTACAGCGGCTGGCAGCCCAATGTGGACAGTCCCCTGCTGGCAGCCATGAAGAAAGCCTACCGCGACCTCTTCGGCACGGATGCAAAGGTCATGGTCGTCCACGCCGGCCTGGAGTGCGGCATCATCGGCGCCGCCAACGAAGGCATGGACATGATTTCCTTCGGCCCCACGCTCTTGAGCCCTCACAGCCCCGACGAGCGCGTCTTCATCCCCTCCATTCCCAAGTTCTACGACCTCATCCGCCACGTTGTCGAGGAGGGAGTGAAGTAATCGACAGATTTAAGACCAACCATTAGAAATCAAGGGTTAGAGCCAGCATGCTTCGCTCTCTGACCCTTGACTTTTTCAAAAGCTATCCTCATGAACAGAATCCGACAAATCCTCTTCGTTGCAGCATGTCTCATGCTGACGATGCCTGCCACGCTCCTCAGCCAGCCCGCCGAAGTATCGTGGGACCGCCATAGCCTCATCATCGGGGGACGACGTGTGTGCCCCGTCATGGGCGAGGTGCACTACTCGCGCATCCCCGCTCCGGAATGGCGGCAGGAGATACGTAAGATGCGCGCGGGGGGCGTCACCCTCATCGCCTGCTACGTCTTCTGGAACCACATCGAGGAGCTGGAGAACCAGTTCGACTGGAGCGGACAGCGCAACCTCCGCGCCTTCCTCACCCTCTGCAAGGAGGAGGAGATGCCCGTGGTGCTGCGCATGGGCCCGTTCTGCCACGGCGAGGTGCGCAACGGGGGATTCCCCGACTGGCTCGTCGCCTCGGGCTGCCGGCTGCGGAGCGAGGACCCCGTGTTCCTGGGCTACGTCGAGCGGCTCTACCGTCAGATTTTCACACAGGTGCAGGGGTTGCAATGGAAGGACGGAGGCCCCGTCATCGCCGCGCAGTTCGACAACGAATATCGCGGACACGGCTCGTACCTGCTGGCGCTCAAGCGCATCGCCACGGGCATCGGCTTCGACCTCCCCTTCTACACCCGCACGGGCTGGCCCGAGCTGGCAACACCCGTCCCCTTCGGCGAGATGATTCCCCTCTATGGCGACTATGCCGACGGCTTCTGGGACCGCTCCATCAAGGAGGGTGCCGGCGCCTACTACAAGGCGTTCAACTTCCACGCCCAGCGCAGTAGCGAGGCCATCGCCAGCGAGCAGCTCAGCCCCAATGAGGGTCAACAGGCGGGCGGGTCCACTAGTCAACCGGCCTATCCCTACTTCACCTGCGAGCTGGGCGGGGGCATGATGCAGAGCTATCACCGGCGCATCCGCACCTACCCCCAGGATGCCTACGCCATGGCCGTCGTGAAGCTCGGCAGCGGCTCCAACCTGCTCGGCTACTACATGTACCACGGCGGAACCAATCCCGAGGGGAAGCTCGGCTACCTCAACGAAACCCAGCGCTGCCTCTACACCAACTACAACGACCTGCCCGTGCTGAACTACGACTTCCAGGCACCCCTCGGCGAGTTCGGACAAGTGAACCCGCATTTCTACCTGCTGCGCAAGCTCCACCTCTTCATGCACGACTGTGGCGAGCTGCTGGCCCCCATGGAGGCGGTATTCCCCTGCGAGCAGGATGTCCGTCAGGCCGACGACTCGTTCCTGCGCTGGAGCTACCGTACGGACGGCACCTCGGCCTTTGTCTTTGTGAACAACTACGAGCGTTTTGCCCCTCTCTCCGCCAAGCCGGGCGTGCAGTTCGACGTCTGCGGCATCACCTTCCCGCGTAAACCCATCACCATCCCCGCCGGCACCTGCTGCATCTTCCCTGTGAACGTCTGCGGCATCCGCTACGCCACGGCCCAGCTCGTTGCCTGCCGCGACGGAAATATCTATCTGGAACAACTCCCCGGCATCCCCACGGAGATTGCCTTGCAGGACGGCCGTGTGCTGCAGGGCGTCAAGGCACGGGGCATGGCGAAGCCCGTCTATAAGAACATCTATCTTGTCAGCTCCGACGAAGCCGGACGGCTGTTCCTGGACGAAGACAAGGGCGCTCCGTCGGAAATAAAGTCTGAATTTGCATCGGAAAGCCTGCCGTTTGAGAAGCTACGCTCCGCAGGCACACCCCGCACCATCACTATGGGCGCCCGAGGTGCTGCCGAAGAGCCTGTCGATGCCGACTTCGAGGCGGCTGCCGTCTATCGCATCCCCGTTCCTGCCGGGCGCGACGGCCTGCTCAGCATCCACTATCGTGGCGATGTGGCGCGTCTCTATGCCGTCTGCGGCGAGGGCGAAGCACAGACAGTCCGTTTTGTGGCCGACAACTTCTACAACGGTCTGCCCCTGCTTTACGGCCTCTGGCGCCTGCCTGCCGATGTTCATCATCTTGAGCTGCGCATCCTTCCCCTACAGGAGGACATGCCCGTCTATTTCCCTCGCGAGGCCGACATCACTCCCGGCGAAGCCCTCATCAACGTCAAGGTTAACCGTTAACCCCTAACCGCTAACCGTTCTTCTCACCTTGCCACTTCCGTGAACTCGGGCTTGGCATCGAGGGCGTTGCCCTTGGTGACGTAGATGACCACGTTGGCCTCCTCGCCGTTCATGCCACGGCTCTTGGCGATGAACTTGTAGTCCGTGCCGTCGGGCGTCGTGCGCTTGCCCACGGTAACAGGCGTGCCCAGCGGGAACTGGTAGCTTGAGCAGGCGGCGTCGAACAGCAGCGAATCCTCCTCCGTCACGGGCTGCTGGGCTGAGTAGTCGGGCAGTTTTTCCACCGTGCCCTCCACGTATCCGTTTTCCTTCAGGAAGCGGTCCAGCTCCTTGCCTGCAGCAGCCACGCGTGCGGCACGCACGCCGTAGCCCTTCTGGATGGTAGCCTTGGGTAGCGCCTTCTTGAGCGCTTCGACGGACGAGCCCAACCCTCCGCTGCCGAAGGTGCAGAACGGCACGATGGTCTTCCCCTCGAAGTCGTTCTCCTTCACGAGCGTCGCAATCGGCATGGCATACGTGCCGAACCAGATGGGATAGCCCAGATAAATGACGTCGTACTTGGCAAGCTTCGCCTTCAGGGGCTTCAGGGCAGGCGTCTCGCCGCTCCGCATCTCACGCCCTCCGCGCTCGATGGTTTCCTGGAAGTTACCCGTGTAGGGCACCTCAGCCTCGATTTTCTCAATGTCGGCACCCAGCTGTTTCTGCAGCTCCTGAGCCACAGCTTCCGTCGTACCCGTCTCTGAGTAGTAGAGCACCAATGCCTTTTCCGTTTTCGTTGTGCAGCCCGTGGCCAACAGCGCCACGGCAGCAAGCGATAATAAAATCTTTGTCATAAAAAAAATATATTAAAGAAACTTTTTATCTCCTATTCTTCCCGAACAAATCGGAATGAGTGCCTGTATTCAGCATCACAAGGATTAGCTCACGCTCGCGTTGCTCCCATATCAAAAGCCAATCTGGTTGGATATGGCACTCCCATTGCCCTTGACGCTCCCCTGTTAATTTGTGAACACGATACTTTTCTTCAAGCGTCTCACCATCTAATAGTTTGGCGATAACCGCCCATAATTCTCCCATTGGAAGGCCACGCCTCTTACACAATTTCAGGTTCTGCTTGAACTCCCCCGTGACACGCAGTTCGAACTTCGTCGTCATCCTTCTATCTCCCTTACCAGATCGTCCAGGCTGTTGTATGTAAAGACACGTCCCTTGTCAAGGTCGCGCAACGAACGTTGATAGGATGTTAGACGACGGCGGGGTGTAGTGATTTTCGTTACACCTTTCACCATACTGATGGCCTTCTTGATGTCCTTCAGATTCGAAGTATCCTCCACTTCTACTAACAGTTGCCTCGGGGTAGGCCTTGCTGAAACGTTTCCCATTTTTATATATTTTAGACTATTATTGCGCACAAAGATACGATGTTTTCTCATAAACTGCAAAGGAATTGATAAAAAAGCGTCTATTTCCTCCCATGAATTTGTGGTTAATTCATGGTAATTCGCGTTAAAGATAAAAATTCGTTTCATTCGGCTCATTCGCCGTTCTTTCCCAAACGCATGAGTTTTTTGTCGGCGAATTGTACGAATTGTTCGTATTATTACCCAACATTTCATGAAAATTAGAGATAAAAGGCGCTTTTCCACACTTAATGACCCCCAAAAAGCCCGTTTTGGTGTAGGAAGGTGTAGGAAAGTGTAGGAAAAATCGCCTTCCTACACCCACAATGGTTTATGCGTCAGCGGAATAAGCCCATTGGTGTAGGAATGTAGCAATTTTTCATGTTTTTATGGAGAGAGTTTCATCGTTTGACGGCAATTTCTGCGCGTAGTGCGATGTTTATAAACAGCGCCCCTGTTTATATAAACACGGCCCCTGTTTATATAAACGCGGCCCGTGTTTATAAATAGTTGCTTGGGCTGCGGATTTATTCCCTTGGGCTGTGCTGCCAGATGCTTGGGCTGGCAAATTAGCCCACTGGGCTGTGAGAATAATTGCTTGGAATATCATCAAAATAACATCGGAAATAGGGGTTTTGCTGCCTTTCGAGGCCTAAAAAAGCAGGATTTGGACGCATTTTGTGCCTCATTTGCGTTTCAATATAGCCGGAGCAGTCAGTTTTGTGATGACGTATATCGTTGTCTGATTGCTTTTTAGATGAAACGAATCGTGGCCAGGCATGTCAATTACAGTTATTACAGTTAATTTTTAAAGGGTATCATTCTCGCTTCCCCTCCTTATTTTATATTATAATATATTTATTATTAATTAGTTATATAGTATTATAGAGGAGAATTGAGAAAACA
>JAEEZS010000078.1 GCA_016291905.1 Bacteroidaceae bacterium
CCGCCACGCTGGGCTTCGACAATTGGGATACAAAAGGCATGGGTATGCCGTACCAATGGAATGGTCTATGCGCTGACTTCACGTTTGACAACACATTTACACTTCCCCATGCGTGGTTGCTTAACATTAAGGGCAGCATCGCACCCTACCAAGAATCTGGTTGCCACCAAAGGAAAACTTATGGCAGTCTCGGTTTCCGTATCAGCAAGCAGTTCCTGAAGGACAAGAGCCTCAGTGTCGCCCTGCTTGCCAATGACATTCTGCATACGCAGTACACAGAGATGACTGCCTACGGCGGTATTAACGTTCGCACACAGTTCAAACAATACAACGACTCCCGCCGTGTCGGCATCGACCTCTCATGGAAATTCAATGCCACCCGCAGCCGTTATAAGGGTAGCCATGCTGGACAAAACGAACGCAACCGACTATAAATCTCTCTTGTTTTGATGGGCAGTCATCGGCTTCGTACCGACGACTACCCATTTCTCAAGAGCCATCTATTGAAATGGCGGACAGGGCCTGCAGCTGGGGGTGGGTGAAGGACATGTAGGTACGGCGAAGGGGAGATAACATGCGCTCGGGCGAGCCATCCCCTCCGGAGCAATTTCTCAGGCTTATTTGGTTTTCAGCGACAGCGTGGCGGCTGGCAGCGAACTCTTGATGGTCACGCTGACGGAGCCTTTCCTATGCGTGCTGCGGACGACGAGCATGGCGCGACCCTTCCACGTCTTAACGCGCGGCGAGGTGTAGGGTTCAGGGTCTTTCAGGTCGGCAGAGGCGAAGGCCAGAAGTGTGCCGGCGCCCCTCACAACAGCCTCGCACGGAATGGCGGCTTCGGGGACTGGCGTGCCCTGCTTGTCAACCACCTCGATGGTGACGAAGGTGAGCGACTGGCCGTCGGCAGCCATCACAGTATGGTCGGGGGTGAGACGCAGACGGGCAGGCTCGCCGGCGCTCCTCAACGTCACGCTCTTGGCACCGGCTTCAGCGCGAAGCGTGCCTGGCTTATAGGGCACGGTGAACACGGCCTTGAATTCGGTTTCACGGCTTACGGGCTTCGTGCCGATGAGCTGGCCGTCGAGATAAAGACTCACCTCAGGCTGACGGGTATAGACCTCAACCTCGACGGGCTTGCCCTCCCATCCGGGCCATGTCCATGATTCCCAAGTGGGCCAAACGCTCCACATCGTTGTCTTGACTGCTCCGTGATAGCCCTCAGGCTCCTTCACGGCCATATAGAGCGGCGTATCGTCGTTCCACAGCATCTGGCGGTAGTGGCTGACAGGCTTGCGCCAGCCAGTGATGTCGACGTCGCCGCAGTAGGCGCCGTGCCAGTCGGGGAAGCCGCCGCCCTCCCAGTGCTCGCCCTCCTGTTCGCCTTTATAATAATAGCGGCCGATGGCCGATTCGCCCAAATAGTCGAGGCCCGTCCAGACGATGTCGCCGACGACATAGGGGAAGTCGTGGACGGTGGCCCAGTTGCGGAAGGCATCGCGCGGATAGCTCTCGGTCTGCCAGATAATGCGCTTGGGGTCGCGCTGATGGTCGCTGGCATGTTTGAAAATCATATAGTTGTAGCCCACCACGTCGAGCACCTCGGCATGGGGGTCGTAGATTTCCCAGTCGCGATCCCAAGCGCACAGGGCCTCAGTCACAGGGCGCGTTGTATCGTAGTCGTGGATGGCCTGCTTCATCTGCCGGGCGGTATAGACGACGCGGATGTCCTTGCGTTCGATGACCTCGTTGCCGATGCTCCACGAGATAACACAGGGGTGGTTCCAGTCGCGCAGCACCATGGCATGCAGGTCGTCGCGGAAGCACGAGTCGATAACGGTCGAGTAGTCGTAAGGGTTCTTCTGTGTGCGCCAGCCGTCGAAGGCTTCGTCGATGACGAGCATGCCGAGCGAGTCGCAGGCGTCGAGGAAGGCGCGTGTGGTTGGGTTGTGGCTGGTGCGGATGAGGTTGAAGCCGGCGTCCTTCATCTGGCGCACCTTGCGGACCTCGGCATCGTCGAAGGCCATGGCACCCAGCACGCCGTCGTCGTGGTGGACGCAGGCGCCGTTGATGAGCATCGGCTGGCCGTTGAGCACGAAGCCGCGCTCGGCATCGAAGGAGAACGAGCGGATGCCAAACTTAACCTTTTGCTTGTCAATGACACTTCCCCCGGACATTAGCCTGACGTCAGCCTCATAGAGATAAGGGTCATCAGGCGTCCATAAATGCGGCTGGTCAATCGTGAAGGTGCGAATAAGAGTGGTTACCCCACCAGGCTCTGCTGAGGACGCACTCTCCTGACCATCAATCTGCTTTGTGAAAGTACCGCCATTGAAGGTTACCTCTACGTTGTCAACGGGACGCGCTTGTTGTCCTTCATTGGCCACCCATACACACACGTCAACCCTTGCCCTGTCGTCACTGACCTCAGGTGTCAGAAGGTGGACGCCGTTCTCGGCAATGTGCAAGGCAGGCATGGTTTCGAGCCACACATGGCGGTAGATGCCAGAGCCGGAATACCAGCGGCAGTTTGGCTGGTCGCTGTTATCGACCTTAACCGTCACCTCGTTCTCGCGCTTGTCTTTATAAAGCATCTTCGTCACGTCGACGGTGAACGGCGTATATCCATAGTGATGCTGACCTGCTTTCTGCCCATTGACATAGACCTCGGCCTTCTGATAGACGCCCTCGAAGTGGAGCTTGACTACCTCGCCGACGGGGGTCTTGAATGTCTTTCGATATTCACCCCGGCCACCCTCGAACCATCCGCCGCCGGTGCCCGTGGCGCCCTGGCCAGGGCGCGGGCCCTCGTAGATGTCCCAGTCGTGGGGCAGGTCGACGGTCTGCGTCGTTCCATTGCGAGTAAACTGCCAACCGAAGTCGAACAGCTGCACTTGTGTCTGTGCAGATGTCGTCACCGCTGCGACGACAAGCATCCATGAAATCAAAATCTTCTTCATATTCTTTTTTGTAAGTTATATTGTTGTCTCAATCTGGGCAAAGCAGGCGCATCTTTTCCTCACAGAAACATAGTCACGTCCCTAACAGACAAAGGGCCTGTAGCTGGGGGTGGTTGAAGGACATGTAGGTGCGGCCGGTGTCGAGAGTGGCGCCATGACGGGAGTAGAACTGGATGGCGGAGGTGTTCCAGGAGAGGGCGCTCCACTCCATGCCCGTATAGCCTTCGGAGAGGATTTCCGAAGCGACGCGGGAGAGCATCTGCAAGCCAAAGCCCTTGCCGCGTAGTTCGGGCAAGACAAACAGGTCTTCAAGATGAACCCTGCCCTCGGCTGCAAAGGAGCCGAACACGGGGTAATAGAGGGCGTATGCTACAGCACGGCCCTCCAGTTCGCCTATCAGCACCACCCCCACACGTCGCTCAAACAGCCAATAGGCAAGGGCATCCTCACTGCCCGTCACATCCTGCGGACGACGCTCGTAGGCTGCCAGCCCCTTGATGAGCTGGAAGATGAGCGGGACATCGGCTCGCGTGGCACGACGGACGGAGAGGGTTTCCATAACGGTTAGCGGTTAGGGGTTAGGGGTTAGCGGTTGCGGTTAACGGTTAGGGGTTAGCGGTTAGGGGTTGCGGCAGCTTCGGCAGCAAGCCAGAGGGAATTGTCGGGTACGGGGGCTGTAACATCAATGTCGATGTGCGAGACGGGATGAACGAACCGCACACGGCGGGCGTGGAGGCTGATGCTGCCGTCGGGATTCGAACGGGGGGCGCCGTACTTGAGGTCGCCTTTGATGGGGCAGCCAATCTTGGCCAGCTGGCAGCGTATCTGATGGTGACGCCCTGTCTTGAGCTCAACCTCCAGCAGATGGTAGTTCGTGAGGCTGACAAGGAGACGGTAGTCGAGGATGGCCTGCTTGGCGCCGGGGCGCTCGCGGTCGTAGGCATACGACTTGTTCTGCTGTTCGTTGCGCACCAGCCAATGGGTAAGCTCGGCAGCCTCTTCTGCCGGGCGGTTGCCGACGATGGCCCAATAGGTTTTCTCCACATCGCCCCGACGGAACATGTCGTTGAGGCGTTCCAGCGCTTTGCTGGTCTTGGCCAGCACCACAACACCGCTGGTGGGACGGTCGAGCCGGTGCGGAACGCCCACGAAGGCAGCACCAGGCTTGTTGTACTTCTCCTTCAGGTAGTCGGCCACAATGTCCGAAAGGGGCTTGTCGCCCGTCTTGTCACCCTGGACAATCTCGCCCACGGCCTTGTTGACGATGATGATATGGTTGTCTTCGTAAAGAATGTTCATCGTTTCAATCTTCAATCTTCAATTTTCAATCTTCAATTATCTAAGCGCGCCGAGAATGAGTTTGCGAGCCACGCGATGGAGCATCTGCGTGTCGTTGCCGCCGGCAATCTCGCCTCGGATGTAGGGATTCTCCAAGCCTTTGGTGGTGTAGTGAATCAACTGGGCCATGATGTGAATGTTCTCCACGTGAAACGTCCCTTCGTGAATGCCCTGAAGGAGAATGCGCTCGATGAGAGCAATCTCACGTTTTTCGCATTTGGAACGGATGCTGTCGATGGTGCGCATGTAACGGACGAAGTCGGCACGGAGCGAGCCGTTGCGGAAGATGGAGTGGCGGACGTTGTTGAGACGGCTCATAACGAACTCCACTATCTTTTCGCTGGCGGGAATGTCCTTCTCCACCACAGCCTCCAGGACGACGAGGATGCGCTCCAACTCCGTCTCGGCAACGGCGCGCAACAGGGCTTTCTTGCTTGAATAATAGTAGTAGAGCGTGCGCCGCCCCTTGCCAGCCTGAACGGCCACGTCAATCATGGTCGTGTCGTCATAACCTTTTGTTATGAAAAGCGTTCGGGCGGCTTCTATGAGTGCCTGGCGTGTCTGATCCTTCATACTTATATATTAAATTAACTTAAAAGATAGCTCCAAGGCTTGTTTTAATGGCGAAAAGGCTCTACCTTTGCACCCGCAAACATCGCGGAGTGGAGCAGTGGTAGCTCGTTGGGCTCATAACCCAAAGGTCGATGGTTCGAATCCTTCCTCCGCAACTCAGTGGCAGTCTGTCAAGACTGCCTTTTTCTTTCCTCAACTCCCGAACCTCTTTTCCTTCCTCAATTATCAATTATCACTTCCTCCCATTCGGTCATCCCATGACGGCGGAGGTAGTCCTCCATCTCGTCCACGATGTGCATGGTCACGGCAGGATCGACGAAATTGGCTGTTCCCACCTGCACGGCCTTTGCTCCAGCCAACAGGAACTCAATGGCATCCGTTCCACTCATGATACCTCCCAAGCCGATGACGGGGATATGGACAGCATGCGCCACCTGCCACACCATGCGCAGGGCGACAGGTTTGACGGCAGGACCACTCAGTCCGCCCGTGACGGTGGAAAGGATGGGGCGACGTTTCTCAGCATCGATGGCCATGCCCAGCAACGTGTTGATGAGCGATACACTATCGGCGCCAGCCTCCTCGACGGCACGGGCAATCTGCACGATGTCCGTCACGTTGGGCGAAAGCTTGACGATGAGTGTCTTGTGGTAGGCGGCACGTACCGCACGAACAACGGAGGCCGCACCGTCGGGGGTTACGCCGAACGCCATACCCCCCTGCTTCACGTTGGGGCAGGAGATGTTGAGTTCGATGGCGGGTATCTTCTCCAGCGTGTCGATGCGCTCGGCCACAGCCACATAGTCGTCGATGGTCGAACCCGAGACATTGACAATGACATTCGTGGGGAGGTCGCAAATGGAGGGATAGATGACATCGGCAAAGTGGGCCACGCCCTTGTTCTGCAAGCCAACGGCGTTGAGCATCCCCGAGGGAGTCTCAGCCATGCGGGGATAGGGATTGCCTTCGCGGGCATTGAGCGTAGTGCCCTTGACGATGATGCCGCCGAGACGGTTGAAATCAACAAAGTCGGCATACTCCGTGCCATAGCCGAACGTGCCCGATGCCGTCAGCACGGGGTTACGAAATTCAAGGTTTCCAATTCTAATCGGCTTCATGGGAGGGTTAAGGGGTTAGGGATTACCATTTCAGTCTGTCAATTGAAAACACGGGGCCTTCCTTGCAGACACAGACGTTGCCGTCCACCGTGTCCTCCACACAGCACAGACAGGCTCCGAGGCCGCACGCCATGCGGTTCTCCAACGAGGCCTCGCACGTGATGTCCTTCTCTCGTGCCAATCGCGCCACAGCTTTCATCATAGGCAGCGGGCCGCAGGTGTAGATATGGTCGAAGCGTTCCTTCTCCAGCACGCTGTGCTGCGTGACGAGGCCCTTCTCCCCCGCCCCGCCGTTCTCCGTAGAGACCAGCGTGCGGGCGGCTTGTTCGAAACGCTCCAGGCAGAGCAAGTCCTTCTCCGTCCGTGCCCCCAAGAGGAACGTCGGTTCGGCACCTCTCCGTGTCAACTCCTTGCCCAACAACAGCAAGGGCGCCACGCCCACGCCGCCTCCAACGAGAAGCGGACGGAAGCCGGAAGCCGTTGAAGGAAGACTGAAGCCGTTGCCGAGGGGCAGCACCACGTTCACCACATCGCCCGCCCTGCGGTTGCAGAGCCAGGCCGTGCCCTTGCCGACACGTTGCACCAACAGCACAAGAGTGCCGTTTGCCGCATCGCAATCGTGGATGGAGATAGGACGGCGAAGCAGTACACCGGGCGTTTCGTCAATACGCACTTCCACAAACTGCCCGGGGAGGACAGCGGGAAGCACAGAAGCATCCGACGCAGCAAGCACCAGCCGGGTGGCAGTGGCGCTTACTGCGACGGAATCTCTTACAATAAGGTCAAGTACCTGCATCAGAACAGCTTGGCAGGATATTCGCCTGCATCGACAAGCGCCTTGATTCTATCGACAGTACCTTGACGGTCGGCAGCGTAGGTGACGCCAAACCACACGGCAGTAGTGTCGAGCACCTTCACGTTGGCACGCCCTGTCGTAATGAGGTTGTTCACCACCAGCGGGATGAAGAACTCCGCCTTGGGCTTGCTGATGTTCTCCTTCAGGAAATCGACGAACATCTCCTCGCTATACTTGAAGTAGTCGGGTGTGAAGCCCCACATGTTCATCGAGACGGGGGTGTTGTCGGGGACAGCCACCCACTTGCCTTCCTCGTCCTTGTAGCAGACGGGGCCATCGACGCGCATAATCTCCGTGCGCTCCACGACGGTGGTCAGGTTCTCGTCGGCATCCTTGCTGCAGATGCCGCGAGCCACAGTACCGTTCTCGCTCAGCGTGTTAGCCACGCGGAAGCCCACCATCGAATAGTCGTTCTTGCTTCCCTCGGGCAGGGCTGCAAGGTACTTGCCCATCACGGCAAAGGCATCACGCCCATAGAAGTCGTCGGCATTGATGACGCAGAACGGCTCGTTGATGACGTCCTTGCCCATCAGCACAGCGTGGTTCGTACCCCACGGCTTGACGCGCTCCTCGGGACAGGTGAATCCGGCAGGAAGGTCGGTAATTGCTTGGAACACCAGCTCCGTGGGGATGTGCCCCTCATACTTGCTCAGCACCTTGTCGCGGAAGTCCTGCTCGAAATCCTTACGGATGACGAAGACAATCTTCCCGAATCCGGCACGGATGGCGTCGTAAATCGAATAGTCCATAATCGTCTCGCCGCTGGGGCCGAGACCATCGAGCTGCTTCAGGCCGCCATAACGGCTTCCCATACCCGCAGCCAATACAAACAACGTTGGTTTCATGATAATGTTTTTAAGAATAACCTATTTTCGACAGCAAAGATAGGGCGAGTCGAGTGAAAAAGCAAATTTTTTTGCGTTTTTTCTAAAGAGCCGTCATTCCGAATGCCTCCCAAAGGGGAGCTAATAAGAAAAAAAGAAGTCCTTTCTATCCTTTGGGAATGAAAAAGAACTGCCAAGTGTAGGAATAAACAAAATAAAGTCGTACATTCGCGGCGGAATAATGGATTTTCTGCCATGGAAAAGATGAACGGATTGATGAGACAACTACTGAACCGCGTTTTTATCCTCGTTTTGCTGCTTGCCGTAGCGGGTGGACATCTGCATAGTGCGGCGCAAAGCCAACTGACGCTGAACGGAAAAGCCGTCAACGTGGAGCGCTGGATAACCACGCAGTTTGCCAAAGGTAAGACGCCTCCCTTCTCCTTCGACTACGGCGGAACACCCTCGGCACAGTTTCTCCGCACATGGCAGCATACTATCCGCCGCCTGCCCGACGCGGACGGAAACGCCGTGCGCTACCTCGTCACGTACACCGACAAGCAATCGGGATTAGAGGTCTCGTGCGAGGTGACGGGATGGAAGGACTCGGGTGCCGTGGAGTGGTTGCTGTGGTTTGAGAACAAGGCCGAGAGCCCCACACCCGCCATCAGCAAGGTGCAGACGGTTGATGCCTCGCTCGTCCACCCCAAGGCTGAGGCAACGGTCTATTATGCCGAAGGAAGTTCCGCCCGCCGCTCCGATTTTGCTCCTCGGGAAAGGACGCTCGCCCCCGGCGATACCCTTACGATGGAGCCGCGCGGAGGACGCTCGTCCGACAGCGCCTTTCCGTTCTTCAACGTACAGACCTCGAAGGCCGAGGGCGTCGTGGTAGCCGTAGGGTGGACGGGAACATGGAACAGCTGCATTACCGCCATCGATGAGCGGAAACTCTCGCTCTCAGCTGGTATCAAGCACCTGAACGCCCGTCTGCTGCCCGGCGAGCGCATCCGCGTAGCCAGCGTCTGCCTCCTCTTCTGGCAGGGCGACAACCGTATGGCAGGACACAACCGTTTCCGTCGTTTCATGCTCAATCACCACTCCCGCAAGGTGAATGGCGAGACAGTCTATTACCCCATGTTCGGCGGCTTCAACTGGGGTGACCCCGAGCCTTGCAACGAATACACCTGCATGACCACGACGTACGCCATTGCCCTCGTGGAACGCACGCATCTCTTCGGCCTCGCGCCGGAGGCCTTCTGGCTGGATGCCGGCTGGTACACCGAGGCCGACGACTATGCCAAAGGCAAGAACTGGTACAATACCGTGGGCAACTGGACACCCGACCCCGAGCGCTTCCCCGACGGGATGCGCCCCATTGCCGACTATATCCACGCCAAGACGGATGCGAAGTTCATGGTGTGGTTCGAACCAGAGCGCGTCTATAAGGGCAGCCGCTGGGAGAGGGAACACCCCGAATGGATGCTCTCGGCGGGGGGCGACAACCGCTTGTTCAATCTTGCTAACCCCGATGCCTGCCGCTGGATGAGCCAGACCATCGGCGACATACTTGAAGCGAACGGCATCGACTACTACCGACAAGACTTCAACATCGCCCCCGAGGGCATCTGGCTGGCCAACGACGAGGAGGGACGACGGGGCATGACGGAGGTGAAATACATCATGGGGCTCTACGACTTCTGGGACTATCTGCTCAGCCGCTTCCCCACCCTGCTCATCGACAACTGCGCCAGCGGGGGACGACGCCTCGACTACGAGACCATGCTGCGTAGCGCTCCGATGTGGCGTACCGACTACAACTACGGCGAGCCCGTCGGCTACCAATGCCACACCTACGGCCTGGAGTTCTTCCTTCCGCAGCACGCCACAGGAAGCTACCACGTCAACCCGTTCGATTCGCGTTCGTCGCTGGGAAGCGCGGTGGTGTTCAACTGGAAGCTCACGCAGTCGGGCGAGGCGTTTACGGACATGGCCCGCACGCTGGAGGAGTTCCAGGCGGTACGTCCCTATTTCTACGAGGACTTCTATCCCCTCAGCGGCACGGGCGACCTGACAGGCGACGACATCTGGCTGGCCTACCAGCTCCATCGCCCCTCGGACGATTCGGGCTACATCGTGGCCTTCCGTCGGGCAGCCTGCGAGAGTGCAACCTACGTCGTGCGGCTGTGCGGCCTCAACCCCGCGCAGACCTACATCGTCTATAATAAGGATAAGAATGAAACATCGGAGCTCTCAGGAGCGACGCTGATGGAAGGGCTGACGCTGACGTTAGACCAACCGCGAAGCAGCCTGCTATTGAAATACGAAGTAAAACAATGATACCATTATGAAAAAGAATCTCTATCTCGCAATTATCTGCATGGGACTGCTGGGACTGGCTGGCAGCCTGACGTCGTGCAACGGAGGGACGGGAAAGAAGGCTGAGCCTGCGCCCCAGCCCGTGGTGGATGCCGACACCATCCCCGTGGATGCCGACCAGTATGTCCGTATCGAAACCACAGAGGGCGACATCACGCTCCGCCTCTTCCGCGACACGCCCCGTCATCGCCACAACTTCGTGAAGCTGGCGAAAAAGGGCTACTACAACAACCAGACATTCTACCGCATCATCTCCGGCTCGCTCATCCAGGCTGGCGACCCTGCCTCCAAGACAGCCACTAAAGAGACGAAGCTCGGCTCAGGCGACGTCGACTACACACTCGAACCCGAGCTCATGCCCGAGAAGTACTACCACCGTCGCGGAGCCATTGCTATGGCGAGCTACAAGCCCATGCTTGAGAGCAGCGGAGGACAGTTCTACATCGTCACCGGCTACAAGCATCAGGACGTCCGGTTGAACAACGACGAAATCCGCGTCAACAAGAAACGCCGTGAGGTGGTGTTCGACAGCATCACCAAGCAGCCCGTCTATCAGAAACAACTCAAGGAGATGAAGCAGAAGGACAACAAACGCGGCATCTGGAACGTCAAGGAGGAGATTAAGGAAAAGACTGACTCCGTAATGGCTACGCGCAAGCCCTTCGCCTACTCCAAAGAGCAGCGGCAGGTGTATAAGACCATCGGCGGTGAAGCCAGCCTCGACGGTTTCTATACCGTGTTTGGCGAAGTCATCGAGGGCGACGAGGTGCTGACGAAGATTGAGAAACGCGCCGTCAACGCCGACAAACGTCCCTTTGAGGATGTCCGCATCAAACAGATTGTCGTCCTTGACAAATAAATGGAAATCCATTCCAAGAGACTCCCCAACGGCTTGCAGGTAGTGCATGCCGATGTGCCCGACACGCAGATGGTGGCACTATGCATCCTCTACCACGTGGGCGCACGCAACGAGGACCCCGCCCACACAGG
Organism: Bacteroidaceae bacterium; assembly: GCA_016291905.1. Classification (GTDB taxonomy): domain Bacteria; phylum Bacteroidota; class Bacteroidia; order Bacteroidales; family Bacteroidaceae; genus UBA1189. Next base: position 11,033 of record JAEEZS010000078.1, read on the forward strand.
CTGGGCACATCTGCTGGAACACCTGATGTTCGAGGGCACGCCGCGTGTCTCCGACTACGACAGCCGTGTGCAGTTCTGCGGGGGCGAGGACAATGCCTTCACCAACAACGACTTCACCTCGTTCTACATCACCGTGCCGCGCGAACATGCCGAGACGGCTTTCTACTTGGAAGCCGACCGTATGCGGGGGCTCACCCTCGACAGGCGTAGCGTGCAAGTGCAGAAACAGGTGGTTATTGAGGAGTTCAAGCAACGCTACCTCAGTCAGCCCTATGGCGATGTCCAGCACCTCATCCGCGCCCTCGCCTACCGCGTCCATCCCTACCGCTGGCCTACCATTGGCGTAGAGCCCTCGCATATCGAGAGCGCCACGCCCAAAGCTATCCGCAAATTCTATCAGCGCTACTACCATCCCGCCAATGCCATTCTCGCCGTGGCTGGAGCACTTCCCTGGGAGGAGACGGTACGCTTGGCAGAGAAGCACTTTGCCAATCTTCAATCTTCAATTTTCAATCTTCAATCTTCAATTCCGTCTGAAGCCGAGCCTCCCCAGTTGCGGCTCAGGCGAAAGACCGTGCGACGGAACGTTCCGCTGGACATGATTGTTATGGCGTGGCACATGCCAGACCATTCGTCGCCCGTATACTGCGCCTGCGACGTCATCACCGACTTGCTGGCTGCGGGGCAGAGCGGCAGATTAGCGCAGCATCTCGTCAACGAGCAGAAGCTCTTCGGCAGCATCGACGCCTACATCAGCGGCAGCATCGACCCAGGACTTATCCTCATCGAAGGGCGACTCCATCCTGACACCACCCTACCCCAAGCCGAGGCTGCCATCCTTGCCGAGGTGGAACGGCTGAAGCACGAACCCGTCAGCGACTATGAGCTCGACAAGGTGCGCAACCGCTTTGAGTCCGACCGCGTCTGGGCAGGGATAAACCCCGTCAACGTGGCTGTCAACCTCGCCCAGCAGACACTTTACGGTACCACGCCCGACGAAGACATCCGTCGTTATCGTGCCGTCACAGCAGACGACATCCTCCGTACCGCCCGTCGCCTCCTCACCCGACGGAACTGCTCCATCCTCTATTACAAAAGAATGGACGTCATCAGCTGAAGACGTCCATTGAGAGATAGCGCTCGCCAGTATCGGGCAGGAGGACAAAGACGTTCTTCCCCGCAAATTCGGGTCGGGATGCCACCTGCGAGGCAGCAAAGGCAGCAGCACCCGACGAAATGCCCACCAGCAATCCCTCTTCGCGTGCCAACGCACGGGCTGTAGCAAAGGCATCCTCGTTGCTGACGGGAAGAATCTCGTCAATAATGGAAGCGTTGTAGTTGACAGGCACAAAGCCTGCCCCGATGCCCTGAATCTTATGCGAGCCGCTGGGGTTGCCACTCAGCACAGCAGAGCTGGCAGGCTCTACGGCTATCACCTTCGCCTGCGGGAACGTTTTCTTGAGGGTTTCGCCAGCACCGCTGATGGTTCCTCCTGTACCCACACCCGCCACAAAGGCATCGATGGTGACACCAGCCTTCAGGGCGTCCTGCACCAGTTCCTCACCCGTCGTGACGGCGTGGATGGCAGGATTGCTGGGGTTCTCAAACTGCTGAAGGATGACGGCGCCGGGAGTGGCGTCGCGCAGCTCCTCAGCCTTGCGGATAGCGCCCTTCATGCCCTCGGCGCCCGGGGTGAGCACAATCTGCGTGCCATAGGCGGCTGCCAGTTTGCGCCGCTCCACCGACATGGTTTCGGGCATCGTAAGGATGACCTTATAACCCTTCACGGCTCCCACCAACGACAGCCCGACACCCGTGTTGCCCGACGTCGGTTCGATGATGGTGCCCCCAGGCCGAAGGACACCCTTCCGTTCTGCGTCCTCAATCATGGCCAAGGCGATACGGTCTTTCACCGAGCCGCCCGGATTGAAGAATTCCACCTTTGCAAACAGGTTTGCCGTCAACTGACGGGCAGACGCGTATTTCTCTAACCGCACGACAGGCGTACGGCCAATAAGTTCTGTGATTTTATTATAGATTGCCATAATGCGCGAAATCAAATAAGGTTATTGGAATTACAGTTGTGCAAAAGCCTGGTCAAGGTCGGCAATAATGTCGTCGATGTGCTCCACGCCGATGCTGAGACGCACAGTCGAGGGGGTGATGTGCTGCTCGGCAAGCTCCTCGGGCGACAGCTGCGAGTGGGTTGTCGAATAGGGATGGATGACGAGCGACTTCACGTCGGCCACGTTAGCCAGCAGGGAAAAGATTTTAAGCGCGTCGATAAACTTCCAGGCATCGTCCTGCGAGCCCTTGATTTCGAACGTGAAGATGGAGCCTCCGCCATCGGGGAAGTAGCGGTTGTAGAGCGCGTGGCTGCGGTGCGAGGGCAGCGAGGGGTGCGAGACACTTGCCACCTTCGGATGATGCGACAGGTAGTCCACCACCTTCAGGGCATTGGCCACATGGCGCTCGATGCGCAGCGGCAGCGACTCCACGCCCTGTAGCAGTATCCACGCATTGAAGGGCGAAATGGCAGCACCGGTGTCGCGCAGCAACACCGCACGGATGCGGGTGACGAAGGCGGCAGCCCCTGCCACGTCGGCAAACACAGCTCCGTGATACGAGGGGTCGGGCTTCGCCAGCGTGGGGAACTTGTCGGGTACAGCCTTGAAGTCAAACCGTCCGGCATCCACTATCACGCCGCCCAGCGACGAGCCGTGTCCACCGATGAACTTCGTAGCCGAATGGACGACGACGTCGGCGCCGTACTTGATGGGCTGGATGAGGATGGGAGCAAACGTGTTATCTACGATGAAGAGCACCTGATGGCGATGAGCCACTTCGGCAATGCCCGTCAGGTCGGCAACGTCGGAATTGGGGTTGCCCAGCGTCTCTGCGAGGATGACCTTGGTGTTGGGGCGGATGGATGCCTCGAGGGCCCTGAGGTCGTTCACATTGACGATGGTGTTGCTGATGCCGCTTGCTGCCAGCGTATGGGTGACAAGGTTGAAGGTGCCTCCGTAGAGGTTGTCGGCAGCTACCAGATGGTCGCCATGCTGGAGGACGTTCTCCAATGCGTAGGTGATGGCAGCGGCACCCGAGGCAACAGCCAAACCAGCCACGCCCCCTTCGAGGGCAGCGATACGTTCCTCCAGCACAGCCTGCGTGGAGTTGGTGAGACGTCCGTAGATGTTACCAGCATCGCGGAGGCCGAAGCGGTCGGCAGCGTGCTGCGAGTTGTGGAAGACGTACGATGTTGTCTGGTAGATGGGCACGGCGCGGGCGTCGGTAGCAGGGTCGGCACTCTCCTGACCCACATGCAGGGCCAGCGTTTCAACGTGAAGTTTCTTTTCGCTCATAGTTTTCTGTTTTATAAGATGATTACTAAATGAATGTCTTGAGAAATGGGGTTATATCCCTCCCCCGTTAGTGAAGAATTGCTCGGTGACAAGCTCGCCCTGCAGCACCTTCGAATGGGGTGGGACATCGTGCGTCAGCCAGACGTTACCTCCGATGACGGAGTCGTGCCCTATCCTCACCCGTCCAAGGATGGTGGCGTTAGAGTAGATGGTGACATTATCCTCGATAATCGGATGACGGGGCTGGTTGAGGGGCTGCCCCGAGGCATCGAAACGGATTTTCCGTGCGCCGAGCGTCACACCCTGATAGAGCAGCACGTGGCGCCCGATGATGGTGGTTTCGCCCACCACGATGCCCGTGCCGTGGTCGATGGCGAAGTACTCGCCAATCTGTGCCGCAGGATGGATGTCGATGCCCGTTGCGCTGTGGGCCTGTTCCGTCAGCATGCGTGGGACGAGCGGCACACCCGCCACATGCAGGAAGTGAGCCGCGCGGTAGTGGAGCATGACGGCAATGGAGGGATAGCTGAGGACCACCTCCTCAAACGAATGCGCCGCAGGGTCGCTCTGGATAATGGCCTGCGTGTCCGTCTGCAGCAGGCGACGGATGTCGGGCAGCGCGAGGACGAAGGCCCGGGCGATGTCATCATCGCCTGTCGCCTCAGCAAGCAGACGGGCAATCTCACCCGTCACGTCATCGGTGCCGTAGATTTCGGGGAAGACCGTCTGGCGGATAAGCGTCATCACTTGCCTGAGCGCCTCGGACGAGGGCAGCGGCGATGGGGTTGGGATGTTTCGTTCGGCTATCATTTTGCAGGCTTTTTTCGCTGCAAAATTACAATCACGGAAACTCTTTTTCCAAACTTTTCGTCATTTTCAGAAAATTATTCTGCTACTGATGCGGTTTTCCGAAAAAATCTATTTACCTTTGCCGCACCAAAAGACATTTGCAGAAAAAAAACATTTCACCCGATATGAAACAAGATTTGGATGCCTACGACCTTCAGCTGCTCCAGGAATTGCAGCACGACGGCCACCTCACCATCAAGGAACTTTCGCAGAGGGTACACCTGAGCGTGTCGCCCGTGTTTGAACGCGTGCGTAAGCTGGAGCGCGAGGGGTACATACAGGGCTACGTGGCTGTGCTCGATGCCGAGAAGCTCGACTGCGGCTTCATCGCCTTCTGCTATATAAAAATGAAACAGCATTCCCACGAGAATGCTGTTCAATTGATGACTGCCGTGCAGGAGATACCCGAGATTGTGGAGTGCTACAACATTTCCGGCGACTACGATTTCCTGCTGAAAATCTACGTCAAGAACATGAAGCAATACCAGGAGTTTGTCCTGCGCATCCTGGGCGACATCCCTGCCATCGGCAACCTGAACTCCTCCTTCGTCTTAGGCGAAGTGAAGAATTCGCACTATCTGCCGATTTAAGAGAGACCCCCTCTCCGCTCCCCCGTGAGGGGGAGAACTTCGCTGACGCTTGTGAGCTATGCACAAGGCCCCTCCCTTATGGGAGGGGTTGGGGTGGGTCTTTTATTTTATCACTCCCAGCTCCTTGCCTACCTTGATGAAGGCCGCTACGCAGCGGTCCAGGTGGGTACGCTCGTGAGCGGCACTCAGCTGGACGCGGATGCGCGCCTGGCCCTTCGGCACCACGGGATAGTAGAAGCCGGTGACGTAGATACCCTCGTCAGCCATGCGGGCGGCGAAGTCTTGGCTGAGCTTGGCGTCGTAGAGCATCACGGCGCAGATGGCGCTCTGCGTGGGCTTGATGTCGAAGCCCGCTGCCAGCATCTTCTCGCGGAAATAGACGACGTTCTCCTGCTGCTTGGTGTGCAGGGCGTCGCTCTCCTTCATCATGCGGAACACCTCCAGCGAGGCACCCACCACTTCGGGCGGCAGCGAGTTGGAGAACAGGTAGGGACGGCTGCGCTGGCGCAGCATGTCAATAATCTCCTTGCGGCCTGTGGTGAAGCCGCCTATGGCGCCGCCGAAGGCCTTGCCCAGCGTGCCCGTGTGGACGTCGATGCGTCCGTAGCAGTCGAACTGCTCGGCCACGCCGTAGCCGTGCTTGCCCACCACGCCGGCGCTGTGGCACTCGTCCACCATCACCAGGGCGTCGTACTTCTCGGCCAGGTCGCAAATCTTGTCCATCGGAGCCACGTTGCCGTCCATCGAGAAGACGCCATCGGTGCAGATGATGCGGAAACGCTGTGCCTGGGCCTCCTGCAGACAACGCTCCAGGTCGGCCATGTCGGCATTGGCGTAGCGGTAGCGCTTGGCCTTGCAGAGGCGCACGCCGTCGATGATGCTGGCGTGGTTGAGGGCGTCGCTGATGATGGCGTCGTCCTCGCCCAGCAGGGGCTCGAACAGACCGCCGTTGGCATCGAAGCAACTGGCGTAGAGGATGGTGTCCTCGGTGTGGAAATACTCGCTGATGGCAGCCTCCAGTTCCTTGTGCATGTCCTGCGTGCCGCAGATGAAGCGCACGGAGCTCATGCCGTAGCCGCGCTCGTCCATCGCCTTCTTCGCAGCCTCGATGAGGCGCGGGTTGTCGCTCAGGCCCAGGTAGTTGTTGGCGCAGAAGTTCAGCACCTCGCTGCCGTCGGCCAGCTGGATGGCAGCACGCTGCGGCGAAGCAATCAGCCGCTCGTTCTTGTACAAACCTGCGTCCTTGATGCCCTGAAGCTCAGCCTGCAGGTACTCTTTCATTTTTCCGAACATAATGTCAAACGATTAAATGGTTAAAAGATTTTCTTGCTGCGAAGATACAGCAAAAAACTGAATAGCGAGCAAAAAATCGAAAAAAATTTCATTTATTTTGTTTGCCGTTTGCACAGCATTTCGTAATTTCGCAGCGCAAAACAGAACATGCTTAATTAGAATGAAAAATATCCTTGTCGTTGGCTCCACGGGTCAGATTGGCTCAGAGCTTACCATGAAACTCCGTCGGGAAATCCCAAACTCCACAGTCGTAGCCGGATACATCCGCGGCGCCGAGCCGAAGGGCATCCTTTTGGAGAGCGGCCCTGCCGAGCTGGCCGACGTCACCAACGCCCCCCAACTGGCTGCCATCGTCGACAAGTACCACATCGACACCATCTACAACCTTGCCGCCCTGCTCTCCGCCGTTGCCGAGGCCAAGCCCCTGCTGGCATGGCACATCCAGATGGACGGCCTCATCAACCTGCTGGAGATTGCCCGCGAGAAGCATTGTGCCGTCTTCACCCCCAGCAGCATCGGCTCGTTCGGCCTGAACACCCCCCACAAGAACACCCCGCAGGACACCATCCAACGCCCCCGCACCATGTACGGCGTCACGAAGGTGAGCACCGAGCTGCTCTCCGACTACTACTTCCACAAGTACGGCGTCGACACCCGCTCCGTTCGCTTCCCCGGCCTCATCAGCTACGTCACCCTGCCGGGCGGAGGCACCACCGACTACGCCGTCGAGATCTACTACGCCGCCGTCAAGGGCGAGGACTTCGCCTGCCCCATCCCCGCAGGCACGTATATGGACATGATGTACATGCCCGATGCCCTCCACGCCGCCGTGCAGATCATGCAGGCCGACCCCTCGCGCCTCATCCACCGCAACGCGTTCAACATCGCCAGCATGAGCTTCGAGCCCGAGCAGCTGCGTGCCGAGATACTGCGCTTCGAGCCCGACTTCAAGATGCACTATGTCAACGACCCTGTGCGCAAGGCCATTGCCGACAGCTGGCCCGACAACATGGACGACAGCTGCGCCCGCGCCGAGTGGGACTGGCGCCCCACCTACGACCTCCACAGCATGTCGGAAGACATGTTCCGCCACCTGCGCGAGAAGCTGAAGCCAGCCAAATAACGCGAAAGATAAACAGGAGGGAACTATCCCTCCCCCAAACGCCCCGTTGAACTTCGTTCGACCTGTTGACCTGTAGACTCGTTGACCCGTTGACCTGTTGACCCGTTGACCTGTTTTAAAAAATCGACAAGATTTTTTTGCATCTCCCGGGGCTTTTCACTACCTTTGCGCAGAGAAACCGAAAACCCCGATGAGCAGCATACAGGACACGAAAAAGCATGACGCAAGAGAATAAAGACAGATTGCTGCGATTGCTCCAGCAACACAAGGCGCTGGGCATATCCGAGCAGATAGACTTCGACAAGTTCTATCTCTACTCCATCATCACGCACTCTACCGCCATCGAGGGCAGTACGGTGACGGAGGTGGAAGCCCAGCTGCTGTTCGACGAAGGCATCACCAGCAGCAAGCGCACCATGTTGGAGCAGCAGATGAACCTCGATCTGAAGGTGGCTTACGACTACGGACGCGAGTGGATTCGTCATCATGAGCCTATCACCGTCGACTGGCTTGTTCTCTTGGCATCGAAGGTAATGGCCCGCACGGGTAGTGGGTACCACTCGATAGGCGGCGATTTCTCCGCCGCCAAGGGCGAGTTGCGTAAGCTGAATGTCACAGCCGGCACAGGAGGCAAGTCTTATATGTCCTATCAGAAAGTGCCTGCACGTCTGGCAGCCTTCTGCGAGGAACTAAACCGACGTCGTAGAACTATTGATCCCGCTGACGTAGCCGCAGTCTATGACCTCAGCTTCTGGGCACACTTTGAGCTGGTGACCATCCACCCCTGGGCTGACGGCAACGGACGCACCTGTCGCCTGCTGATGAACCTGCTGCAATGGGAGTTTGACGTACTGCCGACAAAGGTACTCAAGGAAGACAAGGCCGAATATATCCAGGCGCTGATTGACACCCGCGAGAGCGAAGACCTTAACATCTTCCTCGACTGCATGGCCCGCCACCATTGTCAGCACCTGCAACATGATATTGACCAGTTCATACGCTCGACCACAGATAGAGGTGGACAGAAAACCGCAAAGGTGGACACAAAAGGTGGACACAAAACTCGCGATGCCATCTTGGACATGATTTCCCAAAATGCCAGAATCACATCAACCCAGATGGCCGAAGGTCTCGGCATCAACCGAAGCGCTGTATCCAAGCATTTGAAGAAGCTGCAGGCGGACGGCATCATCCGCCGTGTAGGTCCTGACAAAGGAGGGCATTGGGAAGTAATCAAAACGGAAAAGTAAACCGAAAAGAAACGGATGAGCAAGAAGTCGATACGCTTTTTCAACGACCGCGAGGTGCGGGCCGTGTGGGACGAGGAACACAGCAAGTGGTGGTTCTCGGCTACAGATATTGTTCGGGCGATAAACGATGAAGAAGACTACATCAAGGCTGGCAACTATTGGCGATGGCTCAAAAAGAAGCTTACAATAAAGGGCGTTCAACTCGTGAGTATCACTCACGACTTTAAATTCCAAGCCCCTGACGGCAAACAACGTGCTGCTGATGCACTTGATGCAGAGTGCGTGCAGACGCTTGCGAAAAACTATCCCAACAACCGTGCCCGCAAGTTCCTCGACTGGTTCACCTATAGCGACAACTCCATCGACGGACAAAGCAAGAAGAAGGCCTACACCCTCATCGAGAGTGGTTTGCTTGACAGCATGGAGCCAGGAACGGTAAAGTGCTTGCAGCAGATTCATGCCTACCTGTTTGGTGGGCTCTACGACTTTGCCGGGCAGATACGCACGAAGACGATATGGAAACCCGCGATTAAGCGAGAGCAAATATGCTCGAATAATTTGCCGAGCGTGAGCGGGTTCGACAAAGTCAAAGACGGCACGCTTTTCTGTCGTGCAGAGTACCTGATGCAGAATCTGAGGCATATCGAAGCCATGCCGGAAAGCACTTTCGATGAGATAGTAAACAAATATGTGGAGATGAACGTGGCCCATCCCTTCATGGAGGGCAACGGGCGCAGCACACGCATCTGGCTGGACCTGATGTTCAAGAAACGTCTGAAGCTTTGCGTGGACTGGAGCCTGATTGACAAGAAGACATATCTGGCTGCCATGCGACAGAGCACAACCGATTCTTCAGCCATCAAGGCTTTGCTTCAAGGAGCCATGACCGACCGTATTGACGATCGCGAAATCTTCATGAAGGGCATCGACTACTCCTATTACTATGAACAAACCGATTAAGGGAGAGCAGAGCCAAACCCGTTTCCATTATCAACTATCAATTAGAAGGATTGAGCCTCGCTCAATCCTTCCTTTATCTCCGTCCTTTGGCATTTGCGTGAGGCTGACCCGACAGATAAGGAATTCGACGAAACAGCATTTTTCATGAAAAGTGTTGGTTATATGCAATAGATTTTGTATCTTTGCAGACGTAAGAAAAACGGATGAAAAACGATAAAACAAAGCAATCATATCTGGACTTTGACAAGTATATACGTCAAGGGGAACCGGCACAACGTGAAAGAGCGGAGTCTTGGAGCGTAGCCATAGGCTTGCAGGCTGTAGATGGATTGAAGACGTCGGAGTATCTACAGGATACGGCCCGCAGAAACATCGAGGGAGAGATCACTATCGATGAAGCCCGTGAGTTGGTGAAACAATACTATGTCAGTAAAACCACGCGTGAGGAAGATGATGCTGACAAAGAGGAGGCCGACAGGGTTTCCGGCAACATAGCCAAGTTGTTGCAGACGGATGCCTTTACCTATAGTGTTGCCGGATTGGCAGCTATACACAGAGCCATTTTTGAAGGCGTATTCAAACATGCAGGACGCTTCCGCGACTACGACATCTCGAAAAGAGAATGGGTGCTACAAGGCGACTCTGTGCTTTATGGTCGCTGGCAAGACTTACGGATGACTTTGGAGTATGACCTGGAGCAGGAACGTCAGTTTTCCTACACGAGCTTGGATAAGGACATGATGGTAGAACATATTGCACGTTTTGTTTCTGGGATATGGCAGATTCACCCCTTCAGGGAAGGCAACACCCGTACAACGGCACTCTTTACCATCAAATATCTGCGTATGCTGGGATTCGTTGTGAACAATGACCTCTTTGCCAACCACTCCTGGTATTTCCGCAACGCGCTGGTGCGGGCAAACTACCGCAACGTAGCCAAAGGCATAGAATATGAACCGCTATTCTTGATACGTTTCTTCCGCAATCTGCTCCTTGGTGAGAACAACGACTTGAAGAACCGTTATATGGTGATAAATCCCCTATCTTAATCCTGCCATAAAAGAAAAATTTGTCCGTCTGCTTTACCCCGACAAGCCTCGCCATCCTCGCCAGCGATACCTATTGACTGTAAAAGGACTGGCGTTATATGAGACAGAATCACAGGGCAAATAATGCGCCGAACAAAACCACCACAAATGTCCTGTTGACTAGTTGAACTTCGTTCGACACCTGTCGCGACTCGGCAAAATGAGCAAGCTCTTTTGCTTCAATGGTCTTTGCACCCCCTTCGGTTCCCCCCGTTATCGGGGGGCAGAAACGCTGCTCCATCGGTTGACTTGTAGACCTGTAGACCCGTTGACTTGTTGACCCATAGATTAGTTGACCTCCCATTTTTCAATTTTAATTGAAAAGTGGTCGCTTTTCCTTGCAAATCCCGGGGCTTTTCACTACCTTTGCGCAGATAAACCACTTATGCCCTCATGTAATCTTATAATTTAGATATGAGTTCACTTCATCAGACCAATTCCCACATCTTTACTAACAGAGACGGAAACACGTTAATCAAAGAGTTTGAGGGCGTGTTAGAACACAACCCACAAATCCGAAATCTCGATGCTGTTGTTGGTTTCCTTCGTGCGTCAGGCTATTTTTCCCTTCGTCCATTCCTTGACAGTATAAACAAGGTACGGGTGTTGATTGGAATTGATGTTGACAAATATATTGCAGAAGCGGCACGACAGGGAAAACTGTTTTTCGGAGCTGAAGATGATGTAAAACAGGACTGTTTGCGACAAATACGCAAAGACATTGAAAGCTCCGACTACAGGAAAGAAATTGAGGATGGCATGTTCCAAATGGTGCAAGACCTCCTTGACGGAAAACTTGAGTTACGTGCTCATCCTTCAAAGAAGATACACGCCAAAATCTACGTGCTTTATCCCGACGACTTCAATCAGTACACACAAGGCATGGCCATCACGGGTTCAAGCAACCTGTCTGGCAACGGTCTTGGCATCACAGAAGCACGTCAATACGAGTTTAATGTAAAGATGACTCAACATGAAGACGTTCAATTTGCCAAAGACGAGTTTGAACAGTTATGGGAAGAAGCAAAAGATTGTGAGATTACAGCCGATGATGTAAAGACTTCTATTGACCGTACATATCTGAAGGGTGATGTGTCGCCCTATGATTTGTACATCAAAATGCTCATGGAGTATTTCTCCGACCGTGTGCTTGAAACGGACAATGACGATCCCTTTGACATACCAGAGAACTATACAAAATACGACTATCAGATTGATGCTGTAATAGAAGGATATCAGAAACTCATCCGTTATGATGGTTTTTTCTTGGCCGATGTGGTAGGTCTGGGCAAAACCGTTATTGCAACGATGATAGCCAAGAAATTCTTAATTGAGAACGGACGCGAGCACACCAAGATTCTTGTGGTATATCCTCCTGCTGTCGAGCAAAACTGGAAGACCACCTTCAAGGATTTTGACCTTGACAAATATACAAGGTTTGTCACAAACGGAAGTTTAAGCAAGGTTTTGGATGAAGAAAACTACGATTACTGGAATGCTGACGAATACGACCTTGTATTGGTTGACGAGGCTCACAAGTTTCGTAGCCACACAACATCTGCTTTTGAACAGTTGCAGGAAATCTGTAAGATGCCACGTGTTGAAACAGGAAACATTCCAGGTTACAAGAAAAAGGTGATGCTTATTTCAGCAACGCCGATGAATAATACACCAGCCGACCTCTACAACGAAATCCTGCTTTTCCAAGACCCACGCCATTGTACCATTGACGGAGTAGGAAATCTGACAGCTTTTTTCTCGCCTCTCATTAAAGAGTTCAAAAAACTGCGCAACAACCCAGATGCCGATATTAAGGATTTCAAACATCTCGCGGAGCGTGTGCGAGACAGGGTAATAAAACCCTTAACGGTACGTCGTACAAGAACTGACATCGAAAGCGTGAGTCGCTATAATAAGGATGTAGAAGGTTTCCCAAAAGTTGAGCGCCCCATTGAGAACCGATATGAACTCAATGAGCACTTGGCAGACCTTTTTGAACAAGCCATGCAGACACTTGACAAGAAACTAAACTATGCACGATATAAAGCCATTGCATATTTGAAGCCCGAGGTGTCAAACGGTCTTTATGATAATGCGGAACTTGCAAGCCGTAGTTTGGCAGGCATCCGCAAGAATGGGTTGGTAAAACGACTGGAAAGCAGCTTCTATGCTTTTCAGGTTTCGATTGACAATTTCTTGCAGGCAAACCAGAACATGATAGATATGTTCGAGAATGACAAGGTCTTCATAGCACCCGATCTTGACATTAATCTTCTAATTGAATATGGCTTTACAGAAGAGGAAATTGAGGAAAAGCTGAATGCCAAGGCAGAAGATAATCCTAAAAACGCCATTTTCAAAGTAAACGACTTCCTCCCGGAGTACATTGAATTACTGCGCCAAGACCAAGAGATACTTGAACAAATGGTTGCCGATTGGAAGGATATTTCCGATGAAGACGACTCAAAGTTTGCCAAATTCAACGACCTCCTGAAACATGAATTGTTTAAGACCGATAAGAATCCAGAGCAGAAACTTGTGGTGTTCTCCGAATCGGTAGATACCGTAGAGTATTTACAACGTCGCATTAATCGTCCAGATGTACTTGTTATCTCAGCCAAGAACCGCAGCCAACAATTCAAGACAATCCGCGAGAATTTCGATGCAAACTATAAAGAGAAGCTGAACAATTACAACATTATTTTGTCAACTGATGTGTTGGCAGAAGGTATCAACCTACATCGTTCAAACGTTATTGTCAATTATGATACGCCGTGGAACTCAACGCGCCTAATGCAACGTATAGGTCGTGTCAATCGTATCGGTTCTTCTTCAAAACACATTTACAACTATGTGTTCTATCCTTCAAGGGAAGGGAACAGGGAAATCAATCTCACACAGATTGCTGTCAGTAAAATCCAAACCTTTCACAGCACATTTGGAGAGGACAACCAGATTTATTCCCAAGAAGAGATTCTTGACCGCAACCTCAGTAAACTATTTGATGAGGGGATGAGAGAGCAGAAGAAAGATTTCAACAAAGAAATACCTTTCTACGAAGAACTACGTACCCTTTATAAGACAAATCGCCGAGAATACAACCGAATTGCAAAACTCTCCCTCCGCAGCCGCACAGGACGTGAAGCAAGGACGGTTGAGGGTGTTACTTTGTCTAATGACTCATTGGTGTTCTTAAAAACCAATTTCCGCAAGGTATTCTTCCTCGTGTCTAAAAATGCAGAGGAAATCTCCGTCCTTGATGCCCTTAATTATTTCAAGGCAGCATCGGACGAACTATCTGTTCCACGAATCGAAGAACATCACAAGCATGTGGAGATGGCTCTTAAAAAGTTCCGTTCCATCCAGGATGAAGAAATCCAGGCACAGGAAACTGTTAGCGAGGGACAGTCCAACATGGGTGCGCAGGTAACCATCGCAGTCAATTTGCTATCCAATTTCATGCGTGAAATTGACGACAGCGATCTGTATATCAAAGTAGCGCAATTGAAAACTCTGGCAGAACGTGGCGTCATTACCTATATTGCAAAGCGTCTGCAACGCATTCAGAAAGACCTTCGCCGTGTAAGTGGCAAGGCACGTATGACACACGACGAGGCACTTGCCGAGATTATCGAAATGGCAAAAAAATACGCACCTTATTACATGGCCGAGGAGGCCTTGCTCAACGAAAAAGAAACCGACGCTGAGATTATCCTTTCCGAATCTTTCAAATAACCATATATCCCTATGAATTACAAAGAAGTTATTGAGTCCAAATACAATCGCGAAGCGTGGCAGCAGCTCCTTCATGACATTTTTCACAACAAGGTGAGTTTCTGGAATCGCCCTTCAGAAGTTCGCGTTAGTAGCCGCTTGGCAAAACAGGCTCTTAACCTCGGAAAAATATCTTTGTCCGATGGTGAGTCCATTGCAGTTTACGAAGTGGAACTAACAGACAATGTGGACATAGAGCGCAACCGTCGTGGCATACGTGACATGCTTACGACAGACTGGCGGAATATGGGCTATGCCGGGGCGTTTATGTTCTGCTATCGCAAGAACGAGAGCGTGCTTCGCTTCTCGTACGTTAGCGAAACGTGGGGGTTCAACAAACAGGGTGAATATGAGAAAATTTCAACCGACACCAAGCGATATACCTATCTTCTTGGCGAAGGACGTGGTTGCCGGACAGCCATTGAGCAATTTAAGACCCTTCGTGACAGCAAACAAGCCTTGAGTGACATTACTGCTGCGTTTTCCGTCGAAGCACTCACCAAGCAATTCTACAAAGACTTGTTTGAGTGGTATCAATGGGCTGTCGACGATTCATCGAACGTCACCTTCCCCAATAGTACGTCGACAGAAGACGACGACCGCGACGATATTGAGAAGAAAATCATCCGCATGATAACTCGCATCATGTTTGTCTGGTTTATCAAGCAAAAAGAATTAGTACCTGACCGTCTCTTCGATATCGATTTCCTTTCCACAATTCTAAAAGACTTCGACCCGAATAGTACGACAGAAGGCAACTATTACAATGCCATCCTGCAAAATCTTTTCTTTGGTACGCTTAACCGAGCTATTAAGGATGAAGATGGAAAAACACGAAAGTTTGCTACTTCAAATAAGCGAGACGTGAAGACGCTATATCGTTATGCAGAGATGTTCTCTATTAGCGAACAGGAAGTCATCAATCTATTTGCAGGAGTACCTTTCTTGAATGGTGGGTTGTTTGAGTGCCTTGATAAGACAAAGTATGCGGATGGTGTGGAACAATGTTATAACTTCGACGGTTTCAGCAGAAACGCTTTACGGTTTCCTGATGGGCGTTTCAAACATCGTGCCGTCGTACCAAACAACTTGTTTTTTGAACCGGAAAAGGGCTTGATATCCATTCTTAGTCGCTACAACTTTACCATCGAAGAAAACTCTCCCGAAGAGCAACAAGTTGCGCTTGACCCCGAGCTGTTGGGCAAGGTGTTTGAGAACCTTCTGGGTGCCTATAACCCCGAAACCCAGGAGACGGCCCGCAACCAGAGCGGTTCGTTCTATACCCCTCGCGAAATCGTCAACTATATGGTTGATGAAAGCCTTATTGCCTATCTGGGCGATGGTGATTTTGTCCGTTCCCTGTTCCGTCGGGATTTCGCGTACGATAAGAGCCGCGCAGACGAATATCGTAAGATTGCCGATAAGTTGAAAGCCATCAAGGTGCTTGACCCGGCTTGTGGCTCTGGCGCATTCCCGATGGGATTGCTGAACAGGATGATAGACATTTTGGAACGTATCTCGCCCGAAGAAAGAATCTACGACCTCAAACTCTCCATTATCGAGAATTGCCTTTACGGAAGTGACATCCAAAGTATTGCGGCACAAATCACCAAACTGCGTTTCTTCATTTCGCTGATATGCGACTGTGAAAAGGATGCCACAAAGCCAAACTTTGGCATTCCAACTCTTCCGAATCTTGAAACAAAGTTCGTCTCTGCTAATTCGTTGATAGCAAAAAAGAAGAAAGCAGCCCAAAGGGAATTGTTTGAAAATCCAGAAATTGAATCTATCAAAGAAGAATTACAACAGATACGCCACAAGCATTTTTCGGCAAAGTCGGCATCAACCAAACATCGTTTGAGAGAGAAAGACCAAGAACTTCGGGTTAAATTGGCAAAACTTCTTTCTGATGACAACAACTTTGCCCCAGAGGATGCCAAGCAAATGGCGGCATGGAATCCTTACGACCAAAATGCCGTCAGCCCCTTCTTCGATCCTGAATGGATGTTTGGCGTAGCAGATGGTTTTGATATTGTCATTGGCAATCCGCCGTATATATCAACAAAGGGAGTAACGGCAGAGGACAAAAAGAAATACGAAGAAGAATTTGGGTTCTCTGATGACACATATAATCTTTTCACCTTCAAAGGATTGTCTCTGTTAAAAGAAGGTGGCTCGCTTTCATACATTATCCCAAAGACTTTTTGGACTACCCAAACTAAGCGGAATATGAGAGATTTGATTCTGAGTAATCAAATTAACTACATCTTCGATACTGCTAATCCTTTTGATGCCGTAATGGTTGATACATGCATTATACAGGTCGTTAAGCATCCAATGCCCAAAGGACATTTGGTAAAGTTCATGGACGGGACAAAAGACCTGTCTAATCCTTTGATTTTTGCTCCTATAAAGCAATGCACATATATAGATACTCAGAACTCAGTAATATTCAAGCCAACAGATTTGAATTTGCGCATTTACCAATTATATGGTCACAAAGTCAAAGAACTCTATGATAAATGGTGGGACAAAATAGAAACATCAAAGAAAATTGCTCAAAACCAAAGAGAACTCGAGGCATACCGTGCAAGTCTTAGACCTGGTGATATCGCGCTTCTTGGATGTTTGACAGAAGGTGGACAAGGACTTGCTACTGCCAACAATGGTAAATACATCGCTGTAAGACGTTCAACTAAATGGGCTAAAAATATAATAGAATCTCGCCCGAAGAAGCTTGCTGAGGCGATTAAAAAGAAAAAGATTCGAATACCTCAAATGGCAGGATTTGCAAATGAGAAAGTCTTCCTTGATTCACTTACGGAAAAGGAAATCGCAACGTTGTTTGATTCTCTTAAAGAACAATACGGACGAGACATATTCGGTCAAGGATATATCTATAAGATTATTGAAGATAAAGAGTTGGCTGATGTGGAAAAGTTGACAAAAGAAGAGAAAGAGAACGGCATTGACACTTCTAAAAACTATTATGTACCCTATGACAAAGGAGATAAGGATGGTAATCGTTGGTATCTTGAAACTCCATTTGCCATTGCATGGTCTAAAGAGAACGTCCAGTTTTTGAAGACAAATTCTGGAAAGAAGGGTGAAGGTATGCCTGTAGTTCGCAATCCCCAGTTTTATTTTAGGGAGGGATTGTGCTGGAGTGATATTAATACTACTTTTTTGAAATGTCGCAAAAAAGAAAAAAGCATCCATGATGTAAAAAGTATGAGCATCTTCGGGGTTTCTGATTCAGTTGAAGAAGATTATTTCATTACTCTA
>JAEEZS010000014.1 GCA_016291905.1 Bacteroidaceae bacterium
GCTGAGCGTGTTCAACGGGTTCCACGACCTTGTGGCCACTTTCTTCACGTCGTTCGACCCTCAGCTGAAAGTGACGCCCACCGAAGGAAAGACCGCCCCCGCCGACGACCCTCTGCTCACACAGATACGCCAGTTGCCGCAGGTGGAGGTGGCCATGGAGACCGTTGAGGACCAGGCGCTGGCCATCTTCCAGGACAAGCAGCAGATGGTCGTCATCAAGGGAGTGGAGGAAAACTTCTCCGAGCTCACCCACATCAGCGAGATTCTCTATGGCGACGGCAATTTCGAACTCGAAGCTGCCGACCTGCAATACGGCACACCCGGACTGCGACTGGCAGCCACTCTTGGCACTGGTGCTCGCTGGGACGGCTTCCTCCATGTCTTCGCCCCCAAACGTGCGGGACAGCTCGACATGGGCAATCCCGAAGACGGTTTCGTGGAAGACTCCCTGCTCTCGCCGGGGGTGGTGTTCAATGTGCATCAGGCGAAGTACGACAAGAGCTACATCATCACCTCACTCGGCTTTGCACGCTCACTGTTTGAGCAGCAGGGCATGGTGTCGGCGCTCGAACTGCGACTGAAGCCCGGCAGCAACATCGATGCCGTGAAAGAGCAGATGCGCCAGATTGCAGGACCGAAATACCGCGTGGAAGACCGCTACGAACAGCAGGCCGACACCTTCCGCATCATGAAAATCGAGAAGTTCATCGCCTACATCTTCCTCACATTCATCCTCATCGTAGCCTGCTTCAACATCATCGGCTCGCTCTCCATGCTCATCATCGACAAGAAGGACGACGTCAACACCCTGCACAACCTGGGTGCCACCGACCGCCAGATAACGCGCATCTTCCTGTTCGAAGGTCGCCTCATCTCAGCGCTCGGCGCCGTGCTTGGCATTGCAGCAGGTCTGCTACTCTGCTGGCTGCAGCAAGCCTTTGGCCTCATCAAGCTGGGGTCGAGCAGTGGCAACTTCGTGGTCGACGCCTATCCCGTGAGCGTCCATCCCACAGACATCGTCCTCGTGTTTGTCACCGTGCTAGTGGTTGGCTTCGTGGCCGTATGGTATCCCGTCCACTATTTCGCCAAGAGACTGCTGCCGGCGAAAGAGGAAAAAACCGCATAATTGAAATGTGTCACGAATTAGCGAATTAAAGAATGAGCCTCAACGACAATAGAAGCCCTCTCAGGGGCTGTATGGGGCGCTTACTATACCTTCTGCGCTTTTACGCATTCACCGTTGTGCTGTTCATGACGGCGAAGGTTGTGTTCATGTTCTGCCATCGTGTGGAGAATGTCTTTTCGTTCTCCGATGTGCTCAATGTGCTGTGGCATGGCCTGACGCTCGATCTGTCCACGTCGCTCTATCTCTTCGTCCTTCCCTTCCTCTGCATCGTGGTGTCCTTCTGGATGCGCCGCTGGAACCACATCCGCACCATCCTCAAGTGCTATTATGCCCTTGTGGCTGTAGCCCTGTCGCTGGCCTTTGTCGCCGACACCAGTCTCTACTCCTTCTGGGGATTCAAGCTCGACGCCTCGGTGTTCCAGTATGTCGACCAAACGGGCAACGCCTTCACCAGCGTCTCCATCGGCTACCTCTTCGTCCGCCTACTTCTCATCCTCCTCCTCTCCTTTATTATATATAAGGTATATGTGTGGCTCACGCCTCGCACGCTTCCCCCTTCTTCCTTCACATCCTCGTCCTTTTCGGCGAGACAGAGGGGTATTGCCTGGGGGGGCTATTTCTTAGGTGTTTGCGCTGCACTGGCAGCCATCGTCATTGGCATACGTGGCGGACTCAGTGTCTCCACCACCAATGTGGGACAGGTGTATTTCTCCCAGCAACAGTTTCTCAACCATAGTGCCGTCAACCCGTTCTTCAGTTTCCTTGCCTCCTTTGGCAAGTCGACGGCCGACGTTCCCGAATACCGTTTCTTCAGCGAGGAGGAATGCCGCCAGCACCTCCGCGGTGTGTTCTTCACCGACGGCCATCCCACCGACACCCTTCTGCGCACACAGCGCCCCAACATCATCCTCATCGTGATGGAGAGCTGTGGCGGCGAGTTCACCGAGATTGGTGGACGACCGGAGGTGACGCCCAACCTGACGCGCCTTGCCCGTGAGTCGGTCTATTTCACCGAGTGCTACGCCAACAGCTGGCGCACCGATCGCGGACTGGTGAGCATCCTCAGCGGCTGGCCTGCCTTCCCCAAGACATCAGTCATGAAGATGCCCTCCAAGGTGCGCACCCTGCCCTCTCTGGCACGTTCACTCGGAAGGCATGGCTATGCGTCCACGTTCATCTATGGTGGCGACATCGACTTCACCAACACCCGCGGCTATCTGCTCGACACGGGAACGCAGACCATCATCTCCGAAGACGACTTCACCGCCGCCCAGCGAGGCTCCTCCAAATGGGGAGTCTGCGACAGCATCGCCTTTGATAGGTTGTATGAGGAAGCAATCCTCGAGGTGCAAGCCCCCCATACGGCCCCCGAGGGAAAAGCCCCCCATACGGCCCCCGAGGGGGCTTCTGCACTTGTAGAGGCTGCCGGTAATGATACCTCTCAGTTTTCAGTTCTCAGTTCTCAGTTGGCTAACCCCTCGGGGGCTTCCTTCATCACCCTCCTCACCCTCAGCAGCCACGAGCCATGGACTGTTCCCATGCCCACCAAGTTCGAGGATGAGGTACTCAACTCCTTTTACTATCTCGACCTCTGCCTTGGCCGTTTCATCGAGCGTCTGCGCCAGTCGCCACAATGGGACAACACGCTGGTCATCATCCTTCCCGACCACGGCATCAAATACCAGGACATCGACGAGACCACCCCGCTGCGCTCCCACATCCCCATGCTCTGGACAGGCGGTGCCATCAAGGGACCTCGCCGCATCGACACCTTCTGCACGCAGAGCGACCTTGCCGCCACCTTGCTCTCCCAGCTGGGCATCAGTCACGATGACTATCCCTTCAGCCGCGACATCTTCAGTCCCCTATATGTGCGCCCCTTCGCCATGCACACCCATTCCGACGGGTTCGCTGTCATCGACTCCACAGGCTTCCATGCCTACGACCTCAACTCTCAGCGCGTGGTAAAAGGAAAAAATGACTCTTCCGTGCGAATCGGAAAAGCCATCCTTCAATTGACAGCCAGCGATCTTCGCAGCCGATAGTCTCGCTTGTAGAAAGATGATAGATGAAGGATGAAGGCTTTGTAGGAGTTTGAGGATGAAAGATGATGGATGAAGGATGATGGATGATGGATGAAAGATGAAGGATGAAGGCTTTATACTTCTCCTATAGTCCTCACTTCTCAATTGAGCATCCCCTTCGCGAACTTGGGGCCCTCTCACTTCTCACTTATCACTTAGACATCCCCCTCGGGGGCTTGGGGGGCCTCTCACTTCTCACTTATCACTTAAACACCCCCTCGGGGGCTTGGGGGGCTCTCACTTCTCACTTATCACTTAAACACCCCCCTCGGGGGCTTGGGGGGCTTCCCACCTCTCACTTCCCACCTCTCACTTATCACTTATCACTTAAACACCCCCCCGGAGGCAGTATGGGGGCTGGCTGGGGGATTTATGAAAAAAAAACAAGTAGATAGAACTGGTAATTGAATAATTTGTTGTATCTTTGTAGCACTTTTTTAAATTCCCAATTCACATGGCGCAATGCTACAAAGCAAAAGACAATGGGTAACTACGATATCAAAGAATTACAAAAATGTATTCTGAACATTCTGTTAGCGGTCGATAAGGTTTGTCGTGAACACGGCATTCGCTATTGGCTTTCTGACGGCACCATGCTGGGTGCCGTGCGCCACGGAGGCTTCATTCCCTGGGACGATGATGCCGACATTGCGATGCCACGCCCCGACTATCAGCGGTTCATTGAACATGGTGACGAATGGCTGCCAGCCCCTTTTGAGCTGCAAACCTTCCAGAAAGACGAGAACTGCACGAGTGCCTTCCTTAAAGTCATCGATGGCAGCACGACTCTGATTGAGCGTTGGGCGCTGAATTCTATCGGTGGCGTTTATATCGATGTGTGTCCTATCGACGGTATACCGTCACAGCGCTGGCGTCGCCGTATGCGCATCAGTATGGTGCATATGGCGAAGTCGATGGTTTATCTGCGCAGTCGGGATCCTTACAAGCGTGGACATGGCTACACCTCGTGGCTACCGCTCCTGCTTCAGGCGACCACGAAGAACATCACGCTACAGCGTCTGCAACTGCGCCTACAGACGGCCTACGACTATGAGAAGGCTCCGCTCATTGCGGACTATGACAGTGGCGACCGCAGCACGATGCCGCGTGAGGTGATGGGGACGCCAACGCCCATCATGTTTGAGGGCCACGAGTTGCTCGGCGTGGAGCATCCCGATGAATACCTGACGCGCATCTTCGGCGACTATATGACACCACCACCCGAGGGGAAACGGCATATTCATGGGTTCGACTATGTTGATTTCAATCAGTCGTATCATGACTACAACGATACGCGAGTGTTTAAGTGAAAGTGAAGAGTGAAACCCACCCCGTCTCCATTTCCGAACATAGCTTGCCTACCTATAGCCTTTTCACAAGGGAGGAGAGACAAGAACATTGAACACGGATGACACGGATGTCACTGATAATTTGTTGTTTTTTAGAAGTTACATAGAAAACGTACATTGATGATTAGATTATCTAAATCAGTAGTAGGAAGAGCCGAATCGGCGGCTGTTGCACATGTCATTGAGGACATTGGCTACTTAGGCATGGGCGCTACGGTCGGAGCGTTTGAACACCAATTAGAGCAATACATTGGTGGCGGTCGGCACGCTATCTGCGTGAACAGCGGGACAGCCGCCTTGCACCTAGCTGTTCAGGCTGTGACAAAACCAGGCGACGAAGTTCTGGTGCCGTCATTCACCTTCGTGGCTACCTATCAGGCCATCACGGCGGCGGGGTGCAAGCCTGTGAGTTGTGACATTCGCCCTGACACACTGACCCTCGACTTGAAGGATGCCGAGCGCCGCATTACGTCGCGCACCACAGCCATGATGCCAGTCTACTATGCCAGCAACTGCTGTATGGCAAAAGCTTATCAGGCCTTTGCTGCTGAGCATGGTCTGCGTTTAGTAGAAGATGCTGCGCACTGCTTTGGCTGTAGCGTTGAAGGCCAGAAAATTGGCTCAACAGGCGATGTGGTATGCTTCTCTTTCGATGGCATCAAGAACATCACCACGGGTGAAGGTGGTGCCATCTTCACTGCCGACGAGGAAGTGATAGAAAAGGTGAGCGACGCCCGTCTGCTGGGTGTGCAGAAAGACTCGGAAAAGCGTTACACGGGACAACGCAGCTGGCAGTTTGACGTTGTGGAACAAGGCTATCGGTATCACATGAGCAACATTTTTGCCGCCATCGGACAGGTTCAGCTTGCCCGCTTTGAAAAGGA
The DNA here is from genome assembly GCA_016291905.1 of Bacteroidaceae bacterium. GTDB lineage: Bacteria > Bacteroidota > Bacteroidia > Bacteroidales > Bacteroidaceae > UBA1189. Next base: position 5,444 of record JAEEZS010000014.1, read on the forward strand.
GTTTGCACCGCGTCGCCGTGAGATTGCGCAGCGCTATTGCGAGCTGCTGAGCGATACGCCTCACGTGAAGCTGACCCCAATGGACTACGCGCACGACATCGTGCCACATATCTTTGCCTTGCAGATTCTCGACGGCAAACGCCCCCTTCTGGAACAGCGACTGAAGGAGCAAGACATCCAGTATGGCATACAGTATGCCCCCAACCACCATCTGACGCTCTTCCATGAAGACGTGGAGCTGCCTGTCACCGAGGAGGTCTACAAGCGCATCATCTCCTTGCCCATGCATCCCGAGGTGAGCGAAGCCGACATTCAACAGATTTGTAACATTATCAACAGCCTATGAAGACAATCATATTAGCCGGTGGATTCGGAACCCGTCTGTCTGAGTACACAAAGCAAATTCCGAAGCCGATGGTAGAGATAGGAGGAAAGCCTATCCTGTGGCATATCATGAATCACTACGCGGGGTATGGCTTTAAGGATTTCATCGTGGCGCTAGGCTACAAGGGTGAAGTCATCAAAGACTATTTCCTACAGTACTATGCCCGAAACAACGATTTCACGATTGACCTGAGTAATGGGTCGGTTGAGTATATCAATGAGCATCCTCGCGATTGGCGCGTGACACTTGTGGATACGGGAGCCGCCTCGCAGACAGGCGGACGCGTTCTCAGGCTGAAGGACCTCATTGGGCAGGAGGACTTCATGATGACATACGGCGATGCGGTCAGCGATGTGAACATCGGTGAGCTGGTGAGTCGCTATCGTCAGTCAGACTGTCTGGCTATGGTCACGGCCGTACACCCAACCGCACGTTTTGGCGAACTGCAAATTGACGAGGATGACCATGTCTGTTCGTTCAAGGAGAAGCCACAGGTGAATCAAGGATGGATCAATGGTGGCTTCTTCGTGCTCAGTCCGAAGGTCTTCGACTATATAGAAAACGACCAGACGCCTTTCGAGGCCGCCCCTTTAGAGCGATTGGCCGCCGAGGGTCAGCTGTCCACTTACCGACACGAGGGCTTCTGGCAGTGTATGGATACAGTTCGTGACCGCGAGTTGCTAAACAAGATGTGGGACGAAGGCCGAGCGCCATGGAGACGTTAGAAGTCACTTATCACATTACATATATGACCATTCTACAACAAGACATCAAGCACACGCTCAACGGCCTCTCAGAGGCAGAGCGCGCAAAATTCAACCATTCAACGGTGCTTATCACCGGTTGTGCAGGTTTCCTGGGTTACTACATGATGCAATTCTTTGCCGCAGAAGGCGAAGCGTTGGGCATCAAGAAAGTCATTGGCCTCGACAATTTCATGTTAGGTCAGCCAGGATGGATTAAAGAACTGGAGCAGAACCCGAGAGTGGAGCTTCGTAAGTTCGACATCATCATGGACAACATTGCTGACATAGAAGGTGCTTCAGAAGCCGACTTCATCATTCACATGGCCTCAGTGGCTTCGCCCATGTTCTATCGCAAGTATCCCATCGAGACATTGGACGCTAACATCTGGGGTCTGCGTTCACTTCTCGACTACTATGCCCCACGCGACGTAAAGGGATTCTTGTTTTTCTCGTCGAGCGAGCTCTATGGCGATCCAGACCCAGCGCATGTGCCCACCTCCGAGGACTATAACGGAAACGTATGTCCCACCGGACCTCGCGCCTGCTACGATGAGTCCAAACGCTTTGGCGAGACGATGTGCATGCTCTTTGCCCAAAAATATGGCATGCCCATCGGAGTGGCACGGCCTTTCAACAACTACGGACCGGGAATGCGGGTAGACGACAAACGAGTGCCTGCCGACTTTGCGCTCGCCATCCTGCAGAACCGTGACATTGAGATTCTCAGCAACGGAACGCCCACGCGTACCTTCTGCTATATCGCAGACAGCGTATGCGGATATTTCAAGATACTGCTGCATGGGAAATACGATTTCTTCAACATCGGTATCGAAAAGCCCGAGATTACGATTGCACAACTGGCTGACATCTATGCCAAAGCCGGCCGCGAGCTCTTCGACTACAAGGGTCAGGTGCGTTATGCCCAGTCAGATGACAAGGAGTATCTCACCAACAATCCCCAGCGTAGATGTCCTTGCATCGACAAAGCCCGTATGCTCTTAGGCTACAATCCCACCATCTTAGTCGAAGAGGGAGTCACACGATACCTTCGCCACCTCAAGGAGTAAGCCCACCCCCCCTTTCGCCCCCCGAGGGGGACACATGTCTTTTAGCCTCTACAACTATAGAAGTCCCCTCGGGGGACGAAAGGGGGCTGGGTGTGGATTGCTCTAACCTTTCATTAATCACTTGTCACTTATCACCTATCATGACCATCACCGTTTTTGGATTAGGATTTGTAGGCCTCACCACATCATTAGGCTTTGCCGAATACGGCCACACCGTCTACGGCATAGAGATGAACCCCGAGCGCCTCAGTACCATTCAGCGAGGCCAACTGCCGTTTCTCGAGCCTGGACTCGACGAGGCGCTGAACCGCCATCTCGGCAAACGCTTCCATCCCATCGGAATAGACTCCTCCAATAGCCAGCAGTCCTTCGCCGACATCATCAGACAAAGCGACTGCATCTATTATTGCGTCGGAACGCCCTACGGCACTGACGGTCAGGCCGATCTCTCCCACCTCTTCGGCGCTATCGACCAGACGCTTGCAGCTCACCGCTCAACGCTCACCTCTCACTTCTCACTTCTCACTTATCAGGTGCTCGTCGTCAAGTCAACCATTCCGCCGTCTACCACCTCGCAGAAGATTATTCCTTATCTACAGGCAAAAGGCATCAACGTCGGAAAAGACCTCGGTGTGGCCAACAACCCCGAATTCCTGCGCGAAGGCCACTGCTGGGACGACTTCATCCATGCCGACCGCATCGTGCTCGGTGTCAGCGACCAACATTCGGCAGACATTCTCCGCAAACTCTATTCCACCGCCAGCGCGCCCATACATTGCGTCTCTTTAAACACTGGCGAGTTCATCAAGTACCTGTCGAACACCCTTCTGGCAACCCTCATCAGCTATAGCAATGAAATGAGCCTTGTCGCCGATACCATAGGTGGCATCGACGTTGCCACCGCCTTCCGAATTCTCCATGAAGACAAGAGATGGGGCGGCGCCACCATGTCTAGCTATGTCTACCCCGGTTGTGGCTATGGCGGTTACTGCTTGCCAAAAGACACCAACGCGCTCTATGCCGTTGCCAACAGCGCAGGCTTCGATGCTCAGATTCTTAAGAACGTCATCAAGACCAACGATGACATGCCCGCTCATATAGCACAGAAGGTGGCACGCGCTGTAGGTGCAGACAAGCAACGAGTCATCGGCATCCTCGGATTGTCGTTTAAGCCAGGAAGCGACGACGTGCGCGACACTCCTGCCGCAAAGATTGTCAGTCATTTGCGTATGCTCGGTTACACGCACATCATCGCTTACGACCCCGTAGCCAACGAAGAGTTCAAACGTTACTATGGTTCCTTGGCCATCGACTATGTTGACAGTTACGCGACAATCATCACGCAGGCCGACGTCTTCGTGATCACCACCGCATGGCCGCAGTTTGCAGACATCAGGCAACTGACAGAAAAGCCCGTCGTAGACTGTCGTTACATGCTAACCGCACCACCTGAAGGTGAAGAGTAAAGAAGATTTAGCTCGGCGGCCGTAGGGGAAAGCCCATTTCTTGCCTTGCAAGCGACCAAAGGTCGAACGGCTGCCGCCATTCTTTCCAGGCTCAGGCCGCCTATAGCCCCATTTCTGAGCATAAC
>JAEEZS010000079.1 GCA_016291905.1 Bacteroidaceae bacterium
GAAACCGCCCGTCAGGAAGGCAAACGGCACCCAGGGGTTCTGCACGTTCAGTCCGTAGGCCATGAAGGCAAACAAGGCGCAAAGTACCACGAATACGATGCCCACGACCTTATACTGCTGTTTCAGATAGGCCATAGCTCCTTTTCTCACGTAGAGGGCAATCTCCTTCATGCGGGGCGTTCCCTCGTCTTCCTTCATCATCTGACAAAAGAAGAACCAAGCCATACCCAGTGCCACGACAGAGGCAACGGGTACCAGCCAGAATACACTTGGAATGTTTAACATAGATATAATGATTTTAAAAAGATTAATTCGGTATAACGGTATGCCGGTATTCCGTAATTACTCGTCGGCAATATAGTCAGACAGGCTCTCAGCATCGTCTTCGTCAGAGGTTTCAATGTCGAAGGTGGTGCGGTAGTTGTCCTCGTTGATTTCGTCGTCGTTGGGCTCCTCAATCTCCACATCGTCCTCGTCGGGCTTGTTGTAGTCGTCCTCAATCTCCACGTCGCTGTCGTCGTCCTCGTCGTCATCAAAGCCCTTCGCGTCGTCGAACTTCATGCGGGGCTTGTAGGCCTCGGGCTTCAGCTTGGCAAAGATAGCCTCTACCCACGAACCCTTCTCAACCTCCAGCACCTCATAGCCGTCGGCCACCTTCTTCTCGTACATGCCGCCCTTCTTGTGCAGACGGTCCTTGGGAAGGGTAGTGGTGGAGATGTCGAAACCGCTCTCGATGATGTCCTGAATGCTTTGTGACAGCGAATCCCAGCCACCGCCGAAGTTGCGGTCGAGCACCTCAATCAGCTTGGCTGCCGAGATGTGGCGGATGTTCTCGTAGGTCAGGTCGGTGACACGCATGATAGGACGCTTCTTGATGGCCCACGTCAGTTTGGCGTTGTCACCCAGATTGATGGTGCCAATCTTGTAGTCCTGCTTGGTCAGTTTCTCACAGGTAGCCTTGTCGTCTTCCTTGACTTCCTCAATGAGAAAAGCACTGCGGATGATGCCGGCAAAATGACGGAGGTTCTCCTTGATTTCCGCATCTTTCTCCGCTGTCTCCAGCATACGGAAGATGTCGTTCTCCTGGACGTCCCATACTGTGCTTTTCGTTAAGGTCTTAAGACTCATTGCCTTGTTTGAAGAATTTTCTTCTGCCGAGGTAGTTTCGGCCTTTTTTGTGCTCTTTTTTGCCATATCTCAATACTTAATTCTTAATTTTTCTGCAAATGTACACACTTTATTTGCGTTTTACAAGTTTTTTCGGGATTTTTTTGTAATTTTGCAGCAAGTTATGTCAGAACCATTAGCTGAAAGACTCCGTCCGCGCTCTCTGGATGACTATATCGGACAGCAACATCTGGTGGGTGAAGGTGCCGTACTGCGTAAGATGATTGACGCAGGACGCATCTCGTCGTTTATCCTTTGGGGACCGCCGGGAGTGGGTAAAACCACGTTGGCACAAATCATTGCCCACCGACTGGAGACGCCGTTCTATACGCTGTCGGCAGTGACCAGCGGCGTGAAGGATGTGCGCGACGTTATTGAGAAGGCTCAGAAGACGCGCTTCTTCAACGAGGCATCACCTATATTATTTATAGACGAGATTCACCGCTTCTCCAAGTCACAGCAGGATTCCTTGCTGGGAGCCGTGGAGAAGGGCATCGTCACCCTGATAGGTGCCACCACGGAAAATCCGTCGTTCGAGGTCATCCGTCCCCTCCTGTCACGTTGTCAGCTGTATGTGCTGAAGTCACTGGAGAAGGACGACCTGCTGGAGCTGTTGCACCGTGCCCTGACGCAGGATATCTACCTGAAAGAGCGTAACATAGAGCTCCGAGAGACGGGAGCCATGCTGCGGTATAGTGGGGGAGACGCCCGCAAGTTGTTGAACATCCTGGAGCTCGTTGTGGAGGCAAGTACTACTAGCGCTACTAGTATTGTCATCACCGATGAAATGGTAGAAAAATGCCTCCAGCAGAACCCTTTGGCCTACGACAAGGACGGTGAGATGCATTACGACATTATTTCCGCCTTCATCAAGAGCATCCGCGGCAGTGATCCTGATGCCGCCCTCTACTGGATGGCTCGCATGATAGAGGGTGGGGAAGACCCGCAGTTTATTGCCCGCAGACTGGTGATTTCAGCTTCTGAAGACATTGGACTGGCCAATCCCAACGCCCTGCTGCTGGCCAATGCCGCCTTCGATACGGTGATGAAGATAGGGTGGCCTGAGGCGCGCATCGCCCTGGCAGAGGCTACCGTCTATCTGGCTACGTCGCCCAAGAGCAACAGTGCCTATCTGGGTATCGACCATGCGCTGGGACTGGTGCGCCAGACAGGCAATCAGCCCGTGCCTTTACACCTGCGTAATGCGCCTACGTCGCTGATGAAGGACTTGGGCTACAGCGACGGCTACAAGTATCCGCACGACTTCCCCGGCCATTTCACGCCGCAGCAGTACATGCCCGACGCCCTGCAGGGAGAACGTATCTGGCATAGCCAACATTCGCCCGCAGAGGAAAAGCTCTACGAGCGAATGCTCAACTACTGGGGCCCGCGTTTCAAGGATTAGCGCCGTTGTTTGTCGCGGTTTTGCCGCGACAGCATCGTGGCTGAACCACGATGCACACTACCGCGCCATTTCGTATATGGCTTTCATGTCGGCGGCGGTCAGCACCTCCATAGCACCCAGCGTTATTGTGCCTCCACGCGAGCATTTATCCACCATTTCCGCGATTTCATCGGCAGTTATCTCGCGTCCAAGCAGCTCGTGGATGTTGATAGGCATGCCAATCTTGTGATACCAGTCCTCCAGGGCACGGATGCCTTTTTCTGCGGTTTCATCGGGATGGGCAAAATCGTTCTCAACACCCATCACATTGACGGCAAACTGTACGAAGCGGCTCAGGTGCTTAGCCTTCACATAACGTGCCCATGAGGGCCACAGTGCAGCCAGTCCGGCACCGTGAGTGACGCCGAATAGGGCGCTCAATTCGTGCTCCAGACGGTGTGTTGCGAAGTCTTTCTCCGTGCCGCATTCCGTCAGGTCGTTGTGGGCCAACGAACCGGCCCACATAATCTGAGCACGGTTTCTATAGTCCTCAGGATGC
>JAEEZS010000080.1 GCA_016291905.1 Bacteroidaceae bacterium
GTGAACACAGCTACGGGCGAGGTTGTCAATGCCAATAAGATTGCCTTGAGTGAAAGTACGGGTATCAGCAACGTGAATGATGACATCCGCAACATCCGCAGCATCGAGTACTTCGACCTCAGTGGACGTAAGGTGACTCGAGCCCAGCAGGGTGTGAACATCATGCGCATTAACTACAACAACGGCAAGAGCCGTTCGATGAAAGTCATTCGAAAATAAGGAGTTAGCCCCCTCTAACTCCCCCTCAAGGGGGAGGACAGTTAATCACAAGCCGCAAGTGTTGAGACATTTGTGGCTTGTTTTTTATAGGTAATGATATAGCAATTGACCTTTCATGAGGGTGAGGGGAGGTCATACACCTGCGAACCCTTTCGGGTCAACTTCTTTGTTATTACTCTTTTATATGCTTTTCCTCGTAAGATAGAATAAGACGTAATAAATGATTGTGCCACTGAGGAGTCCTGCGAGGGCATCGATGGCATAGTGAGCCTGAATATAGACCGTTGAGAAGCAGAGCAGGACGAAGAAGGGCAGCAGGACAAAGAACAGGCGTCGCTCCCGGGTGTGCCAAGCGAGGAACATCAGGATGGTGCTGATGCCGACATGGCTCGAGGGGAAGGCCGCCGTGGGTCGTTCGCCGGCGGCTTTCGCGTTTTCCACCAAGTGGTAGAAGATGCCGTCGGTGTAGCCTGGCGAGGGCATGCACTCCTGATGGAGATTGAAATAGCTGCCGAGGTTGGGGAAGATGCCCTGCGCAATGTTGTCGATGCCTACGGCCTGATAGTAGAAGGTAGGCCCCGTGACGGGTACGACGATGAACACGACATAGAAAATGAAGAAAGCGGCAAGCACGATGAATGCCGCCCGCTGGAACTCTTTATAGCGAAAGAAAAAGTAGTAGATGATGACCGTGGCGATCATGGGATAGTAGGAAGCATAGCCAAGGTCCATCAGTTCGCTAAAGATGTTGGAGACAAGGGTAGGGAGGTGGGCGGTGAGTTGTGAGAAGAGGAGTGCGGGCTGACAGCCGAAGAGCTGTTGCTCCCAGGTGGCAAAGACATGGTCAAGGTTAGGCAGCATGCGGTTGAGCTCGTAGGTGTCGGGATACCACCACGAGAGGAAGGCCAGCTGGACGCCGATGCGAGCCAGGCGCGTCAGTCGGCAGGGCAGCATGCGGTAGACGGCATAGAGGGCTGCCGTGGTGAAGAGGATGCGCACGCGTCCCCAGAGCATGGCCTCGGGGTTTTGCACCTTGGTGTAGCAGACGACGATGATGAGGGTGGTGAGCAGCCAATAGGCCAACATGGCCCATTCTGCGGCGAACAGACCTTTATAGATTTTGGTTTCTAATTTAAACAGTTGCTTCATGGGGGTGGTTTTTTTGATGAGACTGTGTGATGGAATCACGCAGCACGGTCGGGGGCTGGGTGACGGAATCACACAGCACGTTCAGAGCCAGTGTTGGTCTTTATACCATTGGATGGTGGTGGGCACGCCAACAGAGAGCGGCCATTGGGGCTGGTAGCCCAGTTCGTCGCGCGCTGGCTGGATGTTGCACCGCCAGTTGCGCTGCCGGAGGATATGATATTTGTCGTTGTTGAGGGCTGTGATACGCCCTGTGAGCCGACCGAAGTATTCGCCAAAGAAAGTGGCGACGCGGAGGACCCACAGCGGTGCTTTGATGCGGAGGCAGAAGGGATGGCCCAGCTCTTGCAAGATGAGGTCGCTGAAGGTGCGTGAACTGTACTCATAGCCGTCGCTGAGGAAGTATTTCCGGCCGACTTTTCCTCGCTCCAAGGCCAGAAACACCGCCTGCACCACATCAAGGACATAGACGAAGGTGATGACCTGTGGCTTGTAGCCTACGGCGAAGTCCACATGTCCGCGAATGCTCTTGACCATGAGGAAGTAGTCGCGCTCGCGCGGCCCATAGACCCCTGTGGGGCGAAGGATGACGCAGGGAAAGTCCTTCGCCTCGCGCTCTATCCACAGCTCTGCCTCAAGTTTGCTTCGGCCATAGGCCGTGTTAGGCTGTGGAGTGTCGAGCTCGGAGATTTCCTGATAGGGCATTTCCTCATGGATGGGGCCGAAGATGCTCAGGCTACTGAGGTATATGAACTTGCGCAAAGGCATGCCTATGGCCTTGAGCGCGCGGATGAGGTTTTTTGTGCCCTCAGTGTTGATGCGACGGAAGTCATCGCGGTGGATGCACTTCGTCACCCCGGCGGCATGTACCACATAGTCGAAGGCGTGACCTTCGAGCTGTTGGCGGAGGTCATCTTCCGACGAGAGGTTCAGTTCGATGAAATGGATACGCGGGTCGGAAAGGTACTCTCTTGAGCTGCTTTTCCTGACGGCTGCCCATACTTCCATCTCACGGCGAAGGGCTTCTTCGACAATGAAGCTGCCGATGAAGCCCGATGCGCCGGTAATCAGTATTTTTTCCATGGTTGGTATTCTTAGAACTTATACTTGTAGCCAAGGCCGACGACGTGGAGGTTAGGGTCGTCGTCGTGGCTGTCGACATAGCGATAGAAGGCTCCGAGGACGTGTTGCTTAGTCAGTTTCCAGTCAGCACCGGCCGTGTAGCGAATCTTCTGCAGTCCGCCTTTGGCATGGTAGCACTCGACACTGGCGTAGGGGTCGACCTTGCATTTGGGTATGTCGTACTCGGCCTGCAGTCGTGAGCGTAGCACATGTTGCGCCTTTCCGTCCTTCGTCTTGGTCTCCCACTCGTCATCGTCGATATCGTAGCGGTCGACAGTGTTTTCCGGACGGTAGGTGTATTGCCATCGTTCACGCAACGAAAACTCTATGCGCCGGGGCTTAAAGGAAACCGTTGCTGAGGCGAACAGGCGGTGCTTGGTGCACCACCAGGCGGGCGTCCACTTGTTGGGGTCCACACCATTGTCCTTCCACGTGGTCTCGTCGTCGTTCAGCACGCGCAAGAACTTGTAACCGGCATCGAGTTTCAGCCACTTCACGGGTTTGTAAGCCGCTGAGGCCGAGAGTGTCCATCGGTCGGTGGAGCCGAAGTTCTCACGCAGACGATATTCGGCTTCGGCCGAAAGGCTCCATTGCTTGTTGAGCTTTTTCTGCACTTCGGCACTCGCCCAAAGTCCGCTTTCGGTGTCGCTCTGTGCCATTGCGGGCAGCGAAAGGAAGATGGCCAGCAGTGTGAACAGGGCGGGTTTGGGCATTTTCAGAATGGCGTCGGCTCCGTTTGTACGTTGAGACTCACTTAGGTAATAGACCTTCAGGATGGCCGTGTCGCGCAGGAAATCGATGCCCCCCACTTCAATCTTTTTGATGTTCAGGCCCAACCGCTGTTCCA
>JAEEZS010000081.1 GCA_016291905.1 Bacteroidaceae bacterium
AACCCCTGTAATGCTTGACGGGGTAAGGGGGAGGTGAGCATGAACAACACATAATCACGTCGTGTAGTGGCAAGACAATCGTCGGATGGAACAGCAACCAGCAAAATTAGTCAGCATCACTATTAGTTGCGGATTTTAGGGTTTAACATAAATATGTATTTTGTTATGAAGAAGAAACTGATAATTGAACTTCTGGTAATTTTACCATTGTGCATCTGCTCATGTGGAAATCCAAACATTACAGCTCCCACGTCTAATGAAGAAGTAGTTGATTCTATCCAGAACGACTCTTTAGCAAGTTATTTGCTTAGACTTGATAGCATCAATAGCTATAGTGGTGAATTAAAACACCTTAATGTTTATAAATTGGGAAAGTTAAAGTCAATATCGTTTGAGGTGTATTGTATCGAATCAAAAAGTGATACGGTTGAGTACATTAATCTGAGAAAAGACTGTGGAGGTGAATACTTTTATGATTGGGAGGATGCCTTATTACTTGCAGAGGAAGTGAAATACTTCGTGGCTGCAATAGACACGGTCTTGGCTAATTATGATAGAGCTGTTAGTAATGAAGAAAGATATGTTTATGTTACGAAGGATGATATTCGGCTAATGTCAGAGAACGAAAACAAAAATGGCAAATGGGAAGCAAATCTCTCAGTAGACTACAGAAAAAAGAATTCTTCCATTTCATTATCTAAGGAAGATTTTGAGAAATTAAAAGAATTGTTGTTGGCCGGTGAAAAGAAAGTAAAGGAATTACGTGAGAACTAAAATACATTTATTAACGACTAAAAACGAAACGACTATGGCAGAATTAGAGAACAATTATCAAGACCAAGTTTTAGAAGAAACTATGGAAAAAGAGCAAGTATTACAGGAGGGAAGAAAGGCGGAGGAACAAAAAAAAACTGACAGCGTGAACATCACATTTTCGAAGGAAATGGAGTATGTCTACTATGTGTTAGCCTTGGTTCTTTTGATTGCAGCAATTGTCACCTATACAAAAGATTTGCGTTGCTATGATACTCAATTTGATTTCATAGAGCACAAGTATGTCGGCGGTGATGCTTATAACTACATGATTTCTGCATCGCGCTCTTCTGCTGTTATGATAAAATGTCTGATATTGACAGTTTCTGGTTTCTCATTTGCAATTATTGGTCGTCTAACAGCCCTAATAAATAAAAAGTAATGGTTGTAAAAAAACGTACTCTTTACGTTTGTGTGCTAATTATCGCGATATTAGGACTCGTCACCTTTTTTGCATATTCATCTTATTCTGAAAAAAGGAATGAAAAACTAAGAACGCAAGAATTAAAAGAGACTATCGAGCGCGAAATAGATCGGGAATATCGTCGTCTTGTTGACAGAATGGACAGTGATGCAAAATCAGCCATGGATTATGAATACTCTTATGATTTCCGGAGAAGGGAGATTAGGGGAATAAACAAGATGTTTAACGGCAATTTTTATTTCTCGACAGACCCCTATGAGTTTGCAAAGGAGTATAAAAGTAAACGTGAAGAAGCCATGAAAGTACTAAAATCTATTGCTGTTTCAAACGTTTTAGAAGAATATTTGAAGTATTAGCAAGATTATACTTCATACCTGAATATTAATCCATTCATTGTTTTCCTTGCCCGAGATTCTTTCTATCTCAGGCAAGGAACTCGAAGCTCCCACCGAGGGTATCAACATCGTCGTCACCGAGTACGAAGGGGGTAGGGCGGAAGTCAAAAAAATGATGATTTTTCAGTAAATCGGCTGCGGAATCAAAAAATATGTGTATTTTTGCGTGGCTCGATTAGACCGCTTGCGGGCGGCATGATGAAAGTTTAGAAGATAATGTATGACTAAAAACAGAGCGCTCTTACTTCTGTCTGTGTTGGTTTGCGGCATCCTGTATGCGTCAGCGCAGACAGCCAAGATGCCTGAACAGATCAGGGTTTCCGACAACCGTCGCTATCTGGTGGATGAGCAGGGTCTGCCTTTCTTCTATCTGGCCGATACCGCTTGGGAACTTTTCCACCGGCTTGGCCGTGAAGAGGCTGACAGGTATCTCAAGGACCGTGCCCAAAAGGGGTTTACTGCCATCCAGGCAGTGGCCATTGCCGAGCTTGACGGCATCAGCACTCCCAACGCATACGGGCATCTTCCCTTTGTGGACGAAGACCCTACGCATCCGGCCATACAGGAAGGGGCAGACAACGATTATTGGGACAATGTGGATTATATCGTCAGCAAAGCAAATAAGGAAGGGCTTTATATCGCCATGCTGCCAACTTGGGGCCGGTATTGGCACGATGGCAGCAAGCCTGTGTTTAATGCAAGGAATGCCCACATCTATGGCCGATGGTTAGCCAGCAGGTATCGTGACGCTAAAATCATCTGGATACTTGGGGGTGACCGTAACCCGGAGAACGAAGAGCAGCGGGAAGTCATTCGTCAGATGGCCCGCGGACTTATTGAAGGCGACCAGCACACACACCTCATCACTTATCATCCCACCGGTTTCTGCGGTAGCGCACAGTTCTTCCATGATGAGGATTGGCTCGACTTCAATATGCGACAGAACGGGCATAACCATTGGTTCGAGGCATACAAGATGACGCGCGATGACTGGAACCGAAACAACCCCACAAAACCTGTTCTTGACGGCGAACCAATCTATGAAGACCATCCAGTGGCTTTCGATGCAGGGAAACGTGGGCACTCAGTAGCCGCCGATTGCCGCAGGGCACTCTACTGGGACCTTTTCAATGGGGCTTGCGGACACACCTATGGTCATCATTCTGTCTGGCAGATGTGGGATCCGGACAGAAGTCCTTATCCTGTCAACAATCCTCTGTTGCCCTGGCAGGAAGCCATCAGTCAACCTGGCGCTGCACAGATGCAATGGGGCAAGCGGCTTATGCTCAGCCGTCCCTACCTATCCCGCATTCCAGCTACGGAATTAGTCCTTACTGAAAGCCATATTCCCTCAGCATGGCCGGGCGAAGGTATCTACCGCTTTGCTGCGACGATGGATACAGACGGCACTTATCTGATGGTCTATGCTCCCGTGGGACGTAGGTTCGAGGTGAATACAACCGTCATTCGTGGGAAAAGGCTCACGGGCTGGTGGTACAATCCTCGTAACGGTCAGTCCCTGAAGATTGGTTCTGTGGAGCGAGCCGAACGAGTGAGCTTCATCTCACCTAATCCCGGCGAGGAACTCGACTGGATTCTCGTCATTGACGATGCAAGCAAGAAATACAAACGCCCATAAAAAATGATGATTTTTCAGTAAATCGGCTGCGGAATCATAAATTTGATGTAATTTTGCGGCCTGAAACGTAAAATTATCAAGTAGCGTCTATGCTTTCCTTTGTCATTAGCGTCATTGCGCTCTTCGTCGGCTACGCCCTCTACAGCCGCGTGGCCGAGCGCATCTTCGGTCCCGACGACCGCGAGACTCCTGCCATCCGCAAGGGCGGCAGTACGGACATAGCAAACTGCCAGATGTTATGCAAAACTCACAACCGCTCGAAGGGTAATAAATAAGTTCCTTCTTCAATAATCCTTTGCGTGCGCGTGAAGATTCAATAATCCCCCTGTCCGCTTGTGCGTCGGGACAGGGGGAGAGAGGGTTACTCGCCGTTGGTGGCAGAGAAAGAGATGTTTACTCGTCGAAGGAGGGTAGTTCGTCGCGGGTGATGACGTAGGGGGAGTTCATCTGGCGCGTGAAGAAGTCGGCCGTGTTGTAGGCATCAGTCATGAAGATGTCGTTCCACGGCATGAACCAGCTCCAGACGTCGCCTCCGGTGAAGGTGTTGCCGATTTCGGGTATCTGTCCGCACTCGCTGAGGGTGAGGATTTTCCGTCCCTTGGTGATGTCGAGCAGCTGGTCCCACTTGTCGCGGCGCGACGCGTGGTTCTCGGTGTCGTAGAGGTCGCAGCCGACGATATCGACGCAGTCGGCGCCCGGGTACCAGTTGGGGTCGTCGCCCTGGCTCGTCCATACCCAGATGAGGTTGTTCACGCCAGCATCCTTCATGTAGTCATAGACGTAGCGCCACAGTTTCTTGTACTGCGCGGCGCCGTCGGTGCCCCACCAGAACCATTTGCCGGAGGCTTCGTGGAGGGGACGGAAGAGCACGGTGATGCCCTTGTCCTGCAGGCCGCGGAGGTGCGAGGCCATGACGGCGAGGTCCTCGTTGATCTGGGCGTTCTCCCACCGTCCGGCGCGGAGGGCGTTGCGGGCACCGAACGTGTTGCCATCGACGTAGAAGGCGTAGTTTTCAAGATTGTTACGGTCGGCCTCGGTCTTGGGCACGCACCAGTGCCAGCCGACGGCGACGAGGCCTCCGGCGGCGGCCCATTGCTCGACGGGCGTGGTGTCGGTGTAGTCAATCCATCCGGCGTTGCCCATGGGACGGCTCCAGCGAAGGTGGAGGTAGTCGTAGGTGTGGATGGCGGGGTAGCGCCCGGTGGTGTTGTAGAGCTGTTCGGCCAGCCTGTTGTCCCACGCGGGGTCGGACATGGTGGCCGAGAGCGTGGCCTTGCCGAACTGCGAGAGCAGGTAGGCATAGACGGCCTTGGTCTTCGCGGTGGCATCGGGGTTGGTGAGCTCGGTGTCGAGCGTGAAGGGGGTGGGGTCGAAGTTGTTGTAGATGCGCGTGGTGAACGAGAACTGGTAGTCGCGTGCAAAGGCGTAGGTGGCGTTGCGCACGGTGGGCGACTTGATGGTGACGTTGTACGTGGTGTTGCCCACGGTGTGCACCACGACGACCATCTTGTTGCCGTCCTCGACGTAGGCCGAGTCGGCATAGACCTCGTTGATCTTCACGGAGTGGATGGGAGCCACGTAGATGGGCATGTCGTAGGTGACGACGATGCGGCTGATGGTGTCGATGTCGGCGCTGCCGGGCTCGGGAAAGACCGACACCACCGAGGGGGCTGTGCCCGTGCCGTAGGTGGGGTCGTAGCCAGGGGCGTCGGTGACCTCGTCGTGGCAGGAGATGAAGAGAATTAAAAATAAATAGAACGCTACGCTGTAGAACGGCCGGAGCAGCGAGAGCAAAAGAGCTTGCTCATTTTTGCCGAGTCGCGACGGCTGTCGAGCGACGTTCAACGGCCTACGGCCTGTAGAACGCTGCGCTGTAGAATGATGGGAGATAGAATGATGCATTTTTTTCTTAACTCTTAACTATGAATTGTCAATTTTCAATTATCAATTGAAATTAGTATTCTTTCGGTTCTATGCGGAACTGCGCGAAGCTGTGGTCGATGACCCAGTCGTCGGCGGTGTTGGGCTGTGTGCCAAACTCGAGCGACACCCAGTCGCCCACCTTGGGCATGGCCTCAAGGCCTTCCACCAACTCGCTGAGCGGCATGCGGATGGTGATCCACTTGCCGTTGGTGTTGGTGATGCCGTCGGACACGGGGTCGAACTGTCCGCGCACGGGGGCACCGGCAAGGGTGAGGCGGTAGCCGCCGTTCTTCACGCCGTACTTGCCGGCATCGCCGTAGTTCAGGAACGGTGTGGTCGGGGCGGTGTTGACCTCGAACTTAAACCAGTAGTCGTCAACGTCGTCGAGGGCGATGTCGAAGGGCCAGTTGCAGCCGAAGCCCGAGATGTCCCAGTCCCAAGGGGCGAAGGTGCCAGCCAGACGCAGGAAGTTGTAGCCCTGCGAGGCGGGTGCGCCGGGGGCGGTGCAGGCTGCCAGCCACTCCTTGCCCATGTCGTTCCACCAGCCCATGTCGCCGTCGAAGTTGCCGAACAACATCCGGCTGACGGGACGGAAGGGGATGGTGCGTGTGGTCTCGCCGCCACCCATACGGGGCCAGGTGAAGGTGATGAGGGCATCGTCGGGGCAGTCGGCGGGGATGATGATGCTGGTGAACGTCTCGGTGCAGCTGTCGCAATGGATGACCTTCCTGTACCCCTCGGCATCCTGATGGACAACGATGCTGACGGGCGAGGCGTCGGTGGTGTCGCCAAACGAATAGAGGTCGAAGTAGTCGCCGGCGAGCTGTGCCCGTGTACCGGCAAAGCAGAACTCGTTGACAAGGCCGTCGAGCTGCACCTCGGGGATGGAAACGTTGTAGGCCACCTGGGCGACGCCCAGCTCGGTTTCGTAGTAGAGATTGCCCGTCTTCTGCTCAGGCACATAGCGCGGAATGCGGATGTAGGCATCGCCCGATTCGGCATAGACGCGGGTGTCCATGTCGGTCTCCAGGCCGTCGATGACGATGCGGACAGGGTGGGCGAGGTTCTGCCCCTTGATGCGGATGTACTGGTTGAGCACACCACCCGTGAGGGGCGTAGCGAAGGCCGTGTCCTGCACGTCGTAAATGGCGCTGATGGAGGGAGGGCCGGCATTGGTATATCGTTCCACATAGCCCGCATCGAGCTCCTTCACGTCGGAACAAGAGGCAAAGAAAAATAAAAATGAAAAATTAAAAATGAAAAATGAAGAATAAATAGTTTTGCGAGCGGTATTAAGCATACGGGACATTTTTTCTTAATTCTTAACTCTTAATTCTTAATTGTCAATTGTCAATTATCAATTGTCAATTGAATTTACCATCCGAAATTGTTTTCCGTGATGTAGGGGTTGGCATTGATTTCGGTGACGGGCAGGGGGTAGAGCAGGTTGCGGCGTGTGCGCTCCTTGCTGACATCGCTGTCGTCGCGTCCGCCGATGGCGTTCATGGCCTGCAGGTAGATGCCCCATCGGACGAGGTCCCAGCGGCGGTCGCCCTCGCAGGCGAACTCCTTGGCACGCTCCTCGAGGATCAGGCTGCGCAGCCGGGTCTGCGACGGTGTGCCCTCGACAAGTGTGGCGTTCGAGCGGCTGCGGACGGCGTTGAGCCATTTGACAGCCTCGGCGGTGTGGCCCAGCTCGTTCTCGGCCTCGGCGCGGACGAGCAGCACGTCGGCATAGCGCAGGAAGGGGTAGTTGCTGTCGGCATAGTCGGTGGCATCGTCCTCGACATCGTCGTACTTGGTGGTGAAGGCCAGGCACTCGTACGAGGTGTTGTACTGCCAGACGATGGCCCTGCCGTCGGCCGACTCCGTGGGGTACTCCGGCTCCTGCACCCAGTTGCCCAGGGCGTCGAAGCCCGAGAACCGCGGCTGCCAGCTCTGCGGATAGATGAAGACGCCGTTGTAGCTCTCCTGATAGTAGTAGCGCCATGTGTGGCGTACTCCCTTCGTGATGCGGTAGTCGTCGTCGTCGAACAGCTGGTACCAGTTGTTCGTGTTGCCTATCCAGCCTCCGCTGTAGATGAACTCGGAGGAGGCGCTGACCTTGTAGCCCGAGAAGTAGGTGTGGACGTGGGTGCAGTACTTCTCCTCGCCGCTGATGGAACGTATGGCCCACATGAACTCCGAGGCATCGCGTCCCGAGGCAGCCCACAGCTCGTCGTAGGGGGCGAGAGTGTAGGTGCCGAAGTCTCCGTCGGAGACGCGCTTTGCCCAGTGGGCGGCACGCTCGTAGCAGGCCTGCGGGTCCATGCCCGTGTAGCCGGCTACGGTGTCCTTCTGTATCGTCATGGCCTCGGGCACACGGCATACTTTCACCTTCTCGCCGCTGACGTTGGTGGCCTCGTCGTAGGGGGCACCTGTGCGGACGATGATCTCTGTTCCCTCGGGCAGCGAGGCAGAACCCATGGTGGCATATACCTTCGCCAGCAGACCGGCAGCCGAGCCAGCCGAGACGTGCCCAGGCTGGTAGTTCGGGTTGTCGCGTGTGTACATCAGCGTGGCGGCCTGCTCCAGCATCTCGGTGATGTGGTCGTAGATGGTGGCCACGGATGCGCGGGGCTTGTAGAAGTCGGCTCCGGCGCTGACGTCGGTGTCGTAGTAGGGCAGGGGACCGAACGCGCGAACCATTATATAATAGCAGAACGCCTTCTGGAACAGCAGTTCGCCGATGGCGTTGTCACGATAGTCCTCGTCGATCTCCTTCATGGCCTCGATGTAGCGGATGGCCATGTTGGCATCGTTGATGAGGTTGTAGGGGCCGTTCCAGAGCTTGGCGATGTCGTCGTTGCCGGCGAAGTTGCCTGCGCCGAGCGTACCGAAGAGCCAGTCGGGGCCGGAGATATAGTCGTTGTCGAGTTCCAGGCAGCGGGGGAAGTTCGTCCAACAGAACATATCGTAGAGCCAGTTGCTATAGACGCCCGTCACCCAGAGGTCGACAGCCTCGCGGGAGTCGCCCACCTGCTCGGGGCCGATGTTGCTTGTCGGCTTTTCCTCCAGCCATCCGTTGCAGGAGCTGAAGAGCAGCAGAATGAAGATTGAAAATTGAAAAATGAAGATTGAAGATTTGTGATTGAATCTTCTGCTATCTGATGATTTCATAATAAACTATAAACTAAGAACTGTGAACTATGAACTATCAGAACGTACTGACGATTCCGAAGGATATTGTCCGGCAGAGCGGGTAGGAGTAGATGTCGACGCCACGTCGCGAAGAGTCGCTGCCGAAGGCATTGACGTCGGGGTCGAACCAGCTGTAGCGTGTCAGGGTCAGCAGGTTGGTGCCTGTGAGCGAGAACTGCAGGTTCTCGATGCCCTGCATGGGGCGGTGCCAGTTGTACGAGAGGCTCAGGTTCTTCAGGCGGAGATACGAGGCATCCTCCACATAGCGGTCGGAGATCTTGTAGGAACGCGTGTAGCCGGCTGTGGCCTTGGGCCAGAGGGCGTTTTGGTAGTTGTCGGCGGTCCAGCGGGCGTTGTAGGCTGCGGTGGGGACGTTGCCGATGTTGCCCAGCGTGACGTCCTGCAGGTTGCCGTTGAAGATGTCGTTGCCCTGCGTGCCCTGCAAGAGGAAGCTCAGCGTGAAGTCGCGGTAGGAGATGTCGGACGAGAAGCCATAGACAAACCAGGGATTGGTGTCGCCGATGATGACGCGGTCCTCGTCGGTGATCTGGTTGTCGTGGTTGACGTCGCGGTACTTGATTTCGCCCACCATGCTCCTCACGACGGATTCGCTGGCAAAGCGATACTGCGGGTCGGCACGGACCTCGGCTTCGTTGTCGTAGAAACCATCCTCGATGTACCCGAAGATAGCCCCGATGGGGCAGCCGTTGCGCTGGATGAAGACGTTGTCGGCTCCATACCAGAGGGTGGTGGCATACTGGTCGCCCTCGAGTCCGCTGATGCTGTTGCGGTTGAAGGCGATGTTGGCATTCATGTTCCACCGCCAGTGGGCATGGTCGATAGCGAGGACGTCGGCTGTGACCTCCAGACCGTCGTTGGTGACGTTGCCGCTGTTGGTGAGCATGTTGCTGAATCCCGTTGAGCCTGGTATCTGCACGTTCTGCAGGAGGTCGCGCGTGTGCTTATGATAGACGTCAATGGTGAAGTTCAGACGGTTGTCCATGAAGCCGATGTCGATGCCGGCATTCTCCTGTGCGGTGGTCTCCCAACGGAGGTTCTCGTCCACTGGGCCACGCCAGGGCATCATGGCGTTGCCGCTGGCGATGCCGTTGGTGTAGGAGTAGTTGGCGGCATCAACGAAGGGGACGGTGCGGAAGGCGCCGATGCCCTGGTTGCCTGTCTCGCCGTAGCTGACGCGGAGCTTGAGGTTGCTGAAGAGGCCGAGGCGCTTGATGAACTCCTCCTCGCTCATGCGCCAGGCAAAGGCGCCCGAGAGGAAGGTGGCCCATTTGTTGCGGGTGGTGAACTTCGAGCTGCCATCGGTACGGACGCTGGCGGTGAGGAGGTAGCGCTCGCGGAGGGTGTAGTTGACGCGTCCGAGGAAGGAGGCCAGCCGCTGCATGCCCGTGTCGCTCGACGGGGTGCCGGTGCTGAGGGCGCGGCCGACGTTGTTATCCTCCGTCAGGTCGTCGGGGAAGTTCCAGAATGTCTGCGCCTCGTTGCTCCAGATGCCCTGTTCGGCGGTGAAGGCGGCCATGGCGTTCAGGTGATGGATGGAGTGGAAGTCCTTGTCGAACGTCATGATGCTTTCGGCCGTCACGCTCTCCCAACGGTTGCTGGCCTTACTGGCTTTGCCGTTGATGGGCGCCTTACCCTCCTGGGTGTGCCGTCCGTAGTAGCTTCCGCGATGGCTGTCGTTGTACGAGAGGCCTAGGTTCTGTCGGAATTTGAGGAAGGGGGAGAAGGTGATTTCGGCATACGAGCTGCTGAACCAGTTCATCTGCTCGAGCTGGTCCTTCGTCGTACGGACGTAGGCGGCAGGGTTGGCTGCCAGCCAGTTGAGTTCGTCGGCTTGCGTGGTGTCCATGTCGGGACCGTAGGTGACGGGGAACAGAAGTGCCGAGCGGACAACACCCGTGTTGTAGCTGAGCGTGTTGGCAAAGTCGGTGGTCGAGCGGGTGAAGCTGGTGCTGGTGCCGACCTCAAGCCATTTCGTTACGTGGCGGCCGATGTTGGCGCGGATGCCGTAGCGGTTGTAGCCCGAGTTCTTGATGATACCCGTCTGACGGGCGTAGTTACCCGAGAAGAGGAACCACCCGTCGCTGTCGCCTCCGCTGACGCTGAGGCTATAGTCGTGCGAGGCTGCCGTCTGGAATATCTCGTCTTGCCAGTCGGCGGTGGCGAGGAGGGTGGCGTTGCCGTATTCGTCGTAGTGCCAGCCGGGATTGATGTAGTCCTCGGGGCGCCCGGTGTACTTGCCGGTGTTGAAGATGGCGTGGCCGTCGCTGTAGTACTGGTAGCCCCACGTGCCGGGGTAGGGGACGTTGTAGCGCGTGCTGCCCATGTAGAGCCGGTCGTTGGTGGCCTGCTCGTTCAGGTAGGTGGCGTAGGTGTAGGGGTCGAGGACGTCGAGTTTCTTTGTGATGGACTGGATGCCGTAGTTGGCGCTCAGCTCCACCTTGGTCTTCCCCTTGTCGCCGCGCCGTGTGGTGATGAGGACAACGCCGTTGGCGCCTCGGGAACCGTAGATGGCTGTAGCAGAGGCATCCTTGAGCACTTCAATGCTCTCGATGTCGTGGGGGTTGATGGAGGCGAGAGGGTTGGCGCCCTGCTCAGAGGTGGTGACGCCGTTGCCAGCCACGCCCCCTGTCTCAAAGGGTACGCCATCGACAATATAGAGGGGCTGCGAACTGGTGGAGAACGAGTTGGCGCCGCGCACCAGGATGCTCATTCCTCCGCCCGGAGCGCCGTCGCTCTGCTGGACTTGCACGCCGGCAATCTTGCCTTGAAT
This sequence comes from Bacteroidaceae bacterium, assembly GCA_016291905.1. GTDB lineage: Bacteria > Bacteroidota > Bacteroidia > Bacteroidales > Bacteroidaceae > UBA1189. The sequence continues at coordinate 11,166 of JAEEZS010000081.1, forward strand.
GGCGTGGGCGATGTCGATGGCGCCGCCTTTGCGCATATCGTCGCCCTTGAGCTGCGAGAGCGAACCAGTAAGGTCACGCTTCCTCATCGTGCCATAGCCCACGACAACCAGCTCGTCCAGCAGCATGTTGTCCTCGCGCAGGACAATCTGTACGGATGTCCTGCCGCGCACGTCAACCGTCTGGCTGACATAGCCCATGTACGTGACGACGATCTCGCCGATGCCTGTGGGGAGCGCGAGGCTGAACCGTCCGTCCATGTCGGTGATAGCGCCCACGTCGGCCCCCTTGGCCTGAACGGCGACGCCTAATAGCGGCTCATCGCCGTTCGACCCGTCGAGGACAATGCCTGTCAGGGTCGTCTGCGCCGATACGGGAAAAATTCCCAGCATGAAAAGAATCATGCTGGGAATTACGACTGTAAAATGTTTCATTAGCGGTTCAGATATTTCTTTCCGTTACGGATGACTAGACCCTTATAAGAAGCGTCCACACGCTGTCCGCAGATATTATAGATGATGTCTTCGCCAACGGGGGCCATCAGCGTGGAATTCACGTGTGTGGTGCTGGGAACGAGCATAATTTTTGTTACCGTACAAGCCATGCCCTGCAAGATGAAGCCACTCGCTTTCAGCGCGTCCACCGACTCCTGTGTAAGATTGAGCGTGACGTCGCCCGCCTCGGAAAAGCTCGTTGTCGGAGCGCCTGCAAGGTCAGCCCAGTTGCCGTCCTTCCAGAGAAGCTGTGAACCCCATGCCCATCCGTCCACGTTGTCGATGGAGGCCACGGTAACGACAATCTTGTCGCCGGCCTTCGTGTCGGCAAACAGGTCTGGTCCCATGCCTTGGATGCCAGGCCACGAGTTGTCGAACGACATCGTTCCTTCCCAAAGGACGGTACCCTCAATCACGGCGCCGGCCTTTACCAGGTCCACGCTCGACACCTTGCAGGCCATACCCTGGATGTTCATGCCGCCTGTTGCGGAAATGGAATCGAGCTGTTCCTGTGTCAGAATGAACGTCTGCTCACCCGGCTCGGTGATGCCCTCCACCTTCATGCTCGGCAGGGCGCGCCAGGCACCATTGTTGCAGAAAACCTGTGTGCCCCATTCCCAGCCTTCGACTTCAGTAATCTCCGAGATGTTGACAATCAGTCTGTCGCCCTCCTCGGCAATATCGAAGGCATCGGCAGGCAGGTGGATGGCAGGCCAGCTGTTGTTGAAGTCCATTTCGCCCTTCCACAGGTTCACGATGTCGCCCGATGGCTTCATGCTCTCCTTGAAGGCTTCAAACTCTTCCTTCGTCATCAGCACCATGTCGGTAATGGTAATGCTGCCGGGAGCTGTGGGCTGAATCCACGTCTGCGCCACATAGTCGTTCCAGTCAGGGTCGAGTGCCACAAAACCATATCCGTTCGTGCCGATGTTGCCAGAGGTGGCGTGGTTGTTGTTGGGATCGCCCTCGTCGTGATACTCAACGCACAAGTTGAACGACCCTCTGACGTCGGCAACCGTATAGACAAGGTAGTCGTAGTCCGACCAGTCGGCCCAGAAGTCCGTCAGTCCATCCTCGTCCTCGTCGATACCCATCCAATAACCGGCGCCCGACCATGCCTCGGTGAACTTCATAATCGTCTGCTGTCCGCTGACCTCGATGGTGGTTGCGTCAGGATTCCAGGGGCTCCAGGTCGAAGCGCCCGAGATGCTCTCTTCGGCTATGGCAGCAACTCCCACAGCCATTAATGCACATACAAATGTAAAGATTTTTTTCATGTTATTTTTGTTTTAAGTAAGAATTAATATACGTTTTGGGCGCAAATGTACGACTATTTTCAAATCATTGCAAGCGATTTCCGCTTTTTTTCTATTGTTAGGCTGCTTTGCCACACAGCCCAAGGGAATAAATCCGTAGCCCAAGGGAATAAATTCACAGACCAAGGGATTACTAAAAGCATTCTAATGCTCTACGACACGATAGCAGAGATTTGTCTTTTCTTATATAAGCTATAGTTTCCGAAAAAAGCATCGGAATCTGCTGAAAAATTACGATTTTTTGCAAAAAGGGCTGCGAAGTCATAAAATTGTAGTATTTTTGCAGCCCGAAACGAAAAAAGTGTAAAATAATGCTTTCTTTTGTCATCAGCGTCATTGCGCTCTTCGTCGGCTATGTCCTCTATAGCCGCGTGGCCGAGCGCATCTTCGGTCCCGACGACCGCGAGACTCCTGCCATCCGCAAGGCGGACAAGGTGGACTACATCGTGCTGCCCTCGTGGCGAATCTTTATGATTCAGTTCCTCAACATTGCGGGCACGGGGCCCATCTTCGGTGCCATCATGGGCATGTGGTTCGGGCCTGCGGCGTACCTGTGGATAGTGCTGGGCTGCATCTTCGGCGGTGCCGTACACGACTACATCAGCGGCATGCTGTCGCTGCGTCACGACGGCTGCGGACTGGCTGAGCTGACGGGCCTCTACCTGGGCGGCACGGCCCGCAAGGCGCTCATCGTCTTCACCATGATGATGATGGTGCTGGTGGGGGCGTTCTTCGTCTATTGCCCTGCCATCATCCTGAGCGGCATCTGGGGCGACAAGATGATGTGGGTGGTGATTATCTTCCTCTACTACGTCACCACTACGATGATGCCCATCGACAAGGTCATCGGCCGCATCTATCCGGCCTTTGCGCTCTCCATGCTGTTCATGGTGATTGCGCTGGGCGTGGTGCTCTTCATCAAACGCCCTGTGCTGCCCGAGGTGTGGGACGGCCTGAGCAACTGGGGCACCGTGCGTCTGGGACTTAAGCAGCCGCTGTTCCCCGCGCTGTTCGTCACCATTGCGTGCGGAGCCGTCAGCGGCTTCCACGCCACGCAGTCGCCCATGATGGCGCGCTGTATGAAGTCGGAGCGTCAGGGACGTCCCGTCTTCTACGGTGCCATGGTCACCGAGGGCCTGGTGGCGCTGGTGTGGGCTACGATATCGAGCTATTTCTTCTTTGCTGACGGCTGGCGCGACGTCTGTTCGCCCGAGCTGGTGCAGCAGTTCACACAGGGTGCCGACGGGCTTGTGCGCAATGCCGACGGCCGCTCGCTCATCCAGTTCTTCGATGCCCCGACGGTGGTGACCACCATCTGCTCGTCGTGGCTCGGCATCGCAGGCAGCATCCTGGCCTTGCTGGGTGTGGTGGCAGCTCCCATCACCACGGGCGGCAGCAGCTTCCGCAGCGCCCGGCTCATCCTTGCCGAGGCATTCGGAGTGAAGCAGAGCAGCGCCCGCTCACGCCTGTTGCTGAGCCTGCCCGTGTTTGCGGTGGGCATCGCGCTGCTGGCGTGGCAGATTGGCAATCCCAGTGGCTTCAGCACCGTGTGGCAGTATGTCGCCTGGGGCACACAGCTGATGGCAGCGGTGACGCTCTGGGTGTGCACCGTCTATCTGGCGCGCGAACATAAGGTGTTTTGGCTGACCCTCGTGCCGGCCGTCTTCATGACGATGGTGGTGTCGGACTTCTTCTTCGTGTCGCCCACCATCTGCGGACTGCCGTATGTGCTGTCGCTCATCTTCGCCTCCGTCATCACGATTACCTGCCTCACGGGCTTCATCGTCTGGAAGCGGAAGAACCCCTGAACAATCGGCTGAGCCCCCTCACGCTATAACCCCTGCGCTCCTGAGTGTTCGCAGGGGTTTATTTTACGTTGTCCTTAATGCGGTCGATGTAGGCGTTGAGGGCAGGGGAGTCCTTGTGGTCGATGATGTCGATGAGCTCCTTCAGCTGGGTGCGTATCTGGCTGACCTGGGCGCTGGTGTGGGGGTTGAAGAGGATTTCGCGCAGCAGGGCACGGTCCTCGCTCAGCACACCTTTGGCAATGGAGAGGTGGCGCTTGAAGGTGGTGCCAGGGGCGTCCTGATGCTTCATGACGGCAGCAAAGACGAAGGTGCTGACGAAGGGGATGGAGAGGGAGTAGGCCACCGTCTCGTCGTGCTCGGCAAAGCTGTACTCGCAGATGTGGAGCCCCAGACGGCTGTAGAGGTCGCGGAACAGCACACGCCCCATGTAGTCGCCCTCGGTGATGATGATGGCGTTTTCGTTCGACAGCGCGCCGAGGTTGGCAAACGTGGGGCCGAACATGGGATGGGTGGAGACGAAGCGGAAGCCGCACGAGTCGTAGTACTCCTTCAGTCCGGTCTTCACCGAGGCAATGTCGCTGAGGATGCAGTCGGGCGTGAGGTGGGGCGTCACCTGGCGGAAGACGTCGAGGGTATGGTCGAGCGAGACGGCATTGATGACCAGCTCGGGACGGAAGGTCTCTATCTCCTCCATGGTGGTGAAGCGTTGGGTGTTGTACATGAAACGGAGGCGGCGGGCGTCGATATCAAAGACGGCCGTCTCGTGCTCGAAACTGAGCAGGTCTATAAAGAAGGAGCCCATCTTTCCGGCTCCAAGGACGAGGATACGCATCTCTTTTTACTTGTTTATGATTTCAATCTGTTGGCGGACACTCTCGGTGTGGATGGCTTCGAAGACGGTCTTGACGCAGTCGCCTCCGATGCCGCAGAGGGCACCCTGCGCGCCGCGCTTGTCGAGGATTTCGCTATAGCGGGTGGGCTGGACGACGGCGATGTTGTGCTCCTTTTTGAAGTGGGCAATCTCGCGGCTGATGCGCATGCGCTTGGAAAGCAGCTGGATGAGTTCGCTGTCCATCTCGTCAATCTGACGGCGTAGCGACTTGAGGCTCTCCGTGGTGTCGGCCGTGCTGCGGATGACCAGGTTGTCGAGGATGATGCCCAGCACCTCGGGTGTGACCTGCTGAGCGGCGTCGCTCCACGCTTCGTCGGGGTGGGTGTGGCTCTCGATGATGAGTCCGTCGAAACCGAGGTCCATGGCCTGCTGTGCCAGCGAGGCGACAAGTTCGCGCCGTCCGCCGATGTGGCTGGGGTCGCAGATGATGGGCAGCTCGGGGATTCGGCGACGCAGCTCGATGGGTACGTGCCACATGGGCAGGTTGCGATAGATGGTTTTCTCGAACGAGCTAAAGCCGCGGTGGATGGTGGCCAGACGACGGATGCCTGCGGCGTTGAGACGCTGCATGCCGCCAATCCAGAGCTCCAGGTCGGGGTTGACGGGGTTTTTGTAGAGCACGGGCACATCCACGCCACGCAGGGCGTTAGCCAGCTCCTGAACGGCAAAAGGATTAGCACTTGTGCGGGCGCCAATCCAGAGCACGTCAATGCCTGCCTCGAGCGCCAGCTCCACATGGTGGGGCGTGGCCACCTCGGTGCAGGTGAGCATGCCGGTCTCTTCCTTCACGCGCTTCATCCAAGGCAGAGCCGCTTCGCCTTGGCCCTCAAAGCCGCCGGGCTTGGTGCGCGGCTTCCATACACCGGCACGGAAGACGTGGATGCCGCCTGCGCGCAGCTGGCGGGCTGTTTCAAGGACTTGTTCTTCAGTTTCGGCGCTACACGGACCGGCGATAAGCAGGGGGCGTTCGGTAGGGACGCCGGGGAGGTTGAGGGGTTGTAGATCGAGTTCCATTACGTATGTTTTTTTTGTTATTGACTATTGAAGGTTTGTTTTACGATGGGAGTATTTTATAAGTTACTCACCAATTTCTTTATCCTGCCAAGTGCCTCGGCAAGCTTCTCCTCTTTGGCGCAGAGCGAGATGCGGACATAGCGCTCGCCTGCGGAGCCGAAGATGAAGCCTGGGGTGATGAAGACGTGGGCTTCGTTCAGCACGCGCTCCGTCAGCTCTTCGGCGTTGGTGTAGCGCTCGGGGATGCGTCCCCAGAGGAACATGCCCACCTGCGCCGGGTCGAAGGTGCAGCCGAGTGTCTGCATGATTTCCTCGGCCACCTGACGGCGTTTGCGATAGAGGGTGATGTTGTTTTTCGTATGCCAGGCTGAACTGTTCTGGTAGGCCTTGGCAGCAGCCATCTGCATGGGGCGGAAGGTGCCGTTGTCGATGTTCGACTTCACCTTCAGAATCCAGCGGACGAACTCGGCATTGGCAGCCAGCAACCCCACGCGCCAGCCGGGCATGTTGTGGCTCTTGCTCATGGAGTTGAGTTCAATGCAGCATTCCTTGGCTCCCGGCACTTGCAGGATGCTAAGGGGCTTCTTGTTGAGTATGAGGCTGTAGGGGTTGTCGTTGACGATGACAATGCCCTTGCGGCGGGCGAAGTCCACGAGGCGCTCGTAGGTGGCGCGCTGGGCGGGAGCCCCCGTCGGCATGTGGGGATAGTTCGTCCACATCAGCTTCACGTTCGTCATGTCCATCTGCTCAAGGGCGTCGAAATCGGGCTGCCAGCCGTTCTCGGGCTTCAGGTCGTAATAGACGACTTTTTGACCGAGCAGGCGAGAGAGAGAGGTGTAGGTGGGGTAGCCGGGATTGGGCACCAGCACTGTGTCGCCCGGGTTGCAGAAGGCAAGGGTGATGTGGAGGATGCCCTCCTTGGAGCCGATGAGCGGCTGGATTTCCGTCTGGTAGTCAAGCGCCACGTTGTACCAACGTTTATACCAGTCGGCCATAGCCTGACGCAGTTCGGGGATACCCACCGTGGGCTGATAGCCATGGGTGTCGTCGCGAAGGGCGTAGCGCATGAGGGTGATCGTGGTTTCGGGCGAAGGGGGCATGTCGGGGCTGCCAATGGCGAGGCTGATGATGTCCTCTCCCTGCGCGTTGCGTTGCGCAATCTCCTTCAGCTTGCGGCTGAAGTAGTATTCACTCACTAAGCCGAGACGGTCGGCGGGACGGATTGTCGTGGGGTTTTCAGTCTGCTTCATATTCTCCAAGTATGCTGATTTGACGTGTTAACGGACGGATGGCTTCAATGCTCTGACGATAGCGGGCGTAGTCGCTGAAAGTCATATCGACGTAGAAGAGGTACTCCCATTCGTGTCCAATGATGGGGAGTGATTGTATCTTGGTCATGTTGATGTCGTAGTAGGAGAGGACGCTCAGCACGTGGCTCAGCTCGCCCTTCTCGTGAGGGACGCTGAAGACGATGCTGCTCTTGTTGGAGCGGCGGACGTCGCGCAACGTGTCGGCGTTCCAGGGGTCGCTGAGGCAAAGGAAACGGGTGAAGTTGTGCTTGTTGTCCTCGATGGCTTCGCGCACCACTTTCATGCCGTAGATGGGTGCGGCCTCCTTGGAACAGATGGCGGCATGGCCGTGGAGCTGTTGGCGGCTGATGGCTTCGGCGGCTCCGGCGGTGTCGTCGGTCTCCACAATCTTGCAGCCGGGGAACTGCTTCAGGAATCCGCGGCATTGCATCAGCGCCACGGGGTGCGAATTGATTTCGCGGATGTCCTGTTCGTCATCGTCGGGAAGGCAAAGCAGGCTGTGCTCGATGTGAATCTTTTTCTCGCCGATGATGGTGAGCTGGCTGGCGCGCAGCAGTTCGTAGTTGTGGAGCAGGCTGCCCGCGATGGTGTTTTCGATGGCTACCATGCCGAGTAGGGCAGGGTCTTTCTTCATCGCGTCGAAAAGATCCTCGAACGTGTTGCAGCAGACCAGTTCAACTTCCTCACTACCGAAGAACTTCCGCGTGGCGATGTCGTGGAACGAGCCTTTGATTCCTTGTATGGCAACTCTCTTCATATTTCCTTAATTTTATTTTCCTTTTTATAATGCTTGACAAAAAAATCCCGCTTCACGAGGAGTGGAGCGGGATGTTATCTTTTTAGCATTGTCTGGTGTACACGCTGTTCCGCTTCACTCCCTTTTGAGGGTAAAGTAATAGTAATAAAAGTAGAACTTCTGCGTGTCAGTCAACATTGCTTTTCTTTCGTTTTGTTATTTTCGGCTGCAAAGTTACAACAATTTTTAATTCGCAAAGCAATTTTTGCTGTTTTTTTTCATAAAACGGCAAAAAATCATTGTACTTCCTCTTCCGCTGCCTTTTTCTTCTTCCTTTTTGACTTTATGACAAGGTAGGCGATGGCGAGGACCACAAGCGCAAAGAGTCCGTAGCCGACTTCGTGGGAGTACTTCGTGACGGTGTCGACAAGCTGGTCCTCGGGAATGATGCGCTGCAGATAGTAGCCGAGGGCAGCGAGGAAGCAGTTCCATATGCCGGCACCGAGGGCGGTAAAGGCAAGGAAACGTCCGTAGGGCATCTTAGCCAGACCGGCAGGGATGGATATGAGGTGGCGGATGACGGGGATGAGACGCCCGATGAAGGTGGAAATAGCCCCGTGCGCATTGAAGTAGCGCTCGGCCCTCTGCACTTTCTCCTTGCTGAGCAGGAACAGGTGGCCCACCTTGCTGTCAGCAAAGGCATAAACGATGGGCTTGCCTACAAACAGCGAAACGGTGTAGTTGATAGTGGCACCCAGGCAGGCTCCGATGGTAGCAAAGAGAATGAGCAGAAAGACGTTCAGCTCGCCCGTGGCAGCCGCATGATAGGCAGCCGGAGGGACGACGATTTCAGACGGAATGGGGAACACCGTGCTCTCGAGGGTCATCAGGAAAAGTACGGTATAGTAATTAAGGTGGGCAAGGCACCATTGAATGAAGGCGGACATAGCGTTCTTTGATGAATTTTGGGGATTACTTTTTCTTCATCCGTATTTTGCAAATCTCCAGTTTGGCTTGGATGAAGTCGGTATCGATAGAGGGTGGGGAAGCGACGGTTGCATTGGCATAGTTCTCCAGCGCCGACTGATAGAGCCGGTAGGCTTCGGCATAATGCCCCAGCGCGAAGTGGCAGTCGCCCATGTTCTGCTCCGAAAGAATCTCGTCGGGACGGATAGCCTTCACGTAGTCGTAGGCATCCAGTGCCTGAGTGAAATCGCCGAAGTCGTGCAGAATGTCGCCAAGTATTCCCCACGAACGGGCATTGTAAGGGTCGCTGTCAATAAGGCGGTTGGCAAGGTCGATAGCCTCGCGAGCACGTCCCTGTAAGGCGTAGCAAAGTGCTGAAGCGTCGAGGATGGCAGGGTGGTCGGGATGCTCTTTGAATGCGCGTTCAATCCATTGGTTTGCCTGCTCGAACAATTCCTCACGGCTGTGCTGGCTGATGATGGAGCTATAAAAACCGGGGTCGTTGTCGGCCTGACGCAAGGTGCGCTCATAGGCTTTCTCCGACAAGGCGATGAGTCCATCCCTGTATTTGGGATCGGCACATTGGTTGGCCCTGTGCAGCAGGATATCGCTGGCAAGCAGATTCACCTCGGGCTCGTCGTTAAACTCCAGGCTGTTGACGATGTTGGCCGCAGCCTCGTAGTCGCCCTGATAGATGCGCAGCCGTGCTTCAGCCATGACGATATCGGTATTGGCAGGATAGAGGCGGCGGGCGAAGCGGATAGCCTTGTCGGCATCGTCGTCGCGCTCTTCCTCCATATACCAGTCAATGATGTCGAGCATGTCGTCGGCATCAAAGTAGGCTTTCTTGCCCGATGAAACGGTTTTTTCGTAGCGTTGGAGGATGTCCTGGAATTCGTTGTCTATCATCCTTTAGGCTTGAAGGAGTCTTTGAGTGATACGGTGCGGTTGAAGACGAGGTGGTCGGGCGTAGAACTCTTGTCGGTGCAGAAGTAGCCGATGCGCTGGAACTGGAAATGGTCGAGCGGCTGGGTATTGGAAAGGAATTCCTCCACATAGCAGCAGGGGCGCACCTCCAGCGAATTTGGATTCATCATCTGCTTCATGGCTTCCACCACATCGAGCCCTGTCTCGCGCAAGCGAGCCAGTTCGTCACGTGGATTCTCGGCCAGCCACAGACGGTCGTAGAGGCGCACTTCGGCCTGAACGGCATGTGCCACGCTGACCCAGTGGATGGTGCCGCGCACACGGCGGTTCGATTCGCTTTCACCCGTTTTGGTGTTAGGGATGTATTCGCAGTAGATTTCCTCCACGCGGCCCTCGGCGTCCTTCTTGCAACCGGTGCAAAGGACGATGTAGGCGTTCTTAAGGCGCACCTCCTGTCCGGGGGTGAGGCGGAAGTATTTCTTCGGAGCATCCTCCATGAAGTCCTCGCGCTCAATCCACACTTCACGGCTGAAGGCAATCTGGTGTGTGCCGGCCTCGGGGTCTTCGGGGTTGTTGATGGCATCGAGAAGCTCCGTCTTGTCCTCGGGGTAGTTGGTGACGATGAGCTTGACGGGATCGATGACGGCAGCCACACGGGTAGCCCTACGGTTGAGGTCTTCGCGGCAGGCCGACTCCATGAGCGCCATGTCGTTCAGCGCGTCGTAGAGCGTGTAGCCAATCTTATCCACAAACAGCTTGATGGCCTCGGGGGTGTAGCCACGGCGACGATAGCCGCAGATGGTCGGCATACGGGGATCGTCCCAGCCATCCACCATGCCGTTCTGCACAAGCGCCAGCAGGTTGCGCTTGGAGAGCAGGGTGTAGTTGAGGTTGAGCTTGTTGAACTCACGCTGCTTGGGGCGGTTATCATCAAGGTCCTCGCCCTTCTTGAGCCAGTCGATGAAGAGGTCGTAGAGGGGGCGATGGGGCACGAACTCCAGCGTGCAGAGGCTGTGGGTGACGCCTTCGAAGAAGTCGCTCTGCCCGTGCGCGAAGTCGTACATGGGATAGGCTTTCCACTTGTCGCCGGTGCGGTGGTGGGGCGTCTTGACGATGCGGTAGATGATGGGGTCGCGGAAGAGCATGTTGTTGTGGCTCATGTCGATCTTGGCGCGAAGCACCATTGAGCCCTCTTCCAGTTCGCCGCTGTTCATCTTCTCAAACAAGGCGAGGCTCTCCTCCACGGGGCGGTTGCGATAGGGGCTCTCGATGCCGGGCTGCGTAGGCGTACCCTTCTGCGAGAGGATGACGTCCTGCGGCTGCTCGTCGATGTAGGCCTTGCCCTCCTTGATAAGCTCTACGGCAAAGTCCCAGAGCTGCTGGAAGTAGTCGCTAGCATAGAAGACGTTTGCCCACTGGAATCCCAACCAGCGGATGTCCTCCATGATGGCATCGACGTACTCCACGTTCTCTTTCGTGGGGTTGGTGTCGTCGAAACGCAGGTTACAGATGCCGCCATAGCGTTCGGCAATGCCGAAGTCCATACAGATGGCTTTGGCGTGGCCGATGTGGAGATAGCCGTTAGGTTCGGGCGGGAAACGCGTTTGGATGCGTCCTCCGTTCTTGCCCTCAGCAAGGTCCTGCTCGACAATCTGCTCAATGAAGTTAAGACTCCTTTTCTCCTGATTCTCCTGTGTGACGATTTCTGCCATAAAACTCTAATATAGTGAACAATTGGCGTTCCAGCGTAAGCTAATGCTGAAAACGGTTGCAAAGATAGTGCACGTCGAGCGAAAAACCAAATATATTAAACTTTTTCAAGAAGGGGAATTGGTTTTTAAGGGAAATAGTTAAGGGCCTCTTCACAGAGACCCTTAACTATTCTAATAGGTATTAGTCTTTTAAGGTAAAAAGATTGTTTTTAGGATAACGGCAGCAAAGGTACGGTGGTTTTTTGATGTGACCAAACTTTTTTATATGTCCTACAACATATTTTTGAAGAAAAACCAAGCCGCAATTTCCCAAACAAGCGGTTGAACTTGCTGCTGGCAGACGGTTGCCCAGTCGCCCAACGAGCCGCTGCCGTCATCGGAAATCACCTTTACAATGCTCAACGAGTGCACATTAGCATCGCGGCATGTTGCGAGTAGCCCTTCGCTCTCCATGTCAAAACAGGTGTTAGGGATGTGAAGTTCAGGGTGAGGGCTATCAGGCGAAACAAATTCGTGCACACAAACAATTTCTCCCTTCGGATAGTCTGACGGGAGGGATGGATAGCCCGTTTCGCATTGTACTGTGTGCAATACAGGCAGGGTGTACGAGCCTGCTGAGCCTGCCAACAGCACATCTGCTTCGTTGAACATCCCTTGCTCCTTCATTTTTTCAAAGGAGGGAAGGGCCTCCTGTAACCCGATGCCCACAATGGCTACCGTGTCGTCTCCACGCACATAGAGCGTGGGACGTTCGTCCTTTCCGGTGATGCGCTGGAAGCCGTTTTTTTCAAGCCTCTTCAGCCCGATTTCATAGGGATGGGCAACAATCAAAACTTTTCTGCTCATTTCCTTTTTCTATTTTGTCGGCGAAGATAGGCGATTTCCTTCATTTTTGCAAATTTTCGGCGTGGGAGTTGTGCAAAAATAGAAAAAGGAGTATTTTTGTGGGCAAAAAATCGAACGATGAAGACAATTGGCAATTTCCTTTGGTTCATATTAGGCGGTTTCCTGGTGGCCCTGATGTACTGGATTATCGGGTTCCTCTTTTGCATCACCATCATCGGCATTCCCTTTGGGGCGCAGTTGATGAAGTTCGGCACCTTTGCCCTATGGCCTTTTGGCCGGAAGGTGGAGGATGGAGAAAGCATGACGGGATGCCTGAACATCATTTTCAATGTTCTTTGGATTATTCTGGGCTGGTGGGAGATTGCTGCCACACATGCCGTGTTCGGCCTGATCTGTTGTGTCACCATCGTGGGCATTCCCTTCGGCATGCAGCACTTCAAGCTGGCTTGGCTGTCGCTGTTGCCGTTCGGTAAACGGATAGTGTAAAACTTCGTGCTTTTAACTCTTAATTCTTAACTAAAGTTGTTCTCTTCCTTATTATATTACTATCTTGGCGAGGAGGTGACAGCCTTCTCGACGGAGCGTGGGGCAGAGCTGCCCATCCCTGTGGTGCAGGCTCACCAGGTGCATGGTGACGAGATTGCCTATGTCGATTCCCCTCGGCTCACGCGCGAGGATTTGGAGGGGATTGATGCCCTGATTACCGATGTGCCAGGCGTTGCCATTGGGGCCCGCACGGCCGACTGCATTCCCGTCTTGCTTTACGACCCTGTCCATCGTGCCATTGCTGCCGTACATGCCGGATGGCGTGGGACCGTCCTGCACATCTCGGCAAAGGTGTTGCGCGAAATGGCATCGCGTTTCGGTACCGTTCCTGTGGATGTCCGCGCTGTTATCGGCCCAGGCATCGGCCCGGATAATTTCCAAGTAGGGGAGGAGGTGGTGGAGGCATTCCGCGAAGCCGGATTCTCTATGGAGCGGATTTATTCTTTTAATGGCCCACGTATTCCAGACACCATGCGAGGCGGACATCATATCGACCTTTGGGAGGCCAACCGCTGGCTGCTGATGAAAAGCGGGCTTCGGTATGCCAACATTCATATCGCCGGCATTTGTACGTATGCCATGAACGACAGGTTCTACTCGGCGCGTCGCGAGGGCATCCATTGCCCGCGCATCATCTCTGCCATTCGGATGAATCCCTAATCGCCAACCCCGTATGCACATCGTCCTGGCTATCGACTCCTTCAAGGGATGTCTCACATCGTCGGAGGCCAACGCCGCTGCCCGTGAGGGCGTGCTGCGCGCTCTGCCTGAGGCTAAGGTGACGTCCATCCCTGTCAGCGATGGAGGCGAAGGCTGGCTGGAGGCGTTCCATGCGGCAAAGGGAGGAACGTATGTCGAGGCTACGGTCTGCGACCCATTGATGCGCCCCGTTCGCGCCTGTTATCTGATGCAGGGCGAGCAGGCCGTTATTGAGATGGCCCGTGCCAGCGGGTTGACGTTGCTTCGTCCTGAGGAGCGCAACCCGTTGCTGGCTACCAGTTATGGCACGGGACAACTCGTCGTTGATGCTGTCCGTCGGGGCTGTCGCGACATCCTCGTCGGCTTGGGAGGGAGTGCCACCAGCGATGCCGGCTGCGGCATGCTCCGTGCGCTGTGGGATGCCTTCGGTGAGGCACTGGAGCCCCTTTCGTCTGTGCGCTTCACGATTGCTACCGATGTGGATAACCCGCTTTGTGGTCCTGAAGGGGCGGCGCAGGTCTTCGGCCCGCAAAAGGGAGCCAGAGCTGACATGATTGAGGAATTAGACCGACGTGCCCAAGCCTTTGCAGCGGAATCCGCACAGCATATGGGCTACGACTGTTCGTGTGAGCCAGGAGCAGGAGCCGCAGGAGGTCTGGGATACGCCTTCATGCAATACCTTCATGCCCAGCGTCGTTCAGGCATAGAGCTACTGCTTGACGCTTTTGGCGCAGATGAGTTGTTTGCCCATGCCGACCTCGTCGTTACAGGCGAGGGGAAGGCCGACCGTCAGACGTTGCGAGGCAAAGCCCCTGCAGGCATCCTTCGCAGAGCCCAGCAACACTTTGTCCCCGTCACCCTCATAGCCGGACAAGTGGAAGACCGCGCGCAATTGCTCGAAGCCGGCTTTGCCCAAGTGGAGTGCATCCACCCCTCGGGCACCCCTCTCAAAGATGCCCTACGCCCCGATGTTGCTTGCAAAAACATCCGGTCTCTAACGGGAGTTATTGTACCAAACGGGTTGGGACAATAACAAACAACTGGGATTACATAATAATCCGATTGTATTACACTTCTAGACCCTTGCAGAAAGATAGGAAAGGAGTGGTTTTTCATAATATAATTTGATTTTTCGTACAGCATACGCTATCTTTGTCCCAACAATAAAATTACCATTATGAAAAAGGCGTTTTTATTCCTCGTTTGTGTTGTTTTCTCGTTGGAGAATTATGCCGATATTATCGGCCTGGAGCAGGCTCGTCAAAGGGCTGTAGCTTTTTTTGCAGACGGAAGGGCGAACAGTCCGAGCCGTGTAAGAAATAATAATAAGGAGAAGGAACTCTACCTTGAATTCGTTGAGCCAAGTAGCGCCTATTACGCATTTAACGTAGGCGAGGACGAAGGCTTTGTGCTCGTTAGTGGTGACGATATGACGGCTCCCATCCTCGGCTATGCCGATAGCGGCAGTTTCCACGCCGAGGCACTCGCTCCCGCCATGAAGACCATGCTGGACAACTTCGCCAGACGGGTGCAGCAGCGCCGTGCAAACGATATCGGCATTTCTTAACAGACGGGTTGGACGGCCGTCGAACCGCTATTGGGCGATAATGAATGGGGACAAAATGATCCTTTCTTCGGTCAGACGCCCGAAATAGACGGTGAGCATTGTGCCGTGGGCTGTGTGGCTACGGCAATGGCGATGATAATGAACTATTACAAGTGGCCCGAGAAGACATTGAAGCCCATCCCGACCTATACCACCGGTAGTGGGATGTCGCTGCCGGAACTACCCGTCACAACGTTCGAATGGGAGGCGATGAAATCGTCGTACAAGGTTGGCGAAACGGGGCCGGCGGTAGATGCCGTAGCAAAACTGATGCGCTATTGCGGCCAGGCAGTGGAAATGGGGTATGCCGTGGGTAATTCTGCCTCGTCAGGAATCTGCTCAAAGGAGCTGGTGGAGTATTTCGGCTACGACCCCCAAGTCTATGTCGCTAATCGTACGCTCTATACCACTCAGCAATGGGAATCGCTCATCTACGGTGAGCTTGCTGCGGGGCGCCCCGTGCTTTACGCGGGTCAGTCGGGCTTTGGCGTGGGGCACGAGTTCGTGTGCGACGGATATGACGGCGAAGGGTTCTTCCACATTAACTGGGGATGGGAAGGTTCTCGTACAGGATACTTTTTACTGTCGTTGTTGGACGATTGCGACCAGTATGCTACTGAAGGTGTTGTCAACTGGGGCGGCTATGCCAATGCACACATCAGGCTGATGCCCAACCGCGACGGAAGCACGAAGCCACTTTCTCCCACCCTTTCCCAGTCGCTGAGGGGCCTTACCCCTACATTCGGTTTGGCAACGATTACCTGCGACCGTAGCGGTACCAGTGCCGATGTCAGCTTCCCGCTTTACATGATGCTCTTCAACAACACATTGAGCGATGGCAGCAAATCGCCGGATTTGGTGTATGGCCTGGGGCTTTATCAAAAGGGCGAATGCATTAGCGTGCTGACGCAGACCGATGTGGCGATGGGCGACCCGTCTTTCGAGTGGAATCCCGAAGTAACCTTCGGCAAAGACCTGGTAACGGGACGCTATGCCATCAAGGCCATGTGGCGCTGCAAGGGCGATGGCGACGAATGGCGCCTGTTCCCCGAATCGAATGAGACGTACGTGCAGGCTTCGGTAGAAAAGGAAAAGATTACGCTGTCAATTCACGACCCGGACGACTGCGACTACACGGTAAGCGACGTCAGACACGATGGCACCCTTTACCAAAAGGGTTATCATCAGTTCTGGATCACGGCAACCAATCATGGTGAAAAAGGCACTATTCACTTCAATATGTACATCGATGATGAGATGATACACACCTCTAATGCGACTATCGACCCGGGCGAGACGAGTTCTTTCCTCTTTCACGACGTGTGGTTTGAGTCGCAGGAACTGGGCAAGCACGAACTCCGCCTATGTGCTGGCGGATACAACAGAGAAACCAATGTGGTGTGGAAAAAAGAGATTGAGATTGTTGACATCAAGTGCGATGTTGCCCTATCATCACTTGACTTCAACGCCGTTGCTCAAGAGAATGACTTTGGTTTCATTTGGAACATCATCGAAGGGGATCATCTGGAAGTCAAGCCCACACTCAAAAGCATTTCCACGGAAGTTTATGAAAACTATCTCCTCATTCAAATATACAAGAAACTGCGTCCTGAAAGTGATGAATTTGACTGGTACTGCGTAAGGCGCGAACATGCATTAGTCAGCGTGGCTGCAGGCGAAGAGAAGAGTATCGTGTTTGAATTCGACCATCTCGATGAGGGGACGTATATGATAGATGTTTACCATCAGATGCCTATCAATGGCATAGGTCGTTTCAGCGGCTTTGAAGAGAGAAGCGTTGACTCGAGAAGTTTTTTCAAGGTTGTTGACCACTACGTTCCCGTGAAATCGATTACGCTGAACGCCGAGACGCTTGAGATGAAGGTGGGCGAGTCGAGCAAGCTTACAGCCACCGTCCTTCCTGACGACGCGACTGCCAAGGGATTCAAGTGGACGTCGACGGATAAAGGAGTAGCCACTGTTGATGCAGAAGGTGTAGTTTGGGCAAATTCTGTAGGCAAGGCAGTAATTAAAGCCGAATCGTTGTCCAATCCCGTAGTTTCTGCCTCCTGTGAGGTGACGGTGGTTGATGATGATGGTATCCTTGTGTTGGAAACACGGGATATGCAGAACGTCCGTGCCATCTATGATATTACGGGAAGAAAGGTTGAGCACCTGCAGCATGGAATTTATATCTTATTGCTGGACGACGGCACAACGAACAAGGTGATTAAGAGTATTATGAGGTGAGGACAAGTATAAACGAAAGCCTTTTTTTACATTCCTATATCAAATTGGCGTCGGCTGAGCGGTTTGGTTTTTATCCCGTCACAAAGTGAGTAGAAATGAGCTTTGTTCCAACAGCGTGAGTTCGGTTTAGAGTTTGGTTTTATGTATTGGGCTTCGTAGAGGAAGAGTATAAGAATCGTTTACGGTGTGTTCCAGTTCCAGTTGTTCCAATTAAATTATGAAGGGTCTAAAACGCTCTCTTTCCCAATTATTTTTATATAATTAATTAATATATAATAATTTATTTATAAATATATACTAGGGGAGATTTTTGATATTTCAAAAAAATAATTGGAACAACTGGAACTGGAACGGAAAACTAATAATCCTTCTTTCTAAAGGGCAATAAAACAATAATATACGAAATCACAAAACTGCTACCCTGCGATGCCAAGGCTCGGCAAGGGGACAAAAACATATCAAAATCCAGCTCGTTCAAGCCGAAAAAGGCTGCAAAAACCGTTTTTTTCCGATCTCATTCCCCATTCTCGGCGCACACGCCAACGATGCAAAATATCAGTACCCCGACCTCAGATCGCCCATTCTTATAGGAAAATGGCGTAGGCAGAGCGGTTTTTTTACCAGCAGTTGCCCAAACAGAAGCTGATTCTACGACGGCAGAGGCTGATTCTATAACAACAACGTCTGATTCTACGGCAACAACGTTTGATTCTGTGGCGCCAACGTAGTGCGCTGTGGAATTAACGCACTACGTTGGCGGAATAGCGTACTGCGTTGACAGATTAACGCACTACGCGGAGGGGGAAACCTAAGAAAAAGAACATCACTCGTAATGGCGGAGGCGGACGTCGATGTGGTCGGCTTCCAGCTGAGCGGGTAGGGGAGTGACGTCGGTCTGGCCAAAGTGGTAGGGGAAGACGACTTTGGGACGGATGATGCGCGCCGCACGGACAAGCTGTTGGGGCGTCATAGTGTAGGGCTGATTGCAAGGCAGGAAGGCTACGTCGATGTCGTGAATGTCGGCCATCTCGGGAATGTCCTCGGTGTCGCCAGCGATATAGATGCGCAGGCCGTCGAGTGTAAGGATGTAGCCGTTATCGCGCCCCTGCGGATGGAACTGCGTGCGGCCTTCGGTGATGTTGTAGGCGGGCACGGCATCAAGGGTAAAGTCGTCGGCAAGCGTGAGATGGTCGCCGTTTGCCATCACCTCTCCCTGGTTGAGGATGTCGGCACAACGCTGGTTGGTAATCAGGCGTGTTTTCTCGTTTGTCAGCAGGCGAATGGCCTCTGCATCAAGATGGTCACGATGCTCGTGGGTGACGAGGATGTAGTCGGCCTTAGGCAGGGCGGCATAGTCGGTACGGCGCTCTCCCAACTGGCAGACAGGGTCAATCTCTATTTCAGTGCCATCGAAGTCGATGCGGATGCTGCCGTGCATGAGGGCGTGGAGACGCACGGCCTTGTCGCTCTTTGTGCGGAAGATATCCACTTCAGCTGTGCTTGCTGTCACGGGCTTTTTTGCTGCGCGCCAGGCCATGATGCCTCCTTTCAGGTTGGTGACCTCGAAGCCCTCGGCAGCAAGCTTCCCTGCGGCATCGGCTGAACGACGTCCGCTGCGGCAATAGACAAGGACAGGACGCGCGGCATCGAGCTGCTGCTTGGCTTTCGCAACGAACGTGCTGTCGTTGACATCAAGATTTACAGCCCCTTCAAGGTGGTCTTCGGCAAATTCTTCTGCCGTACGCACATCCACCAGCTGGACATCGGGGAGTTCTGTAAGGCTGGCAAAGGTGTCGACATCGGCGTCTTTGTAAGGGCGACTGCCACAGGCTGTGAGGGAGTTCAGGCCCAACAGGGCAACAAGCGATGGGAGGGCAATCCCCTTCCAACGGAGGCGGAGCTTTTTCATAATCGGTAATGTTTTTTTTCGTTTCTGTCGGCAAATATATGAAGTTTTTGCCGTATCTTTGCCGAAAAGAAGTAAAAAATCATGATTGACACAGAAAAAAACAGCAAGAAGCGCTTTCGGTTGACGTTGCTGCCTAGGATTCTCATTGCCATCGGACTGGGTATTGTCTGTTCGTTGTTCTTCCCTGAATGGGCTGTGCGGATATTTGTGACGGTAAACGGCATCTTCGGCAATTTCCTGGGGATGTTCATTCCGTTGCTCATCGTGGGATTGATTGCTCCTGGCATAGCCGATTTGGGACGCGGAGCCGGACGCCTGCTGCTCATCACGGCGTTGATTGCTTATGCCTCCACGGTACTCTCGGGGCTGTTTTCGTGGGCGACATGCTCGCTGGTGTATCCTTCGTTGATAGGCGGTTCGGCTCCTGCGCTTGCTGCCATCGACATGAGCGGGGGACTGACGCCTTATTTCTCCGTCGAGATGCCATCGTTCATCAATGTCACCACAGCCTTGGTGCTGGCGTTTGTCATCGGCTTGGGCATCATGGCTACGGGAGGCACGGCGCTGAAACGGGGCATGGAGGACTTCCGAGGCATTGTGACAACGGTTATCACCAAGGTCATCATCCCCTTCCTGCCGATTTACATCTTCGGCATCTTCCTGAAAATGGGGGCTGAAGGCAACGTGGCAGCCGTGATGGGTATGTTCATCAAGATAATCCTTATCATCATAGCCATGCATGTGACGGTACTGGTGCTGCAGTTCTGCATAGCGGGTGCCATCACACGGCGGAACCCCTTCAAGGCGCTCTGGACGATGATGCCGGCCTACGTGACGGCGCTGGGAACGTCGTCGAGTGCTGCCACGATACCTGTGACGCTGGCGCAGACGAAGAAGAACGGCGTCCTGCCCGACGTGGCGGATTTCACGGTCCCTCTGTGCGCTACCATCCACATGCCGTGCAGCATACTGAAGATTGTGGCGTGCTGCTATGCCATCTCGCTCAGCCTGGGCATGCCCGTTGACTTCCAGACGTATGCGGGGTTTGTGCTGATGTGCGGCATCACGATGGTGGCAGCCCCGGGCGTCCCCGGAGGGGCCATCATGGCGGCGTTGGGGCTTATCGGCTCGATGCTGGGCTTCGATGCGAGCATGCAGGGTATCGTCATCGCCATCTACATGGCCATCGACAGCTTCGGCACGGCTGGAAACGTCACAGGCGACGGAGCCATCGCCCTGATAATCGACAAAATAAGAGGGAAAGAGAAATAAGCTATTTCTCGAAGTGCTGATAGTCTTTGCTACTGCGCCAAGCGCCACCCCAACGGAAGCCGTGGGCGATGAATAGACGATAGCAAAGGTCTTGACGGTCAATCTTATAGTGGAAACTCTTGGCGCGATTGACATAGGGCCCGGCTGCTGCGGGGCTGACGATGGTCTTGCCGCGTGACTGCTTGACGTAGGGGTTGAAGAGGGGGTTGATGTCGATGGCCATGCCCCGGCTGTGTGCCGAGAGGGTCGTGGTGCCAGCCACGGTACGGAAGTTGAAGCACGAGCTGTTGTTGTCGGTCATGGAACGTTCGTCGTCGGCATCATATTCATCGATGAGTACCATGCGTTCGATGGGGTAGCGGGCATTATAAAGCGCTTCAAAGATTTCAAGCAAGTCGTTGCTAATGGCCTTGTTACACACCAGTTCTCCCCGGCAGACATTCCCATCGAGATCATAGTGGAGAACGCGCAGGTAGCGCAGGTCGCTGAGGGGAATGGTGCAGTCGTCCTTGTACGATTTGCCCTTCATCCGCGCAAACACAACGGAGTCGATAGGGGAGGAGGTGAAGCGCGCATCCCGTTCTTCGGCAAGGGTGAGAAGCGGAATCAGCAGGAGGAGAAAAGCGATGGACAAGTGTTTCATTTAGTAAAGCTTAATCCACTCGTAGCCGTTGCCCGAGGCGTCCATGTAGCGGATGAAGTCCTCCAGACGGATGTTGAGCGAGGCGCGATTGTCGTTGGGGTGGAAGGAGAGGTGGGTGTAGTTCTTCAGGTTCTCGTCGAGGAAGACATAGACATGATGGTCCACGTCGTTGACAAGGCCGAAGGGGCTGACAGAGCCGGGTTTCAGCCCGAGGTATTTCTCCATGCGCCACTCGGAGGCGAGGCTGAGCTTGCCCTGGCGGAGCAGATGCTCGAGGTCGTGGATGCCCATGTTGTGGTCGCATTGGAAGACAACCAGATAGTGCCTGTTTCCCTTGTGGTTGCGGAAGAAAAGGTTCTTGCAATGGGTGCCCGGCAGGTCGCCCCAATAGGGACGCCCGTCTTCGATGGTCGGCGTGGCAGGGTGCTCGGTATAGGTGTAGCCGATGCTCAGCTCCGCGAGGCGCTCATATACCTGTGACTGGCCGACGGATGGAGCGGCGAGGGGAGTCGAGCTTGCTGGGTTGTCCGCGTCGGGACGGACGGAGGCAGGGCCAATCATCAGATGGAGAGGACGGTAAGGACATTAATCAGTTCGCGGTCGATGGGCTTATTGATCTTGATGGCCCGCTCGATGGGGACATAGACAATCTGGTCGTTCTTGACGCCGATCATCACGTTGCGCTGGCCCTCTTTGAGTGCCTCAATGGCAGCCACGCCCAGTCGTGAGGCCAGTATGCGGTCGTGAGCCGTAGGCGTTCCTCCACGCTGAAGGTGTCCGAGGATGGTGACGCGCACGTCGTACTGCGGGTATTCCTTGCGGACGCGCTCCGCATAGTGCATGGCGCCTCCGTCCTTCTCGGAGACGATGACGATACTGCTATTCTTGCTTTTGCGGATGCCGCGCCCGATGAACTGTGCCAGCTGGTCGATGTCGGTATCGTCCTCAGGAATAATGGCAGCCTCGGCTCCTGCGGCAATGGCGCTATTCTGGGCGAGGAAGCCGGCATCACGCCCCATGACCTCGACGAAGAAGATGCGGTCGTGCGAGGTGGCTGTGTCGCGTATCTTGTCCACGCAGTCCATGATGGTGTTGAGGGCCGTGTCGTAGCCGATGGTGCTGTCGGTACCATAGAGGTCGTTGTCGATGGTTCCCGGCAGGCCGATGCAAGGCACGTCGTACTCGCGCGCAAAGGCCTGTGCGCCAGCCAAGGAGCCGTTTCCGCCGATGACGATGAGCGCGTCGATGCCGTGGGAGCGCATGTTGGCATGGGCTTTCTTCCGGCCCTCGGGGGTCATGAACTCCTTGCTGCGGGCGGTCTTGAGGATGGTGCCTCCACGCTGGATGGTATTGCTGACGCTCTCGGTGGTGAAGTCCTTGATCTCGTTGTTGATAAGGCCCTCATAGCCTCGGTAGATGGCCTTGACTTTCCAGCCGTTGGAGATGGCTGCGCGGGTTACCGCACGAATAGCTGCATTCATGCCTGGGGCATCGCCTCCGGAGGTGAGCACGCCGATGGTCTTGATCTCTTTCATAATGGTTTATGGTTTAATGTCTAATGTCAGTTTATCAGCACCTTCTGTGGCTGAAACCACTACGGTTGCATCGGGAGCGGGGGCCTGTTCGATGAGCAGCTCGGAGAGCTCGTCCTCCAGGTAGTTCTGCACGGCACGCTTCAGGGGACGTGCCCCAAACTGCGGGTCGTAGCCTTTGGTGGCCAGGAACTTGCGCGCCGACTCCTCGACCTCGACCTTCGTGCCCAGGGCGGCAATACGCTTCACCAGCTTGTCCACCTCGATATCGACTATCTGCTCGATGGCATTCTTGTCGAGCGGGTCGAAGGTGATGATTTCGTCGATACGATTGATAAACTCAGGCGAGAAGGTCCTGTTGAGGGCTTTCTGAATAACGCTGCGCGAGAGTTCCTTGTCGCTCACCTGTGACTGGGTGCTGAAACCAATGCCTCGTCCAAAGTCCTTCAACTGGCGCGAGCCCACATTGCTTGTCATGATTATCACGGTGTTGCGAAAATCTACCACACGTCCATAGCTGTCAGTAAGACGTCCCTCGTCGGTCACCTGCAAGAGGATGTTAAAGACATCGGGATGAGCTTTCTCAATCTCGTCGAGCAGGACGATGGAGTAGGGGCGACGACGCACACGTTCAGTCAGTTGTCCGCCCTCCTCATAGCCCACATAGCCCGGAGGGGCACCAATGAGCCGGCTGACGGTGAACTTCTCCATATACTCGCTCATGTCGATGCGGATGAGGGCTTCGGACGTGCCGAACATATAGGCTGCCAGTTCCTTGGCCAGCAAGGTCTTACCTACGCCTGTAGGACCAAGGAACATGAAGGTGCCGATGGGGTGGTTGGGGTCTTTCAGGCCCACACGGTTGCGCTGGATGGCTCGTACGAGCTTTTCAATGGCTGTCTGCTGGGCAATGACACACTTGTTCAGTTCAGCTTTCATGCCTTTCAGACGGATACCCTCAGCCTGAGCAATGCGCTGGACGGGGATGCCTGACATCATTGAGACAACCTCAGCAACTCTTTCCTCATCGATGGTAATACGTTCTTCATCACGATGTTCTTCTGTCCACTGCCGCGACATGGCATCGAGTTTCTCTTGTAGGCGTTTCTCCCTGTCACGCAGGTCAGCTGCTTCCTCAAATTTCTGGATTTTGACTGCCTCGTTTTTCTGTTGGGTGACTTCAGTCAATTCACGTTCCATCTCCTCCATCTCAGGCGAAGAGGTTACCTGGCTCAGATGAGCACGCGAGCCCACTTCATCCATCACATCAATGGCTTTGTCAGGGAAAGAACGGTCTGTAATGTAGCGTTCTGACAACTTCACACAAGCTTCCAGAGCCTCGTCTGTGTAGCGCACATTGTGGTGCTCCTCATAACGGTCGTGAATGTTGCGAAGTATCTGTATGGTCTCATCGACAGTGGTTTGCTCCACGAGAACCTTTTGGAAACGGCGTTCAAGGGCCCCATCCTTCTCGATGCTGTTGCGGTACTCATTCAAGGTGGTTGCTCCTATGCACTTGATCTCGCCCCGTGCAAGGGCAGGCTTGAGCAGGTTGGCGGCATCCATGCTTCCCGAGGCATTTCCAGCTCCCACGATGTTGTGGATTTCATCAATGAAGAGGATGATGTTGGGATTGTTCTTCAACTCGTTGATGATAGCGCGAATACGCTCCTCGAATTGTCCGCGGTACTTGGTACCGGCCACGACGGCACCCATGTCGAGCGAGACGACACGCTTGTCGTAGAGCATGCGGGACACACGGCGTGAGACGATGCGCATGGCAAGTCCCTCGACGATGGCCGACTTGCCGACACCCGGCTCGCCTATGAGCATGGGGTTGTTTTTCTTCCTCCGGCTGAGGATTTGTGCCAGACGTTCAATCTCTTTCTCACGTCCGATGACAGGGTCGAGCTTACCCTCAGCTGCTGCAGCAGTCATGTCAACGCTGAAGTTGTCAAGCACGGGGGTGTCATTATCTCCTTCAACCTCTGTGCGTGAGCTGGATGATGACTTGCGCGAGCTGCTGTCAGAACGAGGCGAGAAGAGAAGGTCGTCCTCATCATCTTCGTCATCATCATTGATGTTCTTGATTGACTCGTTCTTCTGACCTGCGCGTAGGTCCAGTTCCCGTCGCACACGATTGTAGTTGATGCCCATAAAGTGCAGGCATCGACATGGGATGTTCTCCTTCTGTTTCAACAGAGCTAACAGCAGATGCTGAGTGTCAGCTGTTTCCTCATGGTCAGCACGAGCCTCCAACTGAGCCAGTTTCATGATTTGGTTGGCAGTAGCATCGAGTGACATTTCGTCAGTCTTGTCAGCAATGGATGAGGAGGGCAGGGGAGTGTCCTGCTTCTCCTTGATGGAATCGAGCACAAAGCTGCGAAGCTGGTGCAGGTCCACGTGAATGGTCTCCAGAAGGAATGTGGCCTCGTTCAGGCCATCGCGAATCAGTCCCAGCAGCAGGTGCTCAGGAGCAATCATCTGGCTGCCCAGACGACGTGCTTCCTCTGCGCTATAGGCGAGGACTTCAACTATCTTGGTGGTGAATGGGTTGTTCATCAATTGTTTCCTAATGCAATACTTGTTTACTTCTTACACAGTTCTTACTGCAAACAGCGTGCCACAGGTGGGGCACAGGTTATTCCTGCGAGAATCCAATGGTCTCGACTGCTATCAGACGGTCATAGCGCGAGCCAAAGGGACGATGCCAGACATAGAGGGTGTACTCGTTCTCAGTCTCATAGAAACTGCCGTCAAAGGGTGTGCTTAACTTGCTGACTGGCTGGCTATTTTCCCCGTTTTTCACAAAGACATACTGATAGTCGTAAGCTCCCATCTTCAGCAGCACAGTTCCCTCGTAAGCTTTGGTGGCAGGGTTATAGGTCATGCGGTAGTCAGGCAGATAGTTATAGTCTGAAAAATAGCCCGTTACATACATCTCGCCACCTTCGCGAGGGTGGGGGACAGCAAGGGTGAAATGGGCAAAGAAGTAGTCAGCCTCCGTGTCGTTGTCCTCTGCCAAATTGTAACGCACAAGATAGCGCCCATTGTGGTCAGCATCAAAACTATAGGCCCTACGCTCACTATCTTCAAACAAAACTGCATGATAATAAGGGTCATAGAAGTCAATCTTATCCACGTGCTGCGAGCCATAGTGCATGTTGATGACTTCAAACCGGCGAAACTCGTTGTTACCCGGGAAAATGAGGTTGCGGTTGTGCACATACTCCAGCAGTCCTGGGCGTATGTAGGTGGGCTGGATGTCAGTGACAGTCATGTCTGGGCGGTTGTTCTGACACACCATCACCTTCAGTTCACGGTCAGGTCGCTCAATGGGATAGTCAGCATGATTGATGCTGAACGAGACCTGCTGATAGGTCACATGGGTATCGATGTCAGTATTGGAACTAACTACTGCTGAGACGTTTACCATAGGTTCCACCACTTTAAACCCAGCCTCTGCCACAATGGGGTGTCCCTTATAAGCGGGCTGCTGGCTCATGGGGTTGACATCTTCCTCATCGTCAAACACTTGCACACGATAGTTGCCCGATACCTTCAGCATGACATCGTCATTGGGGAAATCCACTGCATAATGAGTGTATAGAAACGTAGTATTCAGCGAGTTAAGGTAATACTCAATGGGTCTGTCGTTAAACCCCTCCATATACTCCGACTCACTGAGTTCCGAGGGTTTTCCATCAGCATCGCAATGTATCAGGTGGCAGCAGAGACGGTGATACTCATGCGAAAAATAGTCAAATGAGAGGGTTACAAAGTCATCGCTACCGAGTTCAATCACAGCAGGTTGCATCCAGTCGTCGTTGACAATGGTCTGCAGCGTGTGCACCAGTGGTGAGTACATACGGTTGGTCTGGGATGCAGCCACCGCAGCGCATCCTATATTAATAAGGAGAAAGAGTTTCCAACAATGCTTCATACAACCATTAGACACACGTCGCCTGCCATTCGTTTAATTCATCATCAACTTTTAGCCTCTCAAATCACGTGCAAAGATAATGCTTTTTTGCCGTTTTTCCTCAGGTGGCACTTGTTTTTTTGGTCTCTATCGGTTTGATTTCTTCAGCAGGCGTACGAGTCCCATCCCGTTAGTCTGCACCAGGAGGGCATTGCCATAGGGTACACAATCCTCAAATTCAGCAGGCACTTGCTGTTGAAAGTCATAGATACCGTCAAGGCGTTTCTTGCGTAAGTTCCAGACATAGAGTATGCTGGGTTGTTCCTTCGTGCCAAGTCCCACGGGGATGAGCATCCAGTCCTTGATGACACAGGCTCCCTGACCAATCTGCTGTGAGGGGAAACGCGTGTCAAGGTCCTGGATACAATAGTTGTCAATGGCATCCTCAGGTTTCAAGTGGACCACAGCACCCTCACTAAGGCGGGGAAGAGGGAAGGTCATCATGCGCCAGCGGTTGCCCTGGGCAAGATTCTCAAGGGTGTTTCCATAGCCAATGAGCTGGTTATGGCGATGATCTACAACCCATTGCAATGCATAGCCAAACAGTCCTTCAGGGTCGTCCAGCACAATGGTCTGCACAAGCTGAGGGTCGTCGTCAGGCATGATGCGCTCCACAAAGCACACATCCTTAAGGCCTTCATAACGTTGGCGCGAGCACTGTGAGACATACAGCACAGGCAACAAGTCACCCTGGTCAAAGCGTTCGTTGCCAAAGTCAGCCACATTGGCGTGATTGGCAGTGTGATGACTGGCGAGGGGGAACTGTCGAAGGGGTTTCAGACCATTTTCCGTGAGGTGATAGAGCGTTGCCAGCCCAGTGTTCTGCAGGCTCACAAGGTAGTCACCCCATATGCTCATGCCCTGATAGCCCTGCTTGGGGAATCCCTCCAGCGTACCCACTTGCTGGATGTGATCGGTGGTGAGCTCCACACAGCGCACGTTGCTGCAACTTGCTGACAACAGGACGATTGTCACAGCCATAATGATCAGTAACGAACGATTCTTCATGCTTGAAAAGGTTTTTCGGTTTAACGTGACAAAGATACGACTGTTCTGTGTTTTTTCCATCTATCTGCTTGTAAAAATCGCAGTGAGTCCTTATTTTTGCTGTAAAACTGAAGCCATGCGAGCGAGAGAAACATCAATCATGTCCCTACATTCAGCCCCCGCCCTTGTTTTACTATAATCGGCATTATGTTTAATTTTGATATTGCGTTTTCTCCCCTGCTGTTGACTTTCCTTAAATATATAGTATTACTCAGACTATAGATGCTTTCTATGCTGTAGCCCATTGGTCTGAGCGCGCGACGCACTGCGCTGTAAAAGCAACGTTTGATAAAAACTAACACACTTTTTTGAGACACGATAGAAAACGTGTCTCAAAACGAATGGTGTAATCTATTTTGCCGTTTTCAAGCCCCTCCCGAAAGAGGGGCTTTTTTAGTTTGGCTTTTGCTCTGCGAGGATGGCAAGAGCCTTGTCAAGGACCGTGGTGTCATCAATGCAGACCAGTCCCCCGTCAGGACCTGGCTCAAGGTGGATGCCCACACTCTCACCCAGACTGAAGTTTTGGCCACCGAAGAAGTTGCGCACAGTCTCAACGGTCATGTCAAGCTCATCAGCAATGCGATGCATACTGCCCTCAGGAAGAGAGTCCTTGATGGAACGGAGTTCGTTGAAAGTCATTATCTTGCTCATATATCTAAAGGATTTAATTGATATTCAGTATTTAATGATGGATTATAGGAAACTGCGGCTCACGTAGATGAAGGCGAAGAAGATGATGAAGAGATACGTGAGGTACATGGTGAGACGGATAGAGAGGATATCCTCCTTCAGGTAGCCCGAGACTGTGTAGAAGTCGGTGACTTTCTGTGTAGTATATCTCAGCTTACGGGTCAGCAGCCTGTATATCAAGTACATCAGTGCACCCACTGCCATACCAAACAAGGCCCCACAGAGCACATCGCCAGGATAGTGGACACCTAGATAAATGCGTGATATGGCGTTGATTGATGCCCACACGAGCATGGTGATGGTGAACCCGCTGTGGCGGATGAGCAGCGTGAAGAACATGAAGAGCCCGAAGCAGTTGGCAGCATGGGACGAGAAGAATCCATAGAGCCCTGAGCGCGCACCGTTCACAATGTCAATCTTATCAAGCAGTGCGGGGTCCTGACAGGGACGCAAACGGCAACACAATGGTTTGATGACACCTGAGCTGACACGGTCGCAGATGAACACCGTCAGGGCAACCATCAGCAGGAGGATGAAGAACTGACGTAACTTGTTGTTTTTGAACACCACCAGCAGCACCACAAACGCCAGTGGAATCCACACCCACGTGCTGGTGAAGATCCGCATGAAACCGTCCATGTAGAGCGAGTCGCTCCCATTGAGGGCAAGCATCAGGCGCTGGTCAAAAGCTATCAGGTCGTTTAACATTTTATTTAACTAAATCGTTTATTAACAAAAACTTCTGGAGACAACAACTTTATATCACCTCCAGCGATTTGGCCTCTATCCAGCCCACGTTGCCATCCTCAAGTTCAATCTCTTTCCAGGCTGTCATGGCATTGTCCTTGATGGTCACCTTACGTCCCTCGTGGAGCACGAAAAGCTCTGTCCCCGTGGCACTTGGTGTACTTCTGACCACCACGCTCGGATCCATCACAATGGCTGTATCGCGCACTGTGAGGCGTTTTTTCTGACTGAAACCGATGCCATTGGCACACATCGAGAGCACCAGGAAGAGGCATGCAAAGATGAAGAACAGCTTCTTCACTCCCCTCTTACGCCCGAAAATAAAGACGGCCAACGAACAGATAAACAGCAGGAAAGTCACAATGGCCACCCATGCCCAGGTGTTGATGGGCAGCATGTTGGCAAAATCGTGGAACCAGCGGACAAAGAAGATTTCCATCTTCTCTGACACACGGTCAATGGTCTTACTGCGAGCCAAGTCAAGGTTGAAACGGATGTCTTTGTTGGATGGATCAAGACGCAGGGCACGCTCGTAGTTAAGGATGGCATGTGCCATGTCCTCCTCTTTATAATAGGCATTACCCAGGTTGTAATGGAGTGCAGCCGACTCTCCCTCGGTGAGCAGACGCTCATAGAGATCAACAGCCGTAGCATAGTCACCCGCTGAATAGGCACTGTCAGCCAATGCCTTTGACAGCTCAGTGTGGGTGCTGTCAGCCCCAAAACTGAACGACTGGGCAGATAGTGTGTCGCCCTCCTGGGCAAACAATGGCAGTGCAAACAGCAGGATGAGTGAGAACGCTGCGCTGTGGGTAGGATTATGTCTTTTCATTTTCATCGTAACACTTTAATTATTAACTGAAAAGGTCAGCTTTTAACTATCTTGATGTTATTCTCCAACTTGTCCATCAGGTTGACCGTGCGGTCATAGATGTCTTGTACCTTAATGCCCGAGATGGCAGGAGCATAACGAGCAAACTCACAGTCACTCAGCAAGGTGGTGAATTCGTTGATGGTAGCCTCAGGCACATTGCGCACAGCAAGCTCCGAAGCAATGTTATCCTTTGACAGACTGGCCACAGGGATACCCAACTTATCGCTGGTGTAACCCCACAACGCCTTCAGTACCTCGTCGTAGAAGGCTGCCTCTTCCCCACCCGACATCAGTTTCTTGGCTTGTTTTAGGCGTTTCGAAGCTACCTTGTTGGCTTTCTTTGTCTTCACCTTGGCGATGTTGGCATTTTCAATGGCTTTCTTACGCCAGACAATTACTGCCAGCAACAACAGCAGCACTGGGACGAGATAGCACAACCAGTAGCGTGTGGAGCCCAGGAACTGATTGCCACGGATCTGTGGACGCACCTCTTTCAGGTTGATGTAGCGGATGTCCTCACCCAGCAGACGGAGGTCTTCCTTGTTGACATAGCCCGAGGTGACAGCTGTGGTAGAACCGTTTCCACGATTGACTTTCAGTGTATATGGGTTAGTGGTCAACGTCTTATAAGCCTTGGTCTTAGTGTCGAAGTACGAGAACTCAAAGCCAGGAATCTGATACTCTCCAGCATGACGCGGAATGGCCAGATATTCAATGACTTTATTACCCGACAGACCGCCTGTCTTTAGTTTGAAATTGTTCTCTACTTTTGGGTCATAGACTTCAAAATCAGTGGGGAAGTTGAGCTCAGGGGTCTTCAGGAGCTTCATGTTACCCGTTCCTGAGATGACCAGTCGCACGGTGACAGCCTCGTTCTCTTTCAGCTCCTGCGTGCTGATGTCAGACGAAATGCTGAAGTCACCCACTCCACCATAGTACGATGCTGGACGACCTGCTGGCAAGGGACTTACCTCGATGGTCAGCTTGGGTGTGCGCAGTGTCTTCTGTACTTTTGTGTAGCTGCTGCCACCATTGAAGAAGATGTCAAACGGGTCAGCTGTACGCACCTGCTGGAGGATGGTTCCTTCGTAAGCAACCGAGGGAATCTCCAGTGTGCCCGATTGTTGGGGAAAGAGCACAAACTGACGCCAGACCAGCGTCTTATAGTTGCGTCCGCGATAGTGCTCAAGGGTAAACTCCTTGTTAGCAGGCAAGTCAACCTCCTGCATGTGGAAGCCCTTGAGATCGGGCATCTTACCATTGAGCTCTGTCAGATTGACGGTGGTATAGACCTTGTAAGTGAGCAGAATAGCCTCTTGTTCATAGACCTTTGTCTTGTTAGCCGAAGCCACCAGGAAGATGTCACTGTCACTGATTTGCCCATTACTCGACGAGGCAGCTGCTCCACTGCCACTCTGTGAGCGTCCCTGACTGGATGAACTGCTTGAAGATGTGCCACTTCCCTGACCTGAAGAAGGCTCATCGGGAGGAAGCACCTTAATCTTAACGCTTTTCGACTCAAGCTTTTCATTCCCAGCGACAATGGTGGCAGGGGGAATTGTGTATGTGCCCTCTTTGTTGCCTCGCATCACATAAGTGTAAGTGATAGACGAGCTTGTCTTGCCGTTCACCATGGAGAATTGTGAGGAACGGCTTGGACCCATCAGCACATCGAAGTCAGTAACATTCCCAAGCCGGAAATCCTTTACCTTCTGCGTATTTATGGTGTATGCCACCTGAAATTGACTACCCTGCACTACCGTGCTGGGTGCCTGAACCGTAAAACTCAAGTCATCGGCATGTACCCCTACTGTTGTCAGTAGGAGCAGCGCGATAATCAACGTGGGTTTTATTCTCTCTGTATTCATAGTTCAATCATGTGTTTACCAGTCTTTTTCCAACTTACGGTTTTTCTGATTCTCAATCTTCTGCGCCTTTTCCTGCAGGTCTTTCTCATCTTGCATCAATGCCTGCAGAATCTGCTCGGCATTCTCTTTCGAAATGTCACGCTCCTGTTCCTGCTGTTGTTGTTGCTGCTCCTGTTGCTGATCCTGCTGTTGCTGTTGATCATTCTCGCTACTCTGCTGTTCTTGCTGTTGATCTTGTTGATTCTGATTGTTACCAGGAGGAACGGCGTTGTAAATAGCCTTGGCCTTAGCCAGGTTAAAGCGCGTCTCATGATCGGCAGGATTCGCTCTTAGTGCCTCCTTATAGGCATTGATACAGGCGGCATACGTCTCCTTGATACCTTGCTGACGACTGTTCATCTCGAAAAGCCCACGCAGGTAGAGCGTGTTGCCAATGTTGTGATTGACAGCTGCCTTCACCATAGGGTTAGTCTCATTTGCCACAGAAGCTGTGTAGAGGTCTATAATCTCCTGACAGACCTCGCCAAACTGCTGATTAGGAACGCTGTCAGTCAGCAGATGGCTGTAGAGCGTGTTGGCAAGGTTGTACTTTGCATCATCGTAAGCCACGTTCAAGTCCATAGCCTTGCGATACTTGATTTCTGCTTTGTGCCAAAGACTATCGTTATAGGCACGATTGCCACTACGGACATAGCTTCTGTCCGTTCGCTTCTGTGCTTCCACAGGCTGGGAAACGACACAAAGCAATAAGGCTAAAAGCCAGAAATATGGAACGTTATGCCTTTTCATCTCGAAACAGTTTAATGTTCTTAAACAATGGGTTTTTCCTCAGAAGGATAATCATCTCAAGCGCCAAGAGGATGAGTGCTATCCATGCCAGCACCTGGAACTGCTCGTCGAAATCTGAATAGACGGTGGTTTCCAGGTCAGCCTTTGCGAGCTTGTCAATCTCTTTCTGCAAAAGCTTCTGGGCAGCATTGGTGTTATCCACGCGGATGTAGGCACCTCCGCCAGCCTTGGCAATCTCCTGACACATCTGCTCGTTCAGGCGCGTCACAATGACATTACCCTCCTTGTCTTTACGATAGTCATTGGCTTTGTCACCTGGGATGGGCGAACCCTCTGGTGAGCCTACACCAAGCACATAGACCATCATGCCCTTCTCAGCAGCAGCCTTGGCAGCCTCCTCTGCCCCACCCTCGTGGTTCTCACCATCGGTAATGATGATGATGGCACGACCCACATCCTCACGAGGCGTGAAACTGCGTGTGGCCATGTTAATAGCAGCACGAATGTCTGTACCCTGTGTAGTAATAAGGTTGGGTTGGATAGTCTCAAGGAACATCTTAGCTGAAATGAAGTCGCTGGTGATAGGCAACTGGATGAACGCCTCACCTGCAAACACTATCAGTCCGATTTTGTCGTCCTGCATCTCATCGACCAGCTTCGAAATGATTTTCTTTGACTTCTCCAAACGGCTTGGAGCAACATCCTGAGCCAACATAGAGTTGGAAATATCAAGGGCTATCACGGCCTCAATGCCCTGGCGCTTGATAGTTTCCATCTTCGTGCCGAACTGTGGACGTGCTGCCACCAGAATGAGGAAGAAAAGTGCCGCAAAGGTAAGCCAGAACTTCAGGTTATAGCGTGCTGACGATGCCTCGGGCATCATCTCCTTCAGCAGCTCAGGGTCACCATAGGCTTTCAGATTGCGCTTCCTGCGGATGTTTGACACAATGAACAGGATGACCAGCACCGGAAGGGCTATCAAAAAGAAGAGGTATGTGGGATTTTCAAATCTAAACATAGCTAAACATCTAATTCATAGTTCCTACTATCATGGAATACGTCGCAACAGGGTCAAACGGAGAAGTAACTCCAGCAGAATACAAAGCATAGCCGCCAGTGCAAAGGGCATGAATTCCTCGTTCTTACGGCTAAAATCCTTCACATTAAGTTTCGTTTTCTCAAGTTTATCAATCTCCTCATAGACCTCTTTCAGCTTGCTGTTACTGGTGGCACGATAGTACTGTCCATCAGCTGTCTGGGCAATTTGCTGCAAGGTGTTCTCATCAATTTCCACGGGAATGTTCTGATAGATAGTCCTTCCGTAAGCTTGAATAGGATAAGGCGCTGTGCCATTCGTACCTACGCCAATGGTATAGACACGGATGCCGAAGGTCTTGGCTATCTCAGCTGCTGTCAAGGGAGAAATCTCACCTCGGTTGTTCGAGCCGTCAGTCAGCAGGATGATAACCTTAGACTTAGCCTGACTGTCCTTCAAGCGGGTAACAGCATTCGCAATACCATCGCCAATGGCAGTACCATCCATGATTGTGCCGTTCTGAACCATATCGCACGAGACATTGTTGAAGATGTTCAGGAGCACTGCATGGTCCGTCGTGAGCGGGCTCTGCGTGAAGCTCTGTCCTGCAAATATAGTCAGACCAATATTGTCATTAGGCCGCCCGTTGATGAAGTCAGCCGCCACCTGTTTAGCAGCTTCCAAGCGATTAGGCTTGAGGTCTTCAGCCAGCATACTGGTGGAGATATCCACTGCCATCATAATGTCGATGCCCTCGACCTCACTCCGTTGCCAGCTGTGGGTGGATTGTGGACGAGCAAGCACGATGATGAGCAGCACCAATCCTGCTACACGAAGCAGGAAAGGCAGGTGACGCAGCCACGTCAAAGGACTCTTCGGCAGCTTGTCATACATGGAAGTAGTCGAGACCTGCATGGAGGGCTCGCTACGGTCATTACGAAGCAGATACCAAATGACGTAAGCTGCCAGAGGAAGCAGTAGTAGGAAGTATCCTGGATTTGCAAATGTCATGTCTTCTTCCTCCTATTAAATAAATAAGTAAATGAAGTTGGTCAGCACCCACGCCGCAATGAGCACACCCGCTATGCCAACCACAATGATACCTGCAAGCAACCAGCGCTTCTGCGTGATTGACATGCCCTTGACGACTTCAACGTATTCAATGACCTGCTCCTGACCTTCCACCTCCTCGGGCTTTGTCTTGTCAACAAAGTCAGTGACAACACCATAGTGGTGCATCTTCTCGTTCTCATAAGGTTGGAACTTGGCAAACTTGGCAAAGTCAGACGTGGTCAGCAGGTTCTTCACCTCGTCGTACTGCTCTGGGGTGACAATTTCCTGAATCTTTTCGAGCACTTCGCTGGAAGTCATCTCTGTGGCATTGATGCCAAAACGATTCTGGATATAGACACGAAGCGCATCTGTCAGTTCAGTGTAGTATGCCTTGGCATCCTCCTTTGCCCAACCCTTGTTCTCGTGGATCTCATCCAGCGACATTCCTGCCTGGATGTGCGCAGGAATCTTAGGCTCCAATGTCACCCTACGTAAAATGGGCTGATTCTTCACATAATGCCGCAGCAGATAGAGGAACACGAGCACTAACACGACGACGCCTATCAACCAATACAACAGAGGCTTCACCTCGCGGAACAGCAGTGGGGCTTTTCGTATGGGCTTGATACCACAGAATGTCAGGAGATACTTGTCATCAATGGTGTTGTTTTCAGGCAAAGCCTCTTCGAACATCCAGACTTTCAGTGCCAAGGCGTTGGAGCAATAGGTCATGCTGTCTGCCATCACCTCGAAGCTGTTGATGTGATAAAGACCTGGATTGAAGGAAGTAATGGTGATGTCCTGCCGCAACGTCATACGCTTTCCATCATTCAGGAGCGTTGTGTCAATGGCAGATTTATTAACCACCTCAATGTCTGCCGAAAGTGAATCCCTTATTTGTGGCATTATCACCTCTTCTAACGTAAACGAGAGTGTGTCAGCAATCTCTGGCATCACGATGGGCTGGTCCTTGTCGCATGTCACGCTCAAGTGTATGCAGGTTTGTTCGCCGATGAGCAGACCCAGGCTGTCAATCGTGGCTTCCACCTTGACGTTTGCCTGTCCCCATGCGGGTGTTAACCCTAATAGAGCAAGGGCAAGCAAGCCAGCAATCAGCTGATATTTACTATAATGCAAGAATTTCATGATTCTTCATTCTTCATTCACACTATACGCCTCGCTTAGCAAACAGCGCCAAGAGAGCTTTCACATAATCTTCATCCGTTCGTACGGAAATGCTGTCGACATTGCACTTCAGAAGCACCTCGTTGAGTCGCTGCTGGTGTTCAATCCACCATGCATGATGGAGGTTACGTACACGAGCAGAGGACGTGTCGATATACTGCGTGGCACCTGTCTCGGCATCCTTTACCTTCATCAGCCCCACGTTGGGAAGTTCCTCCACCCTACGGTCATAGACCTGAATAGCCACCACATCGTGTTTGCGATTGGCTATAGTCAGGGCATCTTTCATGTCGTGACTATCTATGAAGTCGCTCATCAGGAAGCACGTACAGCGCTTCTTAATGGCATTAGTCAGGTATTCCAGAGGCACACTGATGTCTGTCATACGACTCTCGGCCTGAAAACCGAGCAGTTCACGGATAATGTAGAGGATGTGCTTCCGTCCTTTCTGAGGCGGGATAAACCGCTCCACCTTGTCCGTAAAGAAGATGACGCCAATCTTATCGTTGTTTTGGATAGCTGAAAAAGCCAATGTCGCAGCAATCTCGGTCACCATGTCCTTTTTATACTGCACAGCCGTACCGAAATCGAGGCTTTGCGACATGTCAACAAGCAGCATCACCGTCAGTTCGCGCTCCTCCTCATAGACCTTCACGTAGGGGTGGTTGAAACGCGCTGTGACGTTCCAGTCAATGTCGCGGACATCATCGCCGTACTGATATTCACGCACTTCAGAGAAGGCCATACCACGTCCCTTGAAGGCCGTGTGGTACTGCCCGGCAAACAAGTTGTTAGACAGTCCTCGCGCTTTTATCTCTATCTTGCGTACTTTTTCTATCAGTTCGTTTGCATCCATGTCATCAGGGCACTTCTACCTTGTTGAGAATCTTACTGACGATTTCCTCGGCTGTAATATTGCTTGCTTCAGCCTCGTAAGAGAGTCCGATACGATGACGCAGCACGTCGTGGGCAACAGCACGGACATCCTCAGGCACGACATAGCCGCGACGCTTGATGAAGGCATAGGCACGTGCTGCCAGAGCTAGATTGATAGAGGCACGCGGAGAGCCGCCAAACGAAATCATGTTCTTCAGTTCCTTTAAGTCATACTTATCGGGATAGCGTGTAGCAAACACGATGTCTGCAATATACTGCTCAATCTTCTCGTCAATATAAACCTCGCGGACAATGTTGCGTGCTGCAAGAATCTCCTCAGCCTTCATGATGGGCTTCACGTCCATCGATTCTCCGCTGATGTTTTGACGGATGATTTTCTTCTCCTCGTCATGTTTCGGATAGTCAATCACCACCTTCATCATGAAACGGTCCACCTGTGCCTCAGGCAGCGGATAGGTGCCCTCCTGCTCAATGGGGTTCTGCGTGGCCATTACGAGGAAAGGCTCAGGCAGTTTGTAGGTCTCCTTGCCGATGGTTACCTGACGCTCCTGCATAGCCTCAAGCAAGGCACTCTGCACTTTAGCGGGAGCACGGTTTATTTCGTCAGCCAGCACGAAGTTGGCAAACACAGGACCTTTGTTGGGAATGAAGGTCTCGTCCTTCTGGCTATAAATCATGGTACCTGTGACATCGGCAGGCAGCAAGTCAGGAGTAAACTGGATACGGCTGTACTTAGCATCAATAAGTGAGGCAAGTGTTTTAATGGCGAGGGTTTTAGCCAATCCAGGGACACCCTCGAGCAACACATGTCCATCAGAAAGAAGCCCGATGAGCAACGACTCAACAAGGTGTTTTTGCCCGACAATCACCTGATCCATTCCAGCAACCAGATTGGTTACGAATGCACTCTGTTTTTCAATCTTTTCGTTTAATTCACGAATGTCAATTGTTGTGGTCATGTTTTTCGTTTTTATGATTTATTTTTCGTTTTTCTATTTGATTTCGCTTTCGTTTGGGGGTCAAAATTACTACGTTATCGTGTGAAATGGGTATAATTATTATTAAAAAACCTTTTTTCGCTATTCTTTGGCCTTCAATTTAGGGATTTTGATGGTGTTTCCGACAACGATACTATTAGGATTTTTCATCGCGTTATATTTCACGATGTAGGGCCACAGACGTTTGTCGCCGTAGTATTTCTGTGCGAGCCGAACAATGGTTTCGTCCACTTGAAGGGTGTGGGTGGCCAGTGTACCCTCAATTGTATGTCCCAATGTGTCGGCAAAAGTGATGTCCTTAAGGTTTTTTTCCAGCGGATTTCCAGCTGGAGCAGTCACTTTAGGTTTTGTCTGGGGGACTTCATTCTTGGGCTCAGCCTCAGTGGTTTTAGGTGTTTCCTTGGGTTCCACTTTTTGAGGTTCTTCCTTGACCTCCTCTGTAGTCTCAGCTTTCACTTCTTCTTTCGATTCGTCTTTCAACTCCCCTTTCAGCTCTTCAACCGCTTCTGATGCCTCGTCTGAGGACTCTGCAAGCTCCGTTTCAAGTTCTTCATTCACTTCTTCATCTGATACTTCGCTTTCCTTCTGCTTGCGCTCTGGAAAGGTAACATTGATTTTCTTCGAAGCTTTTGCGTCGTCATCAAACGTAATGGCTTCCACCCTTATTTTATCCTTTTCCGATGAGTTGATGGAAAACTTCGGCTTAGAAAAACCTTTACCAAAGAAAAGATAGATGAAGAGACACAGAGTAATCAGTACCAGCAGCAGAATGGGCAGCCAATATTTCCATGACTTGCGAGGTTTATTTTCAGCTACAACAGCTTGCTTGGGCACCTCTGTTTGTTCTGGAGTAGCCGACGGCTCTTGAATCTCTTGCTTTTCTGGAGTTTCAGGGGTAGTTAGAGGCTCTGGTTCCTCCTCGATTTCAGGCAATGACTCCATTTCGGTTTCTTCAGCTACAGGTTCTTCCGTTATTTCAGAATCGGCAGAAGCCTCAGGAACTGCTAGAGTATCTGTAATATCTTTTGTTTCTTCCGTCACCTCAGGCACTACCGCCATAGGAGTCTCTGACGTCTGCTCTGCAGCATCAGTATTTAGGAACGCAGCAGGCTGCGCACTCTCTTCTACTGGTTGTATTATTTCTGTAATTGGCAGCGTTACCTCTTCAACAGGCTGCTCTTTGACCTCAACGGTTTCTTCGATTTCAGTGAGTTGTTCTGTCACCTCCACAGGCTCGTCGTCCAATTGGAAATCATCGTTCAGTTCTGTTGTCTCAAATTGCGAGAATGGCCTGTTGATGTACTCTTTTAGCGATGTTTCGGGCAAAAATGCCACCTTTCGATAGCCTTTAATGACAATTCGTTCGCCCGTGTTGACATCCACGCTCTCCCTGTCCTTGATGGCGGCAAACTTGAATGTCCCCCACCCTTTTATTTTGACAATGCCGTCCTTGTCAAGTCCATCGATGATAACGTCGAAGAATGTGCGCACAAAGGTGTCGGCCGACGAAATGGAAATGCCACGCTTTTCAGCCAGCTCTTCCGTAAGGTTCATTGCGGTTATTTTCTTTTCCATCGTCCCTGCCTCCTAATCGTTAACGGTCTCATCTTCATTGTCGTCAGGAATCTCTGCAAAATCGCCAGACTCATTGAATTTCTCCTTCAGCAAGGCACTCTGCCTATAAGCAAGCATCAGTTTTGGGGGAATCAGATAGCGTTTGCCTGAGATAGGATTCACGGAGATGCGCTCCATTTTCTTCTTCACTTCGAACGTTCCGAAGCTATAGACCGTCACTGTATCATTCTCTTCCAAATGGCTTTTCAGTAGAGTCTCAAGGTCTTCAACGAGGGAAGCTGTCGAAGACATTGTGCGACCTGTCCGTTTTGCCAATTCAGTGATAAACTCTTTATTGTTCATGTTGTCAGATAGTTTTTGCATAGAGGTCAAACTCATCTGCGTCAGTAATAACGACGTCATAGAATTGACCTGCAATCAGTTTTTGGGCTGTTTTTTCAATCAACACTTCAGGGTCAACCTCGGGCGAATCATACTCAGTGCGTCCGATGTAATAGTCCCCTTCCTCCCTGTCGACAATGATGCGTAGCGTGCGTCCAATCATCGATTGACTGATTTCCGTAGCAATCTCCTGTTGAATGGCCATCAGCTCATCCAGACGTTGCTGTTTGACGTCAAAGGGAATATCATCTTCGTAGTTATCAGCCGCATAGGTTCCCTCTTCCTCGCTATAGGCAAAGGCTCCCATACGTTCAAACCGAGCTTTTTTGACAAAGGCCTTCAACTGCTCGAAGTCCTCGTCTGTTTCACCTGGGAAACCCACCATCAGCGTCGTGCGAAGGAAGATGCCTGGCACTTCACGACGCAAGGTCTCAAGCAGTTGATAGGTTTCATCCGCTGAGATATGACGACGCATCCGTTCCAGCACAGGGTTGCTGATGTGCTGCAAGGCAATGTCGAGATACTTGCAGACATTAGGCCTCTCGCGCATCACACGCAACAGATCGTAGGGGAAGTTCGTCGGATAGGCGTAGTGCAGCCTAAGCCACTCCACGCCAGGAACATCGGCAATCCGTTCCGTCAGTTCGGCGATGCTTACCTTATGGTAGAGGTCTAACCCGTAGTAGGTCAAATCCTGCGCAATAAGCTGGATTTCTTTCACTCCCTGACTCACAAGCCAGCGTACCTCGTCCAGAATTTCCTCTATCGGACGCGACACGTGATGCCCTGTAATGATGGGAATAGCGCAATAGGCACACATCCGATTGCAGCCCTCGCCAATCTTCACATACGCATAGTGCGATGGTGTCGTTATCACGCGTTGGATTAGACTTGGAGCTTGATCGGCTTTGCTTTTTCTCAGTTCCTCCACCAGCCCTGTCCAGTTGAACTTACCGAAATAGCGGTCCACCTCTGGGATTTCAGCGCTGAGTTCCTTTAAGAAACGTTCCGATAGGCAACCCATCACATAAACCTTTCCCACGTGACGTTGCGCCTTTTGCTCACACACCTCAAGTATCATGTTCACAGACTCTTCCTTGGCATCGCCGATGAATCCGCAGGTATTGATGACAACAATTTCGCCCCTGACCTTGTCTGGATTGTGACAAACCGTATAGCCTAACGCCTCTAACTGCTTCATCAGCTTTTCAGAATCAACCAGATTCTTCGAGCAGCCCAGCGTAATTACGTCTATGCGGTTTCTAACCATTGGAAATCAGTTGAAGAGTGAGTCAACAAATTCTTCTTTGTCAAACAGTTGAAGGTCGTTGATACCCTCACCCAGTCCGACATATTTGACAGGTATCTGGAATTGGTCGCTGACGCCGATAACAACGCCGCCCTTGGCAGTGCCGTCGAGTTTGGTGATGGCCAGGGCTGTCACCTCAGTGGCCTTCGTGAACTGCTTGGCCTGCTCAAAGGCGTTCTGCCCTGTGCTGCCGTCGAGTACCAGAAGCACCTCATCGGGCGCATGGTCAACCACCTTTTTCATGACGTTCTTTATCTTTGTGAGCTCGTTCATCAGGCCAATCTTGTTGTGGAGGCGTCCAGCGGTGTCGATGATGACGACGTCGGCATCGTTGGCCACAGCCGATTTCATGGTGTCAAATGCCACGGAAGCAGGGTCGGCACCCATGTTCTGCTTGATGACAGAGACGTCAGCCCGTTTTCCCCACTCTACAAGCTGCTCCACAGCCGCAGCGCGGAAAGTGTCGGCAGCACCCAGAAAGACCTTCAAACCCTCTTTTTTGAACATGTTAGCCAGCTTGCCGATGGTCGTGGTCTTGCCCACGCCGTTCACGCCGACAACCATGATGACATAGGGGCGACGGTCTGTGTCGATGATGAACTCTCCGCCCTCGCCCGACTTGTTTTCGGTGAGCAGAGCAGCGATTTCCTCTTTCAGGATTTGGTTCAGCTCGTTCGTATTGAGGTACTTGTCGCGAGCCACACGAGCCTCGATGCGTTTGATGATTTTAAGCGTCGTCTCAATGCCCACGTCGCTGGTGATGAGTGCTTCCTCGAGGTTGTCGAGCACCTCATCGTCCACCTTCGACTTGCCAGCTACAGCACGGGCAAGTTTCGAGAGCACGCTCTCCTTCGAACGCGCCAGTCCCTTATCATAAACAGCCTTTGATTCAGCTACTTGAGCAGCTTCCTCAACGCTCAGATTCTTATCTTTTTTTGATTTTGAGAAAATAGAAAAAATACCCATTTTTGCTTTCTTTTCTAGAAAAGTCTGCAAAGATAGGCACTTTTTTCCATATAACAAGGAAATATATTATTAAAAAAAGACAAAAATCCCCTTTCCATCGGAGAAAAAC
The DNA here is from genome assembly GCA_016291905.1 of Bacteroidaceae bacterium. GTDB lineage: Bacteria > Bacteroidota > Bacteroidia > Bacteroidales > Bacteroidaceae > UBA1189. The sequence continues at coordinate 53,148 of JAEEZS010000081.1, forward strand.
CGCTCTTAAACCCTCAAAAATCTTCGCGAAAGGGATGGAAATATTTGTATGTTCAGAATAGTTTCCGTATTTTTGCAGGCGTAATAGCAAATTCCATCGTTTATGCAGAAGAATTATTGGCAGAAGATTTTGGCCATTGCGGTGCTGGTGTGCGTGGCTATCGTGGCTGCAAAGCAGCTGACTCAAGCTCGTGAGCGACAGATTCCCTTTGTGTATGAACAGGAAAATACGGGCAGCCACTTTGATAAACCTGTGCTGCCCTCTCCAGAGCAGCTGCCCGTCATCCACGAGTTGCCCGATGCGTTGGAAGGGGTGAAACGTTTTGCCGACTGGGAACGTCGTCGCAACGTCATTGCCGCTCAAATACAGCACTATGGGATTGGCGAGAAGCCTGTGGTTAAGCCCGAACAGGTAAAGGCGCGCATGGCAGGCGACACGCTGATTGTCGATGTGACGGTGAACGGGCAGACGCTGACGCTTCGTTCAACAATCCATTACCCTCAGACAGGCCATGCGCCTTATGCCCTAATGATTGGTACCAGCATGATTTCCCTGCCTCACCACCTGTTTGAAGACCGTCCCATCGCCATGATGACTTATCACGAGAAGCAGGTGAACGACTATGGACAGTGGGGCAGGCACCACGAGCGGGGCGAGCATGATTTCGACCGCCTCTACCCTGCCCTAAAGGACAACGGTGCCTACAGCGAATGGGCGTGGGGACTGAGCCGACTTATTGACGGCCTGCAGCAGCTGGGACCAGAGGTAACGAAGATTGACATGAGCCATATTGGCGTGACAGGCTGTTCCTACGCGGGAAAGATGGCACTCTATTGCGGCGCGTTCGACGAGCGAGTAGCGCTGACCATTGCCCAGGAGCCGGGCGGCGGAGGTGCTGCGGCTTGGCGTGCATCGCACGAATCAACGAAGAACGTCGAGGACCTTGATAAAACCGACTACCACTGGTTTCTGGAGAGTCAGAAGGAGTATTTCCATGGCGACAGCGTCTATCGCCTGCCCTACGACCAGCACGAACTATGCGCAATGGTTTGTCCGCGTGCCCTGCTGCTACTGGGGAACCCTGATTACGAATGGCTTGCCGATGAGTCGATGCTCGTTTCGGCACAGGCAGCCTGTAAGGTGTGGGAGCGTTTTGGCATTGCCGACCGCATGGGCTGGAGCATCGTCGGCGGACACGGTCATTGCCAGTTGCCTGAGAGCCAGTGGCCCGAGGTACAGGCCTTTATCGACAAGTTCCTTCTGGGCCGCGACGCGGATACGAACAATGTAAGGAAGAACTGACTTTCGGCCTACTCCCTGAACATGAAGTAGACGGCGGCAATCAGGCAGAGGAACGCTGCCACGTGGTTCCACTGCAGGTGTTCGCCCTTGAACATGAACGTTATCATCACCGTGAAAACGGTGAGCGAGATAACCTCCTGCATGATTTTCAACTGGAAGAGCGAGAACGGCCCGCCATTGATGGAAGAGCCCATGCGGTTGGCCGGTACCATGAAGAAATACTCTATCAGCGCCACGCCCCACGATGCCAGGATGATGAGAATCAACGGCCAGTTGTTGATGATGTTCATCTCCTGCAACTTCAGATTACCATACCACGCCAACGTCATGAAGATGTTGGAAATAATCAACAAAACAATAGTCCAAAATGCTGTCATATAGGTCTATAGATAAATTCCGTTAAACTTGTTTATAATGCCTGCTCGTGCAATTATTTCGAAATCGGGCGCAAAATTACAAACAAATTGCCGCACCACAAAACATCTCACTTCAAAAAACAATCTTTACTACACCACCTATAGCTATAACACCTATTTCGACCACGTTCGCGTCTATCAACGCAGGGACAAATTGGCATCCTTCGTCGTGCCAGTGACTCAGATATCAGATATCAGTTTTCTCATGAGCAGCATCACACCCCTTAAATAAAACTTTTATTATATATAATTATAATATAATTATATATAATAAATTAATTATAGTATTAGTTAATTACTTTCTATCGGCTATTGCTTACAATCGCTAACCAGCAACCCCCAAATTGCTAACTGCTGCCCCCTACACCCTATTCAATAGAAAACTGATATCTGATATCTGAGTCACACACGCGGTTTTTCCAGTGGGCTGGCGGCACGACGCAGTGGGCTGCGGATTTATTCCAGTGGGCTGGCGCCGTAGCGCGGTCAGTTCATAGTTCATAATTCATAGTTCACAGTTAAATCGGCGCGAGAGGGGATTCTCGCTGCCATCGTCCCTAAAGCCGAATGAAATGTATTATCTTTGCAGCGGAATTGAGATTTCAGGCGTTCTTTGAAATAGTGTTTTTATTGCCAAATGGATTGTGGTTCGAAGACCTCAAGACGACTAATCTGGAACTGGTTGCCGTGGAACTGGTAGCCGTCGCTGTTGCGGCTTCGCACGTCGCGCTGGAAGGAGTAGCTGAAGGCTCCCCCATCGACATAGCCTTCCACGATGGTCTTGTCGATATAAAGGTCGAGTTCAACGTCCATGCTGCCAGGGGTGAAGGGATTGGCGTAGAACTCGCCCTGGAGGCGGTTGCCGTTCATGTCGTAGTCGAACAGGCGCTGCCCGCGATAGCGTAGCGAGACGTCCGTAGCATAGGTGAGGTGGAGGGTGGCCTTGATGCGCAGGCAGTCGTTGCCGTTCCAGGGGAGGAGCAGGGTGTTGGCCTCGTCGGCAGTAACGTCGCGCACATCGAGCACGCGCTTGAACAGGCGTTCGCACTCGGCTGCGGGGAAACTATAGAGGCGCAGTCCCTGCGGGGTAGGACGCAGCGTCTGCTCCTGGGGAAGCAACATGCAGCCGTTGAAGGGCATATCGGGGAACGAAATGCGCCCCCACGCCATCTTGACGACACGCCCACCAGGCATCTGGTTAAAGCACTGGGCGGCATAGGCCGAGCCGTTCAGGTTCATCTGCTTGGGGCCAGAGGGGGTGAAGGTATAGCCGTCGAACTGCCCCACCATGTAGGTGCCCGAGGCGCCCCACATGACCCACGCGTCGCCCAGCTGAATCAGTTCAGGGCACTCCCAAAAGCCAGTGAGGTGGCTCTGCGGCGTCCAGTCGGTGAGGTTTGTGGAGGTGTAGATGGTGTGTCCGTCGCGCTCGTTGAGCGCCAGCACCCAGTGTCCGTCGTCACCGCCGTAGCGGAAGAGCTTCGGGTCGCGTGTGTCGTGGCTCTGCCAGCGCAGGTGCGAGTCGATGACGGGGTTGCCGGCATGCTTGGTGAAGGAGCGTCCGCCATCGGTGCTGACAGCCATACACTGGCGCTGGGCCTCAGGGCTGTCAGCGGTGTAGAAGACAATCATCTTCGCGCCGTCCATCCAGGCTGAGCCGGAGAAGATGGTGCCGAGGTCGTCGGGGTGGAGGGCATCGGGCAGCTCGTCCCAGTGAAGGAGGTCGTGCGACACGGCGTGCCCCCAGTGCATGTTCTCCCACTCGCGTTCGAAGGGGTTGTGTTGGTAGAACATGTGGTACTCGTCGCGCGTGGCATCATAGACCAGACCGTTGGGATCGTTCATCCATCCGCGGCGCGTGGTAAAGTGATACTGAGGGCGGTAGGCCTCGTGATAGAGCGCTGCCTCGCCAGGGAAAGTGTCGGCCTGATAGACGCGTTGGAGAGCCTCGTCGCTACCGTCGAAGGAAAGTATTAACGTCTTGCCTTTCAGGTCGCTGACGTCCTGAAACACCCAGTAGTCGGGTTCGCCCTCCGTCAAGCGGACGACGGAGCGGCAGTAGGGCACGTCGGCCTTCCGCCCCTTCACACGGATGTGGAGCGTCTTCCGCTCAGCCTGATGCGAGATAGGGAAGTTCAGGTAGCGGCAACTGATTTTCAGTTTTATTTCGGCAGCATGGGTGGGCAGTACTCCCAGACATGCTACGAGCAAAAGGGCGCGGAGGAGCATCTTCTTCATAGGAATTGCATGTTGATTCGGGTACAAAAATAAAGGGTTTTTGTGAAAGAAACAACGTAAGGCGGTTTTTTGTGATAAATCGCTTGCACATTTCGGAGGAAATGCGGAAATTTGCAAGCGACTTTTTTATCTGAAATCAAATGAAACAAAAATACTCTGCTATGCAAAAGAAAATCTACCATGTACTCGTTGGGGCGCTGACGTTAGCGCTCGTGTGTAGTAAACCTGCCAGTGTCTGGGCCGAGACGGTGGTTGACGTTGTGAGGGCTGGTACGCTCTCTTCGGTGCTGAAAGAGACTGACCCCCAGCTGAAGATAACGGGCAAAATCAACGGCACGGATGCGAAGTACCTGCGCGGCCTAGTGGTCGATGGCAAGGTGACTTCGCTCGACCTCAGCGAGGTGCGCATCGTCAGCGGCGGTACAGCCTATTACGAGAGCTACAAGACAGAGAACGACGTCCTCGGCGAGAAGATGTTCACCGAGTGCGAAAAGCTGCGCTACGTCGTCCTGCCTAAGACCATCACAGCCATCGGCAGCTGTGCCTTCTCGAACTCGGGCCTGAAGAAAATCGACATCCCCAACAGCGTGTCGCGTTTGGGCGGCGATGCCTTTGCTTATTGTGGCTCGCTTGACACCGTCGTCATCGGCAGCCGTGTGGCAAAGCTTGACCAAGGCGTTTTCTACAGCTCATCGGTCAAGCGCGCCTTCGTAAAACCCATGTCGCCCCCCTCTACCCCAGCCTATCTCTTCTCGTCAAAACCTGTCATCCGCGTCTATTCCAATGTGCTCAACGACTATAAGCAGTCAAGCTGGAAGGAGTACGGCACCATCGTAGGCAAGCTTGAGGACTACTTCCCCATGGAAGCCGACTCGAGTGCCATTGTCAACGAACTGCGCAGCACATGGTTCGAGGATGCCGCCTGTACGGAGTTGAAGGCTGAGTATCGCGGCATGACCGACGAGGAACTCACTGCGGCTATGACCGAAGGCGGTATGCCTGCCTTTATGGCTGCCATTGCCGTCAAGCTGAAGAACGACGACTGGACAGGCTACGAAAAGGACTTCCGCATCCACAGCTACAACGCCTACAGCGACGCTAACTACTGGAACGATAAGATGGGCAGCAGCGGCGGCTCGTTCATGGGTAACCCCACCGGCATCTACACCAAGGGCCTCGAACCACTCTACGTCTTTGTTGATGAAGATGTGGCCGACGACGCCACCCTCTACATTGCCGGTTGTGTGGGCAACGACCTCATCTCCAAGGCACAGACCGGACGCCGGCTCAAGAAGGGCTTGAACATCATCGATGGCACCACTAACGCGCTCTACTACATTGTTTACACGGCGGATACGCGCGCGATGACCAAGACCCTTGCCGAGTGGCCCGACATCAAGATCCACATCGAGGGCGGCACCGTCAACGGCTACTACGACGTGGCACGCCATAGCGACAAGGACTATCGCGCCCTCCTCACCCGTGCCACCCACGAACTCTTCACCATCAAGGGCGGCGAGGCGCTGTTCAACTTCAAGAAAACCACCTACAAGACCGTCTGGCCAACGACGATAGACAAGAGTATCTGCTGGTTCGACAGCCTCACAGTATGGCAGAAAGAGCTGATGGGGTTCTGCGTCTCCGTTGCCACGGGCCAGCGCGCCATGGCACCCTTCTGCCTGACAGGCGGCGAGTCCATCTTCCCCATCTACTACAACAACCCCAATTTCGCCATCGAGGGTAAGGAGGGCGATGCAGGCTATGCCAACTCCACCCCCTACCGCACCTCATACAACTCCGTCGACTGCATCCGCAACTCCTTCGATGTCAGCCGCTGGGAGATGGACGACTGGTGCGCAGGCCACGAGTGCGGACACAACAACCAACACTTTATCAATCTCGAAGGCGGCACGGAGGTGTCCAACAACCTCTTTGCTAACGTTGTACGATACCTTGACGGACTTGTCACCTCGCAGGGATCGCCCCTCTCGACCGTCATGGACGAGTATGCCCACCGTGTGCCCTACTTCGTACGCGATGTGGACAGCCAGTTGCGCATGTACTACCAGCTCTACCTCTACTACCATCAGGCACAGAAGAACACGGCCTTCTACCCCACCCTCTTTGCCGAGTTTCGCAAGGATCCCATGACGCTGTGGTCGAACTCCAACAACAGCTCGCTAAAGTTCGTGCGCAAGGTGTGCGAGATTGTGCAAGAGGACCTCACCGACTTCTTCACCGCCTGGGGTTTCTTTGAACCTTTCACCAACATGAGCATCGAGGACTACGGCGCCCACACCATGACGGTACGTCAGCGCGACATCGACCGCACGCTTGAGGAGATCTCCAAATACCCCACGAAAAACCGCACCCTTCTCTTTGTCGAGGATCGTGCCGACTATGTGCTGACTACCGACTTCCTGACAACAGCCGGCAAGCATCGGCGCGACTCGGAAAAGGTGGGTCAGTGTGGCGACCTGGGGCAGTTTACTGCATACCTCCCTGGCGGCTCAACATCAGCAGAGTATGTCTATTACCAGGCCGACTCGCTCTACGCCATGGAGGGCACGGGTGGCGTAGGCTTTCTGGTCCTCGACAGCGAGGGTAAGATGCTCACGGCTGCCAACGCTCTCACCTTCTGCATCCCCTCCAACGTGGGCAATGCGTTCACCCTCTACGCTGTTGATGCCGACGGCACCATGCACGAAACGTCCTACGCTGGCTCGGGCTTCGACAACATCTGCCTCGAAACTGCCGGCACGCTGGCCGACTCGCTGGCTGCCAAGGTTATCAATGCCACCATCAGCGGCCCCATCAACGGTACGGACTTCAAGTATATGCGCCAGCTCAATGCCAAGGGCCATCTGGTGGCTATCGACCTCACCGATGCTAAGGTGGTATCAGGCGGCGATGCGTACTACGAGAGTTTCCGTACGGCTGCTAATGCGATAGACGAAAAACTCTTCCATGGCTGCCTGAAGCTCACCCACATTCGCCTGCCTGAGAGCACGACAAAGATTGCCTCCAACGCTTTCTCCAATTCAGGCCTGAAGGGAGTTGTCATCCCTGATGCTGTCACTTCGGTGGGTGGCGATGCCTTTGCCTACTGCAAGCAGCTTAATACCGTCACCGTCGGCGAGAAAGTAAGGTCGATGTCGCAGGGCGTCTTCTACAGTTCGGCAGTCCAGCATGCCTATGTGAAGCCTCTCACGCCTCCCTCCGTCAGCTCATACCTCTTCTCCAGCAACCCTGTCATCCACGTCTATGCCAGCGCCCTTTCGGCTTACAAGGCTTCTGCCTGGGCCGAATATGGCACGCTAGTGGGCGACCTTGAAGACCACCTTGCCATTGACGTCATCCCTGCCGACGACGAGGCTACGACCGAAGCCGATGCTCCCGTCTTTGACCTGCAAGGCCGTAGGGTAACAGAGCTCCAGTCTGCTACGCTCTACATCCGTAACGGCAAGAAATTCCTTGTTAAATAAGCGCGCCATGATAGACCAGATAATTGCTTACAACAAAACGTTCGTGGCTTCGAAAGGCTACGAGAAGTATGTGACGGACAAGTACCCTGACAAAAAGCTGGCTGTGCTATCGTGCATGGACACGCGTCTGACGGAACTGCTCCCAGCGGCGCTTGGCTTGAAGAACGGCGACGCCAAGATTATCAAGAACGCCGGAGGTCTGGTGATTTCGCCCTTTGACTCGGCCATGCGCAGTCTCCTTGTGGCTATCTACGAGTTGGGCGTGGAGGAGATAATGGTGGTTGCCCACTCGCAGTGCGGCGCCTGCCACATGAGCTATGAGCATTTCTACCCCGAGATGAAGGCTCGCGGCGTGACGGACGAGACGCTCGACACCATCCGCAAATGCGGCATCGACCTGACTCATTGGCTGGAGGGCTTCAAGGATACACCTGAATCTGTCCGTCGTACTGTCGAAACCATCAAGACGCACCCGCTCGTCCCCAAGGACGTGGTTGTGCGCGGCTTCATCATAGACTCCGTCACAGGAGCATTGGAAGAAATAAAGCAATAACAATGAAAAGGATTATACTTGTTACCAGCCTATTATTGGCAGTAGTAGCTTGCACCAATAAAACAGCTGACAAGGGCAACGGCCCTGAATACTGCACTGTCAAAGGTACCGTCAAAGGAGTTAAGGACGGGACACGACTCGTACTATTAGACGCATGGAACCACTTCGAAGAAATCTCGACCAGTGTGATTCGCGACGGAGCCTTCGAGTTCCATCCTCGGGCCACTGAACCCACACATGTCTATTTATTTACGAAAGACGAACGCCAACTGAAGGACTTCTTTCTGGAGCCAGGGACGATCCTCGTGGAGATAGATGCCGACGATGAGGAGGACTACGCTAACGGAGCTACGGGTACGCCTCAAAACGACCTCCAACGAAAGAGAAAGCATCTCCTTGAAAACGGCGATGAAGATGCAGCTGACGCGCTTATGAACGAGGTGCTCAATGCAAAACAGACAGGAACGCTGGCATTATATTATGCGCAGAACGTGTGCAAATCCTCCACTCGGTCTCTGGACGTACTCGACAGGCTGGCACCCGATCTGGCAAAAAAACCTATTGTCGCTGAATTAAGGGAGGAACTGACACGCCGCGTAAAAACGGAACCAAGAGAGGAAGGTAGTGACTACATCCCGTTGTTCATCGACATGGAATACCCTAATGTCGAAGGACAGCCCGTCAGCCTGAGCTCCGTTGTAAACAATCCTGACAACCGCTATGTCCTTGTGGATTTCTGGGCCACATGGTGTGGGCCGTGCGTCCGCTCCGTACCCCAGCTGAAGGAACTCTACACAAAATACCACTCGAAGGGTTTAGAGATCTACAGCGTCTCTGAAGATGCTGGGGTAAAGAATTGGAAGTCGTTTCTTGTAAACCACGGAATGACGTGGATAAATGTGCGTGACGACCATCCAGGGCGTCAAGACAGTAAGGCATGGTATAACTATGCCCTTCATGGCATTCCTACAGTAGTGCTGATAGATTGTAAAACCAAAGAAATCATTGGCCGTGGTCATCCTGACGATCTGGAGACGATGCTTGCCGAGATACACTTTTAATCCTAAATAATACTTTTAAACAATGAAAAAACTCTATTTCTTTTGCCTGATGGCTGCCGCGTGCCTGCTTGAATTGCCTGCACAAACGGCAACCCCAATTAACAACGAAGTGATAAACACCATTATGGCACGTCGTTCTGTCCGAAAATATCTTAACAAGCCCGTTGAACATGAGAAACTGGAGGCTGTAATACACTGCGGCATCAATGCTCCCAGCGGTATGAACCGCCAGCCGTGGGTGGTGCGTGTGGTGGAGGACCAAAAGCTCATAGCTGATGTGACGGAAGTTTATAAAAAGGAAAACGCCGAGCAAGTGAAGCGCGACAAGGACTTCAAGAACATGTTTCGCAATGCTCCCAACCTGATTTGCATCTGCACCCCTGCCAACGGAGGTGGTGAACTGGAAGCTGGCCTTTTGGGCGAGAACATGATTCTTGCAGCGCAGTCTCTTGGCCTTGGCACATGTTGCCTGGGCGGTCCTGTGCGTTTCATATTGTCGAGCGAGAAAGCCAAATTCTTCCTTGAGCGTCTCGACATCCCAACCGATTATAAACTGAACTACATCATCGCCATTGGTTATCCTGACGAACAGCCTGAAGCAAGGCCTCGCGACGCATCGAAAGTGAAGTTTATAAACTGATACCCACTTTTTTTCACTCCAGCGCGTGTAACATTTAATTCCATAACAACCATGAAGATTCTCATTATCGGTGGGACGGGTACCATCAGCAGTGCCATTACCCGACAATTGGCTGCGGAGGGCCACGACCTGTGGCTGCTGAACCGCGGAAACCGAAGCAACGAAGTGCCTGAAAACGTCAGGCAAGTTATCTGCGATATCAATGACGAAACTGAGGTGTTGCGTCAGCTAGCTGGCGCGCAGTTCGATGCCGTCTGCGAGTTCATCGGCTATGTCCCTGCGCAGGTGGAGCGTGACCTCCGCCTGTTCCGTGGGCGTACGAGACAGTATGTCTATATTTCATCGGCTTCGGCGTATAACAAGCCTGCGGCAAGCCATGTCATCACAGAGGGTACGACGCTTGCAAATCCCTATTGGCTTTACTCTCGCAACAAGATTGCCTGCGAGGAGCTGCTCATGCATGAGTACCGCGAGAATGGTTTCCCTGTGACTATCGTCCGTCCCAGTCACACCTATTGCGAACGCGCCGTGCCTCTCAGCGTACACGGGCCACGTGGGTCGTGGCAGGTGTTGCAGCGCATGCTTGATGGCAAGCCCATCATTGTGCATGGCGACGGCTCGTCGTTATGGACGCTGACATGGAACGAAGACTTTGCCCGAGGATTCATCGGCCTCTTGGGTAACCCAAAAGCCATCGGTGAGGCGTTCCAGATTATGAGTGACGAGTCGCTAACGTGGGACCAAATCTATGCGAGCGTAGCTGTCGCCCTCGGCAGAGAGTTCCACCCCTGCCATGTAGCCTCAGACTTCATTGTTTCTACCAGTCCGAAGGAGTGGGACTTTGAAGGCAATCTGCTGGGAGACAAGAGTGTCTCGGTGGTCTTCGACTGCACGAAATTGAAGCGCGCTGTTCCTGGATTCCAGGCTACCGTGCGTTTCGACGAGGGCGTCCGCCGCTGCGTTGCCTATCTCCTTGCCCATCCTGAGTCGCAAATCCTCGACCCTGATTTCGATGCATGGTGCGACCGAGTAGTGGAAGCACAGGAGAAAGCAAAGAAATCTTTAGCGTAATTATTCCCAGCACTCCAGCTCGTGCTCAATCTCGGGCAGCTGACTGCGGTGGAACGTGGGCTCCTTGATGCCGCGCCGCTTCTGCCGGCGGTAGTCGTCGAGCAGGCGGAAGGCATATTTGCCAAGCAGCATGATGGCGATGAGGTTACAGGCCGTGAGGAACGCCATGAAGAAATCGACGATGTTCCACACCAGCTCGAAGCTGGCCATGGCGCCAAACATCACCATCACCCCGCCGGAGAAGAGGCGATAGACGGTCAGCACCTTCGGATTGGCCGTGATGAAGCGGATGTTGGCCTCGCCATAATAGTAGTTACCAATGATGCTTGAGAAGGCAAACAGGAAAATAGCCACAGCTACAAAGATGGGGCCTGCGGCTCCTATCTCGGACTGTAGGGCCGACTGCGTGAGCATGATGCCGTTTAATTCTGGGACATCGTAGAGTCCACTAATAAGAATGATAAAGGCTGTGCACGAGCAGACCAACAACGTGTCCGTAAAGACACCCAGCGCCTGTATCAAGCCTTGTTTCACAGGATGCGTCACCGAGGCTGTCGCAGCTACATTGGGTGCACTTCCCTCGCCCGCTTCGTTGCTGAAAAGGCCTCGCCTTACGCCAATCATGATGGTGGCTCCCAACGCTCCGCCGACGGTCTGCTCTAGTCCAAAAGCGCTGGTTACTATGACCTTCATCACGTGAGGGACCTCTTGGATATTCATCATGATGACGACGAGCGCCAGCACCACGTAGCCTATCGCCATAACGGGCACAAGTACCGCGCTGACATTGGCGATGCGATGTATGCCGCCAAACACAATGAAGAGCGCCATGACGGCCAATGCGACTCCCACCCAAAGAGGCGACCACCCGAAGGCCTCCTGCATGGCGCCGCAGATGGTGTTGGCCTGAATGGAGTTGTTCGACAGGCCGAACTGGACCGTAATGAGTACGGCAAACAACACCGCCATCCAACGCTTGTGAAGTCCGCGTTGGATGTAGTAGGCAGGACCTCCGATGAACGAATCCTTGTGGCGTTGCTTGAAGAGCTGTGCCAGCGTGGATTCAACAAAGGCTGTGGCAGCGCCAATGAGGGCAATAACCCACATCCAAAACACGGCACCAGGGCCTCCCACGGCAATCGCCGTGGCCACGCCTGCCAGATTTCCCGTTCCCACGCGAGTGGCGACAGAGACGGCAAAGGCCTGAAAGGATGAGATGTGTTTATGTCCTCCCTGCTTGTCATCGGTCTTGCCGGTGGACGTCGTCGCCGAGTCGGTGAGCAGACGGAACATCTCGCCAATCATACGGAACTGCACGCCGCGCGTCTTCCACGTAAACCACAGTCCACAGGCTACCAGAGCGCCAATCAGCACGTAACCCCAAATGATATCGTTGGCTTGGGTAATAATCTCGTTCATGAAAAATCGTACTACTTGCCTGAATAATCGCGGCAAAGATAGCGAAAAATCCGAAAAAAGACGTAACTTTGCCCTGCAAATATCCATTCTCCATTATCTATTCCGCCCATGTCCATCGAAAAAGCCTTCATAGCGGCCATGAACCGCAAGACGGAACGTCACTGGGAAAAGATTTACGTCATTGTGGACATCCACGACACCATCGTCCATGCCTGCTACGAGAACACCGAGACGTTCGACTATTTCCTTTCAGCCAAGGAAGCCCTCCAGCTGATGACAAATCGCGACGACGTATGCCTTATCCTATGGAGCTCCACCTATAGAGAGAAACTGGCAATGTATCTCGACCATTTTGCCGCCGACGGCATTCGTTTCGACTATGTGAACGCCAACCCCGAGGTGACGAACACAGCGCTTTCGGACTTCGAGGCCAAGCTCTATTATAATGTTGGCATTGACGACAAGTTCGGCTTCGAGCCCGAGACCGACTGGACGAGCGTGATAGAAGTGCTCAGCCTCTATAAAACAAATTAAGATAAAACCGTTTATGAAAAAGATTCTGGCCATGCTCGTCATCGCCACCAGCGTGATGCAGGCGAGCGCTCAAGACAAGCTCTATGCCGACGAGTTCCCGCTCGGCGATGTAACACTGCTGGACGGACCGTTGAAGTCGGCCCGTGACCTGAACATCAAGACGCTGCTCCAGTACGACTGTGACCGTCTTTTAGCACCCTATTACAAAGAGGCAGGCCTGACGCCCAAAGCCAAGCCCTACCCAAACTGGGACGGACTGGACGGACACGTTGCCGGACATTATCTGACGGCGATGGCCATGAATGCCGCCACGGGCAATGAGGAATGTCGGCGGCGCATGGAGTATATGATTGGCGAACTGCAAATCTGTGCCGATGCCAACACGAAAAACCACCCCGACTGGGGCAAGGGGTATGTAGGTGGCATGCCAAACAGCGAGCGCATCTGGAGCACGTTCAAGCGGGGCGACTTCGGTACGTACTTCGGCTCATGGGCTCCCTTCTACAACCTCCATAAGATGTTCGCCGGCTTGCGCGACGTGTGGCTTTATTGCGGCAACGAGCTGCAGCCTTGGGGTCTGAAAGACATAGGATTTCAGGCGAAACAGCTCTTCCTCGGCTTCTGCGACTGGGCCATCGATCTGACGGCTGGCCTTAGCGATGTTCAGATGGAGCAGATGCTGGGCAATGAGCATGGGGGCATGAACGAGGTGCTGGCCGATGCCTATGCCATCACTGGCGACATGAAATACCTCAATGCGGCCAAGCGGTTTTCTCACCGCCGTCTGCTCACGCCCATGTCGCAGCGCGTGGACTGCCTCGACAATATGCACGCCAACACGCAGGTGCCGAAGGTGGTTGGCTTCGAACGTATTGCCGAGCTGAGTGGCGACGAACAGTTTTTCCATGCTGCCGATTTCTTCTGGGACATCGTGACGGGTGAACGCTCGCTGGCCTTCGGCGGTAACAGCCGTCGTGAGCACTTCCCCAGCAAGGAGGCCTGCACGGACTTTATCAACGACATTGACGGCCCCGAGACGTGCAACACCAACAACATGCTGAAGCTCACCGAGGACCTGCATCGCCGCAACCCCGAAGCCCGCTATGCCGACTATTACGAGCTGGCGACTTTCAACCACATCCTCTCGTCGCAGCATCCCGAACACGGCGGCTACGTCTATTTCACCCCTGCCCGTCCCCGCCACTATCGCAACTACTCCGCTCCGGGCGAGGCCATGTGGTGCTGTGTGGGCACAGGAATGGAAAACCACAGCAAGTATGGCCAGTTCATCTACACCCATGTGGGCGACGCCCTCTACGTGAACCTCTTCGCAGCTTCCGAACTCAACTGGCGTGATCGGGGCATCCGTCTGCGTCAGGAAACCGCCTTCCCGTATGGGGAGACAAGCCGCATCACCATCGCCGAGGGCAAGGGACAGTTCCCATTGTTGGTTCGCTATCCCGGTTGGGTGGCACCAGGAGCATTTGTGGTGAAGGTCAACGGCAAACCCGTTTCCATCGTTACGGGCCCCTCCAGCTATGTCACCATCGACCGCAAATGGAAAAAGGGCGATGTGGTGGACATCACGTTCCCCATGCACAACAGCGTGAAGTATCTCCCCAACGTGCCTCAGTACATAGCCCTGATGCACGGCCCCATATTGCTCGGCATGAAAACAGGCACGGAGGACTTGGCACACCTCATCGCCGACGACAGCCGCTTCGGACAGTATGCCAGCGGCAAGAAGCTGCCCATCGACGAAGCCCCCATCCTCATCAGCAATGACATCGAGGGCATCGCAAACCACCTGCAGCCCATTAGCGGCAAGCCCCTGCACTTCACGCTGGACGCCAGGCAGGGAGGAGACAGCCCATTATCCATTGTCAATTATCCATTATCCATCCATTCCCCGCTCGAATTGCAGCCATTCTTCGAGATTCACGACAGTCGCTACATGATGTACTGGCTCGCCCTGTCGGAGCAGAGCTACAGGGGACGGATGGCCGAAATAGCACGGGCCGAGCAAGAACGCCAGGCGTTGGAGGAGCGCACCGTCGACAAGGTGCAGCCCGGTGAGCAACAGCCCGAGACCGACCATAAGATGGAAACCGACGGCTCCGTCACGGGAAACACCAACGACGTCTTCTGGCGCGATGCCCGCAACGGCCACTCGTTCAGCTACCTCATGCAGACCGCCGGCCGTACCGACCTTTCGCTCCGTCTGAAGTTCTGGGGCGTAGGTGAGTGGAAGACCCACGAGTTTGACATCTTCGTTGACGACCAGCTCCTTGCCAGCGTCAATAATACAGGCAAGTACCGTATCTCTGAATTTAAGTACGAGACATTCCCCATCCCCGCCGAGCTACTACAGGGCAAGCAGCAAGTGCGCATCAGATTCGTGGCCAAGCCCGGCAAACAGATAGGCGAGATCTACGGTGTCCGACTGATAAAGAACGAACAGTAACACCTCGGCAGATAATAATCACAACATAAGTATTTGGATATGAAAAAGCTATTCATCCTTTCCACTTGCTGCTTGGTCGCTTGCATCGCATTGCAGGAGGCGAAGCGGGTGGGCTACACCCCTTGGACAAAAGGAGCCTTCGAGTCTGGCCAATACCGTAACCTCTTCGTGGAAATGGGCTACCAGCCCGACGAGGTGGAGGCCAAGGTGAAGGAGGTGTTCAACGACGTGTTCCACGGCCCGAACAAGGTCTATTTTGAGGTGGGCGACTCGATGGGATATGTCAGCGACATCAAAAACCACGACGTTCGCACCGAGGGCATGTCGTACGGCATGATGATTGCCGTGCAGTTTGGCGAAAAGGACATCTTCGACCGCCTCTGGCGTTGGAGCAAAAAGTACATGCAGCACCAGAGCGGCAGTCGCGAAGGCTACTTTGCATGGAGCTGCAAGACCGACGGAACGCACAACAGCGACGGCGCTGCCAGCGACGGCGAGCTCTACTTCATCACCGCCCTCATCTTTGCCTCGAACCGTTGGGGCAACGACACCGGCATCGACTACAAGGCCGAGGCGCAGCATATCCTCAGTTGCATCCAGCCTCGCGAGTACACGCCGGAAGCTCGTCCCGGGGGTTTCGGCGGCTTTGGCGGCGGGCAGCAGCAGGGCCCGCAGAAGATGTACCTCATCGACCCCGAGACGAAGCTCATCACGTTCACGCCCGACGGCTGGGGACAGCGCTTCACCGATCCCAGCTACCACATCCCTGCCTTCTATGAGGTATGGGCCCGCTGGGGCGACGACGGACGTAGCGACTACTGGATGGAATGTGCCCGGAGGAGCCGCGAGTTCCTCCACAAATGCATCAACGAGCAGACGGGGCTGAACGGCGACCAGTGTCAGTTCGACGGCAGCGAGATGCAGATGCCGCGCTTCCCGGGTATGGCACAGGGTGCTCCCCGCCGCAACGGCAACAACAACTTCCGCTACGACTCGTGGCGCGTGCCGATGAACATCGCCCTCGACTACGAATGGAGTTGTGCCGACGGCGAGTGGCAGCGCAGGTACGGCGAGACAATCCAGAACTTCTTCTACTCGCAAGGCATCGACACGTTCCTCGACCAGTATCGCCCCGACGGCACCGTGCCCGAGGAGGGCGAGATTCTGGGAGCCGGGGGCTTCCGCAAACTGCGCCACAGCATCGGCCTCGTCGCCACCACGGCTGCCGCCTCCATGATGTGCTCACACACAAAGAGCAAGGAATTCGTCGATGCGCTCTGGAACGCCCGGCACGAGCCTTTCGACGACGGATACTTTGATGCCTACTACGACGGTCTGCTGCGCCTCTTCGCCTTCATGCACCTGAGCGGCCATTATCGCATTGTTACGCCATAAGCCCGAAGACGCTCAGGGATGAAGCGACGTACCCTGATGGCACTCCTTTTCGCTGGAACTATGGCGACCGCCGCCAGCGGACAGGATGCACGTGAACAGCCTGGCGACCTGTAAGACGAACGGACGCAAAGAAACAACGCCTCTTTTTCGGGAGGATTTGCGGGAATCGGCGAACTGAGTCGTTATAGAGGTAAAACATCTCAAGTCTTGCATGTCCAAGGAGTGTAGAACTTCAGATGAGTTGAATAAGAATGAAACCATTGTCGATTATGAAGAAACGACTTCTCCTGTGCATTCCCGTCCTTCTGCTGACGGCGATGGGCGTCCGCGCCGGCGATGACCTCACGCGCGAGGTCGAGGCTGACACGGTGCGCTTCCCCGCCCCAATCATCAAGGAGGACTGGAACCTGGTCTGGATGCCCCATAACTGCTCGGACCACAACGTCTATGTCTATAAGGACAAGCTCTACGACGAGCTGTTCACCCGTACGCTGGGTTGGAACGGCGGCGACGGCGTGCAGACAACGTTGCTGCCCGGCGGCAATCTGTTCTGGTCGTTCAACGACAGCTTCTACGGCCGTGTGTCGGCCAGCAGCCGCGCCCGGACCAACAGCAACTTCCCCCGCAACACCATCATGGTGCAGACGCCGGGCGACGACGGCCTGCCGGGGGACAACGCCACCAACCTCGTCTGGCTTGCCGATTATGTGAATACGACCAACCCCTCGTCGTCGCGCTACTACAACGCCCGCACGCATCTCCGTCATCCGAAGGGCGAGAAGACAGCCTCCCAGATTGCCAACGGCGACATCGACCAGCAGTATCTCTATTGGGCGGGCGACGGCACGGTGGTCGACGGCCAGCTGCAGGTGCTCTGGGCGGGGGTTTACAACGGCACGCAGAACCTCATGCAGAGCGACAACCGCGCCCTCGCCATCTACAGCCTCGAAGGAACGCCCGGCGACGACACCTATCTGAGCCTGATCTCCGTGGACCATAACTTCTTTGAGAAAGACCCCATCGGCTATGGCCAGACGCTCTGGGAGGACGAGGACGGGCACACCTATCTCTATGCGTGCAACCAGTTCAAGAAGAATGAGGGCGATTTGCTGAACACCTCCAGCCCCGTGGTGGCACGCTCGAAGACACACGACCTGCGCAGCGGATGGGAGTACTACGTAGCCGATGCCCAAGGCAATTTCCATTGGCAGGACACCTATCCGACAACAGAGGAGGTGAACCGCTCGGCCATCAGCTCACGCTCCGTCTCCACCGCATGGGTGTTCAAGGAGGGCGACTGGTACTACATGACGGCTCAGGGATTCGTCTTCAGCAAGCAGGTCTATATCATGCGCAGCCGCCATCCCTGGGGACCGTTTGAACATTGCCACCAACTGTGGACGTTGCCCTACGTGCTTGACAAGAAGGGCACGCGCACCTACCAGAACTTCTACATGCCCCATCTCCATCAAGGTCTTTCGCGAACGGGCGAACTGGTGTTCTCCACCAACACCGATGCCGCCAACTGGAACGACAACTTCAACTCCACCGGCAGCGCCGACTTCTACCGCCCCTATTTCTTCCGGGTTTTCAACTGGCAGGCACTCTTTGCTGACGACCCCGACGACGACCAATGATTAACTGACCACGCATATGAACAACATGTATATAAGGAATAAGCATCAGGCTTTACATGCCGCGCGGGTTCTAGTCGCTTTTGTGATACTGGGCGCTATTGTCACCTCGTGCTACAAAATCATCCGCACCTATGCCCCCACCGAAGTGACGGGGACGGAAACCTTCGAAGCGCGTATTGTGGTAGCCGACGACGGCTCTTCGACGCAGAACTTCACCACCGACTGGTCCGTCGCCGCCGTGCGCGTACCCGAGGGCTGGACCGTCGCCGTCCCCACCGGCTGCCACCAGCAGTATGCCGAGGACTGGGTCTATTACAGCGACGGCACCAAGGTCGCCGGCCGCCAGAACATGAAGTACAACGCCCACCTCTCCGACCTCTACAATGCCGGAGCCCCCAAGGCAGGCTATCGCTGGTGGGCGTTCGTCACCGTCAGGCGCGTGCCGAAGCACATGACGGCCTGCTGGCGCAACGGCTGCGACAGCATCGCCATCACCTTCCAGATTACCCCCGACGGCGTGCCCGGCACCTACCAGCTCGACTTCATCGCTGGCGACGAAGAGGACGAGGAGGGCGTCAGCAAGTACAACAGCTTCAGCGAAGCTTCGTCCACGCGTCTGATACATGCAGCCACCATCTCCTCGTTCTCCAACGGAAAGAAACCCGACAACGCCGCTCCAGGACTTTCGCGTACCATTGTGGTAAAAGAGGGCTCGGGCATCCGTCCGACGGAAACAGCCGAGGAGCTGTCGCGGAGAAATCCCGACGCCATCTATAGCATCGACGGCCGTCTCCTGCGCATAGGAACATCCACCGAGGGACTTGCCCCTGGCGTTTACATCATTGGCGGAGAGAAGAAGACCGTTCGATAGCCCCTCCATAAGAGATTAACGGTCTTTTCAACGCCCTTCCGTTTAGTGGGTTGAAACAAAAGTGCCGTATTTCTTGGTTGTTTGCCTACTGCGTCGTATCTTTGTAGCAGAATCTTATAGAGGTATGTATCGCCAGAAAAAACGGGCAAGTCCCTTCTATACTATTGATAGACTAACGACAAATGAGTCGTTTTTTTCGAATAAAAAACATGTAACATCAAAATCCCCATGAAGACACCCTCTCTTTTCAAGGAATACATTTGGTTGGTAAATACCATCTACCACGCCAAGGCTATCACTTTTGCCGAAATAAACGAGCGCTGGTTAGAAACGGACATGAGTGAGGGAATCCCCTTGGCCCGTGCTACGTTCAATCGTCACAAGGATGCCATCGAGGACATCTTCGGCTTAATTATCGACTGCGATCGTCGCAACGATTACAAATATTTCATAGCTAACGACGAAGTGCTTAAGGAAGACAGCGTGCAGAATTGGATGCTCTCCACTCTGTCTGTAAACAATGTCCTCAGCGAAAGCCTATCGTTACAAAACCGAATACTCCTTGAAGCATCCTCTTCTGGAGGGGAGTATCTTCCCCAGATGATTGAGGCGATGAAGAAGAACGTAAGGGTAAAGGTCTGCTATCAGCGGTATGGGACAGACGAATCCAAACTGTTGGACTTTGAGCCCTATTGTATCAAGCTGTTCAACAGGCGTTGGTACATTCTAGGCCATTTCCATCGCGATGCCACGAAAGAAATGGAGGCCGACGATTACTTCGGCATGTTTGCATTCGACAGAATCAGAAATTTGGAATTGACGAATGTAAAGTTCCAGATTGACTCAAACTTCGATGCCGCAACGTATTTCAGCGAGAACTTCGGCGTGTTGGTGCATGATGGCACTTCAATGGAGCGCATCGTTATCCGTGCCTACGGTCAAGAGCGCTACTACTTGCGAGACCTCCCCATCCATCACAGCCAAAAAATCATCGAGGAGGGCGAAGACTATTCCGACTTTGAACTAAACTTGCGCCCCACGATTGACCTCACACGCCATTTGCTGGGCTTGGGTAGTACTGTTCAAGTCCTCTCGCCAGATTGGCTTGCCGATGAGGTTCACGAGATGCATTTGGATGCTGCTATGCTCTATGGTTTACCCCCGGAAAAAGAAAATGCAGAATAATTTGATTTTTTGCTGTTGTTCCACGAATTGAGACATCTCTGTGTCATTTTTGTAATGTGATTATTTGACAAATATAATTATAAACTAAAAAAACAAATTAAATAATTATGCCACAATCAAATGAAGAGTATGGTTACGTTTACGTCCTTAAAAACGATTACATGCCAGGATTAGTAAAAATTGGCATGACTATACGAGATGATTATAGAAACAGATTAAATGATCTATACACAACAGGTGTTCCTGTTCCTTTTAAAGCTGTCCATGCAAGTAAAGTAAGGAAAGAAGATACAAGGAAGATAGAGCAAGCGTTACATGTTGCCTTTGCGCCAGATAGAGTTAATCCTCGTCGAGAATTCTTCCATATGGAAGCAGAAAGGGTAATTGCAATGCTCCGTGTGATTGAGATTGAGGATGTTACAGATTACACGAATGTTATCTTAAGGGAGAATCTAGACCCTTCTGAATTAGAAGCACAAACTCGGGCAACAGAAGAAAGAGAACGTGAAGAAAGCGAACAAAGAAAAAAACGTCCAACATTGAATTATCATGAATTGGGAATTCAGGATGGAGAACGCCTTTTATGGAAAGACAATCAGGAAATCTATGTAATAGTGAGTGGAGAAAGGAAGGTTAAATATAAAGGAGAAGAGTATTCTTTGACTGCCGTAACTCAAAAACTAAAAGATACTTCAAAAGCTATCGCACCTGCGCCATATTGGCTTTATGGAAGTAAGAGCTTGATTGAAATATATAATGAAAAGTATCCTCCAGAAGATTCCGTTGAATAATATTTATTTTTTTCAGAGGTTGTCTCACACATTGAGACAACCTCTATTTTTCTTTGCACCGTGATTCGTAAGTTTAACTAAAAAAGGAACGCGAAATGAGTAGGTACACAGAAATGACAGACGAGCAGTATTTCGCTGCACAAGACGAGTTTATGGAGAAGTTTGGCGCGCCCAAGTGCGAGCCCATAGAGGTGTTGGATTTAATCATGCGCAAAGAGTATGCCGAAGAAATTCTTAGCGGTAAGAAGAAAGTGGAAGTTCGCCAAGGGTCAGAGTTCTATTTGAATCGTCTTACCGACAAGAACGTTGACAAGTGGATGACTGAACATCGTGATGATGCAGACATGGATGTGGATGCTTTCAACGAATTTATGAATGCCACACGCCCTGTAATGAAAATCCATTTCCATGATTATAACAAGTCATGGTACCTTGAAGTCGAGTGTACTGAGAACGCGTTGATTGGTTTAACCAAGCTGAATGTCAAGGACTTGCAGCAGCGTTTTGACTGCCACGAGTTTGATGATGTTCTTGCTGACTATGAAAGTCGTCATGATGATAATCGTCCTCTGTTCTATTACTTTGTCTTGGGGGAAATCCTGAGCACAGATTTGCTGTAATTGGAGAGATTACTGGTTTTTAGAGAGAGCAACAGTAATGGGTTGGGATGTAGTAGAAATAGGTTTAAGGCATAATTTGCCTGTCAATGATCCTTTTGCAACGGCAAAAGAGGTTGCAAAGAGGATGAAGAAGAATATCAGGCTCGTATATCAGAATGAATACGAGTATGATAGTGCAAATAACGTCGTAAGAAAAGTAGAAGGGTATGAATTGATTGAACTCGGGAAGTTTGAAGTAAATGATTCGGAAGACTATCTGCAAATGACGGTTTCTGATTATCAGGCACATCAAATACTGAAATCAGTAGGTATTGAGAAACTGCGTCAGGCAACCTTTGAAGGTAAATATGCGGATTTGATACTTGACGATATTGAAGACTCTTTCGAGTTATACGAAATAGAAGATAAAAAAGAAAAACTTGATATTAGAATCTTTAAAGAGACAATTAATCTTGATGTGTATGTAATTGAAAGATGGCATAGGTGGGAAGAAGCATTTTACTCATCAAGCCAAGAAAATCGAGAACGGTTATACAATTATCGGATGCAAATATACAAACAAGCTAAGATGTTTGGTTGCCAGGAGGTGATTATATGTGCTGACCAAGGCCCAACAATGGAGATTTACGAACGAGCTAATTATTCTTCAGATGATTTAAAGGAATACGCCCAATCATATCAATACCTAAAAGACGATACATGGTTGGAGGATTGGGAGAAAGAAGACTGGAAGAAGAATGCAAAGCACATAATGTTCTCCGATTATTTCCAAAATCAACTTAACTTGTCTGGTGATGATTTCATAGATGTCATCTTTGATGACTTTAGCGATATTGATAACTCATGAATTAAGTTTTTTGATATGTTCTAATAACGAGATAAATAATGAAGATAAACAAGGAATACCCAGCAACTCATTCCATGTCAACGGCATGGTATTGTGTAGATGAAGATGGTAACGTTGGTGTCATAGATATTGAAGACAACGGACCTGTACCTGTTGGAGGCTATGAACAGAACTGTGTGGAAGAGGTATTTTGGGATGATTTTTCCATTGATAATGGGGATTTGATTAAAGACTACATGTTAAATCCAGAACAAATTTTCTCTTTGTTAATAGAACCCACAGACAATTACGGAAATTGGGATAAAAATGAATATGGATGGTCTAATTCTGAATGGATGTATGTCATCATTAAGATAGATATGTCAAAACTGGAAATATTGAAACAGGCTTTGAGTAAAGATAGAAGTTCGTTTCAGCGTCCAATTTGCCTGTCTAAAGAACAAGGATTGTTTTACGTAGATTTCTTTGACAACAAGGAAGGTGTTGAACTACTCGAAAAAAACAATGTGATTCTTGCAAAATATGAAGCACCCCATTATAGTACTCAATGGGCTGAAGGTTACGAAGAAAAAGGGGTAAAAAATACCAATGCATTTCCTTTGTTCATTTATCATCAAGACTATGTTCTTAATGATCTGCCGGCAATGAGACTTACCAATCCTCCATCGCCATTAAAGATTGATCAATTACCAAAGGAGATACAGGCAAAGATGCATAAACTGCCACTCAAATTTAAAGAAACTGAACGCATTCAACTTGCAGAATTGATGCCTGTTGAACATATATGGAGCATGGACTATGTATATGATGGGAAGATTTGGTGGGAACTAGCATCTTCAGATGACAGTTTGATTTACTATAATGAAGAGAGTAACACGATTATTACTAAAGAAAGAATGGATATCCTTATTGCAAATGGTGAGGCAGAGGAATTCAATTGGGATAAGCATCGTCATATAAAAGAAGAGCGATAATGATTGAACTTCTTTCAATAGACCTTTCTAATTATTGCTCTAAGCAATGCTCTTTCTGCTATAACCATAGCAGGCGAGATGGTAATACGATGTGGAAACCGTCTGAGGTAATTGATTTTGCTTCTGATTGTATAGCTCATGGCATAAAGGCAGTATCTCTGGGAGGTGGAGAGCCATTTGAATACGAGGGCGAGTTTGAGGTGATAGAGGCACTGTATCCGAAGTGCTATTTGTCTGTTACATCCAATGGATTGCCTTTGGAAGAAACTGATGTATGGCAGAAACTGGAGCAATGTAAGCCAGATAAAATCCATATTACCATTCATCAACCTGATAACGAAAGGGAAGTGCAGAGGGTTGAGTCATTGCTTCCAAGAATTGATGCCATTGGGATAAAACCTGGCCTCAATCTGTTAGTTGGCGCTGATAAGATAGAAACTGCTACCAAAGTATTTCAGCGAATGACTAAGATACTGCAAAGTGACCAGATTATCCTTGTGCCGCAGCGATTCTCAAACACGCCAACCCTTAAGCAGCTGGCATCTGTAGCTGGAGGGGAACCATTTCAAAGCCCTTAATGCCTACTTGCCTGTAAGCGACCAGAAAACTTCTATTCTGTTTCATGGGACAAGAAGGTGAACTCTTGTAGTTTCGCGCCTAATAAAAGACCATTAGAAACTCTTGATTATGCAGGATTAACGGATGCATTAAACAAAGTAAATTGGAAAAGTTGTTTATTGTAACAGGCCTCATAGGGAAGAAGGGCTTGTAAGAGAGAGAGTTGTGTAGCGGGTATGTCAGTTATGTCAATTACAATTAGGTTTTTGAGGGTAAGTGTTTTCTCCATTCTCCTTTATATTATTATATAATTAATTAATAATTAATATATTATAATATAAAATAAGGTAGGGAAGCGAGAATGATACCCTTTAAAAAATAACTGACATAACTGTAATTGACATGCCCGGCTACGATTCGTTTCATCTAAAAAGCAATCAGACAACGATATACGACATGGAAGAACCAGCTGCTCCGGCTATGTCAAAGCTCAAAATGAGCACAAAAAGTATCAAAAACCTGCTTTTTCAGGCCTCAAAACACAGCAAAAACCGTTAATTCTGATGTTTTTTTGATATTCCAAGCAACTATTCTCACAGCCCAGTGGGCTAATTTCACAGCCCAATGGGCTAATTTGTCAGCCCAAGCATCTAGCAGCACAGCCCAAGGGAATAATTCCGCAACCCAAGCAACTATTTATAAACACGGGCGCAGTTTATATAAACAGGGGCCGTGTTTATATAAACAAGGGCGCTGTTTATAAATATCGCACTACGTGCAGAAATTGCCGTCAAACGAGGGAATACTCCCCATAAAAAACATGAAAAAATACTACATTACTACACTAAAAGCCCTATTTTGCTGGGACATAAACCATTGAGCGATGTAGATAGGCAAATTACTACACGATTACTACACGATTACTACATTTTACTACACATGTCTACACAAAAAACGGGTATTTGTTGGTGGCTACAGAGAGTATTAGCTTTTTAGATAGGCGGCGCTTCGGGAAATCACAAATAAATTTGCATTTTCTCTCGGTTCGCACTATCTTTGTATCCAGAAAAAAGTTCAATTCTATGGATAATAACAAAAGAACTCAAAGGTGTATGGCCACACGAACGGCTTATTGGGTTGCCCTGTGCATGCTCTGCATGGCAACAAACATGCAGGCACAGCAGCAGAACAGCGTAACAAGCGGGCTGGAGGTGCTGGACACCCGGACGGGCGAACGAAGGATTGTCAGGGAGTTTGACCACCTCATAGAGGCTCCCAACTGGACGCGCGACGGACGATGGATCTACTTCAACTCAGGCGGACTGATCTACAAGATTAACGCGAAGGGCAAGGGCGAGGTTCGGCTGGTGGACACACAGCCTGTAAACAAGTGCAACAACGACCACGTGCTGTCGTTCGACGGTAAGTGGCTGGCTGTGAGCGGGGCCGACGACAGCACCTCGGGCTGGGGCTCGTATGTCTATGTGCTGCCCGTCGATGGCGGCACGCCTCGACAGGTCACACCCAAAAGCCCCAGCTACCTGCACGGCTGGAGCCCTGACGGCAAGACGCTGGCATATTGCGCCTTCCGCGACAACGAGAAGGGTGCCGACATCTACACCATCCCCGCCACCGGAGGCGAGGAGACGCAGCTTACCGATGCGCCAGGGCTGGACGACGGCCCTGAATACAGCCCCGACGGACGGCACATCTGGTTCAACAGCGTGCGGACAGGCTTGATGCAGGTGTGGCGCATGAAAGCCGATGGCAGCGAGCAGACGCAGATGACGTTCGACACGACGCGTAATGCGTGGTTTCCCCATGTCTCTCCCGACGGGAAGCAGGTGATATACATCACCTATCACGTGGGCGACCTGGAGCCTGGGGAGCATCTTGCGGGTAAGAACGTGGAGCTGTGGATGATGCCCTCCGAGGGCGGAACGCCCCGTCTGATGGTGCAACTGTTTGGCGGACAAGGAACCATCAACACCAATTCGTGGGCGCCCGACAGCCGCCATGTGGCCTTTGTGAGCTATCGCTTAGGCAGCTCTCCGGCAGACATACTGAAGACCAATCCGAGGAAAGCCTACGGAACGGACTACCCGTATGAGTTCACAACGGAGAAACTGACCAAGGCCCCGAAGGGCTACAAGCCGTTCTACATCAGCCACTATGGGCGCCACGGCTCACGCTACTACTGGAACGCCCTCCTCTATCGCGATCTGGACAGCCTGTTGACCACAGCCCACAGCAGAAAGCAGCTCACGGCCGAGGGCGAGGCTTTCTATAAGCGATTCGAGGCTGCCAAGGACGAGCTCTCGACGGGCGTCAGCGAACTGACGGACCTGGGCTGGGAGCAGCACCAGCGCATCGCCCGCACCATGTACAACAGCTTCCCCGAAGTGTTCAAGAAGGGCGGCAACGTGCTGGCCATCTCGTCGCTGACGGGCCGTTGCGTGCTCAGCATGTCGGGCTTCTGCCAGGAGCTGGTGCAATGTAACCCAAAGATAGAGATTCGGGAGCAGTCGTCGCGCTTCACCCTCGACGGCGTGGTGCCGGTGGACAGGCTGAACCCCGTGAAGCACGACTTCCCCAAGCCAAGGCCCCGTTTTGAGAAGAACATCAGCCAGTTCAAGGACAACGACAACCTGCGCGAAAAGGTGATTAGCCGAACGTTTTCCAGCACGGAAGGCCTGCCGGGCGACATGAAAGAAATCGGCGACAACCTCATCAACCTCTACACCTCGCTGCCCAACATCGGCCATGAGGGCATGATGGGCAACCTCGTCAGCGATGCGGAGATTGCGGCGCGCTGGGAGAGCGCCAACCTAGGCGCCTACTCCTGGCTGTTCCCCGAACAGTACACCATGATTCCCATCCTCCAGGATATCATTCGCAAGGCCGACGCCGTGCTCGACGGCAGTAGCGACCACATAGCCGACCTGCGCTTCGGGCACGACAACTGCCTGGGGCCGCTCCACATCCTGATGGGCATCAACGACGCCGACAAAGACCCCGAGAATCCCTATGAGGTGAAAAACTGCTATCAGAACTGGGAGACCTGCAAAGCCAGCAACCTCCAGCTCATCTTCTACCGCAGCAAGAAGAACGATGACGATGTGCTGGTAAAATGCCTGCTCAACGGCAAGGAGGCTACCCTACCCATCCCCACCGATAGCTATCCCTATTACAAATGGTCGGATTTCCGTCAATTTTATACCGCCCGCTGCAGCGGTATCGACAGAGCCCAATAACAGAGGCAGTAAAGCTGAGAGTCTTTCCGGAATAGTCAGAACTTCACGGGACGCCCTGTCCGTGCGCTACGACGGGCAGCATCCAGAATGCGCACAACCATCAGATTGTTTTCCAACGAACTGAGGTCGTAAGGCGGAAGTGTAATCTCGCCGCGCACCACGGCACGCAGGAAACGGAACGAATCGTCGTAGGGCGGTTGCAGCTGCGGCGCATCGAAAGGCCCGCTGTCGCGCCCCTCCATGCGTGTCTCCATGCGCGTGGGGGTTAACTGGAACACGCTGCCGCGCGAGCCATAGACATACATGTCCTTGCGTCCCTTAGGCCAGCACCACGACGCCATGATCTGAACCGTGCAGCCCGGATACTCCACCACGATGGTGGCATCGTCGTCCACTTTGGGATAGACGTCGGGCTTGTGGGTCTTCAGTACCGCATAGACGCTCCTGGGTTGCTGCCCGTGGAGCAGCCAGGTGGCCAGGTTGGCCCCGTAGCAGCCAAAGTCGATCACGGCGCCCCCGCCGTTGAGCACAGGGTCGGTGAGCCACTCCAGGAACATCGGGCTGCAGCCTATCTCTTTCGGGCCCTCGTGTCCGTCGTAGATATTGATGCGAAGGGGCGTGCCGATCTTCCCCTCGTCGATGAGCTCGCGGGCATGCTGGTTGGTGGTGTACCAGGTGGTCTCGTAGTTGGTGAGCACATGGATGCCGTACTTCTCAGCCAGCCGGGCCATGCGGCGTGCGGCTTTTTCGTTGACAGCAAGCGGCTTCTCCACCATGACATGTATGCCACGCGGGGCACAGGCCTCCACGACGGCCAGATGGTCGTAGATGCTGCCATAGGCCACCACGACCTCAGGCTTCCGCTCGTCGAGCATCTGCTCAAGGTCGGCATAGAAGAGGCTCGCGTCGAGCCGTCTGGTCAGGTCGTTCCTGGCAAGATAGTCGTCGCGGGGCTCGGCCACGCCCACAATCACGAAGTCACCACGGTTCATGCGGCGCACCACTTCGCCCAGATGGCCGTGAGTGATGCCTGCCACGCCCAGCCGCAGCGGGCTGTCGTCGGCCTGGGAAACAAGCGTGCATGATACCGTCAAACAGAGAAGGAAGAAGATGCGTTTCATAACGGAAGGATTGAAATTCATTTGGTTTTTGCAAAGATACGGCTTTTTTCTGAATAATTGTTTTAGGGGCGTGTTTTTTTGCTTATCTTTGCATGGCAAAAATGAAAACCATGGACCGGAACATCTTACGAAACATTCTCATCCTCACAGGCAGCACCGCCGCGCTGGCTCCCACCTATGCACAGACAACACGGAAGCCCAACATCATCTACATCATGTGCGACGACATGGGCTATGGCGACTTGGGATGCTATGGGCAGCACTACATCAGCACCCCATGCATCGACCAGATGGCACGCGAGGGCATGCGCTTCACCCAGGCCTATGCGGGCAGCCCCGTCAGCGCCCCCAGCCGTGCCTGCCTCATGACGGGGCAGCACAGCGGACACACATGGGTGCGCGGCAACAAGGAGCATTGGAAGAGCAGCCCCATCATCTACTACGGCGACAACGCCGACCACACGCAGGTGGGACAGGAGCCCTACGACACGGCCCACATCATCCTACCCGAGGTACTGAAACTGAACGGCTACACCACCGGCATGTTCGGCAAGTGGGCAGGAGGCTACGAAGGCAGCACCAGCACCCCCAAGACAAGAGGCATCGACGAGTACTTTGGCTACATCTGCCAACATCAGGCCCATGCCTACTACCCCAACTTCCTCAATCGCTACAGTCCCTCGCGAGGCGACACCGATGTGGTGCGCATCGTGCTGGAGGACAACATACGGTACGGCATGCCCTGCTCCGACACGTATGAGCAGCGCACCCAGTATAGCGCCGACCTCATCCACCGCGAGGCCATGGCATGGCTGGAGGAGCGGGCCAAGCACCCCGACGTGCCCTTCGCCGGCCTGCTCACCTACACGCTGCCCCATGCCGAGCTGTTCCAGCCGCGCGACAGCCTGCTCAGCGGCTACCAGAAGATGTTCCACGACGAAAAGTCATATGCCGGCAGCCCCGGCACCATGTACCACTACACCGACTGCGCCCACAGCCAGTTTGCCGCCATGATAACGCGCCTCGACGCCTATGTGGGCGAAGTGCTGACATTCCTTCGTGAGCATGGGCTTGACGAAAACACCATCGTGGTGTTCACCTCCGACAACGGCCCCCACGAGGAGGGCGGCGCCGACCCCACCTTCTTCAACCGCGACGGCCTGCTGCGGGGCATCAAGCGCAGCACCCACGAGGGCGGCATCCGCATCCCCTACATCGTCAGGTGGCCGGGACATGTGAAGGCGGGCACGGTGAACGACCATCAGCTGGCGTTCTACGACGTGATGCCCACGGTGTGCGAGCTCATCGGCGACGAGGGCTTCCCCGAGAAGTACGTCAATCCGCGCCTAACGCACGACTACTTCGACGGCATCAGCTTTGCTCCCACCCTGCTGGGACACGAGGGCGAGCAGCTGAGGCACGACTTCCTCTACTGGGAGTTCCACGAGACGGACATGATGGGCGTGCGCATGGGCGAATGGAAGCTGGTGGTGAAGGCGGGCGAATGTAAGCTCTACAACCTCGCCGACGACCTCCATGAGGACAACGACGTGTCGGCCCTGTACCCCGACATCGTGGCCCGCATGAAGCAAATCATCCGACAGGAGCACACCGAGAGCGCCCTCTTCCGAGTCACCCTGCCGTAGAAGGGGCAAGGCAACTTATTTCTCCGACAAAGGGTTAATTCCCTGTTCCGAATTTGAACAACAACACGCCAGCGACTATCAACTGCACGACGATGATGGCCGGTATGCCATAGCGGAATTTCTTGTGCAAGGTCTTGTGATGCCAGACCTTCATACCTAACCACGCGCCCACGCTACCGCCAAGGAGAGCCAGCGTCAGCAACGCAGCTTCCCTAATGCGCCATTTTGACTTTTTGGCCTTCCACTTATCAACGCCGAACATGAGGAATGCCATCACATTGGTGACAATGAGGTAGATGACGATTATATGGAGGAACTCATTCATAGTTTATTATTTTTTCCTGCTTATCGTTTGGCTTCAAATACGGCAAAATGACGTATAATGGGCTTGGCCTTCTGTTCGTCAACAACAAGTCTTACTGCTTTCACTTCCACTGGCTCGAAACTGCTTATACGCTTGTGCCCAATGTTCTCGCCACTACAAAGCGTTACGACAGAGCCGTTGGCTAATGTCCCTTCCACATGCCACTTCAACACACGTTCCCCGTATTTGATGTTTTCCTGTAAGACAAGGCGATCTATCGTTTTAGGTTGTTTTAGATTTAACGAGACGATGTCGCCCTTGCCGGAAGTGTGAACTACAGGCGTACCGTAGCGTTCTTGGATGGCATGGCCAAACTCAGCGATGCGCTTCACATCAGCATCGGGTACAAGCCCTCGATCGTCGATGACGATGCCCAGCAGCATATTGGTGTTACGTCCCACGCTGGTCTCATATTTCTTCATCAGTTCATCGACGGAGAACATCAGATTATCCTGCCCTTCGTGCCAAAACCATCCCCCTTGATATGAACGGTTGAAACGCAACGTGAAGTCCGATTCGCCTGGACACCAGAAGGGTGCATCAGCTCTGCCGTTCAGCCCTGTAACCACACGCACACCGTCGGAGTTGGTTGTGGAGTCGGCCGTGGCCCAACAGGGATCGGGAGCCGTCCCTATCTCGTTGCCCACCCAGCGGATGAGGTTTCTGTGGCCATACGGCCCTTGAAAGGCAATGGCATCAGGCTGAAGCTTCTGGACGAGCGCCAGCACATCGGCTCCGCCCTCCTTCGGAGACAACACCCCACCATCGAACCAGATTTCAAACAGGTCACCGTAATTGCTCCAAAGCTCCGTCAGCTGCTTCACGACGATGGCATTGTACTCCTGTTGAGTAACAGGAGACCCCGTCTGGACAAGCCCCGGGTTATCAACGTACAGATAGCCGTTAGCGGTGGTACTGGCATAGATGCCTGGCTTGATGCCATACTTCCGGCACGAGGCAATAAAGTCGGCCACGATGTCACCCTTACCATCCTTCCAAGGACAATTCTTTACGCTATATTCATGCGCCTCAGTAGGCCAAAGACTGAATCCGCTACAATGCTTTGCTACCAACACAGCATATTTGGCGCCAAGCGACTGCGCTGTTTCAAGCCACTGGTCAGTATTAAGCGCCGAGGGGTTGAAGGCAGTCGTAGCAGGGTGTGTGCCCCAGCGGCGAAAGTTGTATGTGTCATCAAAGACGGGCATGTCGAAATGAAAGAGCACGCCAATTTCAGCATCTGCCCATGCGAGCTGTTTCGCATTGGGGCATACCACATGCTCATCTTTCTCCGCACACGACAGCAATAATAAGATTGCCGCAAAAAGCATCAAATGGAAAAAACATTGACTTCGTTTCATATCAATAACTCTTTAATTAAAAAGCATTATATACTTACTGTTTGCCCCATTGCTTGTTGGGCAAGGGGCCCATCTCCAACTGCAGCTTGCCGCCCCGAAGAAGTTCGGAAGCGGGGAAATGGAAGGTCTGGAGCGGTTTTCCATTAAGGGTGGCACGCTGGACGTAGATGTTCCGCCGCGAAGCGTTTTTCGCCTCTATGATAAAATCCTTCCCCCGGCCATAACGCCCGCCAAGATGAATGACCGAACGGCGATAGAGCGGGCTCGCTATCTCATAGATGGGATTGACGCGGCAGCCGCCGTCGGTCTGAAACAATCCCAAGGCAGCCATCACGAACCAGGCGCTCATCTGGCCCTGGTCCTCATCGCCCAGATAGGCATTGGAGACGCCCGAGCCGTAGTAACGATCCACCACGGAGCGGGCCCATTTCTGGGTGAGCCAGGGATAGCCAGCCCAGTTGAAGAGGAAAGCGAAATGCATGCTCTGCTGGTTGCCATGAACAACGGGATAGTCCCAATACGCTTCGTTGACCGCATTGAACCGGAAGGGCTCCGACTTGCGGAATCCCTCGTCCAGACGGCTGGCAAATGACTGCGGCCCCATCACCTGGACCAACGCCGGCACATCATGGGGCACGAAGTAACTCAGTTGCCAGGCATTTCCCTCGACATATTGCGAATTGGCGCCTGTCCTGAAGGGGTCGAAGTCCGTCATGAAATGCCCCGTCGTATCGCGCAGCTGGGCATAGCCCGTCGCGGGATTGATGGCGTTCCGCCACCAGGTTCCTCGTTCGGAAAAGACCTGGGCATCATGGGCCTCGCCCAACGCCTGAGCCATCTGAGCGACGGTCCAGTCGTCGA
The DNA here is from genome assembly GCA_016291905.1 of Bacteroidaceae bacterium. GTDB lineage: Bacteria > Bacteroidota > Bacteroidia > Bacteroidales > Bacteroidaceae > UBA1189. The sequence continues at coordinate 85,816 of JAEEZS010000081.1, forward strand.
AAGCATACTCCAATGTATTGGAAAATCTCCCCTTCTCGTAGGGCACATAGTGATAGCGGAGATAGGGCTCAAGGTCGCGATTGCCGGCAAAGCCTCCCTCGACATGGGCGGCGGGGGTGGTCTGCATCTTGCGCATCGCCTCGAGGGCATGGTTGGCGTCGTAGTCCCGGATGCCCATCTGATAGGCCGAGACCATGAGCGGAATCTCGTGCTCGGCCACCATCACGGGGATATATTCCATTCCCGCAGGACCTTTTCCCAACCACCCGCAGGCATCGTAGAGAGCCAGCTGCGAGCGCACCCATCGTGAACTCCATTCGGGGGTAACCAGGTTCCAGAACTGATTGAGGTTCCAAAACGTGTTCCAGAAAGCATCGCATCCCAGCGCCAGCTGGTCCGGGTCGGAGCTGTGCCGCACCTTTTCGTCAGGGGCTATCCAGTCGCCGTTGACATCGCTCCAGGTGTTCCGGCAAAGCGCACGGTACATATTGGTGTAGAACCTGACCTTCTCCTGCCTGTCGTCGGTGGAGATGTCTATCCGGCCGAGGATGTCATTCCAGACCTCCTTCTGGTGATCCACCACAGCCGTGAAGTCCCAGCCGAAAGGATCGGAAATCTCCGTGCGCAGATTCAGGGCCGCATTCTCGAGGCTAACCAACGAGATTCCTGTGCGTACCTGTACGACAGGATGGCTCTTGGTGTCGAACTCCACAAACATCCCGCCGTCAGCTAGCTTGTCGCTTTTCAGCCAATGCTGCTGAACGACCTCCCCGTCTTTCCAGACGCCCACCTTTTTAAAAGGTACATCGAACTCAATGACGAAATGAAGGGTGTATTCCTGGTCGGCGTCGCTGCTCCAGACACGAGGTGTCAACTGATGGCTGAACCCCTCGATACGACGGTCTGAAACCTGACGGATATCCACATCAACCAACTGGTAGCTGTACTCGGCAGGTATCTGAAGGTCTATCATCACCCTACCATCCTGCTCTTGCGGAAAGGTGAAACGCATCAGCGAGGCACGTTCGGTAGCCGTCAGCTCGGCCCGAATCCGGGTGTCGGAGAGAAGGACGCGATAGACACCCAGGGGCGTTTCCTCGGAAGCCTTGTCGATGCGCGAACGATAGCCTTCATCGGGTCTCATCTGATCACCCGTCTGCGTCAGCAGGGGGCCGTTGGTAGGCATGATGCCCAGCCCGGCCATGGTCCATTCGTGGATATGGGAGAAGCAGCCGATACTCTCCACGCTTGGCTGGTAGCCCGATTGCCAGCCCGCATTCTCGTTGTCGGGACTGAGCTTCACCATGCTGAAGGGCATCCACGGCCCGGGGGCAATCATCCAGCGGGAATGGGCCGTTCCCATGCGGGTATCCACATAGTCGGCAGGTGTCTGCAGCGTCTGCGGGCTGCGTACCACCTCGCCCTCTTCAAGCAGGGTGTCGTCGGCTAAAATCTGATAATGCGAAATCATTCCTTTCTTCACCGCCTTCATGGGAACCTCCAGCACATATCGGGCCGAATCGAGATGCGTGGTATAAATCTGCTTCCCATCCAGACGGACTTTCAACTCACGGAACTCGCCCAGATGTTCCACATCGACAAGCAGAGGCTGCGCGCGCCTCTTGCCCCCCAGCTCATACTCTGCAGTCCTCACCGAACGAACGAAGGCAAAGGGATTGTCCCTTTTCAGCGACATGCCCGAAGGCCCCTCCAGACGAATCTGGTCAAACGCCACCCAAGCCCCTTCCAAAATGGTGAGCGTGACCTCATTGCCACCCCTACGCAACACCCCCGGCGCAAGCGGTATCTTCAGCAGTCGCTCATCCTCTGCCCGAATGTCGCCCGTAATAACCCTGTCAGCTCCATTCGCCAGTTCGTGATAGGACACGGCATCGTTTACCATGACCTTGAGCACCGAACGGCCCCAGAACATACCCGCCAAGTCTATCGTAAGCAGCGCCGGCTCAGGCTGCCCAACCGTCTCCAACGCGAAAAGGATGTTCAGCACCTGCGTCCTGCACCCCGATGCCTGTGAAGAGCCAGCCCATTGGTCGTCAGGGCCTGGAAGAACATACGGAAATTCCGTCTTGGGGTCGGAATGTCCCACGATAAACCTACGGTCCTCAAATCCGAAATCGGCACGGACGAAGTCTGTGTAATTCGCCGGGGCCAGCGCAAACTCGCTTGTGGAGTTGTCGCTCTCCCCTATCGTCCATATCACATGCCCGTCGGCCCAACCAAAGGCTGACGCCAGCATCGCCAAAGCCCACAGCAGGAGCATCATTGTCCGTTGCCTTACCATAACCGTCATTTAAGGATTACTTCCGCAAATTTACGACAACTTTTCAAAAAGTTGGCAAAAAAACGCCATTTATTCTACGATTACCCTTATCTTTGCAAAAAGTTATCCTATCATTTAATCCTTACAAATCAAAAACACAATGAAAAAGATTTTCTTATTTGCCCTGTTATCGCTGGCTTTCTGGGGCGCTCAGGCACAGCCAGGCGGCGGTATGTTTGGCAACATGCCAAAGATTGACGTGAAGTTTAACGAGTATGTGGCTGCTCCGGCAGACTTCGACAAAGAGCAGACTGGCATCGCTCGCGGCACCATCGAGGAGACCACCTACGAGTCAAAGACCGTGGGCACCACGCGCAAGGTGACCGTCTATCTGCCTCCGCAGTACGACAAGACGAAGAAATACCCCGTGCTCTACCTTCTGCACGGCATTGGCGGCGACCACAAGGAGTGGCTGCAGGGTGTGCCGGGCACCATCATGGACAACCTCTATGCGGCAGGGAAGGCTGAGCCGATGATTATCGTGATGCCTAACGGACGCGCGCTGCCCGATGATCGTGCCGGGGGCGATGTCTATAGTCAGGAGAAGCAGAAGGGCTTCGCCATCTTCGAGCGAGACCTCATCGACGACCTCATCCCCTTCATCCAGAGCCGCTACAGCACCTACACCGACCAGGCCCACCGCGCCGTGGCAGGTCTCTCGATGGGTGGCGGACAGTCGCTCAACTTCGGCTTGGGCAACCTTGACCAGTTTGCCTACGTGGGCGGATTCTCATCGGCACCCAACACCAAGGCCCCTGAAGAACTGATTCCCAATGTGGAGGCCACAAAGAAGCAGAACAAACTGCTATGGATGGTCTGCGGAAGCGACGACTTCCTGATGATGTTCAGCGCACGCCTCAAGGCCTTCTGCGACGAGAAGGACGTCCCCTGCACGCTCGTGGAATACCCCGGCGGCAAGCACGACTTCGTAGTGTGGAAATACGGCCTTTACAACTTCGCCCAGCTCATCTTCAAATAAGAGTCACACGGCAAAGAACATAAAAGAGGTAGCCTTCACGCGGCTACCTTTTTTTATGCAAGTCCCTGTCGGCTATTGAATCTTCAAGTGTGGGCGGCCTGCGGGTATAGTTGCAGGAGGGGTGACGGCAGGCTTGACAATCTGGCTGGTGAAGGGCGCCACCGTGTCGTCCTCAGGCAGTATGTAGTCACCGACGATGGTATAGTGATTGGTGGGGCACGACTTGGGTTTCTTCAGGTCGGGCCGGCCCACGTCGTAAGCCAGGCGGCCAGCCACCACGGTTGATTTGATGTGCCTGTCGATGGGGGCATTCATGTTGAACAGCATGAATGCCGGCACCTCGATGTCGCATTTCGAGCGCACCGTCGGGATGCACTCCTGAAATGTCCAGTCGTAGAGGAACGTGGGGCGGGCGCTGGTGATGTTGTACTGGTATTCGATGATGCTTCCAGCCTCCACGTCGGGCACCACCACGTGCATCACCACGTAGTTGCTGTCCACGCGCTCTTTGACAAAGCCGTCGGTGCTGACCGTCCGTTTCACCACCTTCCCCTTCGCGTTCTTGGTGAAGACCTTTATCTTCAGCCCCCACAAGTCGTCCATGGCGAGGTCCACATCGTCGTCGGCATCGAAATAGGTAATGTCAATGTTGGCGTGGCGGGCGCCCTCGGGCGTCAGAATCTTGGTGCGGAGGCAGCACTCATACTTCACCAGCGTGCTGCTCTCGTCAAGCTCGTTCTTGCCGAAGTCAGGGAGGTTGTCGTAGGTGATTTCGGTGTATGACTGATTGCTGTTGGTCAGCCGGTCGGAAAGCTGATACGTTGTCCTCATCGTCTTGCACAGGACAATGGCATCGGCCCGCGTGGCATCGCCCCAGCCGACAAACTCCCATTCCATCTTCGACGGCTTGCCGAACTTCTCATTAGGCAGCTGGGCTACCGCCCTACCGCCAAAGGCAAAGAGAGCCACCACTAACACGATTATCCGTAAAAAAGAGTGCATAATCATCTATCCGTTTTTTTCGCTACAAATACTGTTTATCTTTTTTTGTCTTCCTTCTTCTGGTAGGAGAGCAGCTTGCGGTAGTTGCCCAAAGGGCGGATGAGCTTTTCTGGCATGGCGGTGGTGTTTTTTGAGTTTAATGACTTTAGGGTCTTTAAAGACTTTAAGGACATTAAGGACCTTAAAGACTTTAAATGACGCCACAAAGATAATGAAAAATATTGTGAATGAAAGAATGACGGACGTTTTTTCCCAATTGGCAGGCAAAAAACATAATAAATCTATTTAACAAATAACAGGGCCGTCGTACGTGATAACAAGGCCTTCGCACATGGCAGAAAGCCCTTTGTACACGATAAAAGGGCGGACGTAGCAGCGACAATCCCCAAAACTTCGGCCATAGGCCGACCTAAACCGAAAAGGGGGAGGACACGATGTCCTCTCCCCTACTCTCTTTCTATGAGTTTTGTCTTACGCTGCGGCCTGACCCATGAGGAAGACGCCGGCGAGGGCTACGATGGCGTAGAGCTCGGGGAAGACGGCGAGGATGAGGGTCTTGCTGAAGACGTCGTGGCCCTGGGCGATGCCGGCGATGCCGTTGGCGCAAACCTGACCCTGACGGATGGCGGAGAAGAGGCCCACGAGGCCGAGGGCAAGGCCGCCGCCCAGCACGGTGGCTGCCTGGAAGGTGGTGATGTCGGGGTTGAGCAGGCCGGTCATGTTGGCAAAAATGAAGTAGCCGGCGAAGCCGTACAGGCCCTGCGTGCCCGGGAGGGCGGTGAGGACGATGAAGTTACCGAACTTATTGACCTTCTTGAGGGCGCCGACGGCGGCGTTGCCCGTGATGGTGACGCCGAAGGCGCTGCCGATTCCCGAAAGACCAATCATCAGGGCTACGCCCAGATAAGCTAAAACTAAATTGAGTGTCATAGTGGTAATGTTATTTAATTGTTACTAATTATTTTTCATTTTTCATTCTTCACGCGGCTGTCTGGCCGAAGGGATGATATTCCTCGCCGCCACCGGTGTAGCCGGCATTCTTGAAGAATTCCACGAAGGTGAGTCGCATGGGATGGACGACGGCACCGAGGATGTTCATGAAGATGTTGAGCGCGTGGCCCACGCAGAATATCAGCGCCGTGACAAGGAAGCCGATAACGGGCGTCTTAGGGCTCATGCCCACCGCCATGCTGTTGAACACGTTGGCGAGGATGCCGCCGGAGAGGCCGAGGGCAAACAGGCGGACATACGACAGCACGTCGCCCAGCAGGCCGGTGGCCATGTTGTAGGCATCCCACAGCGCCATGCCGACATTGAGGAAGAGGTTCTTCCCCGGGCTCTGGAAGAAGAGGATGCCGACGGCTGCCAAGCAGAGCAAGGCGATGACGACGGGGTTGGAGAAGGGCGTCTTGGTAAGCACCGCCACGCCGATGGTGACCAGAAGCAAGAACCACCCGATGGTGCTGAGCGCATACTTGAAGCCGAGCTGGATGGTGAGGTTGACGGCCTTCAGCACCATGCCGAACAGAATCTGCACCACGCCGATGCAGAGCGAGACGGTGAACATGGTGGAGTTGTCAACGAAGAGGAACTCCTTCATCTTCTGCACAAAGGGGATATCGAGGCTGTAGAGGCTGAAGCCGAAGAACGAGCCGGAGAGCAGTCCGCACAGCATGGTGCTGGCGCCGAACAACACGACAAGCCACTTGGAGAAGTCCGGGTTGATGAGCTTGAAGAGCTTGGTGAAGATGGGCAGCGCCACAATCATCAGCAGGCCGTAGCCGATGTCGCCCAGACAGAGGCCGAAGAACAGCATGAAGAAGGGGGCGAAGAAGAGCGTCAGGTCAAGCTCGTTGTACTGCGGCAGCATGTAGAGCTTCGTCAGGGGCTCGAAGAGACGGGCGAATTTGTTGTTCGAAAGCTGGATGGGTATTTCATCCTCGGGCGTGGGGTCGTCAATCTGGTAGAACTGCCCCGAGGCGTCGAGGTTGGCGCGGATGTCGTCGATGCTCTTGGCAGGTGCCCAGCCTTGCAACAGGATGAGCTTGTCGGCAGCCACGGGCTCGCCGGTGAGGCGCACGCGGGCAAAGTCGATGTGGTCGTCAAGTTGGGTGCGGGCCTCCTGCAGCGCGCCAACATTGGCGGCAGCAAAGTCGGCCAGCCGTTGGTCGAAGACGGCCAGCGAGGCTTCCTCGGCGGCAATCTGCTGCTGGACGGCGCTGAGGGCGACGTTGGGCAGGTGGCATTGCTCGGCATTGATGTCGGGGAAGTGGCCGGGGGCGGTGACGGTGAGGAAGTAGAGTTTCTGCTTCCCGTGGTTGACGATGATGGTGTTGTACTTCTGCGCCCACTCCTCGTCGTAGGCTCTGGTGGGGCAGGCAAAGAAGTTCATCTCGTAGCCGGCATTGGCCAGGCGACGGACGCTGGCGGGGTCGAAGTCGCCCCACGGCAGCAGCTGGGCCTCGTCCTTACGCAGGACGGCGAGGCGCTGCTCGGTGGCAGCCTTCTCGGCCAGCAGGGCGTCGTAGGCGTCGAGCACGGCGGAGGGGTCGGAAAGGTTGCTAAGGTCGTTAAGGTCCTTAGAGTCCTTAAGGTCTTTAAGGTCGTTAAAGTCCTTAGCGTCTTTAAAGTCCTTGGCGCCTTTACTCTCTTTGGGGAGAAGGGGCTCAAGGGCAGTGATGGCCAGGTTGCAGCGGCTGAGCAGACGGACGTCGTCGGCCAGGGCGGCATTGGTTATCTGCCCCTGCTCGCGCTGCTGGACGTGGATGACGCCCATGTCGTGCAGGCGCTGCAGGAACTCCTCGTACTCCTTATAGAACACCAGGAAGGTGAGTTTCTTCATCTTTGTTATCATGCCTCGTCCTCCTCTTTCTTTTCGCGCTTCTCGAGGATGTCCTTCAGAATCTTTTGCGACGACTTGGAGAGGTTCTCCTCGTCCTCCATGAAACGCTTGATTTTGCGAATGGCATCGGCATAGCCGGGAATCTGCACCTTCTCGAAGAGGTTGACCTTCTGCGTGGTCTTCTTGCGGGCGTGCTCCAGGAGCCCCAGCTTGGCCTCGGTGAACTCGCACTCGATGGCGTTGCGGGCCAGGCCCTGCAGGAGCGCGATGCCGTCGTAGTACCACTTGGGGCTGTTGAAGAGGCTGAAGGGCTTGACGTCGAAGTCCACGTCGCCCAGCACGGGCACGCGCACGCCGGCAATCTTCTTCACGTCGAGGTGCACGTCGCGCACGCTCACCAGCGAGGCATCGAACTCGTTCCAAAGCGCGAACATGTATTCGTAGCTCTGGATCTGCTCCTCGAGGGCGCTTTGCAGCTGCTGATACTCCGTCTTGCAGCGCTTCACCTCCATGCGCAGGGCACTCTCCTTGTTCTTGATGATGGGGAGGGTGCGCTGGCGCACCTTGAGCTGTTTCTCCAGGTGCTGCAGCGACGTCTTATTATATTGATATTTGATAGCCATTGGTTAGTGTGCTATGCAAGAACGCGTTAGTACTTTGGCCAGTAGGTGTCGACAAGTTCTTTCTTGATGCTGACTTCCTCGGGCTTGAAGTATTTGCCGAAGAGGCCCCAGGTGACGTCGAGCATCTCGGTGGTGTCGAGGTTGACGTCGATGGCCAGGAGTTGGTCGGAGTAGGCCTTGGCGAAGGCCAGCGTGCGCTCGTCGTAGTCGGTGAGGTCGAAGCCGTTCTCAAGCTTGGTCTTGGCGTTGGCGGCGTCGGCATAGAGGCGCACGGCGGCGTTCATCACCTGCGGATGGTCGCGGCGTGTCTTCTTGCCGCTGACGAGCTGCTTCAGACGCGAGAGCGAGCGGAACGGGTCGACGATGACCTTGCCGATGTCGCTGTCGCGGCGCAGGAAGAGCTGTCCCTCGGTGATGTAGCCCGTGTTGTCAGGCACGGCGTGGGTGATGTCGCCGCCCGAGAGAGTGGTGACGGCAATGATGGTGATAGAGCCTCCGGAGGGGAACTGCACGGCTTTCTCGTAGATCTTGGCGAGGTCGCTGTAAAGCGAGCCGGGCATGGAGTCCTTCGAAGGTATCTGGTCCATACGGTTGCTGACGATGGAGAGGGCGTCGGCATAGCTGGTCATGTCGGTGAGCAGCACAAGCACCTTCTCGTTTTTCTCCACAGCAAAATACTCGGCGGCGGTCAGCGCCATGTCGGGCACTAGCAGACGCTCCACTGCGGGGTCCTCGGTGGTGTTGACGAAGCTGATGATGCGGTCGAGCGCGCCGGCGTTGGAGAAGACGTTCTTGAAGTAGAGGTAGTCGTCGTTGGTCATACCCATGCCACCGAGGATGATCTTGTCCGTCTGTGCGCGCAGGGCGACGTTGGCCATCACCTGGTTGAAGGGCTGGTCGGGGTCGGCGAAAAAGGGAATCTTCTGGCCCGAAACGAGGGTGTTGTTAAGGTCGATGCCGGCGATGCCGGTGGCGATGAGCTCAGAGGGCTGCTTGCGGCGCACGGGGTTGACGGACGGGCCGCCAATCTCCACCTCCTTGCCTTCGATCTGCGGGCCGCCGTCGATGGGATTGCCGTAGGCGTCGAAGAAACGACCTGCCAGCTGCTCGCTCACCTTCAGCGACGGAGCCTTGCCCAGGAAGACGACCTCGGCGTTGGTGGGGATGCCGTTCGTACCCTCGAAGACCTGCAACGTCACGTCGTCGCCCGTAATCTTCACCACCTGCGCAAGCTTGCCGTCGATGGTAGCCAGCTCGTCATAGCCTACGTCCGTAGCCTTCAGCGAGCAGGTTGCCTTGGTTATCTGACTGATTTTCGTGTATATCTTTTGAAATGCAGTTGTTGCCATGTTGATTCTCGAATTTACGATTTACGATTTCTGCAATGTGCGTCTCTGACTATTTCCTCTTCGTGGCCATGAATTCGTCGAGCTCCTTGCGGTAGCGGTAGTAGTCGTCAGACTGATAGATGCTGTAGTTCACCTGCTTGCAGATGTTGATGACCTTCTTGAAGAAGTCCATGACTTCGAGGAAGGTGTCGAACTCAAGGTCGGTGTGGCAGATGTCGATGACCATGTCGACGATCTCCTTTTGGCGCTCCAGCGGGGTGATGGCGTCGATTTCGTCGAAGGCATCCTGCTGGAGGACGACATAGTCGATGAGCTCGGACTTCCAGAAGATGACGTGGTAGTCAACGGGCACACCGTCGTCGCCAAGGATGTTGATCTGCTCGGCAATCTCCTTGCCGCGCAGCATGCGGGTCTTCATCTCGTTGACCTTGCCAATCCACTCGGCGTTGATGCGCTCGGCGATGTACTCCTCAAACTCGGGATACTCGAGGTATTTCGAATAGGAGTCGATGGGGTTGACGGCGGGATAGCGCTTCTTGTCGGCGCGCTCCTGCTCGAGGGCGTAGAAGCAGCGGGCCACCTTCTTGGTGTTCTCGGTGACGGGCTCTTTGAGGTTACCGCCTGCGGGCGACACGGTGCCGATGAAGGTGATGGAGCCGCGCTGGCCGTTGTTGAGGATGACCATGCCGGCTCGGCCGTAGAAGTTGGCGATGATGGAGGAGATGTCCATCGGGAAGGCGTCGGGGCCAGGGAGCTCCTCCATGCGGTTCGACATCTCGCGCAGGGCCTGTGCCCAGCGGCTCGTGGAGTCGGCCATCAGCATGACGCGCAGGCCCATGGCGCGGTAGTACTCGGCCATGGTCATGGCGGTATAGACGGAGGCCTCGCGGGCAGCCACGGGCATGTTGGAGGTGTTGGCGATGATGATAGTACGCTCCATCAGCTTGCGGCCCGTGTGGGGGTCGATGAGCTCGGGGAACTCGGTGAAGATTTCCACCACCTCGTTGGCGCGCTCGCCGCAGGCTGCCATGATGACGATGTCGGCAGCGGCCTGCTTGGAGATGGCGTGCTGAAGCACCGTCTTACCCGTGCCGAAGGGACCGGGGATGAAGCCCGTGCCACCCTCGACGATGGGGTTGAAGGTATCGATGGTGCGGACGCCGGTCTCAAGCAGCTTGTAGGGGCGCACCTTCTCGGCGTAGGCCGTGAGGGCAATCTTCACCGGCCAGCGCTGCACCATGTCGACCTCCACGTCGTTGCCCTGCTCGTCGGTGAGCACGGCGATGGTGTGGCGGATGGTGTAGTCGCCTTCGTCGGCAATCTTCTTGACGGTGCTGACGCCCTTCTGGCGGAAGGGAGCCATCATCTTGAGGGGCTGGAAGTTCTCTTCCACCTCGCCCAGCCAGTCGCCGGCGCGCACCTTGTCGCCCACCTTGACGATAGGCTTGAAGTGCCAGAGGCGCTCCTCGTCGAGGGGGTTGGTGTATTGTCCGCGGCGCAGAAAGACACCGTCCATCTTGTCGAGGTCGTTCTGCAGACCGTCGTAGTTCCTTGACAACATGCCGGGGCCAAGCTGAACCTCCAGCATGTGACCGGTAAACTCGGCTTCTGCGCCGACCTTCAGTCCGCGGGTGCTCTCGAACACCTGGACATAGACGTTGCTTCCTGTCACCTTGATGACCTCGGCCATCAGGCGGACGCCGTTCAGCAGGATGTAGCAGATTTCGTTTTGAGCCACAGGGCCATCGACGGCAAGCGTCACCATGTTGGCAATAATGCCACTAACTTTTCCTTTTGTCATGCTGTATTGTTGTGTATTTTGTTTCTCCGTTTTGTTATACCCTGAACTCTGCAGGGATGTTGACGTCTTTCATGCGGGTTATCATGGAGCGTAGCACGCCGCCGCCGATTTCCTTGTCGAGGCGTGCCCAGCGTTCCACGATGCGGTTCTTCACGAGGAAGCCGAACAGCTTCTCGATGCCGAAGTAGTCGAAGAACGACTCATCGTCGAGCCAGCTCCAGCGGAGGGCGTCGATGCGGTGCTCGCGCTCCACCAGGTTGGCGGTGTCGTGGATCTGCTGGATGGTGTCAAGCCGTTCAAAGCTGCCCGTCAGCCCGAAGTCGCGGCTGCTGTTGGTACGCAGGGCCTCGGCCACCTCGTCGTCGCCCACCACCACGGAAGCCACGTTCAGACGGTGCTTGCGGGCGGTCATGGCGGAGAGGATGTTGTTCATGTCGAGGTTGAAGGCGAACCAGCGGCTCACGAACTCGTTGTCGGCACCCATGGCGTGCCTATAATAATAAGAGGAAAGGAGGTCGGAAGGCATCTCCTTCTCGGTCTCCTCGGCATCGTAGGCGCGGATGAAGTCGCGCAGGTAGTGGGGATAGCGGGCGTCCCACTTCTCGTCCTCGCGGGCCATGCGGATGACCTCGCGCAGCTCCTCGGCGGTGTAGAGGCCCTCGCTGTCAGGCTCGGCGCCCTTGTCGGCCAGCAGGGCCAGCAGGTTGCGGTTGTCCTGTTCCAGCCACAGCAGGTCGGTCAGCGCGCGGTCCTCGGCCGTCAGCTCGGGATAATACTCTTTGCGGAACAGCTCCATCGAGCAGACCGGCTTCGAGTCGTCCATGCTGATGTCGGGCAGGCCGGCAATCAAGTAATAGTAGTTCTTACTCATCGGTCTTCGCTTGTCCGAACAGCATCTCCACCAGCTGAGGACGGAGGAATGACTTGAAGAAGTTCTCAAACTCCTCTTCGCCGAAGTTCATCTTGTACGAGCCGTCGGCGGGGGCGATGCTGAACAGCGCTTTCTGGCCGTTGACTTCGTTGATGGTGACGCCCTTGTCGAGAAGCGCCTTGGCTTCCTTGGCGAAGTAGGCCTTCAGCGTGGCGGCATCGGCGGTGTTGATGACGGCACCCTTCTCGCCAAACTGCTGGGCCATGGCAACAATGAACTTGCCCATCACCTCCTTGTCGTTGGTGATGCTCTTGACGGCTTCCTTGACGACGCCGTCGGTCACCAGCGTGGCAACCTCGGACTTCAGGGCGTTCATGGCCTGCCCGGCAAACAGCTTCAGCTCGGCCTGCGTGTGGGCGTTCAGTTCGTCAGCGGCTTTCTTGGCCGCAAGTTTCGAGGTCTCGGCCTCCTTGTTGGCTTCCGTCACGATCGACTCGGCCTGGCGCCTTGCTTCTTCGACAATGCGCTGGGCTTCCTGCTGACCTTTCTCCACGCCGTCGCGGAACATCTTCTCCGTCAGTTCCTGAATGTTCTTTTCCATTGAATTATAGTTTATTGAATGAAAATCGTATAAAACTCGGCGCGAAGTTACACAAATTTCCGCAAAAGGCCAAGAAAAACCGACAAAAATGCCCCATTAATTTTTCGGCTTTTTCCCCCTGTTTCTGTCCGTTTCCGATACGTCCTTTCCCCGTTCAAGCCTTTCGCCGCAACGCCAAACGTTTCATCGCATCCGACGGAACGTTTCGTCTCACGCAACGAAACGTTCCATTGCACGGCAGAAGGCCTAAAAAACGGCGTAACTGTTGGTGTTTTGCGTGCCTTTCACTACCTTTGCGGCGGAAAAGAACGGCTTTTATGAAAAAAGTACTCCTCGTCTATACCGGCGGCACCATCGGCATGATACAGAATCCGCTGACGGGCGCCCTCGAGAGCTTCGACTTCGACCAGTTGCTCAACCATGTGCCCGAGCTACGCCAGCTGCCCGTCGACATCGCCACGCGTACCTTCGACCCGCCCATCGACTCCAGCGACATGGACCCCTTGCAGTGGGCAAAACTCGTGCGCATCATCGACGACGCCTACGATGCCTTCGACGGCTTCGTCGTCCTCCACGGCACCGACACCATGGCCTTCACCGCCTCGGCGCTCAGTTTCATGCTCGAGGGGCTGGCCAAGCCTGTCATCCTCACCGGCAGCCAGCTGCCCATCGGGATGCTGCGCACCGATGGCAAGGAAAACCTCATCACCTCCATCGAGATTGCCGCCGCCACGCGCCCCGACGGCACCCCACGTGTGCCCGAGGTGTGCGTCTTCTTCCACGAGAAGCTCATGCGCGGCAACCGCGTCACCAAGTCGAGCGCTGATGAGTTCGACGCCTTCGAGTCGTTCAACTGCCCCCACCTTGCCACGGCAGGCGTGGACATCACCTACAACGAAAACGAAATCCTGCGCCGCACGCCCGGCACCTTCCGCCCCCACTACACGATGGACACCCACCTGCTCATCTTCTCCCTCTTCCCTGGCATCCGCCCCGAGATTGTGAAGGAGATGCTCTCGGCCCCCACGCTGAAGGGCGTCATCTTCCGCACCTTTGGCTCGGGCAACGCCCCGCAGCAGCCCTGGCTGTCGGAACTGCTGGCCGAGGCGACGCGACAAGGCAAGGTCATCGTCAACATCACCCAGTGCACGGGCGGCTGCGTGGCCATGAAACGCTACGAGACCGGCCTGCAACTGCTGGAGGCCGGCGTGGTCAGCGGCCACGACAGTACCGTCGAAGCCGCGCTCACCAAGTTGATGTATCTTTTCGGAAAAGGTCTCTCTTCCACCGAGGTCCGTCGCCAGATGGCGCTCTCGCTCGCAGGCGAAATCACGCTATAAGAGCCCAGCCTCCGACGTTTTACTGGATGCTGAACAACCAGCCGACGTAGCCGACGTAGCAAAGAAGGTAGATGGCGGCGTCGGCACGGTCAATGACGCGTTTCCGGAAGCAGAAGGCAGCTGTAAGCAGCAACAGCGCAGACAACAGAAACAGGCCAAGGTCGACACGCGTCAGCGATGCCACGCTGAGCGGAGTGACGGTGGCGCTGACGCCAATAATAAGCAGTATGTTGAAGATGCACGAGCCGATGATGTTGCCCAGCGCCAGGTCGTTCTTCTTTTTCAAGGCCGCCACGACACATGTGGCCAGCTCAGGCACCGAGGTACCAAAGGCCATCATCGTCACCGCGATAAAAGCATCCGAGACATGCAGTGCACGCGCAAAGCTCACCGTGTTATCCACGAACAGGCGCCCGCCCACAACGAGCCCCGCAATGCCTAACAACGTTAGCACCACAGCCTTAGCCGTGGGCAAAGGCTTCGCCGAGACCTCTGTTGGCTGCCCGTCGCCCTTCCCCGTTCTAAACGAATAAATCATGAACAGCACAAAGCATATTAGCAGGATGATGCCGTCCCAACGGCTCACGCCCTGCGGAAGGCCCAGGGGATTCCAGCGCACAACCATCAGCGACAGCAGCACGGTCACAGCAATGCAGATGGGGATGTCGCGACGGATGTTACTCTTTGAGTAGGCCAAGGGGGAAATCAAGCCCGTGACGCCCAGGATGAGCAGCACGTTACAAATGTTCGAGCCCGTGACATTGCCGATGGCCATGTCGCCATGACCCTCGATAGCCGAGAAGAGGCTCGACACTAGTTCGGGCATCGACGTGCCGAAGCCCACCACCGTCATACCAATCACAAACTCCGTCACACCCGCACGACGGGCAATGCCCGAAGCGCCTTCAACCAGCCAATCCGAGCCCAGTGTCACCAACACAAGTCCCACGAGAAGCCACAAAACATCTGTCCACATAGCGCAAAATATCGTATTCCTTTTTTTGACGCGCAAAGGTACATGTTTTCGACGGAACGGAGGGATATTTTTTGCATTTTTTGGGCTTTTTACGTCGTTGGCAGCCTTTTTTTCCTCTTTTCGTTTCAGACTTGATATTTTTTCCTTACCTTTGCGCCGTTTTTTATGGTTCCGTAGCTCAGCTGGATAGAGCAACTGCCTTCTAAGCAGTAGGCCTTGGGTTCGAATCCCAACGGAATCACGAGAGAAAAAGAATAAGATTATCAGAGGAGTAAGCTTTACACACACAAGTATTAACGATCATATCTAACAATAAAACGACCCTAAAAATGAAATCAAACAACTTATTACTCACAATTTGCGCTGCGCTGCTGATGCTCGGCGGTGGTGTCGCATCTGCTGAAGAATATATCTTCGACCGTTTTGCCGTTGGCGTAGAGGTAGGTACGGCAGGAGCTGGACTTGAACTTGCCACTCCCGTCACGCGCTTTGTGACGCTGCGTGCCGGCGTGTCGGCGCTGCCTGAGCTCAGTAAGACCTTCACCCAACCCTACTCTATCGGAAAAATCCAGTACTCGACAACCATTGAGGGCAAGCTACACAAGATTGACGGCAAATTCCTGACCGACATCTATCCCTTCCCTGAGAGTTCCTTCCACCTCACCACAGGTATTTACATGGGCACTCCCGACTTCATCCGCGTGCAGAACACCACGCCCCTCCAGGGCATCGGCAAAGGCGAAGGTATCACAGTGGGCGGCATGCTCATCTCGCCTGACGCCCAAGGCTACATCAAGGCAAACATCAAGGCTGCCGCTCTGAAGCCCTACTTCGGTATCGGCTTCGGACGCCCTGTGTCGGACCATCATCTGAATCTTGCCGTTGACCTCGGCGTTCAGTACTGGGGCAAGCCCACGGTCAATGCCTGGTCACCCGATGAAGAGACTTGGGCCACCGTCACGCCTAATGACTTCAACAACAACGAGGTCCAAAAATACTACGACCTTATTTCCGGCATCTCCGTCTATCCCGTCGTCAACCTGCGACTCTACTATTGCTTCTAACCAACGAATCATCTTCGGCTTGCCGAACTAACATCAATCATCGTATGAAAAAGTATTTTATCATCTTAACATTAACATGCATCCTTCCCCTCTTCTGCGCCTGCGAAAAGGATAAGGACGACAATCCCGACACCCCCGAACTGAAGACGCTGGATCTTCAGGAAAAAGCCGTCAGCCTCTCCATCAAGGGCGATGCCCCCTTCACCTCTATTGTTCTTACGGAAACCGGCAAGGCCATCCTCACCAAAGCTGTCGAGAAAACGATGGCTCCTGCTACCCGTGCCGAAATCTACGTCCCCGAGTATATCTACGGGAGATATGTGGTCACTGGCGACGTCTATACCATCTACGACGACAACAACCGTTTCGTATGCCACCTGATGCTGCTCAGGGACGAGGGTGTCATCACCTCAGCCACCATCTTCCTGAACAGCGAGGTGCAGGAGGGCACCACCTATGCCGTTCAGCAGATTTCGAATATCTCTGACAGCGACCTTACGCAGGACCTCTGCCGCAACTGGAACATCCGCTACACGCACATCACCCTGGACGGAGCCGTGAAAGCCACGAAGGTCTTCGAAGCTCCTGAAGCCTCCAGCTTCAACGCCTTCCTCGCCTATGCCAAAGAAAAGGCTCCCCAGCTGGATGCCGAACTGGAAGAGGGCATGAGCATTACAGACATCATGTTCACCCAGTCGGGCTCGTTCATCGTCCTCTTCAAGAACGGCAAGATTTTTGTCGGTAACTGGAGTTGGAAGAACGAGAAGACGGGCGAACTGAGCTACTCGTGGGAAGGTGGAGAGAAAATCTACACCTACGAGAGCGGCAAGGCCACGTTTACCGTCGAGACGTATAAGAAAGAGGATTTCTATACCCTCACCCTCAGCGCCAGCGTAACCGACGGCGGCAAGACCTACAACATCGCCATCGCCTTCAACTTAGAGGAGAAGTAAAAAACGGCAAACGCCATGCCGATTCGAAACGTTTGAAAGCCGCTTTCGAAGCTACTGAATCAAACATTCGAAGCTTTACAAAAACAATAAAGGGAGCCTTCGCGTAAGGCTCCCTTTTCATTTGCCTGCGCTAAGAAATCAGTCCCTTGGTTCCCCAGCGCAGCGTTTTACGCTAATCCGTCAGACCACTGCGCAGACGGCGCGGAAGTAGCCCACGCTTTCGGCAATGCCGAGGAAGGGGTCTTTCATGTCCTTTTCATACTCGAGGCTGCACGAACCGTTGTAGCCCACCTTGCGCAGCATCTTCACGAAACGGGGAAAATCAATCTTGCCGCGTCCCAACTCGATGGCGCGTCCTTCGCGGGTGTTGCCCGTGACGTCCTTCAGATGGATGTCAAAAACACGGCTAGCATAGCGTTTCAGGTCACGGATGGGGTCGGCGCCAAAGCGCATATCGTGTCCGATGTCGAGGCACATGCCGATGCGTGGGTCAAGGTCTTTCACGTTGTTCCAGATGTCAGAGGCATCGGGATAGAGCTTCATGTCGGGACCGTGAAGGTGGATGGCCGTGCGGAAGTCATACTCCTGTACTTTCTTCTCCACGTAGGGCAGCAGCTCGTAGTTGGGCACACTGACAATCAGCTTCACCCCAACCCTCTGCGCGTAGGCAAAGGCACGGTCCACCTCGGCCTCGCTCTTCATGTAGATGGGACCGACGGCGTAGCCCGTTACGTCTTTCTCGGCCAGTTTGGCATGGAAGGCGCGAATCTGCTCGTCTGTGCTGTCAAGCGGAAGGTGGAAGTCCTTGATGCAGAGCCAATGGACATCAAGACGCTGCATGATGCGCAGCGTAGTATCGATGTCGAAATTGACAAACGTATAGCCCGCCATGCCGAGGTGGAATTTGTCGGCACTTGTACGCTCTTTTTTCATGCCGCTGTTCGTCGGGGCAGCCTCGGGCACACGGCCCAATGCCACTTCGGGCAAAGCCAGCAGAGCGGCACCCGCCGCTCCGGCTTTGAGGAAATCTCGTCTGTTCATGATACTATGAAATTAGATAATAAGGTGTTATTCTTCAGCCTTACAAGCATCAAGGGTTTCTCGAAGAGAAGCCTTGTCGAGGTGCTGACCGATGAAGACTATCTTCTGCATACGGTCGCCATACTCCTCATCCCAGTCACGCTGGAGCGTGGTGTCCACCTCAAGTTGGCGGCGCAACTCGTCCTCGGGCATAGTGGCAAACCATTGGCCGATGTTCTTCAGCGAGAACTGGCGTCCGGCCTGCTCAAAGAGGTAACAGACATCAGACTCGTCCTTGAACCAGCACATTCCTTTGGCTCGGATAACCTGCGCGGGCCAACGCTTGGCGACAAAGAAATCGAACTTGTTCAAGTCGAAAGGAGCGCGGCTATAATAGACCCAAGTGGAGATGCCGTACTCTTCTGCCTCACCTTCATCATGGTGGTGGTGATGGTGGTGGTGATGGTGATGTTCTTCTTCCTCCTTATCATCATCGTCATCGTCATCATCGTGATGATGGTCATGCTCCCCATCGTGATGGTGGTGGTGATGATGTTCTTCTTCGTCATCATCGTCGTCATCCTCATCCTCATCGAGTTCAGGAGCACCCTCCTCCACCTTCTGAATCCACGTAGCCGAGGTAGCCACGTTCTCGTAATCAAAAGCGCCCGTGTGGATTATCTTCTCCAAATCCACGTCGGCATAGTCGCATCGGATGATCTCGGCCTTGGGCTGAAGGGCACGGATAATGCTTTCGATGCGTCCCAACTCCTCCGACGTAACCTCAGAAGCCTTGTTGAGGAGGATTTTATCACAGAACTCTATCTGCTGTATGAGCAGGTTCTCGATGTCGTCTTCCTCCAAATCCTTCTTCTTCAAGTTATCGCCACAGCCGAATTCGCTTTGCATACGCATAGCATCCACCACGGTGACGATGCAGTCCAGGCGCGGGATGCCCTTTACCACATATTCGTAGCCCATCGAGGGAATGGAACAGATGGTGCGGGCAATTGGCTCAGGCTCACAGATACCGCTGGCTTCGATGACGATGTAGTCGAAGCGTTGCATCTTCATGATGTCGCCCAGCTGCTCAATAAGGTCCATCTTCAACGTGCAGCAGATGCAGCCATTCTGGAGCGCAACAAGGCTCTCCTCTTTCTGGCCCACGATACCTCCTTTTTGAATGAAGTCGGCATCAATGTTGACCTCGCCTATATCATTGACAATAACCGCAAAGCGAATGCCCCGCTTGTTGGTAAGAATTCGATTGACCAGAGTTGTCTTTCCGCTGCCTAAATAACCCGTAAGCAGCAGGACGGGTGTTTCTTTCATCATACGTTTTCTCTATTTTGATGAGTAATTTTGTACCTTTTTCAGACGGATGGCGCGAATGCCCGGACATGATTTGCGCGAGCTGAGCATTGCCGACAATGAGCGCGGCTCCACTATGACCTTGCCTACGGCAGAGGAGGCATGGAGCAGACGCAACTCACCTTGTTCCTTAACCACAATGCCAAGATGGGAGACATCCAGCCCCTTCACCGTCGTCAGTAGGGCAACCACATCGCCTTCCTGAAGCATGGCAAAAAGTAGAGTATTCGCTTTAGGGATGTATCGGACAGAATAGCCGTTATAGTGTTTCTCGATGTCACTTATTTGAGAGATTACCTGGGGATTCCCTTTCAAGGCTGGATAGCTGTCGGGGTACGTGCTCATAAATGAGAGCGACACTTTCTGCTGGGGGCAACGGGCATCGTCCGCAGCAGGCAGGAGATCAAACCATTCGGCATTGTCTTGAGCGAAGTCGGTGAAGTAATGCAAACGCGAGGCATAGCCGTCCAACGCCCCGCATCGGTAGCGCAACTCCGTCAGCCAGCGGCAAAAGGCTGCATAGTCTGTTTCGCCATGCAAGACAGTCAATGTAAGAGCCAGCACTTGGTCCACAAACGTCGTGCAATCCACTTCACGCGTATTCACGACAAGCGCTTCGTCAGGAGCGTTCACTTCGAGTGTTCCGCCCACGTAAGGCCTGCCCAGAAACTCCTTGCCAATGGCTGCCACCAACGTCCCCGCATCTTTCGTCATAGCCACATCGCATACCGATGCTTCGGCATATTTCTTCAGCACCTGTTCCACAAACAGGCTGTCCGTCGGCTCTGCATGCAAAGCCGACGTCAACAAGAGAAGAAGCAAGGGGACTATCCGTTTCATCTATCGTGTGGAGGAATAAAACGACTTCGGAGCAGGCAAGTCAAACGAAAGCAGTTCGTGCGTCACAGGATGCACCAGCGAGAGTCGATAATTGTGCAGCATCAGGCGCGAGGCAGGGCTGGTCGTTGCTCCGTACTTTCGGTCGCCAGCCACAGGGCAGCCAATCTCTGCCAATTGGACACGAATTTGGTTTTTACGTCCAGTAAACAAATGAACGTCAAGCAACGAATGATGTCCATTTGTCTGGACGATAGCATAGCGTGTCACGGCTAGTTTGGCTTCTGGGGGAATCTTTTCGCTGTGTACGACATGGACGCGATAGGAGCTATCCTCCAAGAGATAGTGTCGCAACTCATCATGCTCGTTGGCAGGCACGCCCTCCACAACGGCATAATAACTGCGCTCGCGTACAAAGGTATCCCACTGGTAGCGTAACGTGCGCTGCACATTGCCGTCCTTGGCAAAGACCAAGATGCCCGAGGTGTATTGGTCGAGACGGTGGCAAACGTACGCCGTGCTGCGCGGGTCTTTCTGCTTCATGTAATCCGTCAGCAGGCTCCACGCCGTACGCTCTTCCCCACCCTCACGGCCTACGGATAGCATCCCCGACGGCTTTTCGATAGCAATCAGGTAGTCATCTTCGTAAAGAATATGCACACGGTTGTCTCTCACGACGGCAAAGGGGCGGGTGAAGTTGATAGAGACTCTGTCAGAAGGGGTCAGCGGCATGTCAAACTGCGTTACCGTCGTCCCGTTCACTTGCACATGATAGTGGGCAAGCATGGACTTGACGTCGCTGCGGCTCTTAGGTGCCAACACTTCCAGGAGGAATGGGAGCAGCGTCATGTCCTCTGTCGGACAGTAGTCGAACACCACAGGCTGACCTTTTTTTCCGTATCGTTTTTGTTTCATTGTCAATTTAGAAATGGGGTTATGGGACTAAAGTGGTATCTGAGGAGTTGGTTGTCAGCGTATCCGCAGGGACTTCGGCTGGCGCGGATTGGCGAGGGCGAGAGAAACCGTCGAAATCACGATTAAACATCAGTCCGATGCCCTGCGTCGTGAGCGAAGTCTTTGAGAAGTAACGGTCATTGGTTCTGTTATAGCCTTTCAGCCAAAGGTTCGACCTCGGAAAGAGCAGGTAACGGATATCGAAATCACCAATGAAGTTGCTGGCATACATGGGATTGTCACGATAGCCAAAGTTACCGTTCACCAGCAGGCGGTTGTTCAGCAAGCGTCCTTCCAACACTCCCTCTACTTCCATATTGCCCATGGTCAATTCCTCGCTGGAGTAGTTTCCAAGCAGGTTGTCCGACTTGATGCTGCTCGACAGGCTCCAGTTCTCGCTCGGAAGCAGGTTGGAGATAAGCGAGTTGATTTGACTGGACACCGTGGAACTCAGCAACGACTGCATGGCGGCAACACCGCCCTGTGTTCCCTGCGTAGAGGCCTGCGAAAAGTCGTAGGTGTAGAACTTGCTCAAGCCAAGCAGGTAGATGAACTGCAGATTCATTTGCTCTTCCGTAGCAGTATAGGTGCGGAGCAGGGTCTTTTGTTCCTCGGTGCCCTGCGGCAATTCGATGTTAAACGTCAATTGCGGAGCATTCGGCGTGCCTCCGATGCCCAACAGACAGTTCACTCGCACGCTGCCCATCGATGCAGCGTCGGCACTCAAGTCAGCCAACGAGACGCTGTTCACCGTGTGCGAAGCCGTGATGTTTAGTCGTGCTTCCAACGGGTCGCCATCAAACTCTACCGTCGAGCCATTCACCACGTCGAACTTTTTGGTGACTAGGTCTTGGATGTTCAGGTTGTAGTCACCCCTCATCAGCGTGTAGGTACCATACAGACCGATGTTGTCATTTCTCATTCTAATGTTGAGCCGGCCCGAACCCTTTGCCTTAATAGCATCGTCGGTAGCAGCATCAGTCACCAGGCGGATGTCGGCGTCAGGAGTGATATTGGCATTGACATTTATCCACACATCAGGCTGCACAGAGCGTTGTCCGCTGCCCGTACGGGATGTGGATGTGCGTCGGCGCAAAAGCTCACTACCCGTCTGCGCCCTAATCCGCTCCAACCTGAGCTGGATTTCCTGGTCAGAAGGTATCGTGTCGCGGTCGCGGAAGCGAATGAAATCGGCATCGGAAGTCGTGCTGCTGCCAAGGTTCAAAGCAAAGAAAGAGTTGGGACGCGTTTCGGCATCCACATCCACATTCAGGCTGTTGCTGCTTTCGGAGCCCCACACATGTATCTTTCCATCGGCATAGATAGACATCCAGAAGGGATCCACGCCGGTATTCGGTAGGTTCATCGCCTGAACGTTGTTTGTCCTCACGGTGAGGTCGTATCCCCAATTCTGAAGGTGCGAGTGCGTGATATCGCCGCTCAGAATGGCGGAGTGCGGTTCGGCTGTCGGGGCGTAAGACGAGGTATGGTTGTAAAGGGGGTTATAGGCCGTGTCGAAAATCCGGAGGTCTTCAAAGCGGATGGCACCCGGGACGAAATTGATGTAGTCGTCAAACTCGTACTTCACATTCGTGGGCACAAGGGTAAACGTGGCATTTTGCGCTCTCAGCCTGCCCTCCACATCCAATCCGGTGAAGGGGCCGTGGATGTGAAGCGTGCCGAATCCCCTACCCTGTACGTCAGACATGATGCCCACCAGCATGGAATTCAAGAAGCTGACGTCCGTGCTGTCGGCCTTGATTGTCAAGTCGAGGTTCTTCTCGGCTATCGATGCCGTGCCATCAATGTTTGCCGTCGGCGAACTGACGTTAAAGAAAATTCCGCTGTCGTTATAGCCCACCTGAGCAAGGGCATCGCCCAGCGAGGCGTCGCAGAACGTCAGGCTATCCACTTCTAAACGGGCGCCTACGCGAGGAGCCTGTGTCATCAGTCCTGCCACGTCGGCATGGCCCGAAATAACACCGCCGAAGGTCATTCCCTGCAGCTTCGCCAACGAGAGGAAGGGCGCCATGTCGATATTATTCAGCCGCACGGAGAGGCTATCGGCCTGCGGGGACGCTGCCGTCGGATGGGCAACAACGGTACCGTCAAGTGTGAGATACTGCGCCCCACTCGTAAGCCTAAAGCCCTCTACGCCATACGCAGCTTCCGAAAGGACAGCTTTAAAGGGCGAGAGCAACCAAGCCTCATTATTAATAACGGCTGTCGAAGGCTTACCTGTCAGTGTTGTTTCAAGCCTTCCTAACGCATCTTTGGCGAAATCAGCTTTCGCATGAAGATTCCCTTCGAAAAAGCCTTTGACGGAGTTGCGCCATTCAGCATCAAGTTCGATGTCGTCGTTGACCAGCGTAGCCAAAACGTCTGCCACCAACGCCTTTCCGTCCTTTTCCACCTTCTCTCCTCCTGCTTGCAGACGCATAGCGGAGCCGTTCTCGTTGGAAATGTTTAACGTCAGGTTGCGGAATTGTGTTTCGTCGTACCGCAGTTGGGGGACGTCAACGTTAAGCTTCAGGATACCCCTATCCTCGTGCAGAGCGCCATCGAGGCGCATTGGATAGTTGGCTTTTACGGGGATAAAGAAGAGTTCGTCAAGTAGGGACAAATCGTTTACCGTAGCCTGGAAGGTGAGCACATTGGCATTACCCGCGCGAGCTGCTTTGTCGGCTCGTTGGGCGGCTTTCGCTCCCTTGGGCATCAGCACCGACAGCAACGTAGGCTCGTAGTCCATCAGCAGGTTATACACGCTGCCCAAAAGATTCTCTGGCGTGAAGTAGCCCGAGGCGCGGAGCTGCATGAAATCGGAATCAATGGTGTAGAGCTGCTGCGCCCCGTTGGGGTACGAGCCAAGACGGAAGTGGTTCATCGTCCAGCGGTGTGCAGGGTCTTCCATCTGCAGGCTGTCGAGGGAGAGCTGACCACGAAGGGCATCCAGCGAGTTTCCTTTGAAGTTGCCGTTGACGCTAAACGCAAAGCGCGATAACTCGTGTTTGTCCGTCAGGTGGAGGTTATAGAGATTGAGCTTCGACACGTCGGCGTTGAGTTGATAGCTGTTCTGCACGCCTTTCGCATCATATTCCGCTGCCAGCTGTGTGTGCACGTTCGGGTCGTTTACTTTCATCGTGGCTTTTAGCCGGTTATCGGCCCAAGTGCCATTCAAGAGAATGGGGCTGTAGGTGTAGTTCTTAAAATCAATTGACGTTATCTCCCCATCAAGGGAAGCCTCACGTACGCTTTCCGTCAGCAGGTTTTTCGTGCTTGCGTTTTCCGCGGAGAAGAGTTTCTTTGCAAGTATGCCGTTCAGGTTCAGCGAAGCCGTCATCTTGCCAAGCTCGCTATTCTCCAATGCCTTCCCCAGCTCCAGCGAGCGGGTATCGACGGAGGCAGAGAAGCGTCCGCCCTTCAGCGCCGCCTTCACGTCGGCCTCGCCCAAGTCGGCTTTCAGCGAGAGATTTGCCAACGCCTGCTCGGGTGTCCTGTCCGCAGCAAACTGCATGGTGGTTTCGCCCGTAAGCTGTGTGTTACCCAGCCGCGCCTCCAAATCCTCGCAGAAGGGGCGCAACGTCGTGCCGCACTTCGCATCCACCGCCCCAAGCAGCCCCTGCAGGGAATTCCAGCCCATAGGCGTTACCGACAGACGAAGCAGCTTCCCATCGACATACGAAGGCGTGCCCTCCCCCTGCAGCATCAGATCCACGTCCCTGCGCCCCAGACGCACAATAAGACGAGGCAAATCGAAGCGCCCGTCAGCTCCCCCCTTAAAAGAAGAACTCAGCGTCAGCTTCGTCGCGTTGTCGCGCAGCCCAGGCACAAAGGCGCTGAAGTCCGAGGCTGTCAGCGTGGAAGACGGTATATCGCCCTTCAGGCGAAGGGGCGCCTCCTCACGGTAGTCGGCAAAGAGCGAATCGACGCGCAGCTCCGACGCGGGTAGGCGCAAATTGAAACCCACAAGCGTTGCCCCTTGCTGGTTGGCTACCACGCGGAACGTTATGTCGTCCAATCGAAAACCGCTCTTCTCTTTCAGCGAAAACTGGCGCATCATCACGCTCAGCGTATCCTGTGACAGAGCCTTCAGCGACAGGTGGGCATTCAGGTCACTCACATCCAAGTGCGAGAGGTTGAACTCCGCAGGAGTCTCCGGCTCGGAAAGGATGTCGTACTTCAGATGCGCTCCACGGATAATAAGCGAGTTTATCTGGATATCGGGGATTTTTGCTTCCTTCCCCGTGCTGAAGGCGTCAATTAGGAACTGGTAGTTGGGCACAGCACCTATGGAATCCGCTCGCACGGCAATCGTCGGGTTGTAGAGGCGGATGTTGCGGACAGCGATATGCTTGCCGCCAAACAACGAGCGCCAGTTCAGCTTTACCGCAAGCCTGTCGGCTGTGAGCAAAGGCTCGCCTTCAAGGTCGTCAAGCCGCAGGCTGTCCAAGAATACGTCTGCCGGCAGACGCCAGCGGAGTCCGTCGAGCACCACGTGCGTACCTATCCTGTCCTCAAGCGCATTTGCCACAGCCACAGCCGTGCGACGCTGCACCCACGGCAAATGGATGATCAGCACCAGGAGCAGTATCACGACGCATAGCGCCCTGAACACTCCACGAATTCGACTGCTTGCCTTGCTCATTTCTGGTACGGTTTTGCAATAAAACTTGCAAAAATACGAAAGAATTCCGAACCTGCCAACAGAAGAGCCTTTTTTTTATAAAAAAAGAGTGTGAGCCGAAGTTTAAGGCAGAACACACAAATAAGGTTGCCACTCAATCAGAAAAATGAGTCGCGCTGTAAGTAGGCAACTTTTGAAATAACAAATCAAATGTTGTTATTGTACCAAACGGGTTGGGACACGTGTCCCAACGGGTTAGGTAAGGTGTCCCAACGGGTTAGGACACGTGTCCTAACGGGTTTGGTACAACAAGAAAAGACTGGTTTCGCATTCGAAATTCTGCTTTTGCGAAGTTGCCCGCTTTGTTGCGAAGGGAGAAAACTGCTTTCCCGTTATACCTTTTTAAAAAAAGAGCGTGAAAGTCTTTCAAAGGTGGATTTTTTTTAGTAATTTTGCAGCGTTTTACTGAAGAATAATAGTATTTCAATTTTCAATAAACTATGCCAGAAGTAATTAGATTACGAAAAGGCCTTGACATCAAGCTGAAGGGGGCTGCCCCTACGGCGGAATGCGTCGTGCTGCCGGAGGCATCGGGCTATGCGCTCGTGCCGGACGACTTCACGGGCATCACGCCGAAGGTGGTGGTTGCCGCAGGCGATAAGGTCAAGGCGGGCGATGCCTTGTTTGTTGACAAATGGCATCCCGCACTGAAATTTGTGAGTCCTGTCTCCGGCGTGGTAGCAGCGGTGAACCGCGGCCTGCGCAGGAAGGTGATGAGCATCGTTGTCGCGCCCGACGGCAAGAACGAGTCGGTGACGTTCGGCACAAAGAGCGTGCACAGCCTGACCCCGGAGCAAGTGAAAACGGCTCTGCTGGAGAGTGGCTTGTTTGCCTTCGTGCGCCAGCGCCCCTACGACATTGTAGCCAACCCCGAAACAACGCCCAAGGCGGTGTTTGTGAGCGCATTCGACTCTGCGCCGTTGGCTCCCGATTTTGAGGTGGTGCTGAAGGGACACGAAGCCGATTGGCAGGCGGGCCTGAGCGCCCTTGCCAAGC
This sequence comes from Bacteroidaceae bacterium, assembly GCA_016291905.1. Lineage (GTDB taxonomy): Bacteria > Bacteroidota > Bacteroidia > Bacteroidales > Bacteroidaceae > UBA1189. The sequence goes on from JAEEZS010000081.1 coordinate 112,420, forward strand.
TGGCTCCGACGTTCCTGGGCATCAGCAAACGCCAGACAGCCAAGGCGCTGACGGAGGCACAGAACGTGAATATAACCGCCTTCCGCGGCCCGCATCCCGCAGGCAACGTGGGCGTGCAGATCAACCACGTACGCCCCGTCAACAAAGGCGAGGTGGTGTGGACGGTTGCTGCGCAGGACGTCATCATGATAGGCTCGCTGTTCAACAAGGGTGCCGTCGACTTCACACGCACTATTGCCCTTGCAGGCACAGGCCTTTCGACGCCGACGTACGCCCGCGTGACGCTGGGTGCCCGCATGGCCGACGTGCTGGGTGACAACATCCGCATCGACCGTCACTACCGCATCATTGGCGGTAACGTCCTCACGGGCCGGGTTGTCAAGAAAGAACAATGGCTGCCGGCCTTTGCCAACATGGTTACCGTCATCCCCGAGGGCGACGACACCAATGAGCTGCTGGGCTGGATTGCCCCGAGGTTCAACCACTTCAGCGTGAGCCGCACGTTCATGAGCTTCCTGACGCCGAAGCGTGCCTACGACATCGACGCCCGCGTGAAGGGCGGCGAGAGGCACATGATTGCCTCCGGCGAGTACGACAAGGTCTTCCCGATGGACATCTACCCCGAATACCTCATCAAGGCCATCATCACGGGCGACGTGGACAAGATGGAGGCGATGGGCATCTACGAGGTGGCGCCCGAGGACTTTGCCCTGTGTGAGTTTGTAGATTCTTCAAAACTGGAGCTGCAGCGCATCGTCCGCGAAGGACTGAACAAGCTGCGGGCCGAAATGGAATAAGACTATGGGACTGAAACAGTTTAACTACAATCTGCGCCGCTTTGTCAACCAGATAAAGCCCAACGTTATGGAAGGCGGCAAGTTCCATGCCTTCCGTTCGCTCTTCGAAGGCTTCGAGACCTTCCTCTTCGTGCCCAACGAAACCAGCAAGGCAGGAGGCGTCAACATCCACGACTCGTTCGACTCGAAGCGTCTGATGATTCTCGTGGTCATCGCCTTGGTGCCCGCCATGCTGTTCGGTATGTACAACATCGGTTACCAGAATATGGCCTTGGGCGCCTCAATGGGCGTCGCTGCCAAGTACACGGGCTTCTGGGCCACCTTTGCCTACGGCCTGCTGGCCTACCTGCCCAACTTCATCCTGGCCTACGTGACGGGTCTTGCCATTGAGTTCACCGTAGCCCAATGGAAGGGTGAGGAGATTCACGAGGGCTTCCTCGTCACGGGATTCATCATCCCCCTCATCATCCCCATCACCACTCCCTGGTGGATAGTGATACTGGCTACGGCGTTTGCCGTCATCTTCGCGAAGGAAATCTTCGGCGGCACTGGCATGAACATCTTCAATGTGGCGCTCATCACACGTGCCTTCATCTTCTTCGCCTACCCCAGCGTTATCAGCGGCGACTCGGTGTGGGTGCTCGACCACACGATCTTCGGCCTCGGCTGCAACCTGCCCGACGGCGCCACATGCGCCACTCCGCTGGGAGAGGCTGCCGTCACAGGCGCTACAGCATTCGACTGGAACATGGTGTGGGGCTTCATCCCCGGCTCTGTGGGTGAAACCAGCATCATCGCCATTGCCCTTGGCGCCCTGCTGCTCATCGGCACTGGCATCAGCAGCTGGAAGACCACGCTGAGCATCTTCGCCGGCGGTGCCCTCATGGCGTTCATCTTCAACAAGACGGGCGACACGCAGAACGCCGTTGCCATGATGCCTTGGTACCAACACCTGGTGCTGGGCGGCTTCGCCTTCGGCGCCGTCTTCATGGCTACCGACCCTGTGACAAGCGCACGCACCGAGACGGGCAAGTGGATCTATGGCTTCCTCATCGGTGTTGTTGCCATCATCATCCGCGTGGCTAACCCGGGTTACCCCGAAGGCATGATGCTCGCCATCCTGCTTATGAACCTCTTTGCTCCGCTCATCGACTATTGCGTCTATCAGACCAACATCAGCCGACGCGCCAAACGTATTGCTAAAAAATAATCATTGAACCCATCGAACATACCATTATGAATACAAATAAAAATTCATATACCTTTATCTATGCTTCGATAGTCGTGATTATCGTAGCATTCCTGCTGGCATTCGTGTCGAGCGCGCTCCACAGCCGCCAGCAGAAGAACATCGACCTTGACAAGATGAAGCAGGTGCTTGCCTCGCTCAACGTCCGCAACGTCAAGGATGCCGAGGCTGCCTATAAGCAGTACATCGTCAGCGAGCAGTTGCTCAGTGCCGACGGCTCCGTCGCCACCTCCACCCAGCCCTACCAGATGGGCGAAAAGGGAGGCGACAAGGGCTGCGCCTTCCTGTGCACCACGGCTGACATCCTCGACAAGCGCCCCGTCTTCGTAGCCAGTGTCGACGGCCAGACCAAGTACGTCTTTCCCCTCTACGGCAATGGACTTTGGGGTCCTATTTGGGGCTATGTTTCGCTGAACGCCGACCGTCAGACGGTCTATGGCGTCTATTTCTCACACGCCAGCGAGACCCCTGGCCTCGGTGCTGAGATTACTAATTACGAGAAATTCCAGGTACCCTTCGGCGGCAAGCACGTCATGAAGGACGGCAGCGTCGCGCTCTCCGTCGTCAAGAACGGCAACGTCAAGGACGCCGAGTTTGAAATCAACGGCCTCAGCGGCGCCACCTTCACCTCGAAGGGCGTGAGCGACATGCTGCAGAAAGACTTGAGTGCCTACGCGGCTTTCTTGGGAGTTGAGTCTAACCAATAAAATAAGGAGGAAACAGAACTATGTCACTTTTTTCAAAGAAGAATAAAGAGGTCTTTACTGCTCCTCTTGGTAAGAACAACCCCGTCACCGTGCAGGTGCTGGGCATCTGCTCGGCCCTGGCTGTCACGGCGCAACTGAAGCCCGCCATCGTCATGGGACTCTCTGTCACCATCATCGTGGCGCTAAGCAACCTCGTCATCTCGCTGCTCCGTAACACCATCCCTAACCGTGTCCGCATCATCATCCAGCTGGTGGTTGTCGCTGCACTTGTTACCATCGTCAGCGAGGTGCTGAAGGCCTTCGCCTACGACGTCAGCGTGCAGCTCAGCGTCTACATCGGACTTATCATCACCAACTGCATCTTGATGGGACGCCTCGAAGCCTTCGCCATGAGTAACGGCCCATGGGAGAGCCTCCTCGACGGACTTGGCAATGGCCTCGGCTACGCTAAGATTCTCGTCATCGTCGCATTCCTGCGCGAGCTGTTCGGCTCGGGCTGCCTCTTTGGCTATCGGGTCATCCCCCAGTGGTGCTACGACCACGGCTACCTCGACAACGGTCTTATGCTGATGCCGCCGATGGCGCTCATCATCGTGGGCTGCATCATCTGGTGGCAGCGTGCCCACAACAAAGACCTTCAGGAACAATAAATCAACCGTTTAAGAAACAGAAAACAACAGAATCGCACTATGGAACATTTCTTTAGTCTCTTCGTACGCTCCATCTTTGTGGACAATATGATTTTCGCGTTCTTCCTCGGTATGTGTTCCTACCTTGCCGTTTCGAAGAACGTCAAGACAGCCCTCGGCCTCGGCGTGGCGGTGACGTTTGTGGAGATTATCACTCTCCCCGTCAACTACCTGCTGCAGACCAAAGTGCTTGGCCCTGATTGCCTCGTGCCTGGCGTTGACCTCTCGTTCCTCTCCTTCATCCTGTTCATTGCTGTCATCGCCGGTATCGTACAGCTGGTGGAGATGATTGTCGAGAAGTTCAGCCCCGCGCTCTATAACTCGCTGGGCATCTTCCTGCCCCTCATCGCCGTTAACTGCGCCATCATGGGTGCTTCGCTCTTCATGCAGCAGCGCATTGGCCTCGACCCCTCCAACACCCAAGCCATCACCAACTTCGGCGATGCTATCGCCTATGCTCTCGGCAGTGGCATCGGATGGGGACTTGCCATCGTCTGCCTTGCAGCCATCCGCGAGAAGATGGCCTACAGCGACGTACCCAAGCCGCTCAAGGGACTCGGCATTACGTTTATTACCGTCGGACTCATGGCCATGGCCTTCATGTGCTTCTCCGGCCTCACCATTTAAAATAAGGAGGAACAGACACTATGATGAAACTAATTCTTACGAGCGTAATCGTATTCCTCGTTATCATACTGCTTTTGGTCGCCATCCTGCTTGTCGCGAAGCGCTACCTCGTAGCCTCGGGTCCCGTCAAGCTCGTTATTAACGGCGACAACGAAATGGAAGTCGAGAGCGGCGGCACGCTGCTCAACACCCTTGCCGTCAACGGCGTTCATCTCCCTTCGGCCTGCGGTGGCAAAGGCTCCTGCGGACAGTGCAAGTGCCAGGTTGTCGATGGCGGAGGCTCCATCCTCCCCTCCGAAGTCAGCCACTTCACCCGTAAGCAGCAGCAAGACCACTGGCGTCTCGGCTGTCAGGTCAAGGTCAAGGGCGACCTCGGCATCAAGGTGCCCGAGAGCGTCATGGGCGTCAAGGAATGGGAGTGCGAGGTCATCAGCAACAAGAACGTGGCGACCTTCATCAAGGAGTTCATCGTTCAGCTTCCCCCAGGAGAGCACATGGACTTCCTCCCCGGCTCCTACGCACAGATTCGCATACCCAAGTACTCCATGGACTACGACAAGGACATCGACAAGTCCCTCATCGGCGACGAATACCTGCCCGCATGGCAGAAGTTCGGACTCTTCACCCTCAAGTGCAAGAATGACGAGGAGACCATTCGTGCCTACTCCATGGCCAACTATCCTGCTGAGGGCGACCGCATCATGCTTACCGTCCGTATTGCTACGCCTCCCTTCAAGCCAAAACCACAAACGGGCTTCATGGACGTCATGCCCGGTATTGCTTCGAGCTATATTTTCTCCCTCAAGCCGGGTGACAAGGTTATCATGAGCGGCCCTTATGGCGAGTTCCATCCCAACTTCACCAGCGGACGCGAAATGATTTGGGTTGGCGGTGGCGCCGGTATGGCTCCGCTGCGCGCACAAATCATGCACATGACCCGCACGCTCCACACCACCGATCGCGAAATGCACTACTTCTACGGTGCCCGCGCTCTGAACGAAGTCTTCTACCTTGACGACTTCCTTGCCATTGAGAAGGAGTTCCCCAACTTCCACTTCCACCTTGCCCTCGACCGCCCCGATCCCGCTGCCGATGCAGCAGGCATCAAGTACACCCCGGGCTTTGTGGCACCCGTCATGGGCGACACCTACCTCAAGAAGCACGAAGCCCCCGAGGATATTGAATACTACCTCTGCGGTCCTCCCATGATGGCCAAGACGGTTCTCGACCTCCTCGACAGCCTCGGCGTCGATCCCAACATGATCAGCTTCGACAACTTCGGCGGCTAACGAGCGCAAAAGTCTACATCATCAAGGTGAAAAGGGGCATCCATTGGATGCCCCTTTTTTACCTTTAAATACTTTTTTTACTAATAAATGAATTTATTTTGCTTTTTCACTCGGCTTGCACTATCTTTAATCCCCTGCAGGGCTTTTAGATAGGCTGCGCCTCGGATAATTGCAAATAAATTTGCATTATCGCTCGGCTTGCACTATCTTTGTCAGGGAAAAGAAATTGTGAACAGAACAACATAATAATATCAACCGCTATGAGAAAACTTTTCAGAACAATTATGTGCTGTGCGATGGTATCGTGCAGTCTGACGGCGTGGGCCGAGGTGGTCTATCAAGATGCCAACGTGCGTTTCACGCTCATCGACGAGGGGACACTCCGCCTCGAGTATGCCCCCGACGGCAAGTTTGTTGACAACAAGAGCTTCATGGCCGTCATCCGCGAGTATCCCGAGGTCCCCTGTAAGGTTAAGGACGGCTCACGCCAAGTGACCATTAGCACCAGCAAGCTGAAGCTGGTCTATAAGAAGGGTACGGCACCGCTGAGTAGCGACAATCTTACCATCAGCAACACCAAAGCAATCTCGACACCTTTTGTCTGGAAGCCCGGCATGCAACAGAATGGTAATCTGAAGGGCACCTACCGCACCCTGGACGGCTACGACGGAGCCGAATACCAGTACAGCAACCCTAAGCGTGAGATGCCCATTGAGGACGGACTGCTTGCCACCGACGGCTGGACCCTCATCGATGACAGCAAGAGCCTACTCTTCGACGGTGATGCCGACTGGAACTGGGTCACCGAGCGTGAGAGTACCGAAGGGGCTCAGGACTGGTACTTCATGGCCTATGGCCACGACTACAAGAGTGCTCTGCTCTCCTACACCCGCTTCGCCGGACGTGTGCCCCTGCCGCCCCGCTACACCTTTGGCTACTGGTGGAGCCGCTACTGGAGCTACTCCGACCAGGACCTCCGTAATCTCATCGGCAACTTCCAACGGCTCGACCTTCCGCTTGACGTGCTGGTCATCGACATGGACTGGCACCCCATCAGCGAACAGGCCGGCGGAGGCTGGACGGGCTGGGACTGGAACGAGATTCTATTCCCCGACTACAAAGCCTTCTTGAAATACCTTGACGACCAAGGCGTCAAGACCACCATGAATCTCCATCCCGCCCAAGGTGTACGTCCCTATGAGAAGAAGTACATCGAGTTCATGCGTCGTCTGGGCAAGAACGACGGCAAAACCTACGAATGGCTCGGTTCCGACAAACGCTACGTAAAGGCTCTCTTCGACACCTATCTCCACCCCTACATGAACGAGGGCGTTGACTTCTGGTGGCTCGACTGGCAGCAATGGGAGAAGGACCGTGCCATCAAGGACCTCGACAATGTGTTCTGGTGCAACTACATCTGGTTCTCCGATATGGAGCGGACCGGTACCAAGCGCCCCATGCTCTATCATCGTTGGGGCGGACTGGGCAACCATCGCTATCAGATTGGCTTCTCGGGCGACTCATACATCACCTGGAAAAGCCTTAAGTTCCTGCCCTATTTCAATTCAACGGCCTCCAACGTACTCTACGGCTACTGGAGCCACGACATAGGCGGCCACCAGAGCCATCGCTATGGAACCCCCGTCGAGCCACAGCTCTACACCCGCGCCATGCAGATGGGACAGTACCTGCCCATCATCCGAAGCCACAGCACCAAGGACCCCAGCTTGAACAAGGAGCCCTGGGCATTCGACCAGACAACCCAGCAACGGCTGGCAAACGTCATCAACGGCCGCTACGCTCTTGTGCCTTACATCTACACCATGGCGCGTAAGACCTACGAGACCGGCATCTCGCTGTGCCGTCCCCTCTACTACGACTATCCAGAGGCCAAGGAGGCATACGAGTATAAGGAAGAGTACATGTTCGGCGACAACATGCTCATCGCTCCCGTCACCGAAGAGGTTGACAAGGCCGACGGCTATGCCACCGTTAGTCTTTGGCTCCCCGACGGCCAATGGCTCGAGTATGAGACCGGCCAGATGCTCCAGGGCGGACAGTCCTACCAGCGCCGTTTCACCATGGACGAATATCCCGTCTATGTCAAGGCGGGAAGCATACTCCCCTACTACGGCAAGCTTAAAAACCTATCCGGCACTACCCAGGCCGTCACAGTCCGCGTCTTCCCCGGTGCCGAAAAAGGTGAATTCCAACTCTACGAGGATAATGGTGAAGACCGCAACTACGTCACCGAATATGCCTTCACGCCCCTTTCCTTCTCCCGTCAGGGCGACGTGCTTTCCGTCACCATCGGTGCCCGCAAAGGAAACTACAAGGATATGCCCGCCCGTCGCCACTACTCTGTCGCCCTACCCTGCCAGAAAGCACCCGTTAGCGTTTCGTGCGGCGGAAAGGCCGTACCCTTCACCTATGACGGTATGAACCTCGAAGCGACCATCGACCTTGGCGAAGTTGACTGCTCATCCGCCACCACCCTCGAGGTCATCATGCCCGCACAGCCTGATCTGGTGGCCGGCACGAAGGGCGAATTCCGTCACCTGCAGACCGTCGTGCGCGACTTCAAACAGCATGATGCCGGCATGGTCTATACCGCCGACTTCGGCTTCCTCGAGGCTGCGCCTTTGCGTCTCTCCTATCATCCCGAAAACCAGGAAGAGACGCTCAACACTTTCTTCCAAAAAGATGCCGCCATCCACCAAGTGCTGATGGAGCAGATGGGCGTGGGCGACAACTACCAGCGCGCCGTCCGGCATCTGGGCATTCAGAGTGTCCTCACCGATGTTCCTGCCGAGGCCTACCAGGCTGACGGCAAGACAGGGTTTACCGCCCGTTATTTCAACAACAAGACCCTCACGGGCGACCCCGTGGCTACGGCTCACATGGAAAAGATCGACATGTTTGAGAGCCAAAGTCCCCATGACGGCGTTAAGGCCGACGGCTGGAGCATGATTCTGGAGAGCGAGCTCACGTCGCCAGCTGACGGCACGATGGCCTTCTCCCTCACCGGCGATGACGGCTACCGTCTTATCGTCGATGGTCGCGAGCTATGCTCTGACTGGGGCGACCATGCCGAAACGTCTCGCCTCGCCACCATCACTACCATTAAGGGTCAGCGCCACACCGTACGGATAGAGTACTACGACAACGAGTACAACGGCATCCTCCGCTTGAAGACAATGGTGTTACAATAGTCCGCCCCTCTTTGATAAACCCCATAATCTTTCCGTCCAAAGCACGCATTCATTGTGTGCTTTGGACGGAACTCTAAGTTTTTGCCCACTAAAACTCCTTCTGAAGATAAGGAAGCCTTTTCTTCCTCAACCTTTTTTACGAGAAACAGGCAAAATCATCGAAACGAGCGGTTTTCACAGCTCATTATGGCAAAAACACCGATGAACGAAGCGTCAGAAGCGACGGTCGTACGCCTCCTTCAGCTGGTGCATGGCCTTCGCAATAACGGAGCGAGGCGAAGCAACGTTGAGCCGCATGAATCCCTCGCCAGGCTTGCCGAACATGGCACCTTCATTGAGCGCAAGATGGGCATTTTCAACGAAGAAGCGGTTGAGCGCCTCGGACGTGAGACCCAGCGCACGGCAATCAAGAAATATCAAATACGACGCTTGCGGACGAATCATACAAATGCGCGGCATATCGTGAGCCAGCGTTTGCTCCACATAATCAATGTTCCCTTGGATATAGTCAAGACATTGGTCGAGCCACTCCGTTCCATGGCTGTAAGCTGCCGCCACGCTGATGAATGAAAAGAGGTGTCCGAGGTTCAGTTCGCTATTCTCGAGGAATGTAGCAAAGCGTTCACGAATATCTGGATTAGGGATAATGGCATAACTGCTGGTAAGCCCTGCCATGTTGAACGATTTCGACGGGCTGGCAAAAGTGATGCTATTCTGTGCCGCAGCCTCGCACGACGAGGCAAAGGGAATGTGCGTGTATCCGTGCAAAGTAAGGTCGGCATGGATTTCGTCGCTAACCACAAGTACACCCTTCCGCTGGCATATCTCGGCCATGCGGATAAGTTCTTCGCGTTTCCAAACCCGTCCGCCTGGATTGTGCGGGTGACAAAGCAAAAACAACTTACATCCCTCTGCCTTACGCTCAAAGTCCTCCCAGTCGATAGCCATCTCAGCGGCGGGAAATGAGACGGGATAATGATTCTCACGCAGTTCCTCTTTCCTTATTATAAAAGGGCTTTCTACCACAACCCTATCGTTCTTCTGAGGCACAAGGATATATGGGTGATAGACGGGTGTCTGAATGAGCACTCTATCCCCCGGGCGGGTAAAACAATGTATGCAGAAAGCAATACCAGGTACAATGCCAGGCACGAAATTCAGCCATTCCTCACGAATCGCCCAACCATAACGCATCTGCTGCCAATGCACAATAGCCTCATACCACGCACGGGCACGGCACGTATAGCCCAGCACAGGGTGTTCACAGCGTTGTTTTAGCGCGTCAAGAATAAAAGGAGGCGTTGCAAAGTCCATATCCGCCACCCACAAAGGGAGCAGGTCTTCCCTGCCCCACAACTCAGGCACATAGTCAATCTTTAATGCATCTGTGTGCCTACGGTCTATGACTTCATCAAAATCGTATTTCATCTCAGAAAATTGTTCCCTAATTCCTATTTTTCAGTTTTTGCCCATTCATTTAGTATTGCTATAATCTCATCTCGCATATCGTCAGGCATATTGTTGATACGCGAACGGTGCGAACCCTCAGGCTGGATAAAGACGTGCATGTTTTTCTTTGGCGAGGGAAGGACAACACGCGTGGCACTCCAAGGATCCCATTCGCCATAGATGAACATAGCAGGAATGTCCTGTTCACGGAGAAAAGTACAGCATTGTTCGTAGAGATCCCCCTTGAATTCCAAGTAGCTGAGTTCTTCGGGAATCATCACGCGGCGCATATAACCTTCGTAAGTCGGGCGGCTGATGAGGCCCCTGAAATGCTCCACGTCGTAGCCGTAATAGCCAATTTCGCGCATGGCCTGCACGTTGAAGGGCACGTAAGGTGTCTGACGCGCGAAATAGTTGGGCTCGCACTTCTCCACCAAGCTACGAAAGAGCTCGTCAGCGCCCACTTCTGGAACGACCATCTCCACGTCGGGCTTGCCGCGACGCTTCTTCGCCTTAGGCACTAACAGCGTGCGCGTCTCGGGTACCGTCGCGAGGTCGTCGCCCCATTGCCAGAAGGCGAAGGGATACTCAAGCACCATCAAATCGAACACTTCCTCCAAGGGGACACGGAACGTGTAACCCTTCAACGACACGTATTCTTCCAGCATAGGCAGGAGCTCGGCTTTGCGCAGCAACACCGTGAGTTGGAAGTAACGAATCTTATCGCGGGCCTCTGCTGTGCCGACGGTATCAAGGAAGACCTCGTGTCGCCCGTCTTCAAGCGCCTTGTTGAGCGGAGCCACGTAGCTGACGTTGGCTACCACATCGTCAGGGAAAAACGTGCGGTAGAATAAGGCCGTCTGTCCTCCCTTGCTGATGCCCGTTGAAAACCATTTTCCCTTATACAGCTTTCCAAATGTTGTACGGATGTGATGGTAATCGTAAGCAGAGTTTCTCACCGTCAGATACCTCCACAGCTCGCTTTCGTAGGCTGCGTTGCCCGTCAGCCCTTGCTGAGTAATGGGGTTGCTGGCGCCATTGAAGCGGTGCTCAGTCATAATCACGTTGGCCTCAAGCAGCTCAGAAAGTTCCTCCGTATAGCGCGGGTGCAAGGCATACTCGTTGTTATATCCTTCGGTAACGATAACAGTGGGGCGGTCGAACCCGCGATGACGAATCACCAATCGCTGCTCGAACATGCCTTCGCACGAATCCGGTGGGGCGACAGGCTGCTCGAACATCACCAAACGCTTTGCCACACCGTCGGCAGACTCAAGGGTTTCCACACGGGTTACACCGGGCAATGCCCTCAACGCATCGTTGAGGGCATCAGCCACAGCACTTAGCGCCACAAACAGCAGCGCAAGAAAGAGGACTGTTTTCTTCATATAAATTATACTTCTATCGAATACCCAGCACGGTAGTCGTAGTGCATCAGTTTAGTGGCTTCAGGATCATTGGTAAACTTCTGGACGATGGGATTCCAGATGACAGGACGTCCTAACTCAAGGGCGATATTACCCAAGTTGCAAACGGTGCAGGAGGTATGTCCCGTCTCCACAGGGCAGTTGGGATCAACGTGCGCCTTCACAGCGTCAATCCAGAAACGACGATGTGCCGACTGAGCCTCATAAGCACCGCTTTCCACGCCAAGGTCCATCTTCTCGAACTTCGGGTCTGAGGCACGCAGCGAGCCACGACAAACCTTTATCCAACCGTTCTCGCCATAGATTTGCAAACCTTGCTCGCCTCCATTATAGGGTTCTTCGGTAACGACTGTGCCATTATCATATTCAAAGGTAAGCACATCGTAGCGTCCATATCCGGCAGGACTTATCTTAACAGGGCCTCCATTGCCATCCTTACCGATAGCCCATTGAGCGATGTCGAACATGTGAGCGCCCCAGTCAGTCATCAGTCCTCCGCCAGTTTCTTTGTACCAACGCCAAGCACCCCAGAGCTGCTCATCATGCGATTCATCCACGATAGGATCGAGATCGGAGTGATACCACACAGATGTGGGAAGCGGACCCAACCATTTATCCCAGTTCAGCCCTGCCGGCACATCCATCTTAGGCAGATTGCAGGGAACAGGAGCCGCACTTTTCGGGTTTACGCCATTTCGCCCACAATGGACTTTGATTTTCTCAATTTTGCCCATGATACCTTCGCGGCACAGGGTGGCTGCGTGGATGAATTCGCCGCTACTGCGCTGTTGGCTACCCACCTGAAGGATGCGTCCATACTTACGCACGGCCTTGCAAAGCTGTTTGCCCTCGTAGATGGTGAGCGTCAGAGGTTTCTCCAAATAAATATCCTTTCCAGCCTTACAGGCAGCAATGGCAATGATGGCATGCTGATGGTCAGGCGTTGCAATTACAACGGCATCGATATCCTTTCGAGCCAGAAGGTCCTGATAATCCTCATAGACATCTACTTTCACCTTCTTTTCACCTTTCTTCTGGTAGTAGTCCTTAACGCGACGCACGAAGCGGTCACGTTTTATGTCATACACATCACAGCCTGCCAACACGCGCACGTCGTCAAAAGCCATGAATGTGCTCAACAAATACATGGCCTGCTGCCCAAGACCGATGAAACCAAGGTTCACCTTCCCATTGGCAGACTTCTTCGCAGCAGAAGCTACATCTGGCAAATTAGAATAAGCTTCTGACGGATTAGAATAGGCTTCTGCCGGATTAGAGCAAGCTTCTGTTGCACGAATCAAATTAGCTGGCGCAGCTACAGCTGCAGCACCCAATGCACTCACTTTCAAAAATTCTCTTCTTTTCATGGTTTATAGTTTTTAATTGGGGTTAATCTAAAGGCGAGCAAATTTACAACATTTTTTGGTAATCTCAAAAAAAAGCATTACTTTCGTCGCAAAATACTAAAATCAAGACGCCGTATGAAAGCATTTATGGACGAAAACTTCCTGCTCTCCACCGAGACAGCCCAGCACCTCTATCACAACCACGCCAAGAAGATGCCCATCATCGACTATCATTGCCATTTGATCCCACAGATGGTAGCCGAGGACCATCAATTCCGCAGCATCACCGAGCTTTGGCTGGGTGGAGACCACTACAAATGGCGTGCCATGCGCACCAACGGCGTGCCAGAGCGCTATTGCACAGGCTCCGACACTACCGACTGGGAGAAATTCGAGAAATGGGCCGAGACAGTCCCCTACACCCTTCGCAACCCGCTCTACCACTGGACGCACCTTGAACTGAAAACGGCCTTTGGAATCAACAAGATACTCAACCCCACAACAGCTCGTGAAATCTTTGATGAGTGTAACGAAAAGCTCTGTCAACCCGGTTATACTGCCCGAGGATTCATGCGCCGCTATGGCGTGGAAGTGGTTTGCACCACCGATGACCCTGTGGATGACCTTCGTTGGCATCGTATAACACGCGAAAGCGGATTTGAAGTCCGTATGCTCCCCACCTGGCGTCCCGACAAAGCAATGGCTGTAGAGAATCCGACAACCTTCCGAGCCTATATCGAAAAACTCGCCGAAGTCAGCGGCGTAACTATCAGCAAATTTAACGACGTCATAGACGCCCTCCGCATCCGTCATGATTTCTTTGCCGAAAACGGATGCCGCCTTAGCGATCATGGAATAGAGGAATTCTACGCAGAGGACTATACCGATGCCGAGGTGAGCAACATATTTAATAAGGTATATGGAGGCACCCCACTCACGCCAGACGAAATCCGCATTTTAAAAAGCGCCATGTTAGTTGAATTTGGCATTATGGATGCCGAAAGTGGCTGGACGCAACAGTTCCACTACGGAGCCATCCGCGACAACAACAGTAAAATGTTCCGCCTCCTTGGCCCCGACACGGGCTTCGACAGCATTGGAGAATTCAATACCGCCAAAGCCATGAGCCGTTTCTTCAACCGCCTCAACGATAGAGACTGCCTCGCAAAGACAATCATCTACAACCTCAATCCCAGTGCCAACGAAGTTGTAGCCACCATGCTAGGCAACTTCCAAGACGGCTCCGTCCCAGGAAAAATGCAGATTGGCAGCGGCTGGTGGTTCCTCGACCAGAAAGACGGAATGGAGAAACAGATGAACGCCCTAAGCCTGCTTGGCCTTCTTAGCCGCTTCGTCGGCATGCTTACGGATAGCCGTTCCTTCCTCTCCTATCCTCGTCACGAGTACTTCCGTCGTACGCTCTGCAACCTATTAGGGCGTGATATTGAAAACGGCGAAATCCCTGTTTCCGAATTGCCACGTGTGGAACAAATGGTTGAGGACATCTCCTACAACAATGCCAAAAACTTCTTTAAATTCTAAATAGCCTCAAGTATTATTAACTCCCCTTAAAACAAAGAAGCAGCTGGATTATGCTGCTTCTTTGTTTTATTCTATGTGCTTAGAATTAATATTTGATGCGCTTCAAACGATTACGCTATGAGAGACTCTTCTGAATTCTTCCTATCAGTCCTGTTAATACCGTTCCAGGACCACATTCGGAAAATTCTGTCATACCATCTTGAATCATGTTTATTACAGTTTGCGTCCAACGAACAGGTGACGTCAGCTGTTTCAGTAAGTTTGCCTTAATAACAGCAGCTTCCGTGTATGGCTGCGCATCCACATTCTGATAGATAGGACAGATAGGCTGTTTGAACTCTGTAGATTCAATAGCTTCAGCAAGCTCCACACGTGCCGGCTCCATTAGCGGAGAGTGAAATGCCCCTCCCACAGCCAACGGCAATGCACGTTTCGCGCCTGCTTCTTTCATACGAGCACAAGCAATCTGAGTTGCTTCCACCTCGCCTGAGATAACCACTTGCCCAGGACTATTATAATTTGCAGGAACTACTATTCCATCTATTTCGGAACAAATACGTTCAATGGTTTCATCATCCAACCCAATAATTGCCGCCATCGTGGAGGGCTGTGCCTCGCAAGCCTTTTGCATAGCCATAGCACGGGCATAAACCAACTTCAGACCGTCCTCAAAGCTTATGGCACCAGCAGCTGTCAAAGCAGAGAACTCACCCAAAGAATGTCCGGCTACCATATCTGGTTGGAAATCCTTACCCAAACACAACGCAGAAATCACAGAATGAAGGAAGATTGCAGGCTGTGTCACTTTCGTCTGTTTCAATTCTTCATCGGTTCCATTAAACATTATGTCAGTTATTCTATAGCCAAGAATATCATTCGCTTTATCAAACAGCTCCTTAGCTAAAGAATGATTATCGTACAGGTCCTTACCCATACCAACGAACTGTGCCCCTTGACCGGGAAAAACAAATGCCTTCATAAGTTTTTAATATTTTTGAATGAAATAATAAAATGTTAGAGGGTGAGCGAGAAATGCTCACCCTCTTTTATACATTGTCATGCCTTCTTTTCTTTTTCCTCTTCAGGAAGTAACGCCGGATCTTCATCCAGGCTCCACCATTCAGGCCACGGTGAGCCTTGCTTCTTTAAGAAATCGAATCCTATCACGGACCCCACTGCCAAAACACCGCCTAAAAAGGTGAAAATAATCAATTTCTTTAAACGACTATTGGATGGCTTATTAGGAACGACTATTGATTTCACAACAGAGAGAACGGGTTGGTCTTCCTTAACCTGCATCTCGGCCTGCATACGCTTCTTTGAAATATCAGAAAAAGTGGAAAAAGCCAAATTATACTCCGCAACCAACTGGTCACGACGAGTTTGTGCTGTAGCAGAAAGAATGCCTCGATTAGCATCGTTAAACTCGGCCAACGCCATTTGTTTATTTTGGTAATCAAGATGCACTTCTTCATAACGTTCATTAATATAAGCCAACGTCTGAGAGTGTTTTTCTATTTTAAATTCTGTTATATATTTATCCAACAAATTAAACACTGCCTCACACAGCTCGGCAGCAGCAAGTTTCTCACCCATTACACACGATAGTTCCAAAAAACCATCATTCTTATCTATATCAATAGCAATATTTCCCTTAATTATACCCAAGCATCCAGATTCATCTTCTGAAAAAAAGCCAATACGGGAAACGGATGCTGTCAATTCTTCTGAAACAGGTACTGTTACTTCCTGCTGGACATTACTTCCTTTTGACATTAATCTTTTCAACAAGACAAGCGGCCATCCATAAGTATAGGTATAAATATAAGGTGTTATGGATTTTTTCTGATAGTCTGGGTTCATGTAATAGTCGAAAAGTGAAACAGGTTCATCCCATTCCTCAAAATGCAATTCCGTATACAGTAATTCATGAAGCAAATCTGCATTTTCCAACAGTTGAGGATAAATTAACGGAGACAATGTACTTCCTCCCTCCATATCAAACGTACTCATTCCTGCCAAAGCCGCCAAAGCTGAGGCTGAGGTTGAACGACCAGAGGCCATTTGAGGCACAAAAGAACATGACGATTTATAAACAGGACGACTTAACAGCGCAAGGATTAAACCCATTACCATGAAACATGAGGTAATTACAATAATATACTTACGCTTATTCCAGAGGCGTTTGACAATCGCCATAATATCTATCGACGTTCCCTCTTCTTCAAGGTCATTATAATCGTCTTTAAAATCTACTTTCATAATACGTCAATTAGTTATTTTCAAAAAACTTATTTCGTCAACATGTTCGTAAGCGCTACAATCATATAGGCAAGTGAACTCGTCGAGGTAGCCAATGAGGCAATCTCTGACACAGAAATACTATTTTGCCCTTCTTCCTTTTCGGGAACCACTATTTCTGCACCTGGCTCTATCTTTATTCGACCGTAACGACGGGTAGCAACTTTACCATTCATGAAAATCGCATACGTCTTTTTAGGACGTGCGTTGTGAGAAAAGCCGCCTGCCTGACGAATGTAATCGCGCCAAGAGAAAGTCTTATCATAATTTACTGTATTTGGATAAAACACAGCACCAGCCACCTTAACAGTATTATTCATCTGGGGAACATTCACAATATCTCCGGCACGAAGCACAACATCTGCCTTGGAGCCTGGATGATCAAGAGCTTTCTTCAAATCAATTCCAATATTATAGCGATCTGTCAATGCATTCAGGTCAATTGTGTCACGACCTTCCAAATTCTGGTTTGCAATCATAACAGCTAACCGTTGACGTTCTATCTCCTCTGACGTAAGTACACGTGTCAATCGTGCTCCATAAATCCACGCTTCATCGGTGAAGCCACCACAATCTGCAAAGACATCCGAAAGACGTACTTCTGGTTTATCAATAATATAGGTACCTGGCGACATCACTTCACCTTCAATAGTCACATGGGTCTGCGGACGGAAATAAGTAAGACGACGTACCGAAATAATATCATATGGTTTCAAAGTCATATGAATAACTTCTGGTTTTTCCTCCAAATTATACATCTCAACCGTTCCACGCTCACGGCCGCCTCGGCTTGAGATCTGAATATTAGTCTTATCGGCACCATTTGAGAAACCACGAGCCATAAGAATGACATCTTCAAGTGTCATACCTTCACGGTAGGTAAAAGTACCCGGATTCTGAACCTGGCCGTTGATGGTAATCGTTGCATCCTCCTGCAACTCACGCAAACTATATATACGAATACGGTCATTTCTCATCAGTTTAACATTATTGCGTCCCTCCAGAGCATCAGTGACATTGAACGAGACAATGACGGGCACCCCGTTATGATCCTGACGACTTATCTGACCACGGTCAGTAAGTACATCCTCACGCAAACCGCGAGCAAGCAGGATAACGTCGGCTACTGTCATTCCTTCAGAGAACTTAAATGTACCCGGCTCCATCACATGACCGGCAATGGAAACACTATCACTCTGAATAAACTCTTCTTCGGCGAACAATTTTACCTGGTCTTCACGTACCAATTCTATGTATTCCTCACCTTTAAGTACCTTCTGTAAATCAAAGGATATGAAAACAGGCAGACGTTTTTCGTCCAAACGCGTAATCTGTCCGCGCAGTTCATAGGCACCTTCACGCAGACCTCCTGCTGTGCGAATAAGGGAGGCAACATCTTTCAAGTTACTACTAATGGCATAGGAACCTGGATACATAACAGGACCACTAATACTGACACGGTTGTCATAAAGGTCAGGATTGCTACGCACGGTGACGACATCTCCGTCTTCCAGCTTAAAGCTACCGAACTGACCGGAGGGGACATCATAAGCCTGACCAGTAGCAGAAGTATTTCGACGAACAACATGCACTTTACTACGGTCGGCATGGGTGGAAAAACCTCGAGCATAATCGAGAAGTTCCTGCACCGTCTGCCCTTTCTTCAACTCATAACGCATTGGACGAACAACCGCACCCTCGATGGTTATAATATTATCATACGCATCGACTGTTAAAAGGTCGTTGTCCTGCAGACGAAGGTTCTCATTGAATTTGCCCTTGAAAATAAAATCATAAAGGTCGAAAGTAGAAACTTTCTTTCCGTTACGATACAAATTGATGTTACGGACAGAACCCGTCTCACGCACGCCTCCAGCCATAAAAATGGCTGAGGTAATGGATGAAAGAGAAGGTATCGTGTACATACCAGGTGTAACGACCTCACCAAGAATGCTGATGCCCACACCTTTAATTTTTCCTACAGAGAGACGCATGAAGGTGTCTCCCGTGCCATCCTCACGGAGGCCAGAGAAAATTCGACCCAACTCAGAACGAAGCAACTTCTCGGCGTTTTTAATATTCAGCCCGTTCAGATAAACAGGACCGAGATTGTCCACGTTAATAGCACCATCATTACCAAGCGTGGCTACGATATGGGAAACTGTTGTGCCCCATAAATCTATAATAACCTCATCACCAGGGCCAAGCACATAACTGGCAGGAGCAGGGGCATTATAGGACGGAATAATGCTCAAGCCTTTTGAAGTGAAATAGTCATGACCATAGATATCGGAGTGTTTTTCTTCTTCCTCAACGGGAACAATTTCCTCTACGATTTCATCTCCGACACCAATGGGAACCACGGTTGAAGAGGTAGAACTAACTACAACTGGAGTAGAAACTGATTTTGCAACAGAGGATGTCTTGCCAACATTATGATTCATAACAGCATTGATCTCGGAATCCGA
Source organism: Bacteroidaceae bacterium (assembly GCA_016291905.1). GTDB lineage: Bacteria > Bacteroidota > Bacteroidia > Bacteroidales > Bacteroidaceae > UBA1189. The sequence goes on from JAEEZS010000081.1 coordinate 131,523, forward strand.
GTAGCCGTATGAACGAGCCATTGACTTAGCAGCGGAAATCTCTGCTGCGCTTTGTGCATAAATAGTTGCTGCAACCAAAAGGTTAAATGCCGAAAAAAGCAGTAAGAAACGGGCTTTCATCATATATTTTAATATCTTATTTACAATTCGATGAATGAACTAAATATGTTATATAAAAATTTTGGCAAAGATAGTGCTTTTATTCTATTCTGAAAAACAAATAAACTAAAAAAAGGTGAAACGCTTGTTTTTTCTCAATTCTGCATTTTTCGGCAATAAAAAATTTGGTGGAATCATAAAAAACACCTATCTTCGCAACGAAAACAATTGAGGCCGTGTCGGTGTGACTGGGAAACTCATCAAATTAATCTAAACACCGAGGTAGCTTCACCCATCCAATGGCGGGCCACGCCTGCGCAAGTCTACGGATACTACGCACGGTAACCTTGAGTCGGTGGATTACAAAGGAGGGAGAGCACTCAAATCCTGTACTTCGGAGTTTCATCGCATCAACCAGACACGGCCTCTTCTTTTTTCCCTCCTTTGAAAAACAATTCCCAACCCCAAAAATGGGAAGGAAAAGAAGAACGCAAAAACTCAACTTTCCAATTTACGGTAACGAATGCGTTTGGGTTCTTCGTAACCCTGCCGACGGAGTTTGTTCTCTTCGTATTCGCTATAGGTGCCTTCAAAAAAGACAACACGGCTGTCACCCTCAAAGGCAAGGATATGAGTACAAATACGGTCGAGGAACCAACGGTCGTGACTAATAACAACGGCACATCCGGCAAAGTTCTCCAAACCTTCTTCCAATGCACGAAGGGTGTTAACATCAATGTCGTTCGTGGGCTCATCGAGCAAAAGTACATTCCCCTCCTGCTTAAGCGCTAATGCCAGTTGCAGACGATTGCGTTCACCACCTGAAAGAACGGCACAGAGCTTTTCCTGATCGGAACCACTGAAATTGAAACGGCTTAACCACGCACGGGCATTCACCTCACGGCCTCCCATACGGAAGGTCTCATTGCCTTGACTGACGACCTGATAGACAGTCTTCGTTGGATTAATATCCTTATGCTGCTGATCAACATATGCCAACTTCACCGTCTCCCCCACCTCAAAGGAACCTGCATCGGGCGTTTCAAGTCCCATTATGAGACGGAAAAGTGTGGTTTTCCCTGCCCCATTTGGACCAATGACACCAACAATACCATTCGGAGGAAGCATAAAGTCAAGCTCTTCATAGAGGAGCTTATCCCCAAAAGCCTTGCGAACTCCGTGCGCCTCGATGACCTTGCGACCAAGACGCGGACCGCTTGGAATGAAGATTTCAAGCTTTTCTTCTCGCTCTTTCTGCTCCTCGTTAATCATTTTATCGTAGGAATTCAGACGCGCCTTACCTTTTGCCTGACGTGCCTTTGGCGCCATGCGCACCCACTCCAGTTCGCGTTCAAGGGTCTTACGACGTTTTGAAGCTTGTTTTTCTTCCATTGCAAGACGTTGGGTTTTCTGTTCCAACCACGACGAATAATTCCCTTTCCAAGGAATTCCTTCGCCTCGGTCAAGTTCGAGAATCCAACCTGCCACATGATCAAGGAAATAACGGTCATGAGTTACCGCAATGACGGTACCTTCGTATTGTTGAAGATGTTGCTCAAGCCAATCGATACTCTCAGCGTCCAAGTGATTGGTAGGTTCGTCAAGGAGCAGGACATCTGGTTTTTGAAGGAGAAGGCGACAAAGCGCCACCCTGCGACGTTCGCCACCTGATAACGTTGTGACAGGTTGGTCATCAGGCGGACAGCGCAACGCATCCATTGCCCGTTCCAAACGACTGTCGAGATTCCACGCATCGGTGGCATCAATGACGTCCTGCAACTCTGCCTGACGGGCAAAGAGCTGGTTCATCTTGTCCTCATCCTCATAATATTCGGGAAGACCAAACTTCTGATTGATTTCCTCGTACTCCGCAAGTGCATCCGTCACGGGTTTTACACCCTCCAGAACGACCTCTTTGACTGTCTTCGAAGGGTCAAGCTGAGGATCCTGGGGTAGATAGCCGACACTATATCCTGGGGAAAAGACCACCTGCCCTTGATAGCTTTTCTCCAAGCCGGCGATAATCTTCATCAGGGTTGATTTTCCCGCGCCGTTTAAGCCAATGATGCCTATTTTGGCACCATAGAAAAAGCTCAGGTAGATGTCTTTAAGTATGGTTTTATTACTTCCTGGGTAGGTTTTTGAAACACCTACCATACTGAAGATAATCTTCTTGTCGTCTGCAGGAGAAGGCATTATTGTAGGAATGAGGAATGAGGAATGAATAATTACCAAGAATAGTTGAAGCCCAAGGTCAAGTACTCCTTGAACATGAGGTGTCCGAATTTCTCATCCTTCGGGCGACTGTCGTCGAAACGAGTATGGAAGAAGAGTGTTGCAGACAGGTATTTGCTGAACTGGAAATTAAATGTATTTTCCCACTCAGATTGCACGTAATGATGTCCCGAATTGCCTGCATTGAACGGCGTATAGTAGAAGAATCGAGTCTTGTAAGAAATGCTTTTTGAGATAGGCCAGGTGAAATCGATAGTAACCTTTGTACCGTAGTCGCGATAGAAATGATGGTACGTGGCCTCCGTTATTCCTTTCCGCTCTTCTTGTTTACGAAGTTCTTTGGGGATATATCCGCTTTTAAGGAGTACGGAGTCGTTCATAACGTAACGGAAGTTGTAAGTGATAGCACCGATGTTGATGGAAAGGCTACTTCCCTTCTTGAAAGTCTTGGCCCAATCCATACCCAGCGAAAACTGCCCATAGGAGGGAGAAAGGAAGGTTGATTTAAGCGTCTCATCACCATTGTACATATTCATCATCTGAGTGTAAGCCAAAAGCTGAGCCGAATAGTTCCAGTTGCGGATGGCCTTGAGTTTCAGTGTCGATGTAAAACGAAGGAGGTCGGTGTTGGATTGTATCTTGGTGCGTCCTTCCTCTTCGGATTTGTAGAAATTGTTCATGTAGAAACCGACCTTGGCCTCTAAACGATTATTCCACGTCACCTTCTGCTTGTCATTGTAGTTAGCATCAAGCGTCAGAAGCGACAGGATGGTGAGGTTGGAAGTTCCACCCTGATACCAGTTCGTCGAGAAATAGTTCTCGGCCCACTGATTGGACATGGAGCCACCTGTTTTCCAGAAGTTCGGTTTTTTAACCACCATATCAGAATTAGCGGCAGTGACAGGAGCCAGTATCGTTTCACCCGTCGGGACATTCAGCGCAGCATTATCGGCTGACTTCTTCATGGTTTCCTCTGAAACGCTTGCATTCTCCATCAGTCGTTCCTCCGTCTGCTTTACCTTTTCAGGATTTTTCAGGTAGGTGAGCAGCAACAAATGGTCAAGTTCGTCCAGCAGTTCCAAGTCCTTTGTTCCAGGCAGGTCAACATCAGCAGGCAAGCTGTTGTCTGAAGAAGTTGAATCGCCTGCTAATGCCAACGCCCTCTTCATAGGCGAGGTATAAAGCGTCGGAGGGGCAATGAGACGGAAAAGGATAGGATTGATGTCCTCCACATCGGGAATAGAATCAGGGGGCGGCAGACGGTGAGTCTCTATCAGTCGCGACACAATCATATTATACTTTGCGACAAGGAATGAATCCTCTGTCATTTTCTTGCCCACATCTTTACGCAAGGATGCAATTGCATCTATCAATGCCGAATCCGTGGCCAACGAGCCACCGACACGAGTGTCATCGTCCGTTGGAGCCGCAAAGATTAAATGAGGCACCAGAATCGTCACGATGAAGATTAGGGAGATAAGTTTTTGCCTTTTCATATTCCTTATTATATAATATAGTCAAGAATTGAGTTTATGTTGTTAATGATTTAACGGTTCATTTGAAATTTCTTGGCGCAAAAGTAGTAAAAAATTTCTTTTACCCTGCAAAAATTGGCGAAAAAGTTACTACCTTTGCAGCTTGTAATAAAAAACGTCCCCTATGAAACTCGGTTTTGACAACGAAAAATACCTCCGCATCCAGTCGGAGCACATCAAGGAGCGAATCTCTCAGTTCGGCAACAAGCTCTACATGGAGTTTGGTGGAAAGCTGTTCGACGACTATCACGCCAGCCGTGTGCTGCCCGGCTTCCAGCCAGACAGCAAACTACGTATGCTGATGCAGCTGCGCGACGATGCCGAAATCATTATCGTCATCAGCGCCGTCGATATTGAAGAGAACAAAGTGCGCAACGACCTGGGCATCACCTACGACGTCGATGTGCTGCGACTGCGCGACGAATTCATCAGCCGAGGCTTGCTGGTAAGTGCCGTTGTCATCACCCATTATAATGGCCAGAGCAGTGCCGCCTCTTTCCGAGCCCGACTCGAACGACTCGGTATCAAGGTCTACTACCATTATATCATTGAGGGCTACCCCACCAATATCACCCTCATCGACTCCGACGAAGGCTTCGGCAAAAACGATTATGTGGAAACCACCCGTCCGCTGGTGGTTGTTACCGCCCCAGGTCCGGGCAGCGGCAAAATGGCAGTCTGCCTTAGCCAACTCTATCAGGAGCATAAGCGTGGGGTGAAGGCTGGCTATGCAAAGTTCGAGACGTTCCCCGTATGGAACCTGCCCCTTAAGCATCCCGTCAACATTGCTTACGAGGCAGCAACGGCAGATCTGAACGACGTGAATATGATTGACCCGTTCCATCTGGAAGCTTACGGCCAAACCACCGTCAACTACAATCGCGACATTGAGATATTCCCCGTGCTGAATGCCATCTTCGAAGCCATTTATGGGGAGAGCCCCTACAAATCGCCTACGGATATGGGCGTTAACATGGTGGGCAACTGCATCTCCAATGATGACGTATGTTGTGAGGCCTCTTATGCCGAAATCATCCGTCGCTATTACACAGCTCTCTGTCGTCTGGCTGATGGAAACGGCACAGAAAGCGAGGTCAACAAGATTGTGCTGCTGATGAAACAAGCCAAAATCAGCATCAACGACCGTAAGCCCGTCGTCGCCGCCCGTGAACGTAAAGAGCGCTCCGGAGTACCTTCTGCAGCTATCGAGCTGGCTGACGGTACGCTCATTACTGCCGAAACCAGTGCCCTGCTGGGTCCCTGCGCAGCCCTTATCCTCAATGCCACCAAGCATCTTGCCGGCATCGACCACGACGTGAAACTCATCCCGCAGGAGATGATTGAGCCCATCCAGAACACGAAGGTAAACTACCTTCATGGACGGAATCCGCGTCTGCATACGGACGAGGTACTCGTGGCACTCTCCATCCTAAGCTTACACGACGACAGTTGCCGTCGCGCCCTCGGTTGTCTCCCCTTGCTGAATGGCTGTCAGGTTCACGTCACAGTCATGGTCAGCGAAGTCGACCGAAAGATATTCAAAAAGCTTGGTATTGGGCTTACCACAGAACCAGTTAAGAAAAATTAGAAACTATAAATAGAAATCAGATAAGTTTAGATGGATACACGTAAAAGTTCAATTATCGGATGGGTTCTCATCTTTGCAGTAATGGTGGGATTCTTTTTCCTCAACAAGCCGTCAGCAGAAAAGCTCGCCGAGCAACAGCGTTTCGCCCATGTTCAGGACAGCCTTCGCAATATTGAAATCGAAAAAGCAGCTGCCGAAGCCATCGCAGAGCAGGCTCGTTTTGTTGAACAGATGAACGACACCGCCAGTGCCCTCTACGGCACCGCAGTGGGTGAAGAACAGCTCTTTACCCTCCGCAACAGCCAGCTCAGCGTCAACATCAGCAATAAGGGTGCAGCTATTGTCGGCGCCACACTCGCTGATTATAACGACCAGCAGGGCAACCCCATCGTTCTTTTCGATAAAACCGACCGAAAGACCGCTTTCTTGCTTGATGGTAAAGTAGAGAACATCAATACGGCTGACCGTTTCTTCCAACTCGTCAGCCAAACGGATAGCACCCTCACGCTACGCCTTAACACCAACGGCGCCGGTTACCTCGACTTCACCTATCGCCTGCTCCCCAACTACTACACCCTCTACCTCACTGTGCAGGCAACGGGCATGCAGAACTTCTTCCCCTCGCAGATGAACCAGATGGGCGTCCGCCTCAGCCAGCGCATGCGTCATCAGGAAAAGGGCTACTCGTTCGAGCAGCGTTACACCTACCTCTCCTACCGTGAGACAGGGCGCAACCCAGGTCACATCACTGAGCCGAGCAGATCGAAATCGCTGTCCAAGACTGTCGAGTTTCCCTCCGTCGATTGGATTGCCTACAAGAACCAGTTCTTCAGCACCGTCCTCGCGGCTGAGCAAACTTTCACAAACGCCCGCCTTACAAGCGCCCTCTATCGCGAAAACACCCCCACCAGCACACGCTACACCGATACGGACACCATACCCAACTTCTACATAAAGTACATGGAGTCACAGATGAGCACGGCCTTCGACCCCACGGGTGCCCAGCCCTCACGCTTCCAGTTCTACATCGGCCCCAACCACTTCAAGACGCTCAAGGCTGCGGGCAAACTCTCCACCAACGGCGAGAACCTTCAACTCGACAAGCTTGTCTATATGGGTTGGCCCGTGGTGCGACTGGTCAACCGCTACATCATCGTACCCCTCTTCGACTTCCTCACACGCTGGGGCATGAACATGGGCATCGTGCTGCTGTTGCTCACCTTCATTGTGAAAATGGTTGTCCTGCCTTTCACCCGTAAGCAGTTCATGTCGTCGGCCAAGATGCGCGCCCTCAAGCCTCATCTCGACGAAATAAAGGAGAAGTACCCCGACCCCGCCGACTCCATGCAAATGCAGCAGGAGCAGATGCAGGTTTATAGCAAATACGGCGTCAGCCCTATGGGCGGCTGCTTGCCCATGATTATCCAGATGCCCGTTTGGATGGCCCTGTTCTTCTTCATCCCCAATGCCATCGAGCTGCGTCAGGAACGTTTCCTCTGGGCCAGCGACCTCAGCGCCTATGACGACATCCTCTCGTGGCCTGGACGCATACCTCTCTTCGGCGACCATATCTCCATCTTCTGCCTCCTCTTCTGCGTGGTGAACATCCTCAATACCATCATTAGCATGAAGATGCAACCCACCGCCGGACAGGACCAGAGTTCGCAGAAGATGTTGAAGTGGACGATGTACCTCATGCCCGTGCTCTTCCTCTTCACCCTCAACGGTTACTCCAGCGGTCTGAACTACTACTACCTAATCTCGTCGCTAATGAGCATCATCATCATGTTCATCATGAAGCGCACCACTGACGACAAGAAACTCCTGGCCCAGTTGGAAGCCAACTACAAGAAGAACCAGCAGAATCCGCCCAAGAAATCCGGCATGATGGCACGCCTCGAGGCTATGCAGCAGGAGCAGCAGCGTCTCCAGCAGGAGCAGCAGCAACGCCTCACAAAGAACAAGAAGTAACAACCCCGCATTCATAAATCTACATTCGTCTTCTTATCATGAAAAAAAGTCTCCTTTTTCTGCTCGGCCTCATCCTCTTTGCAGGCAACACTGATGCACAGATGACTGCCGACTACCGCGTCATTCCCCTGCCCAAGAGCATTCAAGCCAACACCAACCCGACGCAAGTGTTCACGCTCAAAACGGGCATGGGCATTGCCTACGATGCCACCAATGCCGAACTCAGCCGCACCGCCCAGTTCCTCCAGCAATGGGTCGAGGAAGCCACAGGCATCCGTCTGGCACTGACGCCAAAGGACAAGAAAGCCGCCATCCATCTCCAAATCGGTCTTGATGCCGACAAGAAGAAAAAGAGCAAGAAAGCCTATACGAATGCCACCCCGCTCACCGAGCAGCAACTGGAAGCCTACGTCATCACCGTCAACAATCACGGCATCACCCTCGCCGGACGTCAACCCGTCGGTATCTTCCGCGCCGCACAAACCCTGCGCAAGAGCCTTCCCCTGGTGAGAACCGATGCGGTGCTCATGCCCTATGCCGTTATTGAGGACGAGCCCCGCTTCTCCTACCGAGGTGTGCTGCTCGACTGTGCCCGCCACTTCTTCACCGTCGAAACCATCAAGCAGATGCTCGACGTTATGGCCCTGCACGGAAGCAACCAGTTCCACTGGCACCTCACCGAGGACCAGGGCTGGCGCTTCGAGGTGAAGGCACTGCCGGAACTGGCTCTGAAAGGAAGCATTCGCGAGCAAACCGTCATCGGCCCCAATGCCGGCATCTACGACGGCGAGCCCTATGGCGGCTACTACACCCAGGACGAGTGCCGCGAGATTGTCCGCTATGCCGCTGAGCGATACATCAACGTCATTCCCGAAATCGATCTCCCGGGACACATGCAGGGAGCCCTTCATGTCTATCCCAACCTGGGGTGCACGGGTGGCCCCTACCCCGTCAAGACCGAATGGGGTGTCAGCCGCGAGGTGCTCTGCGCCGGCAACCCCGAGACAATGCGCTTCCTCAAGACCGTCCTTGGCGAGGTGTGCGACGTCTTCCCCTCGAAATTCATCCACATCGGAGGCGACGAATGCCCCAAGAACCGCTGGAAGGAGTGCCCCAAGTGTCAGGCAAAAATCAAGGAACTGGGACTTGTGGACGATGGCAAGCACAGCGTGGAGAACCAGCTGCAGACGTGGGTTAACCACGAGGTGGAGGACTTCCTGCTGGCACGCGGACGCAACCTCATCGGCTGGGACGAGACCTTGGAAGGCGGTCTGACTGAAAGTGCCGTCGTGATGTCATGGCGCGGTGTCAAGGGCGGCATCGAAGCCGCACGTCAGGGCCATCGCGTCATCATGAGCCCCAACGTCTTCGCCTACATCGACCATCCGCAGCTGAAGGACGTGGCCAAGCAGCCGCGCACCATCGGTGGTTACATCGTCTCTGCCAGCAAGGTCTATTCCTTCGAACCCGTCCTCCCCGACAGCCTCACCGTCGAGCAGCAGCAGTGCATCATCGGCCAGCAGGTGAACCTATGGACAGAGTACATCGGCTATCCCGAGTTCGCCTTCTATCAGCTGCTGCCCCGTCTCGGTGCCGCCAGCGAGGTGCAGTGGTGCCGCCCCGAACAGAAGGATTGGGACGACTTCACGGCACGTCTGCCTCGCCTCGAGCGGCTTTACGACCGCATCGGCGTCAAGTATTGTCACGGATTAGAGTAATCACCAGTCGGCATTCTCGGCGATGTAGTCGCGCACGATAGCCAGGATTTCCTCGCCATAGCGGGCCACCTTCGCAGCGCCCATCCCCTTCGCCCGTTTCAGCGCGGCAGCGTTCGTGGGCAAGGCATTGGTGATGGCTATCAGCGCTGCATTGGAGAGAATCATATAGGCACTCTTCCGCTCGCGGAAAGCCACTTCCCCGCGCCAGCGGCGCAACGTCTCAAAAAGTTCAGGATAAGCGACATCCGATTCCGATTCAACGTTCACCACCCCCTCACGAAGCGCGTTTCTCACGCGCTTCTTTTGCATGGTAGCGGTCTCTTTCGGCTCTTTCTTCCTGCCCTTCGGCGATTTCTCCTTCACGCCCATCTCCCCGTCAAGGGTGAAGCGGGCTTCCTGCTTCAGGTACGACGAAACGGTGAACCCGTTCTGCGCCACGTAGCGCAGCAGGCTCACCTTCAAGCCATACGTCTGACGCAGGTTGTCCAGCGTCTCTGTCAGCTGCTCGGCCACCTTCTTGTTGTCGCTCTCCAACGTCTTTGCCTCAGCCAGCAGCGTACCCAGCAGGCTGGCCATCTTCCCTTCGAAATAGACGCACGCCTTGTGCAGACGTTCGCGCAGCAGGGTGTCGTTCTCATAGTCACCGCTGGCCGAGACGATTGCGGCGCACTGCTGGCAGAAGCGCGGAGCCACGTTGAACACCTCCTCGTCCAGCTTCGGCGCCGCCTCCTTGTAGCGGGCAAGCAGACGGGGATAGTTGCGGTAGAGGTGCTCGTCCACCAGCCGCAGCAGCTTCTGCCACGCCCAGCGCACAGGTTGGAAGTCGAAAAGCTCACACACGAGGAACAGATAGTACTCCCTTTTCAGGTCGCCCAGCCGTCCCTCCACCGTCCGCGCCTCGCTCAGTTCCACGTCCATGTAGCGTCCTACGGCACTGTCGGTGATGACACAATCGGGGCGCAGCGGCTCCGTCAGCGTCAACCCCTCCAGCGTGCGGCAGCGGCTCAGTGCCACATACACCTGCCCCGCAGCAAACGCAGCATTCACGTCCACCACGGCGCGGTCGAACGTCAGCCCCTGGCTCTTGTGGATGGTGATGGCCCATGCCAGCCGCAGCGGCAACTGACGGAAGATGCCATCCACCTCCTCGCGTATCTCGCGCGTCTCCTTGTCGATGACGTAGCGTGCGTTTGTCCACTCCATCGCCGCCACCTTGATGCTCTGCCCGTCGTCAAGCCCAACGACGGTCACCTCCTCGTCCGTCAATCCCGTCACCCGCGCCAGCTTGCCGTTGAAGAAGCGGTGCTCCAGCGACGTGTCGTTCTTCAGGAACATCACCTGGCAGCCCACCTTCAGTGTCAGCGTCTCGTCGGCAGGATAGGACGTCTCGGGGAACACCCCATCGATGCTGGCACGATAGTGGTGCGGCGCCCCCGGCAGGGCTTGCAGGCGACGCTCGTTGTAGCTGTCGGCCACGCGGTTGTGCGTCGTCAGACGGATGACACCTTCCTCCGGCTCGCCCGTCCGCGCCACACGCGCATTCAGGCGCCCAATGTCCGCAGGCGTCAGGCTCCCCGCCCGCACCTTGTTCAGCAGCTCCACAAACGACTGGTCAGTTTGCCTGTAGACGTGCTGCAGCTCTATGGTCACGTGGCGCGTCTGCTGCAGGGCCCGGCTGCCGAAGAAGAACGGCGTGTCGTAGTACTCGCGCAGCATCGCCCACTCGTCCTCCTTCACCACCGGCGCCAGCTGTTGCAGGTCGCCGATCATCAGCAGTTGCACGCCCCCGAACGGACGGCTGCTGTCGCGGTAGCGGCGCAGCACGTCGTCCACGGCGTCCAGCAGGTCGGCACGCACCATCGAGATCTCGTCAATCACCAGCAGGTCCAGTGTGCGGATGATGTTCTTCTTCTGTTTCGAGAACTGGTACTTCCGCTCCCCCGCGCTCCTCACCGTCCCTCCCGGCACAAAGGGCGACAGCGGCAGCTGGAAGAACGAGTGTATGGTCACGCCCTCGGCATTGATGGCAGCCACACCCGTCGGTGCCACCACCACCATACGCTTCGGCAGGCGCGCCTTCAGCCGCCTGAGGAACGTCGTCTTGCCCGTCCCCGCCCGGCCGGTCAGGAACACGTTGATGCCCGTCCCCTCCACCAGCTGCCACGCCAGCTCCAGCTCTGCGTTCGATACCACTTTCTCCATATTGCGTTACAAAGATAGGGTGAGCCGAGAGAAAAACCAAAATATATTCGGGAAAAAAGTAAACTTTGTTAAAACGAGTCTCCGGAGCGCCGCACCGCCCCCCACAACTATCTCCTGCACCGCCCCTGTTATTATGTACGTCCCCCCTTCTAATTTGTACGCCCCCCCGAATGGCGAATTTGCAGGCTTAGCTAAAGAAAAAAATAGGCCGTTTTCAAAAAAAAGATCGTTTACATAGCTGTGATGAAATCCACCGCGGACAAGAAATGGTACACTGGAACGACCACTTTCCCCCCCCTCGTTGGGTTTGTTTACAGGAGGCAAAGGAATCACTTTTTTCGTTAAGGAATCGGAAAAAACGGAAAAAGCTTGCTTTTTCGCTTATGACGTTGTATTTTTGCAATTCAAAACCTAAAAGAGAACTGTATGAAGAAAAGATTCCAACTGATTGTGCTGGCACTCGTCGCTTCGGTGGCGGGGTTTGCCCAGATAGATGCCCACTACGGCGTGGGCGCCGTGCCTGTCATCAACAACCACGTGACGTTTGAGAAGACACTGCCCATCCCCGAGGGCCTGAATGCCAAATGGGCTTATGCGAAGGTGGTCAAATGGGCGGAGGAACGGTTTGTGGTGCCCACCGTCATCAGCAGCAGGGTCGTCGAGCAGAACGAGACGAACTACCACCTGGTCCTCCTGGCCGAGGAGTACCTGACGTTCAAGAAGAACTGGATTGTGCTGGACAGGACGCGCATCAACTACTTGCTGGAAATCACGCCATCGGACGAGGGCATGAAGGTGAGGATGACGCGCATCAAGTACTGGTATGAGGAGGAGCGCGCCGGCGGACAGCGTTTCACGGCCGAGCAATGGATCACGGACGAGCAGTGCTTCAACGAGAAGAAGACGCGGTTCCTGCGTGCCTCAGGTAAGTTCCGCATCAAGACCATCGACCTCTTCGACCAGCTCACGAAGGAGATTGAGAAGGTGATGAAGGGGTAGCGGTTAGCGGTTAACGGTTAAGGGTTAGCGGTTAACGGTTAACGGTTAGGGAGATTAATGATTATCGGTTAGAGAATAGTGATTATGAAGAATAAGCAAGAAGTTCGCTCGCTGCTGAATGCGCTGTTTTTGCTGGGGTTTATCGCGGCATTCATCGTTTACTTTGCCCTGCCCCACAACCGCACGCCGTTCCTCATCATCGCAGCCGTCGCCATCGTCATCAAGACGGCTGACTACATCATCCGCTTCTTCGTGAAAGAGAAATGAGCAGCAAGAGGCTCCTGTTGATGTTCGTCGCCGTGCTGTGTTCGTCATTCGTGCTAACGCAGGCGCAGGACAACCGACGGCTGACCGACACGGGCAACGGGCTTGACCCGACAGGCCTTGGTGCCGGCAGCAGCGAAAGCCGACGCGACAGCACAGTGGAGGACCGAAAGACGCCAAAGGAGGTGCTTGCGTGGAGGGTATCACGCACGCTGGGCGAGGTCGTCCCCACGGAGCCGGACACGGTTATCCACCTCTTCCAGAACGTTCATTTCACCGACGGGTTGAACGGCGAGTATAACTACCTGGGCAACATGGGCTCGCCCCGTCAGTCGCGCATCTTCTTCCACCGGCCCTTCGGCGACGACTACCTCTTCACGGAGCCGATGGATTACTTCGTGACACAGCCGGACATGTTCCGCTTCATGGACACGAAGTCGCCCTACACGAATGTCAGCTACTACCGTGCGGGCAACAAAATCAACGGCGAGGAACGCATCAAAGGGACGTTTGCTGTGAATGCGGGAAGACGCGTGGGCGCGGGCTTCAACCTTGATTATGTGTATGGGCGCGGGCTCTACAGCAGCCAGTCGACCTCGCTCTTCGACGCGGCCCTCTATGGCTACTACCGCGGCGACCGCTACAGCATGCACCTGCTGCTGAACTACGACAAGCTGAAATGGGCGGAGAACGGGGGTTTGACCGACGACCGCTATGTGACCCGCCCCGAGGATATGTCATCGGGCAAGCAGACCTACCGTCCGGCGGACATGCCCGTGAACCTGGAGCGCAGCTGGAACGAGAACCGGCTACGCACCATCTTCTTCGAAGAACACTTCGACATGGGCTACTACAAGTCCGTCACCGACAGCCTGCCCGACACCGTCATCGTCAGACAGGAGTTTGTACCTGTGACGAAGGCCTTCCACACGGCTAACGTAAAGTGGCACGGGCGACGCTTCATCGACTACCGGAACCCCACGGGCTACTATGCCAACAACTACCTGCCCTACGACTCCATCGATGCCACAAGCTACCTTTCCGTCAAGAATGCCGCAGGCCTCACGCTGATTGAGGGCATCAACAAATGGATTCCCTTCGGCGCCTCGGCGTATGCGACGCACGAGTTCCGCTCGTTCACCCTGCCCGACTCGCTGGGCGACGGCAGCGGTAAGGAGACCGTCCGACGCTGGAACGAGCAGACGCTCACCCTCGGGGGTAACCTGCGGCGCACGCTGGGCGACGTGCTCCACTTCGACGTCACCGGCGAGGTGGCCGTGCTGGGCGACGACATCGGGGACTTCACCCTCGAAGGGAACGGCGACCTGAACTTCCGTCTGCTGGGCGACACAGTGCACCTGGCCTTCGAAGGCTCTATGAAGAACCTCGCCCCGTCGTTCTACTACGAGCACTACCACTCGCAGCACTTCTGGTGGGACAACGACTTCAACAAGGAGTTCCGCACCCACATTGGGGGGAGCCTTTCCTTCGACCGTCTGCACACCCGTCTGAGCGTAGGCGTGGAGAACATCAAGAACTACACCTACCTTGCCTTCAGCGGCTATGGCGAGCAGAGCGGTTCGGGAAGCACCAAGTTCTACAACGACATTGCCGCCCGTCAGTACAGCGGCAACATCCAGGTGCTGAGCGCCACACTGAATCAGGACTTTGCCCTGGGCATTCTGCACTGGGACAACGAGGTGACAGCGCAGTACAGCAGCCGCGACGACATCCTCCCCCTCCCGCTCGTCAATGTCTATAGCAACCTGTACCTGAAGTTCACCTATGCCAAGGTGCTGCGCATCCAGCTGGGAGGCGACGTGCGCTACTTCACGGCCTACTATGCCCCCACCTATTGCCCAGGCTTCGGCATGTATCACCTCCAGAACACCGACCCGGAGGCTCGTGTCGCCATCGGCAACTACCCCATCGTTAACGTCTATGCCAACTTCCACTTGAAGCAGTGCCGCTTCTACGTAATGTACAGTCACGTCAACGACGGGTTGTTCGGCATGACGAACTCCTTCCTTGTTCCACACTATCCCATCAATCCACGCTGGTTCAAGCTCGGGCTGTCGTGGAACTTCTGGGATTAATCGTAAAATAGTAAATCAAAATGATTCACTGGGGATTTATCGGATGCGGTGAAGTCACCGAGAAGAAGAGCGGCCCGGCTTTTGCTAAGGTCGAAGGTTCGTGCATCGAAGCTGTCATGAGTCGCAATGCCGAGAAAGCCCGTTCGTATGCCGAGCGGAACGAAGTGAAGAAGTGGTACACCGACCCGACGCACATCATCGACGACCCGAACGTCAACGCCATCTATATCGCTACCCCACCCTCGAGCCACGCCACCTATGCTATCATGGCTATGAAAGCGGGCAAACCTGTGTATATTGAGAAGCCTATGGCCGTGAGCTACGAGGATTGCCTGCGTATCAATCGCACCAGCGAGGAGATGGGCGTGCCCTGTTTCGTGGCTTACTACCGGCGCTATCTCCCCTACTTCCTGAAGGTGAAGGAACTGATTCCGCAAATCGGGAATATCATCAACCTGCAGGTGCGCTTTGCCCGGCAGCCACGGGAGATGGATTGGCACAGCAAGAAGGAACTCCCCTGGCGCCTCCAACCCCCCATCTCCGGCGGAGGTTATTTCTACGACCTTGCCCCTCACCAGATTGACATCATTCAGGAGTATTTCGGCATCATCACCGAAGCCGAAGGGTTCTGCAGCAACCGTGGGGGGCTCTACGATGCCGAGGACTCCATCAGCGCCTGCTTCCGTTTTGAGAGCGGGCTGGTAGGCTCTGGCTCCTGGTGCTTCGTAGCCGACGAGTCAGCCACCGAGGACCGCATTGAAATCATTGGCGACAAAGGGATGATATGCTTCTCCGTCTTCACCTTCGAGCCGCTTGCCCTGCACAGCGAACGCGGACGGGAGGTGTTCGACATCCCCAATCCTCCACACGTACAGCTGCCGCTCATTGAGAGCGTCATACGCCACCTGCAAGGCAAGGACATCTGCACTTGCACGGGCATCAGTGCCACCCCCACAAACTGGGTGATGGACAGGATTCTCGGTAAAATCTGAAAAAACGGGGTAATGAGGAAGAAGGTTACTTCTTGACCTTCTCCTGCAACTCTTCGACCTTATCCTGCAGCTCTTCGACCTTATCCTTTATTTGTTTACGGGCACGGCGGGTCTTCTCCTCTGCCATCTTCTCGGCGTTCTTGGCAGCACGGGCAGCCTTACGCACGGGGCTCTTTTCCCTCAGTGCCTTCTGCACGCCCTCAACGAGGAACTGCAGCGTGTAGCCTTCGTAGGGAATTTGCGTATCGTCAGGGAATTTAATCTTGAAACGCGATTCGATAGCGGTGACCACGTTGACGATATCCATTGAATCGGCATGGAGGTCGTTCACAAGATTATCTTCCAATCCTATTTTTTCGGGGCTCATTGTCAGTTCCTTAGCAATGAAATCCCGGATGATTTTCTCTATGGTCTTTTCGCGCATCATAATTATTCAGGTTTTAAGGATGAAATTCTTTGCAAAGGTACACAATGTTTATTCAATAACAAAGGTAAAAGTGTTTTTTTGGTAAATTTAACGAACGAAAGCTTAAACATAATAGGAAATGCTTGCACAACTGAAAAAAAATGTCGAACTTTGTGCGTTCAAATTTCACCCATGGCAAAACAGATTACGAAGAAGGTCAGCCACGTCGGAAAAATCGACTGGGAATTGACGCATTTTCACGGTGACGAGCTTTCCACCTTCCGTGGCTCAAGTTATAATTCCTATCTTATACGCGACGAGAAGACGGTGCTGATTGATACCGTCTGGCAGCCCTACGACCGCGAATTTGTCAGCCGGCTGAAGCAGGAAATCGACCTGCACGAGATTGACTACATCGTTATGAACCACAACGAGGTGGACCATAGCGGTGCGCTGCCCGAGCTGATGCGTGAAATCCCCGGCACGCCCATCTACTGCACGAAGAAGGGCGAGGCCATCATCCGTGGGCACTACCACCAGGACTGGAACTTCGTCAACGTCAAGACGGGCGACACGCTGCCCATCGGTGCATCGACGCTCACCTTCATCGAAGCTCCCATGCTCCATTGGCCCGACACCATGTTCACCTACATGAGCGGCGAGAACATCCTCTTCTCCAACGATGGTTTCGGGCAGCACTTCGCCAGCGAATCGCTGTTCAACGATGCTGTCGATGAGGCGGCCATGCTGTATGAGGCAGAAAAATACTACGTCAACATCCTCAACCCCTACAGCACGATGGTGACGAAGAAAATCCAGCAGATTCTGGCTATGAACCTGCCGATAGATATGATTTGCCCCAGTCACGGCGTTATCTGGAAAGTGAACCCCATGCAGATTGTGGAGAAATACCTCTTGTGGGCCGATGCCTATCAGGAGAATCAGATCACCCTCGCCTACGACACCATGTGGCAATCGACCCGCAAGATGGCTGAAGCTATTGCCGAAGGCATTCGTGAAGCCGATTCCACAATTACGGTCAAGCTGTTCAACGTGGCTCACGAGGACAAGAACGATGTCCTCACGGAGGTGTTCCGCTCGAAAGCCGTGCTCGTTGGCTCCCCCACCATCAACTACGGCTACTCCTTCGCTATCGCCGGTTTGCTGGAGATGATGCGCGGGCTGAAGTTCAAGAAAAAGAAGGCTGCTGCCTTTGGCTCCTACGGTTGGAGCGGCGATGCCGTTAAGCTGATGAACGAGCGGCTCACAGAGGCTGGTTTCCAGCTATTGGACGAAGGTATCACCACGCTCTGGGTTCCTGACGACGATGCGCTTGCCAACTGCAGGGCGTTCGGAAGACGTATTGTAGAAGCATTATAGAGAAAAGATTTCAATATTAATTGTTAAACCAGTTTTTATCCACTAAAAAAATGAAGATTTGCAAAGTACATGCAAGAGAGATTCTTGATTCGAGAGGTAACCCGACTGTTGAGGTCGAAGTAACATTGGAGAATGGCGTCTGCGGACGTGCATCTGTTCCCAGCGGTGCCAGCACGGGCGAGAACGAAGCCCTCGAGCTGCGCGACGGCGACAAGCAGCGCTATCTTGGCAAGGGCGTCCTGAAGGCTGTTGCCAACGTCAACGAGAAGATTGCCCCCGCTCTCGTGGGCATGAACGTGCTTGACCAGCGTCTCATCGACTGCACCATGCTGAAGCTCGACGGCACCCCCACCAAGAGCAACCTCGGCGCTAACGCCATCCTCGGCGTGTCGCTGGCTGTTGCCCACACGGCTGCCAACTTCCTGCAGGTTCCCCTCTACCGCTACATCGGTGGCACGAACACCTACACGCTGCCCGTCCCCATGATGAACATCATCAACGGTGGTGCTCACAGCGATGCTCCCATCGCTTTCCAGGAGTTCATGATTCGTCCCGTCGGTGCCAAGACCGAGCGCGAAGGCATCCGCATGGGTGCTGAGGTGTTCCACAACCTCGCCAAACTGCTCAAGAAGCGCGGCCTCTCCACCGCTGTCGGTGATGAAGGCGGCTTTGCCCCTGCCCTCGACGGCATTGAGGACGCCCTGCAAATTATCTGCGACGCCATCAAGGCTGCCGGTTACGAGCCGGGCAAGGATGTGAAGATTGCCATGGACTGCGCTGCCAGCGAGTTCGCTACCTGCGAGGATGGCCAGTGGTACTACGACTATCGTCAGCTGAAGGACGGCAAGAAGAAAGACCCCAACGGCAAGAAGCTTACCGCTGCCGAGCAGATTGACTATCTGGAGAAGCTCATCACCGACTTCCCCATCGACAGCATCGAGGACGGTCTTGACGAGAACGACTGGGAGAACTGGGTGAAGCTCACCGACCGCATCGGCAATCGCTGCCAGCTTGTCGGCGACGACCTCTTCGTCACC
This sequence comes from Bacteroidaceae bacterium, assembly GCA_016291905.1. GTDB lineage: Bacteria > Bacteroidota > Bacteroidia > Bacteroidales > Bacteroidaceae > UBA1189. The sequence continues at coordinate 150,045 of JAEEZS010000081.1, forward strand.
AACGTCAAGTTCCTTGAGAAGGGTATCCGCATGGGCGCTGCCAACAGCATCCTCATCAAGGTCAACCAGATTGGCTCGCTCTCCGAGACGCTCGACGCCATCGAGATGGCCCACCGTGCCGGCTACACCACCGTCACCTCACACCGTTCCGGTGAAACCGAGGACACCACCATTGCCGACATTGCCGTTGCCACCAACAGCGGACAGATCAAGACCGGCTCCCTCAGCCGCACCGACCGTATGGCCAAGTACAACCAGCTCATCCGCATCGAGGAAGAGCTCGGCGAGCAGGCCAAGTACGGCTACAACTTCATCCGTCGCGACTAATCACACACTAAGAAAGTCATTATGAAAAAGTACGTTTGCGAAGTCTGCGGCTATGAGTACGACCCCGCAGCAGGCGACCCCGACAACGGCATCGCCCCCGGCACCGCCTTCGAAGACCTCCCCGCTGACTGGGTTTGCCCCCTCTGCGGCGTAGGCAAAGACGAGTTCAGCCCCGCTGAGTAACAATCGTTGACTCTCCCCTTTCACGTTTCAGCCTCAGGTAATCAAGCTTGAGGCTGAATCTTTTTTTACCCGTGTTTTTTTCCTTATTCGGAAAAAACTTCGTATCTTTGCATCAGATATAAAGATGATGTCATGAAAAAAACATTCATTTCCCTACTGGCTATCGTATCATTTATGTGTTTCAACTGCCAAGCTACAACCCCAGAGAGTGCCCTGAAAGGCAAGAAAATCCTTTTCGTCTATGGCGGATGGGACGGTCATGAACCTAGACAAACGATGGAAATACTGAAACCCTGGCTGGAGAGCGAGGGTGCCATCGTCTATTACCGCGAGGACCTGAATGCCTATACCGACAAGGAGCTGATGGGCACAATAGACCTGGTGATTCAGACGTGGACGATGGGCAGCATCTCAAACGAACAAGAGCGAGGGCTGTTAGAGGCTGTGCGCAGCGGCGTAGGATTGGCCGGATGGCATGGAGGCCTGGGCGATTCCTTCCGCAACAATACGGAATACCAGTTCATGGTGGGTGGCCAATGGGTGGCTCATCCTGGTGGAAAGGTGCACTACGACGTGATTATTAAGGACAAAAAAGACCCCGTAACAAAGGGATTGAAGAAGTTCCATATGAACTCCGAGCAATACTACATGCACGTGGATCCGAGCGTGAAAGTCTTGGCTACCACCATCTTCAGCGGTCAAGGCGATGCGCCCTGGATTAAGGGTGTGGAAATGCCGGTTGTTTGGAAAAAGTATTACGGCAAGGGCCGTGTCTTCTATTCCTCGCTCTGTCACGATGCCTCCGACTTCGATGTGCCCGAAACCCTGGAGATCATGAAGCGCGGAATCAAATGGGCCGTAAGGCCGTAGAGCCATAGATGCATCTTCCCGTTGCATAGCGTTAGGGAATAATCTCTCAGAGTTAAGCGTTAAGCCAACAGCGTTAAACTCTTAACTCACGATATTAAATGTTATAATCGTAGCGATAAGAAGTAACGGCAGCACAAAAATAGTTGCTCCCTCTGCTGCGGCAGATGCTCCTTCTGACAAATTAGAAGAGCCTACTATAAAAATAGCAGGCCCTTCTATTGGTTAAAAAACCGTTCTTACTTTACTCTTTTGGCGTGTTGCGGCGTGAGAAGAGGCGGAAACGCTTGCGGGGTTTCTCAATAGGCTTTATGACGGAAGCGGTGTCGGTGGCCTCCTGAATCTGTTCATCGGGAGTGGTTACGGGAACGAGCTCTTCGATGTTATCCTCAGCAATCATCTCGCCCTCAATATAGATACGGACGGGAGTGTTGGCGGCATTGCTGTGGATTGTGATGCTCTTCTTGAAAACACCAGGACGCTTGGCTTTGCCATTATAAGTCACTAAGATAGAGCCCTGCTGGCCTGGGGCAATCGGTTCCCGTGTGTATTCGGGCACCGTGCAGCCACAGGAGCTGATAGCCTGATGGATGATGAGAGGCGCATTGCCCGTGTTGGAGAACGTGAACGTGCAGGTGACGATACAGGTATCCTGCGCAACGATGCCAAAGTTATGGGTTTTCTTCTGGAAGGTCAACTCAGCAGCTTCATCGGCAAAGGCTGTGCCCATAAAAGCCAAGGCTGCAAAGAGGAGGATGATGGATTTTTTCATTTGACTGATTGTTTTTATTTGAATTGATTATAATCGTTGGACTTGTTTGACGCCCTTTACCTCGCGGAGCTTTTTCAGGAGAGAGTTGAGGCGGGAGGTATCATCTATCAGCAGCGTGAGGGTGCTGGAGAAGAGGCTGTCGTGGGTGTTGATGTTGATGTTACGGAGCTTGGCGTGCTCGTCCTTGGAGATGACGGAGGTAAGGTTGTTGATAATGCCCAAGTCGTCAAGGCCAACCACACTGAGCGTCACAGGGCAGGCGTGTCCACCAGCATTCCCTGCCCAACGGGCAGGAACGATGCGATAGCCGAAGCGGTTGCGCAAGTCGGGGGCATTGGGACAGCTGGTGCGATGAATCTTAATGCCGTCGCTGACGGTGACAAAGCCGAAGATATTGTCACCATAGACAGGATTGCAGCAACGGGCCAGCTTGTACCCCACCCCAGCCATGTGAGGATCGATGAAGAGAATGCCTCCCGTGCTGTCGTCGTGCGAGGCGGTGCCTTCGACTTCGGTATCGAGGTGCTGACGATACTCGGCAGCGCTGTGTCCTGTAGCAGAATCGCTTTCGCCCTCGGGGAAGATGCCGTGCTCGGCATTCCATAGGGCGGTGTATTGCTCAATGACTTCATCGGCAGTAAGCTTGCCCTCAGCCACGCGCTGATAGAACGACTGCTCCTGCTGCTTGAAACCCATCTTTCGGATTAGGCGCAACATGAGCCCCTCGTCAAGCTCTACCTTACGGTTCTTGAAGCGACGCTCTATCTCCTCACGTCCCAGCGAAGCCTGCCGTGCCTCTATCTCCTTGAGTGCCTGACGCACCTTGGAGCGAGCGCGGGGGGTAGTGACCATGGAGAGCCAGCCTTGATTGGGCGTCTGGGAGGTCGATGTAAGGATTTCCACCTGGTCTCCGTTGCGAAGCACATAACCCAGACGCACATAGCGCCCACCCACCTTGGCACCTGTGCAATGGTAGCCGAGATTGGTGTGGATGCTGTAGGCAAAGTCGAGGACAGTAGCGCCATGAGGGAGCTTATAAAGGTCACCCTGAGGTGTGAACACAAAGACGTCGTCCTTGTAGAGGTCCATCTTGAAGCGATCCATCAGCTCACGGTCGTCGTCGGCATTCTCCAGCGCCTCGCGGATGCTGGTAAGCCATTCGTCAAGCCCCGTCTCGCTGCGGATGCCCTTGTAGCGCCAGTGAGCGGCAAGTCCGCGCTCGGCAATATCGTCCATACGCTCCGTGCGAATCTGCACTTCCACCCAACGTCCTTCAGGCCCCATCACCGTAGTGTGGAGACTCTCATAGCCATTACTCTTGGGGATGCTGAGCCAGTCGCGCAAGCGGTTGGGATTGGGCTGATACATGTCGGTGACGATGGAGTATGCCAGCCAGCAGTCGGGTTTCTCGCGCTCGGGAGGGCTGTCGATGATGATGCGGATAGCGAAGAGGTCATAGACGCCTTCGAAGGGGCAGCGCTGTTTCTTCATCTTCTGCCAGATGCTGTGGATGCTCTTCGTGCGTCCTTTGATGTGGCATTTCAATCCTGCCTCAGCCATTTTGCGGCTGACAGGCTCAATGAAGTCAGCAATATACTTGTCGCGCGAGGCCTTCGTCTGAGCCAGCTTGTCCTTAATCTGATAGTACACCTCCGTCTCGGTATATTTCATCGCGAGGTCCTCCAACTCCGACTTAATGCGGTAAAGGCCCAACTTGTGCGACAAAGGAGCATAGAGGGAGGCTGCCTCGCCAGCCATACGTAGGCGGAACTCCTCGCAGGCTTCCCTATTCTCGGCAGGCAACGATGAGAGCTGGCGCATCAGACAAGTGCGCTCGGCAATCATAATAAGGATAACACGCATATCGCCCGCAAAGGAGAGCAGCAGATTGCGGAAGTTCTCTGATTCGATGGTGGGATTTTTGTCGTAGAGGCGGCTGATGCTGACAAGTCCGTCGATGATGCGTGCCACGTCGGTACCGAAGTCTTTTTCAACGGTCGAGCTATCGATAACGCCCACGCGAACAGCCGCATGAAGCAGCACCGCCAGCATAGCGGCACGACGCATTCCCATCTCGTCGGAAACGATAAGAGCCGTCCCCACGTCAATGAGGAGCGGGTTGTGGCCAAACACATCGCGGGTGAGCAACTGGCTATCGGCAGCAAGCCTCATCTGACGGAGGGCGAGGATGAATGTATCGTCATCCAGGCTGTCGCCCGCCTGCTTGGCAAGCAGAGGCAACTTCACAAGCAGTTCGGCCTGTTCCTCGGGTGTGAAGAAGGCCGAACCGGCAAGGATGTCAAGTGCGCTACTGTCCACGATGGTTATACTTTTGCATTATCACGTGCAAAAATAGCCACTTGTTTCTATCTTTCCAAAAAAGAACGGATTTTTTTTGATTTTTTGCTTTTTTCGTCAGAACGTCAATCCCAGGCAGACGCTTACGGGCCAAACCTGCGATCCCGGGCTATACGGCGAAGGAGTTGTGCTGTTTGCAAAGAGCTCTATCAGCGACGTCTTTGCCATAATGCTGACGTTGTTGAGGCCCACCTGTGCCATCAAGTTTACATTCAGCGGGTGCATGCTGATGCTATTGGTGATAGTCTCCTTACGCTTGCCGTACTGGCGTCCGCGTGAGGCAGGCGAGAAACGGTACTCCAATTCAGGGCCAACGGTGAAGAAGAAACCGTCGTCGGAAGTCTGGAACTCAAGCTGTACAGGAAGTTTGAACGTCCAGTAGCGGAACCACGTCTCGTCGTAGGTGCCGGCATTAGACAATGTGGCAAAACTTGTGGTGCGCTCACCCGTAAGCATGCGGGAAGTAAAGAAATAGTTCGGCGAAGCAAACTTGTACATGGTGCGCCCAAAACCAAAGGCAAAGCCGAGCCCTACGTGGTCGCTGCCCAGCCGGACGGCATCCAATGGCAGGTAGATGCCCCACTCCCAGCTCTTGGCTTCGTCAAGCTCAATGTCGTGGAACTGCATGCTGAACGGACCATCCTGCATGAATCCGCTGAAGCCCATATAATAAATAGGAAAGTGAGCCTCAAATCCGTGTCCGAAGCTGATGTCGTATTTCACATCAGACTTCTCGGTAGTACCGCTGTCATCGTCGCGGGTGACGGTGTACTCGCGAGTGATAACCCACTGACCAATGCGTTGCTGCTCAATGCCCGTGCTCTCGTTGTTGTTCTCCTGCGCACTGGCTTCCGTAATGCCTGAAATCGTCAGCAGCGCTACTGACAACAAGGCAATGAATGACTTTTTCATAATCATGAAGTGTTGTTTTAACTTAATTTCTACTATTAGACGTTGCAAAGTCACAAAAAGTTGCAGAGAGCCCGATTTTTTTCACTACTTTTGCCCGATTTTTTGAGGAAAAGACATGACCGACGACATTCAGCATATCCGCATCGAGGACTACGACTATCCCCTGCCCGACGAACGCATCGCCAAGTTCCCTTTAGCCGAGCGCGACAGCAGCAAACTGCTCGTTTACCGAAACGGGACAGTGAGCGAGGACAGCTTCACGTCGCTCCCCCACTATCTTCCGAAAGGGGCGCTGATGGTGTTCAACAACACGCGCGTCATTCAGGCACGACTTCATTTCCGTAAGGAGACGGGGGCGCTGATTGAGGTGTTCTGCTTAGAGCCGCTGTTGCCGAAGGAATATGTCTCTATGTTTGCCCAGACGGATTCATGCGTATGGCTCTGCATGGTGGGCAACCTGAAGAAATGGAAAGGCGGAGCACTCACCCGCGTCATCGAGGTAAACGGAGAACACGTGGAACTGTCCGTCGAAAGGATGGAAGAGGGAGTGACGAATCTGCGCGGCACCACCTACTGCACCACATCGTCGCCCGAGTTTCCCGTGCGTTTCCGCTGGCATAGCTTGAACGGGAAACAACCCGTCACCTTCGCCGAAGTGCTACAAGCCTGTGGCGAACTGCCCATTCCTCCTTATTTAAATAGAGAGACGCAGGAGAGCGATCTCCGCACCTATCAAACTGTCTATTCGAAGATTGAAGGCTCGGTGGCTGCCCCAACGGCTGGACTCCACTTTACGGAAAACGTGCTGAAAGCCCTTGACGACTGCGGTATCGAGCGCGACGAGGTTACGCTCCACGTGGGTGCAGGCACTTTCAAGCCCGTCAAGAGCGAGTATATCGGCAACCACGAAATGCATGCCGAATACATTGTTGTCCGGCGTGCCACCATCGAGAAACTGATTGCCCACGGAGGCGAAGCCATTGCCGTCGGCACCACCTCTGTTCGCACATTGGAGAGCCTCTACTACATCGGATGCATCCTGCTCCGTCATCCTGATGCCGACGAAGAAGACCTCCACATTGCCCAATGGATGCCCTATGAGATGACAGAGGACATCCCCACGCTGGACGCCCTCAAGGCTATCCTGCAATGGATGGAACGGGGTGGCTACAACAGCCTCCACACCACCACGCAGATTATCATTGTGCCCGGATACAAGTTCCACATCGTGCGGCGCATGGTCACCAACTTCCATCAGCCCAAGAGCACGTTGCTGCTGTTGGTTTCGGCTTTTTTAGGCAATCACGCCGACGGCACTCCCGTCTGGCGTGACATCTACGACTTTGCCCTTACCAACGGCTTCCGCTTCCTCTCCTACGGCGATTCGTCCCTATTAGAAAAAGGCAAAGACTGCTAATTCCCATCGTAAACAGAAAAAAACAATAAAATGAATATCGGCGATAAAGTACGCTTCCTGACCGAGACAGGCGGAGGCATAGTGAAAGGTTTCAGAGATAAGAACACGGTGGTTGTGGCCAGCGACGACGGCTTCGACATCCCCATGCTGATTACCAACGTGGTTGTCGTGGGCAATACCGATGCGCTGAACTTCGAGCGGAAACCGCTGAAAAAAGAGGCGGCTCATTCCGATAATCCGACATCTTCAAAACAGGAAAAAGAGCACTCAAATCCTCCCCAACAGGACACAAAAGCAGCTTCTCCCCTTCAGCAAGAAGCGAAAGCCCCTGCCCCCATCATCCAAGAGTTTGCAGGTCACGAGGCATTGAACGTCCATCTTGCCTTCCTCCCAATGGACATCAAGTCCATCAGCACCACCGTCATGGAGGCGTGGTTGGTGAACGACAGCAACTACTTCATCACCTTCGCTTGGGCGTCTATCGGTTCGGGCAGCCAAACGCTGTTCGACCAAGGCACGCTGGAGCCTAACAGCGTAGTGTTCCTCCGCGAATTCACACGTGACATGTACAACCAGCTGGAGCACATCAGCGTACAGCTCTTTGCTTGGAAGAAGGGTAAGCCCTATCGCCGCAAGGCTGTCATTGACACCGAACTGCGCATCGATACGGTGAAGTTCTTCAAGCTCCACACTTTCCGCGAGACGGCTTTCTTTGAGGAGCCTGCCCTGCTCTACGACATTGCCCGCGACGACCGTCCCGCACGACCTGTACAATAAAAAAGATGAAATAATTTGCCGTTGTCCTTTTCTATTACTACCTTTGTCCCCCAATGAAACATATCTCACACACCAAAAGACTTCTTCTGCTCGTGCTCATCTGCGCAATCAGCGGATTCAGCCGCACGGCTAACGCCCTTATTCTTCCCACCCCTGCCGTAGTGGCTGATTCAGTTGTCGTTTCAGCCAAGGATGCCGCCAAAGCGGCAAAAGATGCTGAGAAGGCAGCCCGCAAAGCAGCTAAGGAGGAGGCGAAAAAGGCCCGTAACCACGAGAAATATCTTCAGAAGCAGGCTAAGAAGCAAGCCAAGCGCGAGAAAGAACAGGCTCGCGTCATTGCCCGCTCAAAGAAAGAAGCCGAAAAGATGGCCAAGAAACTGGCAGCCATGAAGCCCCAGACGGTTTGGCTCTACGGGGCAGGCCTTAACTTCCTCGACTCGGTGGTTTACATTACCGACTTCCAGCACTTGGACAGCATCTACATTGAGCCCGACGGCGAGTTGCGCGACTACTATGCCTACACGGGCGATCTGAAGTTCTACCTCGAATCGCACTACGGGCTGGAGAACGAGACATGTGCCGTGTTCTACATGACGGACGAGAAGAAGGCCACCAAGCGTTTCTCGAAGATGGATGCCAAACTGCGCAAGAAAGGCTTCATCATCAACCGCGTCAGCCGCGACGACTTCACATTCCAGCGGCAGGAGAAGGAACAGCTGACACAATAGCCCTGGAGCATGAGAATAACCGCTTCCATAGACAGACTTCTGACGGTATGCCTACTTCTGCTCTTTACGGCGTGCCACCCGTGGGACGACCCCGCGAACGAAGATAACGACAACCGCCTGACACGCACCGTACTGGTGTATATGGTAGCGGAAAATAGCCTCTCCTACGGAGGATTCCAGAAACAGGACTTCGATGAGATAGTCAATTCGGTGGGCGAGATTCCCAACGACTGCCGGCTCCTTATCTATATTGACGATATGGACTTCCCGCGCCTTTATGTATCCGACAAGTCCCAGTCCTCGGGCATCCGTGAGATGCTGCATTGGCAGACCGACTTCGACAGCTGTGACCCCAATGTCCTGAAAGAACTCATGAATGCCGTCGTCACCCTCTACCCTTCCAAGGGATACGGGCTGGTCTTCTGGAGTCACGGTAATGCCTGGCTGCCCAAGACGCGTTCCAGAGCCCCACAGCAGCGCACCATCGGCATCGACAACGGTCGTAACGCCGGCAACAATACGGGCTCAAAGATGGAAATCAGCCAACTGAAGGAAGCCCTGAGCATCTTCCCGCAGTTGGACTTCCTGATGTTCGATGCCTGCTTCATGCAGACCATTGAAGTAGCTTGGGAGTTGCGCGACGTCACGCACTATATCATTGCCTCGCCTGCTGAAATCCCCAATCCGGGAGCGCCCTACCACAACATCATCTCCCCGATGTTTGCCAAGAAAGCGGACGTGGAGGGCATCATTGACCAATACTACCACTACTATGCCGACTCGGTCGTTCTCATTCGCGAGGGCTACAGCTACGAACACGGCGCGGTGCTCTCGGTAGTCGATTGCACCCAGCTGGGTGCCTTGCAGACGGCCACCGACAAGATGATTCGCAGGTATGCTTCCACGGAAGAAGACTACGCCCTGCTGAGCATGCTCAGGTACTTCCCCATCTCGTCACAGACTATACCCGAATACTACGACATGAAGGCATATATGCGCCACCTCATCACCTCGCCCGACGACTGGAAGGAATGGTTGGCCGCCTTCGATGCAGCTGTGCCCTATCGGAGGGCCACGGAACGCTGGTTCACGTCCTACACAGGCCGCTACATGTACATCGGCAACAAAGAGAATTATGGCGGCATCTCCATGTACGTGCCCCAGCCCGGCTCCTATTTCGAAACACTTCTGGAACAGTTTCGCAGCACCTCGTGGTATCCCGTCTCAGGCTGGTCGGCGTTCTATTAACAGTTCATTACAAAGAGAACTATTCTTTTCAAACCGCCAATAATAGTACACAAATTTGTGGACCACATTTTTGTATACCAAAATTAGATTTACTTATTCCTCTTTTTTTTTCTAAGAATCCACGTTTTTACCCAAACACCTACCTTTTCCCGTGTAAGGCACTGAAAATAAAGGCGTAAATGCAGGTAGGTGTTTGCAAAACACCTACCTATCACCTACCTAACACCTACCTGTCATCTGTCAGACTTGTTGTCATCCGTTTAGGCGGCTTTCAAGGGAACCACCTTGAAGAACTTCACGTTTCCCCGATGGATGGATTCAAACCCCAGTTCCTTCATGGCCAACCCAACGTGTATTTTTGCGCTATGGGTGTTCTTTACCAGCGGGTATTCCCTACGGATGATGTCCAGCAACTGTCCCGTATTCAGCGACTTCGCGCTCTCGTCGTCTGCGGGCCTTCGGAAGCAGACCTCCACCATCTCTTCCATATCCATTTCGGTCATGTAGTTGAGATTCAGCTGCTGTATGCGCGCCACCTCCTCGTTGTTGAACCAGTAGGGCGACTTCAGTTCGCAAATCTCATGCATCACCTGGGCATAGAGCTGCTCGTGGTTGATGTCCCCACGGTTGTCAATCGTCTGCCCATCGGGTATCGTCAGGCAGATGTACCGTCGACTGCCTGTCGCATCCGTCAGCGGATGGGGATTGTTTGTCGTTGCCACAAACGAGGCATAGCGCGGACGATCCTCCTGCGAGCAGCCGTAGATGGGACGTCCGTTCACCTTATTCTTCGAGAGCGTCTGCTTCAGGGCCGCATGCTGACTGGGACGGATGGCCTCCAGCTCGTCCAGGTTCACCAACAGGTTGTTCGTCAGCGCCATCTCCTTGTCGAACTTGTTCGAGAGGTTCAGGTGATCCAGGTAATACTGTCGCAGTTGCGTAGGCAGCAGACGTCTGAGGAACGTGGTTTTCCCACATCCTTGTGCCCCAATGAGCGTAGGCACACACTCGTTTCCATGTAGCGTGTCCATCTGCAGCCAATGTGCTACCGTCGAGCGGAGCCAGATGCTCAGGAAGCCCAGCTGCTCTGTGCTGATGCCAGGCAGACGCCCGAAGAGCTGCGCCACGTGGTTCTGCCCGTCCCAGCGCGGAAGCCCCTCCAGGTATTCACGGATTGGGTCGTACGCGCGTACCTCTTCTGAATGGAGCAGCTCCACGATGTCCGACTTGGGGTTGGCCCCATCGCCGACATCCTCGCGCTTGGCGCGGATGATGATGCTGTTCAACGCCTCCTGCGTCAGCACACGCCAGGCAGGCTCTCCACCCGATGTGCCTTCTGTAGGCAAGGTTGCAAACTCCACCTTCCCGTTCAGCACGTTACGACGGAAAAGGTAATTGTCCTGAAGGAACTGCTCCACATCGAGCGTCCCATTTTGAGACACACGAAGCGTCTCACCACAATTTGTAAAGGTAGTTTCCATAATAGAAAAAATATAGTTAATACTAGAGTCACTATGGTATTTTATACCATAGTGCAAAGGTACAAAAAGTATGCCATACCACCAAATTTTTTTACGAAAAAGCACCCCAATCTTGATTCTTTTTCATGGCAAATCCTAACTCCCTCCATTTCACTTTTTTCCTATCCAGACAACCCATCTGGACAGCTGTCAGGGGGGAGACAGGTAGGTGTCAGGTAGGTGTTAGGTAGGTGTTAGGTAGGTGTTTTGCAAACACCTACCTGGTTTAACACACTGTATCACAGCCAATTTCGAGAGAAAAGGTAGGTGTTGGCACTTTTTTCGAAAACATCTCCTCAAATTGCTCTTGTAAAAAAGGTTCTCCTCCTCTACTTTACTAATCTCTCAGCCCCTTGGGCTGCGCTCTCATTCCAATGGGCTGCGATTTTATTCCCTTGGGCTGGCAAATTATCCTCTTGGGCTGAGGGCTTATTCCAGAGAATCATAGGGCAAATGATACGCTGAATCAAATAGCCGTCCCTGATATACGTCATAGGCCATCATTAACCCTTAACTATAAACTGTGAACGAAGATGTTTTCTTCTAACATCCTCTTGACATGTGACAGTCTATTTTCACATTGTCCCCCTAAGCTTCGTATTTGTTATGTTTTATATGAACAAAAGGAAACTTGCGACGAGACCGCTCCTCACCATTCGACAGTTCATCCTCATCCTGCATTTCGGATAGATTCAATCTATCGTGAAGGAGCTGCGAGAAGCGTTCCATCTCGTCTAGTCGACATTTTATCAGCTGCTTGGATAAGTCGATGGCTTCATCTAGCTGAGATAGAGAAAACTCCATCAGGTCCTTAATGTCTGCGCCTGGATAGACGATATTCTGTATCCTATATATAATTATCTCAGATGATAATTCCATTCTCACCATTGAAAATTCGGAATGAATCAGATTGGTAATTTCAAACAGGTCTATGTAGTCCTTCGTTTTTGTGAAATCCCACTCAAGAATGTGAACCAGATCAAACATGAAGTCGCTGTCCATGCTTTGTAGAGTATAACTGTTTCCGTTATACTCAAAGCCTATGCTGCCGTCGGACTCCTTAAAGTGGATTCTAAGCTGACTCAGAAAAACCTTAACCTCTTCATGGATGGTAGATATCCAATCCTCTTGCTTGGGACTCATAACTTCATAATATCATTTACAACTTCTTAAACAACTGACATATTAACTCTATTAAACTAATCTAGTCTCCAGCTAAGGCACCTAACATTTCTGTTCCATTTTTTATCAGTCAAATACCTCATTGGCGTTAGAGGGTCGTTGCTGGAAATTACCATTTTGTTGAAGTATCAGCTCATATGTCAATATCTGATGTTCTAATGATTGGGGATTGTCTTTTGAAAACGATTCATGAAGTACAAAACCTCCCGTCTTTCCATTGGGCATTATTTTGTTAGGGTTTCAACCTTTTCCACTGTAGAAAAAAATCTGATATGTTCCATTCGGAATGTAAAAATGGGCGTATCCTCCTGGTGTCACATATTGATTTCGGACCAAATATCCATTTCTTTTCAGGAAAACGACCAAATCTGTAGAAGAACTGCCTGATGTTTTTACTACGATCTCAGAACCATTGCCTGATAAACTCATTTCATTAGAATAAGGTTGGCTTCCATTTTGAAGGCGATTATTCTTATACATTTCAATGGTTGGGTCGGTTCTCTCAACCACTCTTGACGAAGGTTGAGAGGGCACAGTTGAACTGTAAACCGATGATTTAGAAGGTATTTCGTTCTTCTTATTCTCTTCAGAATCATTTTTTTGCACAATACATATAAATGCAATCAGAAACATTATAACCAGAAAAATGCATCCAGTCTTTCTTCTTCCTTCAGATTCCATAGTTTTATGTTTATGATATTTTAGACGAGATTAACAAAGGCGCACTAAAACTCGAACTATTACTACTTCTTCTCTCTATATGTTACTTTCAAAACCTTTGCATTGTTGTCAATTTCAATTCGACCAAGCCGACTTAGAACAGACTGGCCAAGTAGTAGCGGTGCCGACTGATTTTTTACAACAGAAGCCTTTATATTAGTTAGTTCCAACCCTCCGAAATTAACTTTGCGAAGATTAATGACTGTGCCTTCCGTGATGTCACCATTGGCATTTATATAATTTTGTTTACCTATAATATCAGAAGGCTTTAGGTAGTCGTTTTTCAACATAAAAGTTGCTTCTACACTTGAGATTGAGACATCACTTGCACCTGTGTCAAAAATAAAATGGAGAGGTAACCCGTTAATTTGACACCTTACTTTACATACACCACCATCCTTGGAAAAAGGAATTTCAACTGTTTTTTCCTCGCCCTCTATAGTTAGGTCAAATTGATCTGAGGATAATTCCTTTTGCCATTTCTCTTCAAACTCTTCTATTAATTCAGTATATCCTGAAGTTGCGCGCAAATTCGTTAAATCCCTATCTCGCTTGATATGGTTAAATTTGCGGTTCCCTTTTTCAAGAGCTTTACGCAGAAACTCAAGAGACGTTTCAGTTTCATCCGCCAAGGAATAAAGACATGCTGCCTCATAGCAATTACTGGCATCTTCGTTTTTACTAAGTAACTTTTGTATTAAATCCTTTGCTTCTTGTACTTTTCCAAGGTGGAAGAGAGCATAAATGGTATGACTTTCCTCAAGAAGTGTATCTCTTGCTATAACTTCCTCAAAGTCTTTTTTTGCTAATTCTTTCTCTCCAATCAGTTTATAAAGAACACCTCTGTTAATGTATGCATATGAGTATCTTGGCTCTAGTTCAATGGATGTAGTATAGTCTTCTATAGCACCTTCCGCATCTCCTGTATGGTCTTTTACCCAGCCTCGGCGATAATATCCATAGTAATACTCTGGATCCATACTAATGTATTTATCCCAATCACCGATAGATTCCTGCGTATTACCAGTGGCATCATAAATTAATGCACGGATACGAAGGAAATCTTCATTAGTTGAATCAGCTTGAATAGCCATGTTTATGTATCTAAGAGCCTCAGAGTAGTTGCCCAAGTCCTCATAACAACTTGAAATGCGATTGGCTATGATAGGATTAGTTTCTAATTTAAGAGCATCCTTGTAATAACTTATAGCTTTCTTATAGTTGTCTTTACGCTCATGTACAACACCTAGGTAATATGGCCATGTATTCTCATTAGGTTCTTTAGCAGCCTGTACTCGAAGCTTTGTCGCGATAGCTGTAATTGAAGAGTCTGCCAATTGCTGCATATGATAAAAAGCCTTATTATCATAGTTGATTTCAAGTGCCCTTACAATATCAGTCGCAGCCTCGTTATATTTCCCTTGAAGTAAATAACACTCACCACGGAAAGAGTAGCCAGAAGCGTAATCGGGTGACAACTTAATGGCGTAATTGAATTGTTCAATAGCAGCATCATAATTATTTTGCATCTTCTGGTTGCGTCCCAATCCCATGTACCCCATAACATCGCCAGGAGCAAGTTCAATCATCTTTTGATAATCCAAGTCTGCTTGGGCATACTTCTCCTGCTCAAATAGCAACTGGGCTCGTTTTTCGAAGCTACTCTTATCTGTTGGATCTGCAGCAATAGCCAAGGAAATACATTCAAGTGCCTTGTCGTATTCATCAAGCTCTTGATAAACATCTGCTTTATTTGAGTAAACCCATGTTCTATATGTCTTGTCTTTTTTAGGGATATATTTTAATGCTTGGTCGAGTGCCGTAATTGCACGGCCATATTCTTGATAATGCTGTCTTATTGCAGCAATCCAAGCAAAAGCATAGCCGTTCTTTGGATTCTCTTCGATTTCCATATTCAAGAAGTCAAGAGCTTCTTGATAATTCTCTTGTTGGATTGCCTCTACAGCTCGTGTGTAGTTATAGCTTTCGGGACGTTTAATGTCTTGAGCTTTAACCGTCATAAAGCAAAAGACAAAGCATAAAAGTGTTGTTAGATTCTTCATGTAAAATAAATGGGATTAAAGCATTTCTATCAAAGGGTTGAAGTTCACGTAATCATATTTACCAGGGTTATGTGCTTTAAGGATTGATAGGGCAACCTCAATGACATTGTTTAAATAAGGTATAGACCAAGTGCCAGAATTCTTCTTTGCATAATAATTTGAATAATAGAATGAATTATAAATCAGATCCGAGTATTTTTTCCTATATTCATCAGCCTTATTTTTTGCCCTCCTATCAGGGTCATCTTGTGCTGTTTGTAACAGCAACTTAAGTTGAGAAGAATAGTCGCCGTAGTTTTTCAATAAATTAGGCACCTGACTAAACCTTTCTTTGACGGATGGGGTTTTTATACTTTCAAATTCGTTAAGACATATATCAATACGTACTGAATCATACTTAAAATAAAGACGGCCATTTGCATACCGAGCAATCACACTATCAAGTTGCATGTGTACATTTACAATAGAGGAGCTATCTGCCTCATGCTGGTCTTTTAATGCATTAATAAGCGAATCTTTTTTCGTTATTATTTTTGACAGATTCTGATTATTCTCAATTTCTCCGTTCAATGAGGTGATAGTTTCTCTCAATATTGAGATTTCACTATTTAGTTTACTACAACTATCAAGCAAAACATTAGTACTATCATTCCAATTTTGAGCATCAGAACGTAACTTGTCAAACATAGATACTGAGATCGTTATTTTCTCCTCATTATCGTCTTGTGCTACTGCAAATTGCACAGAAAAGCACATTAAAAGAAATAGTATATAATTATTTTTTTTCATATCAGAAGTTAATAATTTTCATGCCAATCATGATTCTCTGCAGCTCTATCATACGAATCTTGTAAATCCTTTAATATTTTAGCGTGAGCAGATGTACTAACACCAAACGCTTTAGTTTTGTCGTATGTCTGAATCAAATCATACACACGACTTGATTCTTTATCATAAGCTTCTTTTGAGTTGAATGAATATCTGTACTGCAATTTATTAACTCTTTGAGTTAGCTGTTCATAACAAGAACTTTCAAGTTTTTTCCCTACTGAATTAAGGGAATTTACCAAACTCACACAATTCTTGAGATATTCTTTTTTTGCATAGTTTTCTGCAGTAGTACGTTTTGATTGAGCATTATCGAAGTCCCATGGCTTAAATGAAGTTTGTTTTGTAGCATCCCATGCTTTTTTATAATCATCTAATACCGTTTCGATTTTAGTGAGCGATGCTAATGTTTCTTCAGACAATGCTTTTTTTGACCCTTCTTCAATGCTTACATTGCGAATTTTCTGGATAAGACTACGCATTATCTTATGATCATTTTCATCCCAAACCGATTTGGAGAATTTACCATTGATAGACCAGTCAATAAAGACTTTCGCAAATTTTTCCGAAGATTCTGCAATGGCAAAGTCATATTCTTTTGAGTCTGTTATAAGTGTATCTCTATAGTAGATAGATGCACGGTCTACAAGTGCGTCGTATGCCACCTCAGCTTCATTCAGACGATTGGCATTGGGGCTATACGCAGCAACGGCGTCTTTAAGACTCGGATTAAATACCTCCTCTGCCGTAGCTTTTGCTGAAATATCCTCGGGAAGACTCACCTTATATTTTTGGTAATTGAGCACAGGGATAACAGCTGCTGCCACTGCGACCAATAAAAGGGTTATTTTAATAAATTTATTACTATGCTTCATATTGGATTAATTTACATCATCTTGAGAGGTAGCATTACCTTGATTCTTTGTGTCTTGTGCATTGTTTGATGATCTTCCTTGCCGGCTAGGTGACTTGCCTGTACCTTGGGGATTAGCATTTGCGCTCGTGGTGCCTTCTCTATTCAGAAATTTTTTGGAGATTTGTTTGAAATAATTATCAAATGTTATTGGTTGATCTGGGGCATCATAAAGGCCTTCTTTGTTGGATCCAATTTCTTTTGCCATATCATAGAGCCTTTTCCATACATCAAATTTTTTAATATCACGAGAATGTTGTGGATGCTTATCAATTGCTTCCACAAAATCCTTAAAGCGGTAACTATTGAGTAAGTCAAAGAACCCGTTGAGATCGGGGTAACTATCCAGACTGTCTTTGTAAACCTTATTTGTGTTCTCTTGAAGATATTTAAGCGCGTCTTCCCATTGGATAGCAGAGGTAGAACCTATTCCTACGTCCTCGGCTGAACCATCCTTTGGTGCCGTTTGGGAGTCGGTATTTTTTGGAGAAGTTCCGTCTTTTGGGGAGGGTTCACTATTGGATGATTGATGTGTATTTTGGAGTTTAGATGGGTTTATTATTTCGATTATTTTAGGAATAATTTTAGGAACATAAAAGCTGGCCGCACCAACTATCAACAGAATACCAATAAGGGCAATTATTGTTCTCTTTATAAATCTCATCCTATTAGGGTATTTTTTGCCATTTGGAACCTTCTGTTCTTTAATGCTCATTTTTTCTGGTTGCGAAGCATGGACTGTTGATACGACAAGGGAATCCGATTTTACGTTCGAGATAGGTTGTAAAACAATTATGCCTCTTTCAGAAATAGAACTCGTGCATGTGTAACCTGATATTAAAGACCTTACATCTGATTCTGTTATTTTTTTTTGTGAATTTAAGGAAAAAGATAACTCTTTTCTATCAATGTTCTTTCGCCTTACCACATCAGGATCGAGTTTTAACACAAAGTCATAGTGATGGGATTCAGGCATCATTTCGAATACTATCGTATCATTCACATTCTTATTGGTGAAATCGTCTCCAAACTCATCTTTTTCATAACCATCTGCTTCTGCGGTGAACCTAACGTTAGAAACTTCATTTTCCTTCAAAGTAAGATACCGTTTTCCATGATCATCGGTACCCTCTTTTCCGACATGGAATTGTATATTCTTTACGTTAATTGGTGTTTGGGTTTTAGAATCTTTAAAAAGGAATTTATCCACCCAAAAGAAACGCCGATATTCCGTTCTGTTTAATTCCAAATCGGCTTGCTTTTTCACATCCTTTGAAATTGACAAATAGCCTTCCTTTATCCATGTAATCCTCAATCCCTCGTTCTCCATTAAACGTATGGGCGAGACGAACCGAGATCCATCTGCCAAATATGGAACAAATCCATCAGGATTATTTACGGGAGAAAGAATAAATGAATTGAGAATCTTAACATCAGAAATATTTTTTATTCCACTATTTTCTATTATCGTCAATGTGTCTTTAGGCATCAAAAGAACCCACTCATATTTTGCAAATTCTTTTTGATACATGCACGAATAGAGGTCATATAGATTCACACCGGTGTTATCATAATAGCGATAAGCAAAACCTTTTTGGTTTTCAGGTATAATGTATTTTGGACTATCAGGGATGATTTTATTATACCTCTGAGGAAGCTCCCGCAACAAATCAGCATCAAAACTTATATCTTTTATCTGATTTTCAGCTACATCTATAATTTCCTTAATGTCATTTTGAGATAGTTTAACGGAAGATGGGAAATAAACCCATGATGCTCTATATTCTTCATCACGTCCAGGGGGTTGTTTCATTGAACACATATACCATCCTTCCGAAACAAACTTTATCATTCGCAAAATGGTATTATCTTCCCACTTCACATACCTAAAGACGTCACCTGTATCATCAATTAAGGTTGACCACCGATCATAATCCGTTTGAAATACTATATTAAGCCCCCCTGAGTGTGTTTGGCAATGGACTATGCCAATTCCTATTTTTGTATCTGTTGTCATTTCCTCATTCTTTTTTTCAATTTGCCAATCTTACCTGTCTCCTCGCCATAAGAGCGATTTTTAATTTCCTCAATAATATACTGAGTCCATTCTGGGTCATAAATGCACCAATTCTGAAAACATACTTCACCAATAGAGAAAGGGAATCGCTTTACGACAGGTTTTCCCTTTCTTGTACAAATACCCCATTTGTTCATTCGGTCGATCAAACCGTTATAAAACCCACTATAGTGTTCATCTATATACTCCCCGATATACTCCCCAATTTCACTGTCTGAAAGACCTTTTCTATAAGCTGCTAAGTCTGATTTTGTTATTATCAAATAGGCACCAATTGTATTATCTTTGAGGATGGACTTGCTATCGAGATAACTCAAACAACTGAGGAGCAATTCGTTTTGTGTAACACCTTTATATTTTTCTTTCTCACCTCCATATTCAATAACGAAGAAATGAATCTTGGGATTTTGAGAACGGTTGTTTACCAAGATATTCTCAAGAACTTCTAATGCAGATTGTTGCTTTTGTGTTAGTTTATGCCGAGAATTGCTTTTACTCATACATTCAAACAACTCACCCGACAAGTCAATAAAAGCGATTTTGTGCTCTACACCTTTGTCATCCGTTATTAGATAGCGCATCTCGAACGTTTCTTCCACTTTCGTACGTGGAGGTAAAATGAAAACTGAATCTTTTCTGAACAAAGCTGCAAGTGGTTGCATGTAGTCCTTACCTTGACTATCCTCATAAGGCATCGCAAAATCTACGCCCTGCCCTTGAGTCATCGCCGACATTATTGAACCCACAGCACATGTTTTACCAGAAGAAGGCACCCCCCAAAAATATATTTCAGTAAAGCCATCTGGGATTACAGTCAAAGGACTGACATTTGTATCCAAGTTAGATTCCGATAAAGAAGAAGTATCGTATAAATGCTTAATAAAGTCATCGTCAATACCGGAGTCTTTGAGTCTGGAGAAATCAATCACACCATCAAGCTTCTCAACTATTTTAACAGGTAAAACATTATGGTCTTCCCTGAAGATTTCAATGACATCATTTTCTGTCGCTTCGTTATTATCAATCAACTCTCTGATTTTCTCAGGAATATCATCAGCTTGAGAAGAAATAACACCAATAACCCGTTCCTTGCCTGACAATCTGCTTTTTCCGACTAGTTTGTTTTTACAGCGTAGTGCGTCAGACTTAAATATATTTTTAGGATTGTTGTCAATAAAATCCTGCAGCGCCTGAATGCTACTCTTATCTACTTGTTCCCAGACCTGTTTATCTTCGTCATCCTGCCTTGCTGCAATTATATCTATATGGAGTAAATCTCTTTGACGTTTGGCTTCTGACCGATGGTTCCCTTCAGGATATTTGTTAAGAAAATCATTATAAGCAGCCTCCGTATTTACGCTGCATACGTGTTGCCAATCGTCTTCTTCCGGATCATTCTGGAGGAGTTTTTCGATTTGATGGCGTGTGGTAACATTTAATCCTTGTTGCCTTAACTCCTCAAGAGTAACCACTCCATTACGAATGTACTTTTCAAGGTCTTCGGCTTTGTACTGTCCAACGTTGTCAATAATTCTATCATGCATATTGTCCATTATTATTATACGGGAGCTCCTTTGCTCGATTTAGGTGTTTGAATCGGATTATTCTTCTCTTTTATTTCTTTGTTTATATTCTCTATATTGGCTTTTGAAGAAGACTTCTTACGGAACGACAGGATAGGCTTAGGTTGGGATTCACGTTTAGATCTGTTGTTCTCACCGACATCAAAGAATCGTGAGAACAGCCCAAAATCCCATAATCTTTCGCAGTTCGCGGCATGGCGTTCTTGGATGAAGTAAGGACATAGCAACATCAGGAAACAAATCGCCATCGTGACTAACGCCCAAAAATTAAACTTAAACTTTGTGCTTGAATAGATACTTTGCAAGTCAGTAAGGCCTTTTATCGCTTCGTTCTTGGCAGCACAATCTTTTGAATTAAAGCATGAAACTCCATACTCCTCGAAAGAAAGATATTTGGACGATACAGATTCCAAATCTTTTGTCCATTTGTCAACGGCTCTAGCAATGTCTTCCACATTACCAAGAAGGAATACGTTCCAGACGGTAGCGCCTTTTGATGCCGTATCAATCCATGAATTGGCCTCCGTTTTTAGATGGTCGTAATTCTTGGACAAGAGCAACAAGGTCAATGCATCAATCCTATTATGACGACCTTCTATTGAAATACGTTCTTCTTTCGATGCATTAGACAGCGAATTTGAAAGAACGTTAATCCGCCGATAGGCGGTGTTCTCGTATTCATCAAAGATGCCTCGTGCTGATTCTATGGAATGTTTGAAATTGCGAGCAATGTCGTCTTCCTGATGGAGCACCGACCAAAAATGGTTGTAAGGTATGAAAACAAGGAGCAGCACTAAGGGAGAAATGAACAAAAAGAAACGTTCCCACTTCATGGATTTGTAGAAATTCTTGTTATGAGAGCCCTTTTTTATCTGAGCTCCCAAAAAACATACAGCTAATAGTATTACACACGCTCCAGCCCCAATGCCTGCACGTAGGAATTTACCTAAGGTAAGGTAGGTTATTCCCATAAAAGTGACGTAGGCAATAAAGATCAAAGCTAAAAAAGCAAGGATGTGCCCCCACGAAAATCTCAGTTTTTCATTCATATATTATTCTTTCGGTAATAACTTTTCAAGTTCTTCAATCTTCTTTCTGTATTCTGCTATCTTGCGCCGTATGGCATCGTAATCTGTGCCATCACCTTGCTGCGGAGCCGGTACAGGGTTGGCAATAGGTGTCGTTATTTCGGCGATTCCATCCTCGTCAGTCGGCACTTGACCAGAATGCAGATGAACATCAACATCGTCAGGAACAGAGTGCGATTCCCGGGCCACGCGCTCAAAATTGCCGTCTCTAGTTGCTTCGAGCGCCTTATCTACCAGCACCATGGGAGGAATCCATCCATAGACATCGGCACCAGTACTGAACAACACATTACGAGTTTGGCTAACCGTTATGTCCCTTTTTAGAGATTTCATTAATGCAATAGTTCCAGTTACAATCGGAGCCGACATGCTGGTTCCGTCGCAGGCCTGGAAGCCGTTGGTTGGGAATGAACTAAGTATGCTTTTTCCAGGAGCTGAAACATCCGAGCATGGGCCATAATTAGTGAATACCGTGGGATACATGCGCTTGTCAACAGCTGTTACCACGATGGATGATTCATTGCGATTCTCTGGTGGAATGCTTGTGAGGATGTCATCGTTACCAGCGGCAAATACCAATATTGTATTCTTTTTTGCAGCAAGTTTACAGACCCGATTCCATAGTGCAGCAACATTATGGAACTGAGATTGTGCTATCTCACCTTGCTGATCAACAGGTAATACGTTCAGTCCCGGAAAAGAGGGACCAATGGAGATGTTAACCACGTCTGCATCATGATGAACAGCATACATCACACCTGCTATCAAAGCCGAAAGCGGACACTTTTTATTGTCAATGACCTGTATCGGCATCAGTTTACAATGGGGTGCTACTCCTGCCGCCCCTTTTTCGTAAAACTCTGATGAACCCACGGCAAGGCCGGCTGTGTGCGTTCCGTGTCCTACACCAAGGCTTAACGCATTGTTTTGGGTGAAGACGTTATAAGCATCCACTATACGACCCTTAAACATTGGATGGTCTGCTTGAATACCATCATCGACTACAGCGACTTTCACATCCGGAGAACCCTCAGTAATCGACCATCCCTGTTTCAGATGAATGGCTTGAAGATGCCACCCGATATCTTCCTCCGTCTCGCTAATGAAACCATTGATTTCGTAAACCTCTTCGTCAAAAACAATGAACTTGTGATTAGGAATCTTGCTATTGATGGTTTGACGGATATGGTCTCGTTCGGCCTCGGGTATTTGAATGACAAGGAGTTTCACTTCTTTATCGCAACCAATAATACTATAGATGTCTTCCGGATATGCTTGCTTAAAGTCTTTCGCGAGAGATTCGATGTCATCATTCTCGTCCTCCATGAAAAGGAACAAACGATTAGCCATGATATTTGGCATACCAGGTTGTTCAACGACAGGTGGCAGGACCCCACCTTCTCCCATAACAGGAGCAACGACCCTATCAGAGCCTGGTAATAAACCCGTACCATCGGTAATTGGGTGAGTGTAACCGTTATCTTCGACATAGCTGCCATCCGCTCCTTCAACCGTGTCAATAGGAATTACACCATTTACTGCGCGATGTCCTGTACAGCCAACACAGCCTCGAAGTAACCAAGACAGAAGAATAATAAATAATAATGTAAGAAACAACCAAAGCAGCCATTTCAAACAGCCCTTGCCAACAAACAAGCCTGTTAACCAAAGCCACCATCGTTTATACCATGGAAGAACTTCTTCCTTGTACTGTGCAACGCAGACTCTGTCTCCTGTTAAAGCTGCTAAGGGTGAAAGGTTCCATCCAGTGAAACTATATCCTTTATGAGGAACGACTTTAGGTATCTCGCTACCGGAGAGGGATGTTCCTAGAGGTTTTACAATGTCTGCTTTACCCTCAATCACACCATGTTCGCCTGAATCAAAGAAACAGTGAGCAACATTTGGTTCAAATTCTGCTGTAAAGGTGGTGTCATGGTTTATCGGATCATAGAGAGAAGGCAACCAACGGCTAAAACGGAAACCCTCATTAGCAATGGCCTTTGGCAAATCAATCTCATCGAGCGTATATCCCTTTGGGACTTCTATTGACACGTTTCCATCGAGCATACCACCTTCTCCAGAAAGGAATGAAACCCAAACGGTTTCATCTGCAGGAGGTGTATCATCAACCGAAGGATCGGGGATTGGCAACTTGTTATACTTTGCCTTGAACACAAAATCATTTGATACCTCAAAACCAATAGGCTCGGGATCCCATCCGACAAACTCATACCCGTCATTTGCCTTGACAACTGGAATATCCTTGGCACTTAGACGGCAGCCCTTCTCCCTACTTATGAAAGGCTGATAACGCTCTGATTTCGAAGTATCGATAAAGCCATGAATGCCAACATCAAAGGAAATTCTCTTTTTATCGAAATATGTCGCAGGTCTAAAAAAGGAACCTATTGTTTCGTGTTTGTTCGGGTCCGGGCACATCCCCCAGGCCACCAAAACGACTTTGTCATCATAACAATAGATAAAATCATCGCTGATGTACTTCAACGCACCGAACATAATCTGATACTCCACTCCACTAAGACCAGTCAAAACCGTTTGATAATGCTTGACTGTTTCAGATTTGATGCTATCATATCTCTCCCTTTCCGGGCCTGATAAACCAGATAATATTCTGGGCTTTTCATTCCAAACATCGCCGTACCAAAAAATATCTCCATCCTCATATACTGGACAAGAAAGAAATGACTGGTATTTGGGATCAATGTGTCCCTTGACAACCGCCTCCACACTCATGAAACGCTTATAGAGGGGATCGTTTCCGAGGCCTTGCTGGTCAATAAAATCGGTTTCGTCAACTTGTCCCAGCAAATTCCGGTTATAAAACACAACTCCTGGCATTTTCCTTACTTTCGATAAAGAGTTTTACAGTTTTCGATAATGTCTTTCATTTCTGCATTCGCGTGAGGGTCACAGTGCGAGACATCTGCTGAATACAAAAGCCCGATGACGAGCAAGTTCTTCCAACGCTGGAAATTATCCCAGAAAGGAAGTTTCTTCAACGTTTGCAAAGAAACATTCGTTGGATCTTCTGCGTCATCAAATGCTTTTAATGCATCCGTAACACTGAACTCATTACGTCTGACATCGCTTACCTCAGTTGTCAAATCAATTTCGAGATTGCATGAGTGAGCTTTCTGACCAACAAGCTCCATATCTTCGTCACTCATATAAGTACGCCCCACAGAACTAACGAAGTTGTTAAGTGTAAGTGAAGCATAGTCGGCAATCGCATTTGGCAAATCTTCGTTTGGGAAGACTCTGAAGTACGTATCAATCCTTCCTGAGATAATACGTTGTACGCCTAATCTCTTACACAGATTCTGGAGCATAAATGCGATATCGTCAGGATGTGAGAGGTACTTTTCAAGGCGTGTAACTTGTTTGTTAATAAAACTACCCCAATACTCAATAATCCTATTCGAGACCACATCAGCTACAGTTGCCGCGATTTCACACTCATTTGATATTACGTCATCAATTGAATAGCCTCTCTGCGCGAACATACTATCAACTGCCTCTGTTTCTCTTGCATAATAGTTGCACAGCTTCTGTATGTTCTCCTCCTTCTCATCGGAAGGATTAATTCCTGCTTGTGTTCTAATGAGTAGTATCTCGTTGAAGTCGACCGGCACTTCCGTCCTCAACACAACGATATCATAAGCGATCCTTCTGACATCACTAACAGGGATCATCAATTGGTCAATGATACGTCCAAAAGATTCTGGCTTTGTTCCAACACAAGTATCAAGCGCCCAGCGAATGTCTCCCACTATTTTTCGTGTTTTGACATTATTCTCTTCCTTGTCCTCGGGCTCATAATAAGT
This sequence comes from Bacteroidaceae bacterium, assembly GCA_016291905.1. Taxonomy (GTDB): domain Bacteria; phylum Bacteroidota; class Bacteroidia; order Bacteroidales; family Bacteroidaceae; genus UBA1189. Next base: position 175,456 of record JAEEZS010000081.1, read on the forward strand.
AGTGAGCTTTGCCATTATTTCATCGTGCATCTTCTTAAGCTCAGCAAGATACTTTTCTCTGCGAGCCGCATCCAAGACGCCTGATATGGCGTCTAAATCACGAATAATCGCTTTTGAGCCATCGCTATTCAATGAAGACACCTCATCCCATGATTTCTTCGGGTCTGCAAAATGTTTCTTCACAAAATCGCTCGTCAGGAAGCTGCGCTCCAAATTTTCAAAGAAATCCGGGTAATCAGGGTCAATATGTCGTTGCGTTTCGGGAGATTTTGTTCTGCTATCATAACCATCAAACACACGTGTTTCCATAGACCAATAATAGTCTCTTAGCAAATAGATGCTCTGGAATGCTTCGGAGCGGAACATGCCGCCTTTGGCAACCCAATTGTCAAACCATGTTGCTGGCCGGATGATTTCTGGAAGAACAGTCTTAAAACGTTTCCAATGCTCTCCTAGCATTTCCGTGTTTGTCGGCAAATCATTGCTCGTTCGCTTAAGTTCTTTATTAAACTTAGTTGCGATTAAGAATAACGGAGAGATACCATTGGTACGCGCCAAATCCTCAGCGCGTTTTTCTGGGGTGCTGCCGATATTCGTTTCAATCCATCCATTGATGGTTTCGCCAAGGGTAGGTTCCGACTTCTGGTCGGTATGATGGCAGAAGAGAACTGAACTTATGCGAAGAGAGCGCGAATACTTGTTGAACAAATAAGCAACCTTGCCACGACGTAGAATCGTGGAAAGCACGTCAGCTATTTCCCGCTCTTTGAACTTTTCCCGAGAGCGGGCTCCAGGGAAATCGAGAAGGTCAATCTTGTTAAGGAATTTACGCTCATTGGCTATTTGCTTTGGTAATACAAAGGTCAGTTCTGCGATTAAAGCAGAAAGAGAAGATTTGTTAAAATCTGTTGCCAACAATTCACCCTGCGCATTGTAAACATCAGTTGTCAGTATGTCGGTATCGCAAACATGAGTTTTTCCACATACAGAATTGAGCCACTCGATTTTAAGCAATGTGCCCTTATCACGCAAAACAGCCTCAAATGGTACATAAACCTCTGTTTCAAAGTTTATCTTCTTATATTCGTTTATCAGAAGGCTAAACAGATGACTAAGCTCCTCGTTGTTGTTCCATAAGATGCTGAATACCTTCACCCAGTTCTCGCATGAAACAAACTGAATTTTGGGGGCAACAATCTTACGGAAATCAGATCGAGTGATATTTACAGTATTGCTCCCAAGGACTTGCTCTATGTAGTCACAAATATCTTTAACATCATCTTCAGTAAGAACATCCTGTACGGGAGTATTCTTTGTTGCCCAAAGATACTGAACTTTAGTAATCTCTGCATTTATGGCATCATGTAACAAGACCTTACTGCTATCGAGCTTGAGGTCATTGTAATACGAGTCTACTAACAGCATCAATAAGTCAGAAACGGAAAGATTCTTTATCTTAACAAAATCCTTCATCGTTTCATTTTCATTGTTGATGGTAAACCGAGTGATTACGCCAGTGGATTCGGTCTGAGACGTGTTACCTCCGCTTGGATTCAATGAGTCAATAAAGCTATATTCTTTACCATCATTGGTTATGGTAAAGGGTGAATCTGGTGTCGATAATAAGCTGCTAATCAAGTACGATTTGCCGACTTGGCTTTCACCATATGCCGCAGCGGAACAGTTTTCATCAAGAGCTTTTGCTATTCTGCGGAGAGTCCTCCGGTATTCCTTTAGTTCTTCAACAGGGAACGAGTCTTTACCATATTTCTTTGCCCAAGCGATAGAACGCTCAATGACGGCAATCTGTGAATGAATATCCTTAATCATAATAATCTTTGCTTATTGGATTTCAAATACCCCTGTGTCTAACCAATAACGTTCTTCAGCACCAAGGCTTTGTATATTTATCTCAATCATGCTGTCGGCAAGATCGACCCCGTTTTTGTCCGTGATGGATGAGATCATCAGTTTTTCCTTATCGTCATCGTCACGTTCAATTGTCAGTTGGTATGGCAAACGAAGACGCAAGCCGTCTTTGATTTCTTTGGCTTCTGCCCGGACTTGAGCATCGCTCTTTGGCTGATTGTTACTGATCGCCTTGTTTCGAATGCTCTCTCTCATACGGTATTCATTGAAATCGATTACATATAACTTTCTTGCTGGATATGAATCAAAGCCAATCTGTCGTATGTTTAATGTCGTTGGCAGCGAACTTACCATCAACTCACCTCTGTTCTTTTCTGGAGTAATGAAATACTCTACAGGTTGGCCCTCGCGAGATGATTCTATATAATTGATAACAGACTTTAGATTTTCATCAAGTTTCGATATGTCTATGATGAATTTGTCAAGAACGCTCAATGAAGAAGCATAATGCCCGATAAGCGCACCCATAGCCACAATAGTCTTCGCATTGGCAATGTAGCCGGTATTGTTGCTGAACGGGTACCAATGTCCTACATAATAATTATTTAGAAGAATAAGCCTATTGGGAGAAACTGAGTAATACTTCAAAAAAAGATCTCGTATTGGACTCAATGATGCAGGTCTGCCAGATAATAAAACAATATCGCAATTAAAGGCATACATTATCGTTGCAATCTTCTTCAGTAAAGGTTCAAAAGCTTTGGAGACAACATCTGCCACCTCTGTGGCATTGAATTTCCACTCCATCTCCTCGAGACAAAAGCCAAAAAACCCTTTAAAACCTTCTTTAACGCTGTCATTTGGAGGACATTCGTCGAAAACATCTGCATAACGTACAACGCAATCTTTGGAATCGTTTGATAACAGTTCCAAGAAATAGTACATCAGCGGCACAGTATACTGTAAGTTGAAATCTCGACGCAACTTCCTCTCTTTAACGGTCTGACCTGCATAATCTGGTCCAAAAAAGTTTCGAAGGGTTTGGCGATACAACGTTTCATCTAAACCTTGGATTTTCTTCCTAAAAGCACTGTCCTGAGAGAAGAACATCACCTTCTTGATGAGTTCATTTAGCATTTCATCTCCTGCATAGTAAAAGCTGTCATAGAACAATGGATTAGGTGTGATTGTTGTCACATCTCCCTTGAGGTATGAATAGCGGCTAATCATGAGGTCAGAAGTACCTGCACCTATATCAAGTGAGCCAATGGTAAGTTCTGGTTGTGCTCCAGCATTAAGAACCTTGCCATATAAATTAAAGAATTCTTGACAGGAACCTTTGTATTTATAGCCAACTTCTCCGTAAATGTAAACAAGTTGAGAACATGTTGCTTCGTCATAATACCATTTGCTTTCTGAATCCCTGAAAGAAGGAGCCGCTGGTACAACGTCAACCTTATAATTGACCTCTTTAAAAAGGTTGAGCAACTTGACAGCATCGCTCGCACACTTTACTAATGCTTCGCGTTCAAGTTTTGACATTGCCGTTGGGCATGTTACAATTATTCGTCTGATTCGTCGCGGCATCGTCTTATTGCCTCTATCAGTTCGGTATCTGTCACTATTAATCTGAGTTTGCGCCTGAGTAAGCATCTCAAGGAAAGCAAACGTCATTAGCGATCTCCTTGAATAGTGATAAGACTGACCACCTGACGCATTGTTTGCTATGCGTCCGTCACTTTGAAGATGCTCTGAAATGCCAGGGATGTCAAGAATGTTATTGGCCTTTTCACCTTCCAATACCATAAATTTCCATTCTTCATCACTCCTTTTGCCATCCCAAAGATATCTTTTCGGGCTTGACATCGTAGAGAGGCGCTCTTCCCCAGAATCGGACTCCGTGGCGCGATGGATAAGGTAATTCGCCTCTTTTCCCAACCTTACCAAGCTAGGATAAACAAATTGTTTGCTTCCCTGTATGCCTAAATTCCCGAATTCTACCTTACGGAAAGCTAGTCGCATGTCGAAAGGTTCTTTGTAGATATTTACCTTATTCGAAGTGTCGTTGAGTAAGGAGGTGTAGTCAATCAGCTCTAGTTGTTCGACTTGATTGAAAGTTGAATTATCTTCAACAAGTAGAGCAGTCGTACGCGAGTTACCTATATCAACAACCATATCAACGTCTTTGACAACAACATTGGCATCTTTATATAAGGTTATCTTTGGAAAAAGATTCTTTTGAGCAATATAATCGATTAAAAGAAAATATGTTGCAATATAGCTTAGTCTTCGACCCGTATGAACTAAGCCAGCATTACGAACATTAGGATGAACCAATCCGAAAAGATAGTTGTTTATGTATTCTGTCTCCCTTTTAGGTGAAAAGAAATCCATAAGCATGTATTCGTTTTTGCATACTTCGAATCTCTTCTCATTATTAAAGTCTGAGAATACTGGGCATTCGCTATATTGGTTTGTAGTGTTGGACGTGCGTGTATCAAAAGCCAGAAGTACTTTATAAGATCGAATTCCTTCCTCCCTGCTCTTTTGGGGAACCAACTTAAAACGAGACCAGTTATACGGACCATTATCGAAACGAGTTTCTGTACGTTTTAAAAAATATGGTATGGGAAGCCACTTATTCTCGAAGGAAGCGAGTGTGTTTTCTCGGTCTGTGAAGTTCATTCTAAATATATCACCAGGCACTCCTAATTGCATTTGATCATCTATCTTAAGGGGCTTTATACCTTCGTCATTTAGCGAACTGACATCGATGCCACCATTTCCATTCGCATTTGTCAGATATCCGCCCTCGAATAAATCTTTCTTTTTGTAAAAAAAACGATTTGTTTCCGTATTAACTTCTTGTGCTAAATCAAGCACCCAAACTCCGTCTGTAGTATCATACCATTCATGGAACCATAATGAAAATCTCTCCCTAATATTAATATCAAAGTCGAGGATCGTAATATGAATGCCCGAATTAGCGATTAATGAATACTCCATAATGCCTCAGTATCAATTATTAATTCTATTATTATCAATTATAGCATTTTCTACACTATACGCAAAGGATAATGTAAAACACGGTATGATCGTGAGAAACAGGTTCGTCTTTTATTGTTGTCTCGCCTGCCTTTGATTCCCGTAAAGGCTAATAAGTTTCTAATGAAAAGCGTGGGAACCCTCTTGCTGCTCGTCCCACCTTTCGAAGCTCTGGCATTGCTTAGTTGTCGAAACGAGCAACGCCGAAGCCCACGCCGATATGCAAGTTAACAGCATCAACAGCCGGACTATACATATCCACAGGGCGACTTTGTTGCTTTGTTTTTGACAACTGTTTGTTTTTGGAACTGCCAGATTCCGAAAGGTCAAAGAACAAAGCGTTAAGTACGCCTTTCCTATATATAGGTTCTTCCCCTCAGTCCCACCCGAAAGCGGGCATCGGCAAAAGAACGATGCAAAGTTATTGATTTTTTCAATATCACAAATAAAAACGAAGGAAAAATGTACGAAATGAAAGAAAAAAGCTCATTTCGTACAGGCGAAAGGAAGTGCAAAGGAAGTCGTTTTTCTTCCCCTTGGCTGAAAAAAAGTCTTACAGCAGCTGTTTCATCTTGGCTTTCAGCTCGGCAGAGACGGGGACGAGGGGCAGACGGAGGACATCGTTGCAGATGCCCTTAAGATTCAACGCGGCTTTCACGCCTGCAGGGCTGCCCTCGGCAAACAGGAGGTCGCACCACTCCGCAAAGATTGAAGATTGAAGATTGAAGATTGATCCGTTAACCACGTCACAGACCATACGGGGGAAGAGATTGCTGAGGACGGACACCACGCCATCGGCCCCAAGCGACATCAGCTGCGGAGTGAGTTTATCATCGCCACTCAGCACCTTGAAGCCTTCAGGACGCTCGCGGATGATGCGCGTTATCTGTTCGACATTGCCCGATGCCTCCTTGATGCCAATGATGTTGTGGCAATCGCGCGCCAAGCGCAACGTGGTGTCTGCCGTGAGGTTTACGCCCGTGCGCGAAGGGACATTATAAAGCACAATAGGCAGCGGCGAGGCCTCGGAGAGGGTGCGGTAGTGACGGTACATACCTTCCTGCGAGGGCTTATTATAATAAGGAGTAACAATGAGCAGGGCGTCCATCCCGTTGAACGCGTCGGCTTTCATACGACGGAGCATACCCGCTGTGTCGTTGCCTCCGAACCCCAGCAGCAGGGGGCGCTGACGTCCGACGATGCGGACAATCGTTTCGCGTATCAAATGCTGTTCTTCGTCAGTCAGCGTGGGTGTCTCGGCCGTCGTGCCCAACACGCAGAGGAAGTTTACACCCGCTTGGATATTGCTGACGACCAGACGCTCCAAAGCATCCACATCTACACTACCGTCCTCACGAAACGGGGTTACAAGGGCTGTGCCCACACCGCTGAGTCCCACGAAAGCCTTATCTCTATCCATAATTTCTGAAATATTTGGCAAAGGTAGTGCAACCTACGCAATTAAACAAATCTATTCGTCTTTTTTTGACTTATCCCTCCCCTATCATCTGAAGAAATTGCTGCTCGTTGACCAAGGGAACACCCAACGATTCAGCCTTCTCACGCTTGGCCGGGCCCATATTCTCACCGGCAAGAACAAAAGAGGTTTTGGAAGAAATGGAAGAGACATTCGTCCCTCCGTGACGCTCAATGAGCGCCTTGTACTCGTCGCGGCTGTGATGCTGGAAGACGCCGCTGATGATAATGGACTTCCCCTTCAGGGCATCGGAGGCAGGTGCGTCGTCGGCTTCTTCCGACATGGCGAACTGCAGCCCAGCCTCGCGCAGGCGCTCAACGAAGGTACGGTTGCGATCGTCGTTGAAGAAACGGATGACGCTCTGGGCAATCTTCTCGCCAATCTCGGGCACGGCTGTCAATTCGTCCAGACGGGCTGCAGCAACGGCATCCATGTTGCGGAAAGCCTGCGCAAGGGTCTTGGCCACCGTCTCGCCCACAAAGCGGATGCCGATGGCAAAAAGTACGCGCTCAAAAGGCACGGATTTGGAGGCCTCAATGCCGTGGACGATGTTAAGCGCCGACTTCTGTCCCATGCGGGGCAGACGGCTGACGTCTATAGCGCGAAGCTGGTAGAGGTCGGCGGCATCGTGGACAAGCCCTGCACTCCAAAGGAGGTCGACCGTCTCGCCTCCCAGCCCGTCGATATTCATGGCCTTGCGACTGACGAAGTGCTCGATGCGCCCCTTCAGCTGTGGAGGACAGCCCGCGTCGTTAGGGCAGTACCACGCCGCCTCGCCTTCGTAACGTACGAGGGGGGTGCCACACTCAGGGCAGCGCGCCACCATGCGCACCTTGTCGCCCAGCATCATGCCCCGACTATCCACATCTACAGCGGTAATCTTGGGAATTATCTCGCCGCCCTTCTCCACATAGACCATGTCGCCGATATGGAGGTCGAGCGCCTGCACGAAATCGTCATTATGGAGAGTTGCCCTTCTGACGATGGTGCCGCTCAGGGGCACGGCGTCGAAGTTTGCCACGGGCGTAACGGTGCCCATGCGCCCTACCTGATAGGTGACGCTGCTGAGCCGCGTCAACGCCTGCTCGGCCTTGAATTTGTACGCTATTGCCCAGCGGGGAACTTTGGCCGTGTAGCCCAGCTGCTCCTGCTGGCGTACGCTGTTCACCTTCAGCACCACGCCGTCGGTTGCCACAGGGAGGTTTTTGCGCTCCGTGTCCCAATAGTTTATAAATGCCATCACCTCTTCCAACGAGCCACATTTCCGCATGGCATCCGACACCTTGAATCCCCACTGCCGGGCAGCCTGAAGATTCTCGAAATGTCCATCGGTAGGCAGTTCGTCAGCCAGCAGATAATAGAGATAGGCATCGAGCTGGCGACGGGCCACTTCGGTGGGCGACAGCAGTTTCAACGTCCCGCTGGCTGCGTTGCGCGGATTGGCAAAGAGGGGTTCCTCGTTGGCTTCGCGCTCGGCATTAAGGCGCTCAAACGATGCCCAAGGCATCAACACCTCACCTCGGATTTCAAAATCCTCGGGCCAACCCTCGCCACGAAGCGTCAAGGGGATGCTGCGGATGGTGCGCACATTGGCTGTCACATCATCGCCACGGACGCCATCGCCACGTGTGACGGCACGGACAAGACGTCCCTCCTCGTAAATAAGGGAGATGGACAGGCCGTCGAACTTCAGCTCACAACAAATCTCAAACGGCTCACCATTCAAGCCCTGCTCCACACGGCGATAGAAGTCCTCCACCTCACTACGGCTGTAGGTATTCGCCAGCGACAGCATGGGGCGGGCATGCAATACTTGCCGGAATCCTTCGCTTCCCAAATCGCTGCCCACGCGCTGCGAAGGGCTGGCAGGGTCGAAGCATTCGGGATGAGCCGCTTCCAACTCTTGAAGACGACGCATCTTCTCGTCAAACTCACGGTCGCTGATGGTGGGTGCGCTGAGGACATAATAGTTGTAGTTATGTGCATTCAGCTCTTCACGCAAGGCAAAGATTTCTTCTCGGGCCGTCATTGTTCTACTTTATGATGAATGGATAATAACGTCTTAATATAGTGCATCCTCGATGTGGTTCATCACCTCGTCGCATAGCGCATCGTAGGATTTATCCAAAGGGAGAACAGGGGGAAGGTACTCCACAGCCACAGGCACACGCTTAGGAATGTGGCGCCCCTTGGGCAGGGCCTTGTAGGCTCCGCTAATAACCACAGGCACAATGGGCACCTGGAGCTCGCAACTCAGTATAGCAAACATTTTCTTAAAAGAACCCAACGCGCCTGTGATGGTACGTGTCCCCTCAGGGAAGATAATGACGCGTTTTTTGCGCTTCAGCGCTTCGCCTAACGCCTGGATGCTCTCTTTCAAGTTGTTCTGATTTATTACAATCACGTTGTTGTGGCGTGCCATGAACTTGGCAAAGCGTGTCCTCACATGTTCGCGTTTGGCAAAGAAATATGTCCCTGTTAACAGTTTCTTGGGCAGGAACGACACCACGAACAGACCGTCGAAATAACTCTGGTGATTGGGAGTGAGGATGAACGGACCGTCTGCGGGCAGATTCTCCATGCCACTTCCTTTCAGGCTGAAATAGGCGCGACTGAGCCCACGCCCAAGGCCGACAATGGCATGCGTGATCCACCCCGCTTTGGGCAGCACTACATGACTGGTATCCTCGCGAAGAATGGTTGCCCAATCGGTCTTCTCCACCTCCACGCGCGTCTTGGCATCAGCAACATAGGTAGCCAATTCCTCCACATCGCGGAAACGGGTAAGCTTGTCAGCCGTCAGCGCCATGCCGAATGTCTGCTCAATGAATGACTGTAAGCCCACCTTATCCAGCGAGTCAAGGGCAAGGTCGGTTTCCAAATTGTCCGTGGGATGCACGACAACCCGCTTTTCGTCCTCGATATACTTTTTGATAATGGCGTATTCTTCCGTAATTGTACGGTCCTCCGCCTGTTGCTGTTCGGAAGCTGACGGCTGAGATTTCGTTTGGGGCGAGGCAAGCAGCTCGGGCAGCTTGTAGCGTTGCAACTTCTCCATACGGGTACGAGGCAAGTCACCATGAATCACGCGCACGCTCAGCACCCGTTTGTAGGATTCTGTCTCGCTGTTGTATGGCTCAATGACGTTACGCTTCAATGCCTGTTCCAATTCCTCGTCGCTACGGCCTGCAGCCCAGCGTTCATCAGGCACGATGAGGGCGCAGAGTTTGTCACCATCAGGGCAGACGCCAACCTCTTTCACGATGTCTTCATGACGCTCGAGCTTCTGTTCTATCTCCGTAGGATTGACGTTCTTACCATTTGAAAGAACAATGATTTCCTTCGTACGTCCGGTGATGAAGATGCGTCCGTCTTCGCGGATGGTAGCGAGGTCGCCCGTATGGATGAATCCATCAGCATCAATAACTTCGGCTGTCTCCTCGGGACGGTTGTAATAGCCCTGCATCACGTTAGGGCCTTTGGCGCACAACTCCCCATCAACCAGCTTCACCTCGACACTAGGCATCGCCTTGCCCACGCTGCCTGGAACGAGTTCGCCTGGGCGAGTGAAGGATATCATCGGCGCTGTTTCCGTCATGCCATAGCCGTCAAGCAGGTCAATGCCCAACGTCTTCATTCCCGCCGCTACCTCCACGGGCAACGCGGCTCCTCCATTCACACAGAATTCCAGATGTCCGCCCAGTTTCTTTTGCACAGCCTTAAAGACGAAACGCGAGAAACGCAGGCTCCCTATCCGCCCGCAGAGCCAGAAAAGGAAGCGCGTGAGGGCGGAGGCATCTATCTTCCGCTTTATACCATTATATATTGTCTGCCACAAACGGGGCACGCCGATAATCAGGTTGACTTCGCCTGTCTGCAGGGTGGCCATGATGTCCGGCGCAGCCATAGAAGGACAGATGATGACGCCTGCCCCCAACATCATCGGGGCGACCAGCGTACCGAGCAACGGAAGCACGTGGTGCAGAGGCAGGAGAATCAACACGCGGGTATGATTGGTGTAAATGGGGACTTCCTCCGAGACGGAACGCACGTTGGCAAACATGTTGCGGAACGAGAGCATCACGCCCTTGGGTGTTCCCGTCGTACCTGAAGTATAGCAAATGAGCGCTATACGTTCCTCGTCACGCACAAACAGGCGGTCGAGGGAAGGAGCGGAATCAGAGGGATTATTCTGAATGCTCTGAGTTTCTGCGGACGTCAACACATTCGTGCTTAAAACATCCTCTATCACCAGCAGCGTGGTTGACGTACCCGCTTCAGCAATAGCTTTGCGCATCACATCGGCAGTCTTGGCTGACACCCACGCCAGCTGAGGCTCGCAGTCACGCAGGATGTAGGCCGTGTCGTCCACCGTGCTCATTGCATCTACGGGAACAGCTATCCCCTCGTTCAGCCAGACGGAGAAAATGGCATATATCCAGCCTGCGCTGTTCTCGCTGAAGATAACGGTCTTTCCCCCAGCCTGCTGGCCCGAAACGTGGGCAAAGTGCCGCACGTGCTCCAGTATCTCCGAAAAGCTGACTCTCTTGTCGCCCACGATGATGGCTGTCTTATGATAATCCGATATCATTTTATCTATCGCAATTCCGGTTTTGGCTGCAAAGGTAGTGATTATTCTCTAATAATTCCTAATTCCCGTTTCCTAATTCCTGATAATTCCCTATCTTTGCACCGAAAATACGAAACCATGCGCATCGATATACTCACCGTATTGCCCGAAATGATAGAGGGATTCTTCAATTGCTCCATCATGGCAAGGGCCCAGAAGAAGGGATTGGCGGAAATCGTCATTCACAACATCCGCGACTACACCACCGACAAACACCACAAGACCGATGACTACCCCTTCGGCGGTAGTGCAGGCATGGTGATGAAGATTGAGCCTATTGACCGTCTAATCAGCAAACTAAAAAGCGAGCGCGACTATGATGACGTCATCTTCACCTCGCCCGACGGAGAGCGTTTCGACCAACACATGGCCAACAGCCTCAGCCTCTGCAACAACCTCATTATCCTCTGTGGACACTTCAAGGGCATCGACTACCGCATCCGCGAGCACCTGATCACGAAGGAGGTCAGTATTGGCGACTACGTGCTGACGGGAGGCGAACTGGCTGCAGCAGCCATTGCCGACGCTACTGTCCGACTCATTCCAGGCGTGCTGGGAGATGTGGGCTCGGCCCTCGACGACTCATTCCAGGACGGACTGCTCGACCATCCTGTCTATACCCGTCCTGCCGACTACAACGGATGGCGCGTGCCCGACATCCTGCTCTCAGGCAACGAAGCCCTCATCCGCGAATGGGAACTCAACCAGCAGATTGCCCGCACACGTCAATTAAGGCCCGACTTACTGAAAGACTGAGTCCCTTTCACAACGCACTACGTTATTTTCTCAACGAAGTGCGCTATCTTTCCAGCATACTGCGTTAAAACTTCCAAAGAGCCTCCTCGGCTTTGCGGATTAATGCGCCGGCATTGGTGTCGTCAGCGTACTTATTGCCTGCGAAGGGGGCAAGGATGGCATCGAGTTTCTTCTGTTGGGCAGGAGTGGCCTCAGCACGCAGGAGGCGAATTTTCTCATAGTCCTGAATGCCCTGAATGAGTCGCTCAAAACGGATGCTGCTTCCCGTAGGATATACCAAGAAGCAGTCGCCGCTGTACCATGTGCGGAAACGGGTGTCCTTGCAGGGGTCCTTCACCCAGCTGTTGTAGGCCCAGCGCAGATAGCCGTCGAAGCCCAAGGCTGCGGCGTGCCAGCCGAGAAAGGCCGACTCGGCAGGGGGCGAGAAGGTGAACGTGTTGGGATGGTCGGGGGAGCAGCAGGTGTAGAATGTGGTGCGCAGGCCGTCGGCACGGCGTTGGGCAGCCACCTCGGCAGGAATGTTCACATGCTGGTAGGCAAGGCTGATGTCGTACATCATCGACACCACCTCGGGCGAGTAGTTGACGGCGCCCTCGATGCGGTAGCCTGGGTCGGCACGGCGCGCGATGTCCCACGCGATGCGCATCTGGTCCATGGGACGCTCGTCCATGGCGATGCACGTCTTGTCGAACCATCCCTTCGCCTTCAGATGACGGGCGAAGTCGGTGAGGAACGGCAGGAGGTACTCCTCGTAGGCTTTTTCGCCGGGCTGACAGGCAATCGTCTTCAATGTGCTAGTAGCCATGTCTATATACTCGAAGCGGTAGCCCCAAAGTACAATGGTGTAGCAATCGATCTGCTCCGTCACGCCACACGACATCATGAACTCTACCCAGCGGTCAAACACCGTGTAGTCGTACGTCCAACGCCCGTCGATTCCCTTCATCTTCACAATCATGCTCTCGAAGGGGTCCTCCGTCTGGCTGTTCCAAGGATGCTGGATGATGCTGGTGGTGATGACCTTGCCGCCCGCTTCGGCATACATTTCCATCAGAGGGCGCATACGGTCAAAGTGTTCTTTGCTCCAGAGGGGCACGTCGAAATAGCGCGCCACGGCGTAGGGGTTCTGCCAGAGGTCGAGGTGGAACTTCCAGTCCTTCGGCTCAGGCAGGACACGTTTGCCGACAGTAAGTTTGATGGGCAGGCTCAGCGTAGTGCCTTCAAACGAGACGCTTACCGTTCCGCTGTACTTCCCAGGCGTGGCATCCTGCGGCACGCGGATGTCAAGCCACACGGGGCAATTAGTGCTTGCCTCCACACGGCACGTTGGCTGAGGGTCAAGACGGTCTGCCACGAGGCAGGAGTCCTTTCCGTGCTTGCCATACCCGTCTGCCAGCACATAGCGGACAAAGTACCGACGGATGCAGTCAGCAGGAATGACATTCTTCCCGCTCTTCAGGTCGCTGACGCTAAGCGAGATTTCCAAGTCCCTATCTACACCATACAGACTAACAACAGCTTGTGCGCTAACGCGTTCGCCTCGCCAAGCACGCAGCACGGGAGGGGGGGCAATTTTGGGCGCATCGAGCGGCATCTGGTCATAGCGCACATCCGTTGAGCCCCAATAGAATCCAGGCTTATTTGCCGTCTGCGCAAAGGCGGACGCACACATCATCAGCATCATCAGCTGGAACATAAGAGAGATTCTTTTTTTCATGGTTTATTGCGATACCTTATTATACAATATTACGATTGATTTCAGGAAGGCAAAGGTACGGACTTTTTCGCAGACGAGCAACAAAAAAGCCCGAAAAAACACCTTCCTTTGAGAATCCGATAATAGAAAAGTGCGAATAGTTGCAATTCTATTACGATTTTTCGCGATTTCGACGAAAAAAGTTTCAATTTATTTTGCAAATACAGATTTTAGATGTAATTTTGCAGCGAAAATAGGTAGAAGTTATGTGTCGCAAGACACAAAAGAAATATAGTAACATTCTAATAGGTATTAGTCTTTATGAAAGCTGAAGAAGTACTTGCTCAGTTGAAAGAGCGTTTTCCTGGCGAGCCGGAGTATTATCAGGCCGTGGGTGAGGTCCTCCGCACCATCGAGGACGAGTATAACCGTCATCCTGAATTCGAGGAGACCAATCTGGTGGAGCGTCTGTGCATCCCCGATCGTATCGTGCAGTTCCGCGTGACTTGGACTGACGATGCAGGACGTGTGCGCACCAATATGGGTTATCGCATCCAGCACAGCAACGCCATTGGACCGTACAAAGGCGGTATCCGTTTCCACGCTTCTGTCAACCCAAGCATCCTGAAGTTCCTTGCCTTCGAGCAGACCTTCAAGAATTCACTCACTACCCTCCCAATGGGTGGTGCTAAGGGCGGTTCAGACTTCAGTCCCCGCGGTAAGAGCAAGAACGAGGTCATGCGTTTCTGCCAGGCTTTCGTTACGGAACTTTGGCGTAACATCGGTCCTGACACCGACGTTCCCGCTGGTGACATCGGTGTAGGCGGACGTGAAGTAGGATTCATGTTCGGCATGTACAAGAAGCTGACCCGCGAATTCACGGGGACCTTCACCGGCAAGGGACGCGACTTTGGCGGTTCGCTGATTCGTCCCGAGGCTACGGGTTACGGTAACGTCTACTTCCTGCAGGAGATGCTGAAGACCCGCGGCGAAGACGTGAAAGGCAAGAGCGTGCTGATTTCCGGCGCTGGTAACGTGGCTCAATACACAGCTGAGAAGGTGCTCCAGTTGGGCGGCAAGGTGCTCACGATGAGCGACTCTGACGGCTACATCTACGACCCCGACGGCATCGACCGTGCAAAGCTCGACTACATCATGGAGCTGAAGAACGACTACCGCGGTCGTATCAAGGAATATGCTGACAAATACGGTTGCAAATATGTGGCCAAGGCTCGTCCCTGGGGCGAAAAGGCCGACATTGCCCTCCCCTGCGCCACGCAGAACGAAATCAACGGCGACGAAGCACGCACACTGGTTGCCAACGGCGTCATTGCTGTCAGCGAAGGTGCCAACATGCCCTCGACTGCCGAAGCCGTCAGCGTGTTCCAGGAGGCTCGCATCCTCTACTGCCCGGGTAAGGCTTCGAATGCCGGTGGCGTCAGCGTCAGCGGACTGGAGATGAGCCAGAACTCAGAACGCCTCAGCTGGAGTGCCGAAGAGGTTGACAACCGTCTCCACGAAATCATGTGCAACATCCACGCTTCTTGCGTGAAATACGGCCGTCAGCCGGATGGCTACATCGACTATGTGAAAGGCGCTAATATCGCCGGCTTCATGAAGGTCGCCCGCGCCATGATGGCTCAAGGCATTGTATAAAACCATAGCATCGTTAATAAACAATCATTATTCTTCGTAAAGTATTCAAAAATGGAGCTCGGCAGTGATGCCCGGCTCCATGTTTTTTTCTAAAAAACCTTATTAAATCGTTTTTGCAGATGTGAAAATGAACTTTTCCATCGTTGAAGTGTATGCATAGGTGAACAATTAAAAATTCACGACGATGAGAAAACGAATTTCCTATTTTTTGGCAGCCCTGGCTGTCGTATTGAGCGCAACAGCGCAGTCAAACAATAAAAGCACAGATGACAATGTGCCGCAAAAGATTGTCACCTTCGTCAAGGTAGAACATGCTCCGGAGTGGTATGGGCGACAAGCGACGTTATGGCGTGCTGTCACGGAACGCGAGCCAAAGAACGAAGAGGCTTGGATAAACCTCTATCACGCCACACGCTACAGCATTATGTTTACGGACAAGTCAGAGGATTACAGTCCGCTTACGGATATTTGGCAGTCTATGCGAAAGGCGGTGCCCGACACGTATGCCGACTATCTGCTGACATACTTCCATGCCAAGTTCGTGGGATTGCCCGATGCTGAAGATGACGGGCGGAAGAGTCTCCAGAACATGGTTAAGGCCATCCGTATGCGCCCTGACGAGGTGAATGCTTACCCCGATTATGTGGCTTGCCTGCTGATGACGGGTGACGAAGCGCTACTAGATGACATCCTGCACCGTTGGTACGAGAGCGGCACCTATTCTGCCAGCCTACTCAACTATGCCTATAACGAGATGGTCGGTCTGCCCGACGATGCCCTTTTCTTCACAAACGGCGATGTTGACACCTATTCCAAACTGCTGCTTCAAGGCGGCAAAGGACTGTTCCGTGGGGTGAAGGTGGTGTGCATTCCCATGCTCTATAGTCCCTCTTACCGCGAGACGGTGTGCCGTCAGCTGGGTGTCCCTGTACTTGAGGCGCCAAAGGCAACAACAGAGGAAGAGTATAATGCCTGGGTAGAGCGGGCTGAGTTATACCTTATTGAAAAGACGGGCCGTCCGGCCTACTTCTACATTGGAGAGCGAGTCCCCTCCTTTGAAGACAAGCTCTATTCCGAAGGACTAGTCTATCGCTACAGCAACCGTCGTTACGACAACCTGGCCGTCAAGCAACAAAACTACGAAAAACGCTACCTGCTGGATTACCTTTACGAGTCATTCGTTCCCGAGACGTACGAGGCCTCGGCCTATCGCCTGAACCTTAACTATATTCCCTGCCTGAAATCGTTGCTCGAATGGTATAAGCAGAACGACAAAGCACGATATAAGGAGTTGTACACCATGATGATGACCATCCTGCTCAAGACGGAAAAGATTTCGGACGAAAAACGGCAATCGTATTATGACGAGATTAACCGCTGACGACTTCAACCGTCTCTATCGGGAGCATGCCCGCCGTGCCCAGGGGTTCTTCCTTCGCATGACGGGCGACTCCATGCTGGCTGAGGACTTGACACAAGAACTCTTCACCCGCTTGTGGGAGCATCGGAGCCGTTTTGATGCTCGTCAGGGAGAGTTTACGACGTGGATGTTCAGTGTGGCATACAACCTTTGCAAGAACGAGTATCGCCATCGAAGCGTGGCGAGAACGTGGGATGCTGCTCCTACAGCTACGGAATATGCCCAAGACGCCAGTGCTGCACTTGAACGCGAGGAAAAGAAAAAACTGCTTGCCGAAGCTGTCCAACACCTGCCCGATGGGATACGCGAAGTGTTCCTGTTGCGCTACGAGGAGGAACTCTCCATCAGCGATGTGGCGCAGATTCTCCGTATTCCCGAGGGTACCGTAAAATCACGTGCTTATACTGCTCTAAAGACATTGCAACAACAAATGAAACAATACTAAATAAAAAAGATTATGGCTATAAAGAAAAATGAAACCGTGAACGGTCAACAGTTGGCAGACCTAGAGGCTGAGAGTGCCGAAATGCTAACCATGTTGCACGAACAGCGCGAAGAGGAAAATGCCCGCCTTGAAGTCCCTGAGAGAACATTTACAGAGCCAACCAAGAATTCTCAATCAGTCAGAATGCTACGATTTTCTCCCGGCTGGATGGCTGCGGCATTAGTGATAGGCTTTGCCATGGGCTTCGCAATGCCACGGAACAATCGCAGCCTACTTTCTGACGATTCCTACACTCTTGCAGGTGACACCTTGAACGGCTGCAGCGTGGCTTGTGGCGACATCAACACAGCGTTGCTCGTTTCGATGTAAAGCGAATCTTAAAGACACTGGTTAAAACAAAGAAAAAAACTTATCGTCTGGCATATAATCTGAATTATTTGAATTATCTTTGCAGCGAAAATCGCATAGGGGTGCCACGAGGCTGAGATTATACCCTTGAACCTGATGCGGATAATACCGACGTAGGAAATGAAAAAGTTACTTCTATTGGTGTGCCTGCTGCCGGCACTGAATGTAGCAGCCGAGAGTGAAAGTACGGACAGCATCACAAAGAATGTGGCGCTGGACGAAGTGTTAATCAAAGCCAATGCCATCAGTAAGACGGTGCCCATGGCCATACAGACACTAGAGGGACGCGAACTGCGCGAGAGCGATACGGGACGCGACTTGCCTTGGCTGCTGATGATGACTCCTTCGGTGGTTACGTCGTCGGACAATGGCCTTGCGCTGGGACTTACCAGTTTTCGCATCCGAGGCACCGATGCTTCGCGTATCAACCTAACGTATGATGGCGTGGCACTTAACAGTCCTGAGGATCAGACTGTCTTTTGGGCCAACATGAATGCCTTTGCAGGGAGTGTCGAAGCCATCCAAGTGCAACGCGGCGTGGGAACAAGCACAAATGGCAGTGGTGCTTTCGGTGCCACGGTCACCATGCTGTCGCAAAAGCCGTCATTCAAACCCACCACGGAAATCTATTTGCGCGGGGGGAGCTATGGCACATGGCAGTACACCGCCAAGGGCAGCACAGGTCTGATGGCCAATCATTGGGTGGCTGAGGGACGTTACTCGCAGACACTTACCGATGGTTACATCGACCGTACCGCGGGCAATCTTGGCAGTCATTATGCAGCCATCAATTATTACGATGACAACCTTGCTGTCCAGCTGAAAAACTTTGGCAGCTTTGAGCACACGGGACAGGCCTGGAACGGTGTCCCCTCCGACTCCATCGCTGCAGGCAATCGCACGTACAACAACCTCGGCGAACACCAGGACGACAAAGGAAACACCATCTGGAAGCCAACCACGGATAACTACGTGCAGAACAACACACAACTCAGCTTTGTCTATACACCCTCGAATAGCCTGCTTCTACACGGCGTGCTTCACTACACCTTCGGGCAGGGTTATTACGATGACTACAAGGCCAATGCCAAATACTACAAATTCCTGTTGGACAGCTACGAGGACGACAAGGGAAACAAAATCAGCTCGGGCGACCTCGTCCGACAGAAATGGCTGCGCAACCACAACATGGGTGGTATCTTCGACATCCAGTATAAAACAGAACGTTTCAACCTCGTCAGCGGGGTCTCATACAGCTACTTCATTGGTGCGCACTGGGGGGTGGTACCCTTCGCACGTAACTATCCCAAGGAACTCAAAGGAAACTACTACGACAGCGATGCCACAAAGAGCGATGCAGCAGCCTACGTCAAAGCCGAGTATAGCTTGTCGCGCCACCTGCTGGCCTACGCCGACATGCAGTTCCGCTATGTGGATTATCGCATCACGGGCATGAATGACAAATTCTTCGACGACCATTCGCAACAGCCGCTCAACATCCACGAGCGTTTCCCCTTTTTCAATCCGAAGGCTGGGCTGAGCTGGCGCACAAAGAATCACGATGTTTATGCCTCGTATGCGCGTGCTCACCGCGAGCCCACCCGTAATAACTACACGGACGCAGGCACAAGCGACAAACCCCTGCCAGAAACGCTGAACGACATCGAAGTGGGTTATCAATTCCATTGGCAGAAAGGGAAAACAAAAGCTTTTCAGGCCGGTGTCAACGCCTATCTGATGGACTACGACAACCAGCTTATCCAGACAGGCCAGCTCAGCGACATCGGTGAGGCTCTGACAACCAATGTGGCTGATTCCTACCGTCATGGCATTGAGCTGACAGCCGGAATGAAGCAAGGACTCTTCAGTTTCAGCGGGAACTGCACGCTCAGCGAGAACAAAATCATTGACTTCACAGAATACATTGACAACTGGGAGGGTGCTCCCGTCCAGGTGAACTATGCCAAGACGGATCTCGCTTTCTCCCCTGCCCTAACAGCTGGAGGAATGCTGCGCGTGGGTAACGAGAAGGCCTGGGGCAGCCTTAGCACGCGTTATGTCGGACGGCAATACCTCGACAACACGGGGTGCGTGGAGCGCTCCATCGATCCCTATTGCGTCAGTGATTTGCAGCTGGGCTATGCTTTCCGTTGGCAGCATTACTATGAAAAGAGTACGGACTTTGAACTGACGTTCAACGTTAATAATCTTTTCAATGCACACTATGCTACGGGGGGGTGGATATATACTGCAGTCGGGTATGGCTATACTCCTGACAATCGTTATCGCGAGGATGGCTTGTTCGTTCAGGCTCCGCTTACGGCCTTCCTTGGTCTGGCGATTAAAATATAAATGTCCGTCCTGCCAAAGCTTTTTTCTTAACTCTTAACTCTTAATTCTTAACTACATAATGTTCTGGGACATCCTGCAATATATCGGGCTGTTTGCTAGCTTTCTCTACCTGTGGCTGGAGTTCCACCAGCGCCCAGTCATGTGGATTGTCAGCGCCACGTGTTCAGCGATATACGCGAGTATCTATTGCCACGCACAGATTTATGGGGACATGAGCTTTTCGCTGTTTAACATCTGCATGTGTGCCTATGGGTTCTGGAAGTGGATGCAGCGGAAAAATCTGAATAATCCGAGTAGTAATCTGAGCAATCTGAATGACCAACCGGCTAAGAAAAAGGAGATTGTCTATCGGCACTTCCGCTGGGGTGAGTTCGGGGTGGTAATGGTAGTGACGGTTGCCATCTGGTTTGCCATCTACCTCATCTTGAGATATCTCACCAATTCACCCGTGCCAGCATTGGACGCCTTCACGACCACGCTGAACATCGTGGGCACGTGGGTGTTGGCGCAGAAAATCATCGAGGTGTGGGGCTATTGGTTCCTGGTTAATCTGGTATCTATCTACCTTTATATGAAGCGAGGGCTTCACTTCACCACCATCCTGCTCTACACGTTCTACCTCTGCGCCTCGGTGTATGGTTGGTGGAAATGGAAGCACTACGGCAGGCTGGAGAGCAAGGCCGCTGCATGACGCCAGCGCATCCGATTCATACGCATTGAACATAAAAAGAGAGCGAAACCCGATGAAGGATTTCGCTCTTTCTTCGTTTGCCTTGATACGCTGATGCGGCGAATTTGCTGAGAAAGATTAGTTAATTACTCCTCCGAAGGAGCTTCAGTGGCGGGGGC
This sequence comes from Bacteroidaceae bacterium, assembly GCA_016291905.1. Classification (GTDB taxonomy): domain Bacteria; phylum Bacteroidota; class Bacteroidia; order Bacteroidales; family Bacteroidaceae; genus UBA1189. The sequence continues at coordinate 196,059 of JAEEZS010000081.1, forward strand.
AGGTGTCTCGGCAGCGGGTGCATCGAAGCCAGGAACGGTCTGTGCATTGGTGGCACTCTCATTAATGGCATGCTCCATGACAGCGCTTCCCGAGTCAGAAACGTGACGCTTCAGACCATAGGCAGCGGTGATGCTAAGCACAACCATAATGCCGGCAAGCACCCACGTGGTCTTCTCCAAAAAGTCGGTAGTCTTGCGGACACCCATAATCTGGTTGGAAGAAGCAAATGCGGAAGCTAAGCCACCACCCTTTGAGTTCTGGATAAGAACGATTACACACATCAGTATCGAAACGATAACGATAAGAATTACACTGATTAAGTACATTTTATTAAACCTTTTTTGATTGATTATTTCTTACTAATTTCTCTAAAAATCGAATTTGGTCTGCAAAGTAAATGCTTTTTTCTGGAAAATTCAAATAAAGTGACCGAATAATTGCAAGTGCACGGTCATATTTTTTTTGCTTGATGTAAATGCGCGCCAAGGTTTCAGTCAAAAATTCAGGCTGTAACTCCGATTCTGAGACCTCCGAATCCGTCGTTTTCTCCACCATTTCCGGGGTTTCGGCGGCAGTATCTGAGGGAGCAATCGAAGGCTCGATGGAAACCATTTCCGACTCGGGCACTGAATCCATTCCGAGGGTTAGAAGGAAGTCGTCAATGAGGCTCATCGTGCGGTCAGGCGTTTCAACCGACAGCGGTGTTGATACATCCTCTTGTAGCATAACGGGCGTTGAAGAGGTTGCTGACGTTGCAGGGAGTTCGTCTGCCACTGCCAACGGTGTGAGTCCGTTCACAAATCGCCATAGCTCACGACGATCGGCAATGTAGAAGATTGAGCGATGGAGCTCGGTGTTGAAGTCAGGGTCGTGAAGCAGGTAGAGGTTGCACAGCAGCAACAGGCGGGCTTTCTGGAAATAGGGGTAGCGTGCCACGGTGGTGCGCAGCTCGTAGAGGGTGGAGCTGTTCATCCGCTCGGGATGGCTGAGGAGCCCATTGATAAATTCTGCGTTAGCCATAAACGTGATTACCAGTTTGCCACGGTGGCATTGAAAATCTGTTCGACAATCTCGTCAATCATCTGCTGGACAAGCTCTTCCTGCACGTCGTTAAGCTGCTGGGTGGAGTCGAACTCGCGCGTGGCAGAGAAGGATTTCTCGAAGTCCTCAGAGTGATTGGTCGTGTTCTCGAAGGCAACCTTCACCGTCATCTTCAGCTGCATCATGGCCGAGAAGCCATCGGACGAGACCGACTTGTTAAGCTGTTCGTAGCCTGTTATCTCGCCCTTCAGCAGGAGGTCGCCGTTACGCGACACTTGCTTGAGCTTGGTCTGGCGGGCATAGATGTCGGTGAGCGACAGGTTGAACATGCTCTCCATTGGGCCCCACTGGAAGAGGGCTCGGTTGGCAAAATTCTCGATGGTGATGGACTTCACCTCATTATAGTTAATGGATGCGCCATTGAACTTGTACTGGATGGTGCACGAGGCCAGCAGCATCAGCACTGAGGACATGCCAAGGAGGAGGATTGTTCTGGGTTTCATCGTTTAGATATCATCGATTTCCAATGCCTTGATTTTGCGATAGAGGGTGCGTTCGGAGATGCCGAGGTCCTTGGCAGCGAACTTGCGACGTCCGCGATGACGTTCAAGGGCACGGCGGATGAGTTCGCGCTCTCCTTCCTGGATGGAGAGTGTCTCCTCGACGGTTTCTGCCTCGCCACCGATGGAAGAGTAATGATGCGGGGCACCCTTCTCATTGATAGGCTGGTAGGGATGTGCGCCAGCGCCCGAAATGTCGATGGTGGTTGCCTTGGGCTCGGGACTGTAGTCGGGGGCAGGTATGTCGGCCACCTTGTTCTTCATCAGTTCGTTCAGCTGCTCGCGCAGGTTAGTCACGTCGCGGCGCATGTCGAACAGTATCTGGTATAGAATCTGGCGCTCGTTGGCAAACGAGCCGTCTTTCTGGCCAGCGTCGATGCCGAACATCACAGGCAGGTTTTTCGCTACGGGAGGGAGGTAATCATCCAGTATCTCGGCTGTTATCTCGCGCTGCTCGGAGAGCAGGGAAATCTGCTCGGTGATGTTCTTCAGCTGACGGACATTGCCCGGCCAGGGGTACGAGAGCAGCTTCTCCTTGGCTTGCTCGGTCAGATGGATGTTAGGGATGGTGTACTTCTCAGCCACCTCGAAGGCAAACTTGCGGAATAGCAGTTCGATGTCGCCAGGACGCTCACGAAGGGCGGGCACACGGATGGGGATGGTGCTGAGGCGGTAGAAAAGGTCCTGACGGAAACGTCCCTGGGCAATAGCTTCGGTAAGGTCCACGTTGGTGGCAGCCACGATGCGGACGTTGGTTTTCTGCACGGTCGAGGAGCCCACTTTGATATACTCGCCCGACTCAAGCACACGTAGCAGACGGGCCTGTGTGGAGAGCGGTAGCTCGCCAATCTCGTCAAGGAAGATGGTTCCCCCGTTGGCTTCGGCAAAGTAGCCGTTGCGCTCGCTGATGGCCCCCGTGAAAGAGCCCTTCTCGTGGCCGAAAAGCTCCGAGTCGATGGTTCCCTCAGGGATGGCGCCGCAGTTGACGGCAATGTACTTGTTGTGCTTGCGGGCGCTGTACTGGTGGATGATTTTCGGGAAGTGCTCCTTACCCACTCCACTCTCGCCGGTGATGAGTACGGAGAGGTCGGTGGGAGCCACCTGCAGGGCAATGTCAATGGCACGCAGCAGCTCAGGCGAATTGCCGATGACACCGAAACGCTGTTTTGCTTCCTGTATCTTCTGCGTGTTCATTGCTGCTCTTCGTTGATGTCGAGTTTCAGCTTATCGCTATCGTCCCTACGGTCGAAGAAACTCTTGCGCAGAGGGTTACGATGGACGGCTTTCTCATTGCGGCGCATGCGGAAGACATCGATGGCCTGGTAGATGGCATTGCGGAACGACGCTTCAGAGGCTTCGTTCTTGCCCGCGATGTCGTAGGCTGTGCCATGGTCGGGCGAGGTGCGGATGAGCGTCAGTCCGGCTGTGTAGTTGACTCCCTCGTCCATGGCCAGCAGCTTGAAGGGGATGAGTCCCTGGTCGTGGTACATGGCCAGTATGCCGTCGAACTTGGTGTAGGCGCCTGAGCCCCAGAAGCCGTCGGGCGAGAAGGGGCCGTAGCAAAGGGCTCCCTCGGCACGTGCTTCAGCCATGGCGGGGACAATGATGTCCTGTTCTTCCTTGCCCAGCAGACCTTCGTCGCCGGCGTGGGGGTTGAGTGCCAGCACACCGATGCGGGGGGCTGAGAGGGCAAAGTCATCACGCAGCGAGCGGGCCAGTTGGAGGATCCGCTCCTTCACCAGCTCCTGGGTAATCAGCGAGGAGACACGGCTGAGGGGTTCGTGGGCGGTGACGAGGGCCACGCGGAGGTTGTCCTTCACCAGCATCATCAGGGCTTTGTTACCGTCGCCCACGCGCTCCTCGAGGTATTCGGTATGTCCGCTGAAGTGGAACGCGTCGGACTGGATGGTCTGCTTGTCGATGGGGGCGGTGACAAGGACGTCGAAGCCGCCTTTCTTATAGTCGTCGAGGGCCTTCTCAAGGGCGTCCAAAGCTGCTTTTCCAGCTTCTGGTGAGGGGCGGCCGAGCTCCACTTTCACTTCTTCTTCGTTGCAGTTGATGACGTTGATGCGTCCGTCCACAATCTCGGCGGGCGAGTTGATGATGGTGAAGGTCACGCCCAGGTCGAGGGCCTTGCGGTGATAGGTCATTATCTTCGGCGAGCCATAGACGACGGGGGTGCAGAGGTCAAACATAGCGGGGTCGGAGAAGGTCTTCAGGATGACTTCGTATCCGATTCCGTTGACGTCGCCCTGGGTGATGGCGACACGTATTTTCTGATTTTCCATTGCTATTTTGGGGAAATGGGGTTTACGGGTTTAGGATTTATAGGTTAATAGGTTAACGGGTTTATTCGGGGGAGACGGTGAGCTCCTCAAGGCCGAAGGTGAAGTCCTCCACATTCTGCTCGTTGGGCAAGGCCAGCGTGTAGAGCGTGGCCTCCATGGTGCGGATGAGGTTGCGCTTCAGCGACTCGGGGGCATAGACAAAGCCTTCCACCACCACCACGCGGTTGTTGGCCACATCCACGCGACTGTGCGAGACAAACGGTCCGCCCATGTGGTCACCTTCCACGCGCCACAGGCCACGGGCAATCTGGGCGTATTCGCCATGCACAGTGCCGTCGGTGACATCCACGAACTTGTGCTGCGTTGTCATGTAGCTGCCCTCGGGACCGCCCGGGATGTTCTTTTTCATCACCGAGTCGCGCTTCTGCATGTAGTAGTCCAGCGTAAAGGTCTTTGGACTGGTGTAGGGATAGCTGTAGATGACGAAGTTCATGTCCTTCGAGCCACGGTTGGTGGAGGCCCAGAAGAAGTCCTTGCCCTCCTTGAACTTATTGAGTTCCACGGGCACCCACACGGTGCAGCTGAACAGCTCTTCCACGCGCTCGGTGACGGTGGCGTTGTGCGTCTCCTCCAGGTACTCCACCTGGCGGTTGAACTCGGCGCGGGTGAAGAAGTCCAGCAGCTGCTGACCGTTCTTCTGGAGGAACGCGGTCAGCTGCTCCTCGTCGTGTGCCTGCAGGGTCATCACCATCTGTCCGCGGGCATAGACGTTGCGGGTGAACTTGAACTTGGCTGTCGAGTAGATGGTCTGTATGTCGGTCTGGACGATGTTGCGGAACACCTTGAACATGTTGCCGAAGTTCGAGGGGGCAATGCGCGTCATGCGGAACTGGCGCTCGGGCTGTGCCACGCCGGGGAGGTCGGTGTCAAGCACCTCATAGAGGGCTCGTCCCACGGGTCTGTCCCACTGCGCATCGTCCATCAGCACAAGCAGTTCGTAGGGTGCGCCGCCGGCCTGGGGCTGAAACGAGATGGACTTCTTTTTCTTCTTCTTGGCCTTCTGTTTCGTACGCACCACTTTGCCCGTCTCATCGGGGGTGTCGCTGCCCTTGGACTGGCATCCGCCCAGCACAATCAATGCCGACAACAGGATAAATATCGCTTTTTTCATATCGCTCTTTATGATTAAATAATTCCTATTTTCTAATTCCTATTTTCTCCATTTTCGAAGTGCTCAGCATGCCGCAGGCTGCCATCACGTCTTCGCCTCGCGAGGCACGGATGGTGGTGAACACGCCACGCTGGGTCAGGTAGTCGCGGAAGGCAACCATGGCGTCCGTCTCCACTCCGTCGAGTTCAGCGTCGGGGATGCGGTGGAAGCGGATGAGGTTGACTCGGCAGTGCAGACCGTCAAGCAGGCGCACCAGCCGGCGTGCATCGGCAGGGCTGTCGTTGACGCCACGGAACAGGATGTACTCGAAGGAGAGGCGTCGCTGTCCGCTCCAGTCGTAACGGCGCAGGAGGTCAAGCATTTCGGTCATCGACCAGAGACGTTCGGCTGGCATAAGAGAGCTGCGCACCTCGGGCATCGAGGCATGGAGGCTGATGGCGAGGTGGCACTCCGTCTCGCGGATGAAGCGCTCCAAGGTATCCTTCACGCCCACGGTGGAGACGGTGATGCGGCGGGGGCTCCAGGCCATGCCCTCCTGACTGGTCATCAGCGCAAGGGCCTTCAGCACCTCGTCGAGGTTGTCCATCGGCTCGCCCATACCCATCAGCACCAGATTGGTCAGCGTGCCGCACTCGGGGAGGGCCAGCACCTGGTTCAGGATCTCGCCTGCCGTGAGGTTGCCGTGCCACCCCTGGCGACCTGTCATGCAGAACTGGCAATGCATCCGGCAGCCCACCTGCGACGAGATGCAGAGCGTAGCCCGATCGCCGTCAGGGATATAGACGGCTTCCACAAAGCTGGCACCCTCCGTCTGGCTGCGTCCCTTCACGGCAAAGAGGTACTTCACCGTGCCATCGACGCTGCGCACAGCCTCCACGGGCGGGGTGATGCCCACGGAATAAGCGTCCGACAGTCTGGCTCGGGCAGCTTGCGAGAGGTTTGTCATGGCGTCGAACGAGGCCACGCGCTTCGTGTACATCCAGTCCATCAGCTGCCGTGCGGCATAGGCGGGCATACCCATCTCGGCACACACGCTGCGCACCTCTGCCAGGGTCATTCCCAGCAGGGGACGCTTGTCGTTCACGATGGTTCTGTCGTCAGTCATGCCTCAGTTCTCCGTCGGGACGGTCCTGTCCGTTCCGTTTTAGCCTGCGAAGATACTGCAAATCGCCCGAAAAAACAAATATATTACCTATTTTAACAACCTTTTTATTCCGCGCACGCGAAAAGTCCCTGATTTTTCAACCATGAATCGAAGCATTTCTTATTGTACGTTATTTTCACAGCGCACTACGCTGGCGCCACAGAATCAAACGTCGTTGCCGTAGAATCAGACGTCGCGATACCAGAATCAAACGCTACATTTTCGACCTCACCCGAAGCCTCTGTTCCATCCATCGTGACTTGTGCTGAGTCTTTTTTGCACAAAGACCCCATACACCTACCTTTTTCATTGCAAATAACTTTCCTTTAAACCGTTAGGATAGGTAGGTGTTTGGCAAACACCTACCTAACACCTACCTTACTTTTACCTGTCCTCTTACCTATACTCCTACCGTGAAAACTCTTGCTCTAAAACTCTACAAAAAGTGAGGTGTTGAGGTAGGTGATAGGTAGGTGATAGGTAGGTGTTCAAGTAACACCTACCTTCTTTAATGCGCTATTTCCATGCATGTTAAGAACAAAAAGGTAGGTGCTGGCCTGTTTTCGCAAAAAACATCAAAAAACACGAATTTCAGGACGATGGCATAGCCCAGCGTATCCGTTCAGGTAACGACAAAGGCAGCTACCGCAAGATAGCATAGGGGGTGTGCAAAGTTGCAAATTGCAAACACTTTTGCCACCTTTAGCTTCTTGCCTAAAAGAAAAGCACCTGCTCTGTAGCGGGTGCTTTTTCTTTTCCAATCACATCGATTATGGCTTATAAACAGGACGAACGCAATAACCTAAATTCCTTTCTCTCGTATCACAACCAGCATTTGAAGAAGTGAAATAAAGACTCCAAGCTTTTTCTGCATACACCTCATATAAAGAAGAAGACCAATAACAACCTGCGTTATTAGTATTTGAAATACTTTTATCTTTTTTGTAACCTGTTACTGGAAGAAAAATCAGATTCCCATTAGGACCGACAACTTTGTAGCCTTGTACACTATTTAGAGTTATCCAAGTCCATGTGCATTTTTCAAGCAATTCTGACCAATCTATTTTTGTTGGCATTACCCCTCCTGTTATTTGGTTAGCGACATCATCGGATTTTTGAAGAGTGGTTAAGTTATCAACAACACCATCTCCTTGATCACAATTGTATTTTGATAATAATTTAAGGTTGGCATTACAACAATAAACGTAATTACTCCAACTATATTCATTCTTGCTCTTTATTTCACCCCAAGCAAAGTATTCTCCATGATCTTCTGGGGTAGAAGCCCCCACATTCTTCGTAGCCCATCTATTACCAGACGGCAGGCCAAGATTCACCCAATCAGTACCAATGTAGATTCCTGACTGGGTAACATAGACGGCTACTGATTTGCTTTGCGATGTGAATGTAATCATTCCATTTCGTTCTGCAGGACTGTTATTTGCGCTGACATTAACTGTGATTTTTGCACTACCATTGCCTGATGATGAAGATATTCTCATCCATGAGGCGCTGGCGGTTGCGGTCCAAGCAAAAGGAGTAGAAGTTGTTAGTTCTATTGGAAACGAACCGCCTTTTTCAGAAATAGTTGTCGAAGAGGGGGAAACGTAAAGGTTCCCGCCCACTTGAGTAACATCAACAAAACTTGATTTATTGCCTGAGGCGAATACCACAGTGGCAATACGATCTGATGTGCTAACGTTAGTTTCGGCAGTAATTGAAAGCGTGGTATCGCCAGTTCCTGAATCCTGAGAAATCTTTAACCATGATGCGCTAACGTTTGCAGTCCATGAAAGCGATGTTGTTGTCGTTAGTTTTAGTGATTTTGTTTCTCCCGCATCAATAAAATATAATACTGAAGAAGAAACTGAAAGGCTTCCACCTGCTTGAGAGGCAGTAATAGATATAGTCTTGTCGCCAGTAATGATAGTTAACGTACCAGTACGGTTTGCTGTACTATTATTTGCTTCTGCCGTAACCGAGAGCGTGGCATTGCCATTACCTGAGGTGGAAGATAGTTTTAGCCAGGATTCACTAGATGTTGCTGTCCATGTAAACGGTGTGGTTATATTTAACGGCTTTACATCCCCACGATCCATGAAGTCCAACGTTGTAGGAGAAACGGAAACTGTTCCGCCTGCCTGTATTATGGTAATGGGAATGGAAACATCGCCCGATACGATGGTTAGCTTACCTGTACGTTCTGACGTACTAATATTGGCTTCTGCCGAAACAGAGAGCATGGCACTTCCATTTCCCGATTCAGGCGACACCTTTATCCAAGAATCATTAATAATTGCACTCCATGCAAGCATTGAGTTCGAGGCTTGCAAATTGAGAGATTTTGTTTCCCCTGCGTTGACAAAACTCAAACTGGATGCCGAGACGGAAAGACTCCCGCCTGACTGAGTGACAACGACAGGAATAGACTTGTCGCCCGAAACAATAAATAGTTTGCCTGTGCGCTCTGCCGTGCTGTTGTTGGCTTCTGCCGAAACAGATAGCGTGGCGCTACCGTTGCCCGATTCTGGCGAGACCTTCAACCAGGAACTTGCAGACGTTGCCGTCCACGGAAGCGATGTCGTGGTGGTTATTGTCAGCGATTTCGATTCCCCTGCATCAATGAAACTTAGTGTGGAGGCCGAGAGGGAGAAGCTTCCGCCTGTTTGGGTGACAGTTACGGGAAGCGTTGTCTCGCCTGATGTGATGGTCACGGTGCCTGTGCGATTTGCTGCGCTATTGTTGGCTTCGGCTGTAACCATAAGGGTGGCACTGCCGCTGCCCGAATCAGGCGATACTCTTAGCCAGGCGTCTTCCGTGCCTGCCGTCCAGATAAGCGTCTCGTTTGATGCCTGGACTTTCAGCGACATTGTATCGCCCACATCGCCGAAGTTCAAGGTGGACGAAGAGACAGAGAGTTTCCCGCCCGCCTGGTTGACCACGACAGTTTCCGTGCAGTCAACCGAAGTAAACGTTATGGTGCCTGTGCGGGTGGATGTGCTGTTGTTGGCCTCAACAATCACGGTGAGTGTGGCATCGCCACTACCTGATTCAGGCGTCGTCTTCAGCCATGCTTCGCTGGCTGTTGCCGTCCATGTAGAAGGTGTTGTCAGCTTCAATGTCTTTGTACCTCCACCTTCCACTATTTCCAAAGTCGTTGGAGAAACGGACAGGCTCCCACCTGCCTGAGATATAGCCACAGAGGCGGATTTGCCATCAGCAACGAACTTCACCGTACCTGTGCGGCTCTTGCCTGAATCATTGGCTGTGACGGAGACTTTCACATAAGCGTTTCCGTCGCCCGACGTGGGTGAGAGTTCTATCCACGAGTCGCTGGCATACGCCTCCCACTTCATGTTCGTCTTCAGCATGAGGGTCGATGAGCCGCTGTAGGCGGTAAAATCAAGCGATTCGGCAGACGCTTCCAGATAGGCGTGGCCTTCACGCTGAACTACTATTGTATGCGTCTTTCCGTACAGGGTTTCAAGGGTTATCGTGTCTGAAGACATCGTTGGCAGGCCACTTGCAAGCGTGGTAACTGAAATACCGTCGTAGAGGAAAGCGTTGTCGCTGCTTGAAATACGCTGCACACGACACCACGACTGGCTGTTCGACACGGTGAAGGGGACGATGGAGGAGTTTTTGAAGAAGACCTTTTCCGTGCCACCTTCGGCCGTGAAGGAGAGGTCTTTCGTTTCCGTCTTGAGTGCCTCGTCCCTTCCGCAGAACGGCTTCTGATACTTCACCTTTGCGCCGATGATTTCTTCGGAAGTGTTATAGAGGTATTCCGTCACAAACAGGCGGTAGTAGGCATCGTTGGCACGGTTGTACGCCACATAGCCGTTGTCGGGATAGACGCCCATCTGGTTTGCCCAGCCCGTCGTGGGGATGCTCTCGATGTTTCCCAAGCCCTTCATCTCGCCTACGGAGACGAAGCTGCATCCTTCGCCCGTCCAGTTTTCCTTGTTGATGTAAATTTTGTCGTCGATGCGGATGTTGCCGTTGTCGAAGTCGCGCATGGAGAGGATGATAGTACCCTCAGGGTCGGCAACCACTTTATCGGGATTGGTTGTTCCACCGTTGGGGCCGACATCCTCCGGCTCTCCACAAGACAAGAGAAAAACACCAGCGCTTATCAGCGAGACCATCATCAGGGTCAGCCGTTTCCAAAGATTCTTTGTTTTCATATCTTTAGGTTTTAATGTCTGCTTTCAATGACATACGAAAAAAAGTGTGAGCCTGATTTAGACTTACCCTTTCATGTAGGCCCTGAACTGCCTCTGACAGAAGATAACGAAAAAAACCAGCTCACACGTTGGTGTATCGTGTGAGCCGTAGCCCATACATTTACAACCAACCTGGAGCGCTTGGGCTTTTCTTCCGTCAGTTGAATTGTTCAGGTTCACATGAAAAGAAATAGCTAAAACGCTTCCTTTTTAATATGTCGTGCGAAGTCTGCCCGGTCCGTAGGATGCACAAACTTCGGGACAAAGATATAACGAATAATACGGAATCACAAGAAAAGGAACATCTTTTTTCTTTCTGCGGATATTATTTGTTTTTTTGCCCGACATATCCTATCTTTGCAGTCAGAATAATCCTACCCGAAATGACACCGAGAATTGATTGCTTTATCCCTTATGTGGATGAACGGCAGGCCAAGGCACTGAGCCGCATGTTTGACGACGAGCCCCTGGTGGGCGACGTGATCTATCTCAGTAACGACGAACAGCCCGAGGATGCTCCCTTCATCCCGCTCCATAAGGCGCTCTCAACCAGCGCCGTCATCAGCATGGCCCACGCGGCTGAACGCGACTACCTCATGCTCTGCACCACGGCTTCGCAGATTACCCTGGGCTACCGTGCATTGGAGAGAATGGTCGGCTTGGCCGACGCCACACAGGCCGTGATGGTCTATGCCGACCGCACGGGCACACCCACCATCGACTATCAGGAAGGGGCCCTGCGCGACGACTTCGACTTCGGTCCCCTCGTGCTCATCCGCCGTACGGCCCTAACTGAGTTTGCTGACTTAAAGCCCGCTGAATATACGTTTGCCGGCTTCTACCAGATGCGGCTCTTCCTCTCGCGCATGGGCAGTCTCGTCCACATCCCCGAATGTCTCTACGACGAGAAGGAGCTGGACACGCGCACGTCGGGACAGAAGCAGTTTGACTACGTGGACCCCCGCAACCGCGCCATCCAGATAGACATGGAACGCGCCTGCACCGACCATCTGCGTACGCTGGGAGCCCTTGTCGATGCAGACAAGCTGCTCACCGTCAATACGGAAGAAGGCACGTTCCCCGTTGAAGCCAGTGTGGTCATCCCCGTGAGGAACAGGGAGCGCACCATTGCCGACGCCATCCGCTCGGCCCTCAGCCAGCAGACGGACTTCGCGTTCAACGTCATCGTGGTCAACAACCACTCCACCGACGGCACGCACGAGGCCATCAGCGAGGTCGGCAAATCAGCAGGCCAGCAGGTTGTGGAGCTCATCCCCGAGTGTACGGATCTGGGCATCGGTGGCTGCTGGGACCTGGCCGTGCGTCACCCCCAGTGCGGACGCTATGCCATCCAGCTTGATTCGGACGACCTCTACAGCCACGAGCACGTGCTGCAGACCATCGTCGACACCTTCCGTCGCGAACGCTGTGCCATGCTCATCGGCAGCTACGAGCTGTGCGACTTCGCCCTCCGTCCCCTCCCCCCAGGGCTCATCGACCACAAGGAGTGGACAGCCGAGAACGGCATGAACAACGCCCTGCGCATCAACGGACTGGGTGCCCCCCGCTGCTTCTACACCCCGGTGATCCGCCAGATTGGCTTCCCCAACGTCTCGTATGGCGAGGACTATGCCGTGGGACTTGCCATCAGCCGCACCTACCGCATCGGGCGCATCTACGAGAGCCTCTACCTATGCCGACGCTGGGAGGGCAACAGCGATGCCGCCCTCAGCCCCGAGAAGGTGAACCGCAATAATACCTACAAGGACTTCATCCGCACGGCGGAACTCAAGAAGAGACTTACGACCTAACGACTTACCATTTAGCATAATTCCATTGGACTCAAATACCGTTTCGCAGTTCTTCAATACGCAATTAGCCGCGTGGCCGTTGGCATGCGAAAACCACGAGGCGCTGCACCAGGTGCTCACGCGTAGGCTTGACATCGAGGGGTTTGACTGCCCCGTCGTCGTCCAGCACAACCCAGCCCGCATCCGCAGCACAGCTGCCAAAGTGGACGCTTCGGCCCTGAGCAAACGACCCTGTTTCCTCTGCCCCGAAAACCGCCCTGAAGTCCAGCAGGCACTCCCCCTCTGCGACGGCTGGGAGCTGCTCGTCAACCCCTATCCTATTCTAAAGGAACACTATACCATCGTCGCCACACGCCACCTGCCACAGACCCTCCAGGGCGTGCTACCCGTGATGCGACGGGCACAAAAGGTGTTGGGCGATGGGTTCATGGTCTTCTACAACGGCCCCCATTGCGGAGCCTCAGCCCCCGACCACCAGCACCTTCAGGCAGGTCGCTGGCAGGGTGTTCCGCTCATTGAGTACCTGCTCGCCCACCCCATCACGGCGCCCACGGAGATTGCGCCCCTGGGATTCAAGGTCATCGTCAATGGCGAACTGCCTGAAACGGACGACGTCAACCTCATCCTCGTGGGCGACATGCTCATCACCATCCCCCGCAGGAAACACCGGCCCGAGTGTTTCTTCCGCAGCGACGAGCGTCAACGCCTCATCAGCCCCGGTGCACTGGATATGTGCGGATTACTGATTGCCCCACGACGTGAGGACTTCGACCTCCTTACCCCCGGCGAAGCTCGCGACATCCTCCGTCAGTGTGGCCAGTGGATGGAGCCCACCGTCAGCGTGGGCATCATGCGTGCCAAGGAAATCCACTTTGAGCAGCACCACGACACCTTCACCCTGCACGACGTCACCATCGGCAAGCAGTTCCACTGGGAACAGCAGGAGCAGCAACGCTTCGAAGGCACCCTCCGCCTTGTCCCCGACGGCGACGAGACCTGGGCCGTAAACGACATTCCCATTGAGAAATACCTGAAGAGCGTCATCTCGTCGGAGATGAACCCACGCGCCCCCTACGAGTTCCTGAAAGTCCACGCCATCGTCTCGCGCAGCTGGCTCCTCTCGCAGCTGGAGAGACTCAGCGGCAACCCCTCGCACGAGAAAGCGCAGCCTTCACCAGCCCAGGAGAACGGCGAGATGGTCCGCTGGTACGACCGCGAGGACCACACCCTCTTCGACGTCTGCGCCGACGACCATTGCCAACGTTATCAAGGCCTTGCCCGCATCACCGAAGCGGCCGTCCAAGCCATCAACGACACCTACGGACAGGTGCTGACCTGCGAAGGACATGTGGTGGATGCCCGCTTCAGCAAGTGCTGTGGAGGCATCACGGAGAATTACGAGACCTGCTGGGACGACACCCCTCATCCCGAACTTGCCTCAGTGAGTGACCTGGACAGCGACGGCCATCCCTTCTGCGACACCCACGACGACGCCCTTCTGCGCACCATCCTGAACAACTACGACGCCACCACCCACGACTTCTTCCGCTGGAAAGTCAGCTACACCCCCGCGGAACTCAGCCGTCTCGTCAAGGAAAAAAGCGGCATCGACTTCGGCACCATCACCGACCTTATTCCCCTTGAACGAGGCGCCTCAGGCCGCATCTGCCGACTCAAAATCATCGGTACCATCCGCACGCTCGTCGTAGGCAAGGAGCTGGAAATCCGTCGCATCCTCTCGCCCACCCACCTCTACAGCAGCTGCTTCACCCCCACATTCATCGACGGACTCTGGACACTCGAAGGACGTGGATGGGGTCATGGCGTGGGCATGTGTCAGATAGGAGCCGCCGTAATGGCCTCGAAAGGCTACACTTGCCAGCAGATTCTCAGCCACTACTACCCCAACGCCACCGTCGAAAGGCTGTGGTGACGGAGCCCGACTGCCCAAATTCACATAATGTGAAAAAAAACGCGATTTTTCTTGCACGATTGCTTTCATTTCGCTAACTTCGCCCCGAAAAAGTAGTTTTCTTATTATCAACTTTAAAATCGATTCATTACTATGGGTTACAAAATCATTGACGTAGAAGGTATCGGCCCCGTGTATGCAGAGAAGCTGCAGGAAGCCGGAGTGAAGACAACCGAAGATCTGCTGGCAAAGTGCGCCGCCAAGAAAGGCCGCGTAGCCATGGCAGAAGCCACGGGCATCAGCGAGAAACTGATTCTGAAGTGGACCAACCATGCCGACCTGTTCCGCATCAAGGGCATCGCCGGACAGTTTGCTGAACTGCTTGAGGCCGCTGGTGTGGACACCGTCAAGGAGTTCCGTCATCGCGTTCCCGCCAACCTCCAGCCCAAGCTTGTGGCTGTCAACGAGGAGAAGAACCTCTGCAACCGCGTCCCCGCCGTTTCTGAGCTGGAGAAGATGATTGCTCAGGCCAAGGAACTCGAGCCGCTGATCACCTACTAAACCGTCTTCCACAAGACCGTCAGACAGGGAGGAAGCCTGCGCTTCTTCCCTTGTTTTATAAAAAAATCAAAAATTGTTGGAAGTTTGCAGAAAACACCGTACCTTCGCGGCCGATTTATAGTAGAAACCTCTTAATTCGTAAAAAAATGGCTTACATTATTACTGACGATTGCATCAAGTGCGGTACATGTATTGATGAGTGCCCCAACGAGGCTATCTCTGAAGGCGACACCAAGTACGTCATTGACCCTGAGGCATGTGTCGATTGCGGCACCTGCGCTGACGCTTGCCCCTCTGAGGCCATTCGTCCCGCTTAAGACAAGGAACTAAACATCCTTATTGGTTAGAAAAAAGAAAGTGCCCCGCAACTGCAGGGCACTTTTTCATTGGCTTACCCGACGGGACTTTCGGCCCACCGTCAGACGCCGTACGCAAACCACCTGTATAGCAGGATGGCAAGAAGCGTGATGGTCACCGTACGCACCCAGGCAGGGATGCGCTCCCACGCCGAGAAGGCCACCGTGACGCGACGGTTCTCTGTGAGGTTCACCTTCTTCGAAATCATCTGCTCGTAACGGGCCAGATTGACGGCACGCAGCGTGTACTCTCCCGCGGGCAGCGTCAGACGATAGTTCGTCCCCCCCTTGGCAAAGAACGCATCGCGCTCGTTGATGATGATTTTCGCATCGTCCTTACACTCAATCAGCAGCTTGTAGGTCAAGCCCTCTGCCTCGGTCGTCGATTCACCATCTTGTTTTACGCGGAAAATGGCAATGGGTGTATCAGCCCATTCGCCGCTCACAGGCAGTGCTGCAGGCAGCGATTCGGCTGCCTCCTGAGCCTGGACAAATGCCAGCGCCTCAGCTTCGGCACGGGCCTCATCCGACATCAGTACGCTCTTACGGATGAGCCGCGTGCAACGGCGCCACAGCCAGATGTCGCAAGCAATGAAGAAGACGAACACCGCCGTGTAGATACGGCTCTCGCCCAGCGAATCCATCCAGAAGGCAAACGTGTCGAACAGTCCATGACCCACAATCGGCAACAGCAGACTGAGCATCATGTAGCGTGTACGCTCTTCAGGATGGAACTTACCCATCGAGAAGTAGTAGCCCATGATGACAGCAAATAGGAAGTGCGCAGGCACCGAAAGCAGTGCGCGACTGACAGCCGTGCCCATGGAGCCGGGCAGCACGTACATGATGTTCTCCAGACAGGCAAAGCCCATCGAGATGAACACAGCATAGACAATGCCATCGATATACTCGTCAAACTGCGGACTGCGCCAAATGAGGATGTAGAGGAACAGCCACTTGAAAAACTCCTCAGGTATGCCCGCCTCGAAAAAGCTGACTTTCATACACTGCAGGAAACCCACAGGCTGTCTGGTCGCTCCGAAGGGCGACATCACCACCATCACACAGATGGCGCTCAGCACACCGTAGCGAAAGGCCTTGAAAAGCTGCTCCGTGGGTTCCGGAGCCTTTTTGTCCTTCATGTAGATATAGCACAAGAGGAACAGGACAGGTGCTACGGCTGCAAGGATTTTAATAAGCATCTTTCAGATCAGCGAAAATGATAGAACGGTTTATTCCTCAGGCTTTTCAACGACAGCCTCAGCAGTGGCCGGAGCCTCTTTCTTTGAGCCGAGATACTGGGGCAGGTTCATGCCGGCAAGGTCGAAGAGGTCACCGAGCGGGGGCACGGACTTCATCAGGCCACTGATGAAATTGGCCGTAGAACCCTTGCCGTCCTCGCCTTTGGTGCCATTGTCCCACACCGTGACGTGGTCGATGTTGATGCCCTTGACAGCCTCCACCTGCGTGCTGACCAGCTCGGGCAGCTTGTCAAGCAGCAACAGCATGTAGGCCTTGTTGGCATCGCCGCCAGCAGCCTGCACCATCTTGTCGTAACCCTGAGCCTGCTTGGTGAGGATTTCAAACGAGCCCTTACCTTGCGCCTCCATCTTGGCAAAGAGTGCATCGGCCTCACCTTTCGCCTTCACGCGAGCACGTTCTGCCTCAGCTTCAGCCTCAATGACAATACGCTGCTTCTCCACCTCCTGCGGCACAATGACGTTAGCCTGCTGCGTGCTGCGCTCACGTTCAGCACGGGCAAGTTCCGCCTCACGCTCAGCAGCGTAAGCCTCCTGGAGGGCACGTGCCTGCTGCACCTTTTCGGCAGCCACAGCCACACGCAGGGCCTCAGCCTCCTTCTGACGACGCGAGGCATTCGAGTTGGCAATCTCAATCTGAGCGGTATTTTCACCCTGCACGGCCACAGCATTGGCTTCGCTGGTACGGATACGGGTGTCCCTGACAGCCTCGGCCTTACCGATTTCACCGAACTTGTCCTGCTCAGCCACGCTCACCTTAGCCTCATTAATAGCCTTGGCAGCTGCCTCCTTACCGAGAGCTTCGATGTAGCCGCTCTCGTCCTTGATGTCAGTGACATTCACGTTGATAAGACGCAGACCAATCTTCTTCAGCTCGACCTCCACGTTCTTCGAGATAGCTTCGAGGAACTTGTCACGGTCGGAGTTGATCTCCTCGATGCTCATCGTGGCAATGACCAGACGGAGCTGACCGAACAGGATATCGCGGGCCAGTTCCTGAATCTCATTGGCACTCAGCCCGAGCAGACGCTCGGCAGCATTGTTCATGGAGTCGCTCTCCGTGCTGATACCCACCGTGAAACGGCACGGGACATCCACACGGATGTTCTGCTTCGACAGGGCATTTGTCAGGTTAGCATCGATGCTGATGGGGGTCAGGCTCAGATAGGCATAGTCCTGAATGATAGGCCACACGAATTTACCGCCACCGTGAATACACTTGGCGCTTCCGCCACCCGTCTTACCATAGACAACCAGAATCTTGTCACTGGGGCAACGGCGATAACGCCGGATAACCGCTGCTACCATCACGAACACTACGACGACAAGCAGCATAATCAAAAAGAAAGGATTCGACATACTCATTTATGAATAAATTATTTACAATTGAACATTTTATCTTCTCTTTACGAAAGAGCTTCCACGCGAACGGTGTCGGTGTTCACGATGGCAGTAATCTTTGCTTTCGCGCCTGTGGGGATAGCATCGCCCTGCGTAACCGCCTCAAGCTCGTGCACCGAGCCCCTGACGCTCACCATCACCTTGCCCGAGCCCTCGCCCGAGGCAGGGATGCGCAGATAGACATCGGCTATCAGGCCAACGGTCTCCTCAATGTGGAACGTCTTGTCGACACCCAGCTTCATCACCTGACGGATGATGATGACCCACACCAGCACAAACAGCAGACCCACGCCGACGGCAGCCAGCTGAATCCACAACGACGAGGGAATCAACGATTTGAACACCACGCCTGCCCATCCGTAACCCAACAGGAAGTTCACCAGATTCTTCAGACTGAAGAAGCCCGAAATACCCTCATCGGCATCGAGCCCACTGGAATCGACATCCGTATCGTTATCCAACCCGACGAAAGTCATTATCGTCTGAATCACAAACACGATGCTGGCCACAATAGCCACGCCCCAGAATACCTTCTGCGCCCCGTCAAGGGCATTCCATGCTTCTAACATAAACTTATACCTTTATAAATATACAACAATTTTTTCATTTTTGCCTGCGAAGTTAAGACTTCATAAACGAAAAAACAAATTTTTTAAGTAATTTTGCAGCGAAAACCGAAAATCTGAATGATTATGCAGACGTCAATGATGAGCCAGCTACTCTCCATGCCCCTCTTTCAGGGACTGACGATGGACGAGCTGATGAAACTGTTGGAACAGGTGCGTCCCGACTTTCTCCATTTCGAGGACGCCTACATACAGCGCAGTGGTGAGCGACACAACCGGCTGCTCTACATCCTGCGTGGCAAGGTGATTCGCGAGCTCCCCGGCCCAGGCAATCGATACCTCTTCACCGAAGTCCTCGATGAATCCACCTTCATAGAAATCAGCAGCTTGTTCGGACGCAACACCACCCTTCGAGCCAGCTATCGTGCTGTCGGTGAGGCGGTACTGCTCGCCTTCGACAAGAGCTACATGTTCAATGTCTTCGGCCAGTTCAGCATTGTCCAGCTCAACATTCTTAACCTCTATTGTGCTTATGCCCAGTCGCTGCTCGAACGCCAGTCACTCCCCATCGGCGATGACATCCATACCCTTTTCTGCCACTTCGTCCGCAGCCTCTGTGAAAATCCGCGAGGGGAAAAGCAGCTGAAAATGACTCGCGACGACCTTGCCCTCCAACTGGGTTGCAATCGTCGGCGCATGTCGGAACTGATTGTCTCGTGGCAGAAAGCCGGACTCGTCAACCTCTCCTACAGCCAGATTGCCATCCCCGACCTAAAACGCCTGCAAAACTATCGGCCGCCACGTCAAAATACAGCCATCTAATCTGCTTACTGAAAAATCCCGTCTAAGGCTATCTTTGAGGCTTACTTTACAAAAATAAACTACTGAATTTTCTTCGCTTCTCCTTTATTTATTGGATTTTTTGTATTAATTTTGCGCGATTTTTTATCAGCTTATGCAGACCGACAATCCCTTCCTCACTCCCCATACGACGCCCCACGGCGCCATTCCCTTCGACAAAATCCGGCTGGAGCACTATGAGCCCGCCCTCATGGAGGGTATCCGACAGGATAACGAGGAAATTCGTGCCATCACTGACAATCCCGAACCTCCCACGTTCGACAACACCATTGCCGCTCTCGACTATGGTGGGCGGCTGCTTGAGGAAGTGAGCACCGTCATGGACAACCTCGACGAGGCAGAAACCAGCGATGAACTGCAGGAACTGGTGAGGCGCATGACGCCTATCCTCACGGAACACAGCAACGATGTGTCACTCAACGCCGCGCTGTTCGACCGTGTCAAGGTGGTCTATGAGAACTGGCAGAAAGGGACAGAACGCATTGAAACTGAGGAACAGCAACGACTACTCGACGACACTTACCGCTCGTTTGTCCGCAGCGGAGCCTCTCTAAATGACGATGATAAAGCCCTCTATCGCCAACTGACAGCCGAGCTTGCACAGGCCACCGTACTCTTCGGACAGAATCATCTGAAAGCCACCAATGCGTTCCGACTGAATATCACTGACGAAGAGCGTTTGACCGGGTTGCCCGAGACGGCCCTTCTGCAAGCCGAAGAGGAAGCCGAGGACCACGATGAAAAGGGATGGACGTTCACGCTCCATGCCCCTAGCTACGTCCCCTTCATGACCTATTGCCGCGACCGCGACCTGCGCCGGCAGCTCTACATGGCCTACAATACGCAAGCCATCAAAGGTGACACAAGTAACGTGGAGTTAGTGCGCCAAATCGTCAACCTCCGTTTACGCATCGTCCAGCTACTGGGCTACAAGGACTTTGCCGACTACATCCTTGAGGAACGCATGGCAGAGGACATCCAGCACGTCAACAGCTTGTACGAAAAGTTGCTTAAAAGCTATATGCCTGCTGCAAAACAAGACGTGGAAGCTGTCCGGAAGAAAGCCCGTGAAGAAGAGGGCGATGCCTTTGAACTCATGCCGTGGGACTTCTCCTACTACGCCGAACGTCTTCGCAAGGCTGAATACGACTTCGATGAGGAAAAACTACGCCCCTACTTCAAGCTTGAGAACGTCATCAATGGTGTCTTCGGACTAGCCACACGCCTCTATGGCATCTCGTTCCAAGTGAACCCTGCCATCCCCGTCTATCACCTCGATGTGAAAGCCTATGAGGTGCAGGACAGTGACGGCACTTTCCTGGCCATTCTCTATGCCGATTTCTTCCCCCGCGAGAGCAAGAGTTCGGGCGCCTGGATGACCAACTATAAGGAACAATGGAGGGAACCCGACGGCACCGACAGCCGTCCCCACGTCTCCATCACCACCAATTTCACCAAACCCACGGCCGAGAAGCCCGCTTTGCTCACCTACGACGAAGTGGAGACCTTCCTCCATGAGTTTGGCCATGCCCTCCACGGCATTTTCTCAGCCACACGCTACCCGTCGCAGTGCAGCCCCAACGTGGCGTGGGACTTCGTGGAACTGCCCTCGCAGTTGATGGAGAATTTCGGCACAGAAAAAGCCTTCCTCCACTCCTTTGCCCGTCATTACGAAACGGACGAACTCATCCCCGACGAGCTTATTGCTAGCCTCGTCCGCTCAAAGAATTTCAATGCCGGCTATGCCTGCATACGTCAGGTAAGTTTCGGACTGCTCGACTTCGCCTGGCATACTCGTACCGAGCCCTTCGAAGGCGATGTAATCCCATACGAAAAGGACGCTTTCTCCCCCACCCGCCTGCTGCCCGACGTTCCAGGCACTTGCATGAGCGTTCAGTTCAGCCACATCATGGATGGAGGCTATGCCGCAGGCTACTACAGCTACAAATGGGCCGAGGTGCTTGATGCCGATGCCTTCAGTGTCTTTGCTGCGGATGGTGTCATCAGCCCCAGCGTGGCCTCACGCTTCCGCAAGGAGATTCTCAGCAAAGGCGACAGCGAACACCCCATGAAGCTCTTCAAAGCCTTCCGTGGACAAGAACCCACCATCGATGCCTTGTTGCGCCGCGATGGTATTTCGACGAATAACAACTAAAAAACAATACAATTAATGGACAAGTTCGACAAACGTTACATGCTCATGGCCTCCATCTGGGCCGGAAACAGTTACTGCGTACGCCGCAAAGTAGGTGCCCTCATCGTCAAGGACAAGATGATTATCTCTGACGGTTACAACGGCACCCCCACTGGCTTCGAGAATATCTGCGAGGACGAGAACAATGTCTCCAAGCCTTACGTCCTCCATGCCGAAGCCAACGCCATCACCAAGATTGCCCGCTCGAACAACAGCAGCAACGGCTCCACGCTCTATGTCACCGCCTCGCCCTGCATCGAGTGTGCCAAGCTCATCATCCAGTCGGGCATCCAGCGCGTGGTCTATGGCGAGCAGTACCGCCTCACCGACGGCATTGACCTCCTTGCCCGCGCAGGCATACAAGTGGAACACCTTCCGTTGGAAGAGTGCCAATGAGCAAAAACAATCAACCTATTAGCAGCTAAGAATTAATTGAAAAATGAAATCATTCTGGCCTAAAGCGCTGGCAATCGTTTGCGGTGCATTGCTTCTCTACTTCGTTGTTCTGCTTTCGCGCAGTTTTTCCACGCGCGTCATCAACATCCAGAACAACGGGAAAATCGGGAGCCTCCTCCAGCTCGTGGAGAAGAACTATGTAGATACCGTCAACATCGAAGCTCTCATCGAGAAAGCCATGCCGAAAGTGCTGGCTGAACTCGACCCCCACTCCGACTATATTCCTGCCAAGGACCTTGAGGAAACCAACAGCAAACTGGCTGGCAGTTTCAGCGGCATCGGCATCCAGTTCATGATACAGAGCGACACCATTTATGTGAGCAACATCATCCACGGTGGACCTGCTGAAAAAGTTGGCCTCTTCCCTGGCGACCGCATCGTCACCATCGACGACAGCCTTTTCGTCGGCAAAAAGCTCACCAACGAGAGTGCCATGAAGCACCTCAAGGGCCCCAGCGGCACCACCGTCAATATTGGCGTCAAGCGAGGCAACGACACAGAGCTCATTCCCTTCACCATCGTCCGTGGCAACATCCCCGTCAAGAGCGTCGAAGCATCCTACCTTATTAATAAGAAATGGGGCTTGCTCTACATCACCAAGTTTGGCGAGACCACCTATGCCGAAACACTCCTCGCCATAGCCTCCCTGCTCCAGCAGGGGATGGAAGGCATCATCATCGACCTTCGCGACAACACGGGCGGCTACATGGGTGCTGCCATGCAGATGCTCAACGAGTTCCTGCCCAAAGGTCAGACTATCGTCTATACCGAGGGCGTACACTCCCCGCGTCACGACTACAAGGCCGACGGCTCTGGATCGTGCAAGGAACTCCCCATTGTCGTCCTCACGAACGAAAGCAGCGCCTCTGCCAGCGAGATTTTTGCCGGAGCCATTCAGGACAACGACCGCGGCACCATCATCGGCCGCCGCACCTTCGGCAAGGGCCTCGTCCAGCAGCCCTTTGAATTCTCCGACGGCTCTGCTGTGCGCCTCACCATCGCCCGCTATCACACTCCCAGCGGACGTTGCATCCAGAAGCCCTACAGCCGTGGCGACGACGAAGAGTATCAGCTCGACATCCTTACCCGCTACGAGCACGGCGAATTCTTCTCCTCCGACAGCATTCGTCAAGACACTACCGAGGTATTCACTACTCTTGGCGGACGTACCGTCTATGGCGGTGGAGGCATCATGCCCGACATCTTCGTGCCGCAGGATACCACGGGGTTCAACGCCTACTACTCAGCCCTCTCCCGTAGCGGTCTGTTCCGTTCCTACACGTTCAACTACACGGACAAAAACCGCTCCACGCTCTCCCAGTATTCCGATATGCCCTCGCTGCTTGCCTACTTGAAGTCCTCCTCTGTCCTGGAAGGGTTCTACAACGAGGCCACCCGCAAGGGCGTCCGCACGCCCTCTGCCGAAGAGCGAAACGAAGCAGCACGCAACGTTGAGACCGTCGTCTATGGCAACATCATCTACAATATGCTCGGCATGGACGAGTACATCCAGTTCCTCAATCGCACCGACCCCGTTGTCCTCCGTGCCGTTGAAGTCCTCGAACAAGGTGCATCTGTGCCTCTCTCATAGTACCCATTTTTCCCATACCTCCTATCCCCTATTACAATGAGAATCCAGTTCCAGTGTGACTATAACGAGGGTGCCCATCCCCGCATCCTGCAACGTCTTACCGAGACGAACTACGTCCAGACTCCCGGCTATGGCGAAGACGAGTTCTGTGCCCACGCCCGCGACCTTATCCGCAGCGCGTGCCACGCTCCCAAGGCCGATGTCCACTTTCTCGTGGGCGGCACGCAGACCAATGCCACCGTCATTGCCTCTGCCCTCCGTCCCCATCAGGGTGTGGTATGTGCCGCGACAGGGCATATCAACGTTCACGAGACAGGAGCCGTCGAGCACACGGGCCACAAGGTGCTTGCCCTTCCCGCTTCAAACGGAAAGATAACAGCTGGCCAGGTGTCAGATGTCTTGCAGGGTCATCACGATGATGTCAACTTCGAGCACATGGTGCAGCCGGGCATGGTCTATATCTCCTTCCCCACGGAGTACGGCACGCTTTACTCGCTGTCCGAACTCACAGCCATCAGCGACGTCTGCAGGAAGTGGGGCGTTCCCCTGTTTGTGGATGGCGCTCGTCTGGGCTATGGCCTGATGTCCTCCCGTTGCGACGTCACCCTCCCCGACCTTGCGCGGCTGGCAGACGTCTTCTACATCGGCGGCACCAAGCAGGGTGCCCTTTTCGGCGAAGCAGTGGTCATCACTGCCGATGCCCTCAAGAAAGACTTCCGCTATAACATCAAGCAGAACGGTGGCATGCTGGCCAAGGGACGTCTGCTCGGCATCCAGTTCGAAACCCTTTTCACGGATAATCTCTACTTCGAAATGGCTGCTCACGCCGACCGTCTTGCAGAACGCATCCACGAGGCGTTTGCCGCCAAGGGCATTCCCTTCCACGTCGACAGCCCGACAAACCAGCAATTCCCCATCCTCACCGATGCCCAGCGCGAGGTCCTCGACCGTGATTTCGTCTCCGACTTCTGGGTGCGCCTCGACGACAACCATTGTTGCGTCCGCTACTGCACCAGCTGGGCTACTAGAGAAGAGGCGGTTGACCTCCTCGTTGCAGCCATCAACGCCCTCTGAGCCTATTTCATTCCTCATTCCTAATTCCTAATTCCTCATTCCTAATTCCTCCTCATGCCTTTCGACGAGATTCTCAGCCGGCTCACAGCGCGCTGCTCCACCACGGAGCTATGCCTTTCCGACATCCGCAAGAAGCTGGATGCTACGGACATCACGGAGAAAGAGAAGGAACGCATCCTGCATCGTCTGCTCGACGAAGGCTATGTGGATGAAGCCCGCTATGCCCGCGCCTTCGTGCGCGACAAGTTCCGCTTCAGCGGATGGGGAAAGGTGAAGATTGCCCAAGGACTGCGCGCCAAGCAGATTTCCTCCACCGACATTGACGAGGCTCTGAAGGAAATTGACGAGGACGACTACCGCCAAACCCTGCGTGAGGCATTGAAAGCCAAACGCCGCAGCCTGCACGAGAAATCGGACTACGAGACAAACGCCAAACTCATCCGCTTTGCCCTCAGCCGGGGCTACGAGATGAACGTCATCTTAAACGAAGTTAAAGCAAGTGACGACGATTGGGAGTGACATCGGGAGGCTGTTGTTTCCCCGCTTCTGCAAAGTGTGCGGAAGCAAGCTTAACCAAGGCGAAGAGCACATCTGCACCACTTGCCTGCGCCGATTGCCGAGAACACACTTCGACCCAATGGCGCTGAATCCCGTCATGCAGCATTTCATGGGCTACCCCGCTGTGGAGCACGCTACAGCCTACTTTTTCTATGCGCACGGCAATGCCTACACCAGGCTTATTACCCGCTCCAAGTACAGCGACAGTCCCGAAACGGGGCGCTACATCAGCCGTCTGGTTGCCCAAGAACTGGCTGGCAGCGGTTTCTTCAGCGCCATTGATTTGCTGCTACCCGTCCCCTTGTCTGCCTGGAGGAAATGGAGTCGCGGCTACAACCAGAGCGAATGGATTGCACGGGGTGTCGCCGACGTGACCAAGCTCCCTATCGACACAAAGAGCTTCATCCGTCACAGGCACAACGAAACGCAGACGCACATGACGCGCGAAGAGCGTTGGAAGAATGTGCAGCACATCTTTTCCGTACGTCGCCCCGAGCGGCTAAAGGGGCGTCATATCCTATTGATTGATGATGTCGTCACCACAGGGGCAACGCTGATGTCGTGCGTCGAAACGCTGGCACAAGCTGTTCCAGACCTCCGCATCAGCGTCTTCACGCTGGCTTGCGCCCGCAACGAATAATCATTTCCTGCACGTCACAAAGCGGGACAAGCCGTACATGTCGCTGTGGATGGTAACGTCCGAATAGCCCCAATGAGCAAACAACGCGCGTGTCTCCTGCGCAAAGGCGCTGTTGATTTCCACGGCCATCCATCCCCCTTCTGCCAGCACCTCCGTCCGCCCCAACCGGGCCAAGGCGCGGTAGAACACGAGCGGGTCGTCGTCAGGCACGAAAAGCGCCAACGCCGGCTCCCACGCCGTTACCCGCTCGTCCATCAGCACACGTTCGCTCTGCCTGACATAGGGAGGATTGGAGACGATGCACGCGCAGCCCTTCGGAAGCGCCTCTGCAGCCGATGCCGTATCCAGCACGTTGGCCTTGACGAACCGCACCTGTGTCCCTGCCCTTTTGGCATTCGCGCGAGCCACTTCCAGCGCACCCTCCGACACGTCGCAGGCCGTCACCTCTGCCCCTTTCAGCACCCCAGCCAAGGCAATGGCGATACAGCCGCTCCCCGTCCCAACGTCCAGAATCCGCCCTTGAACTACCAGTTCCTTTTGCACCAGCGCCACCAGCTCGGCTGTCTCGGGACGGGGAATCAGCACCCGCCCGTCAACCTGCAGCTCCAGCCCAGCAAACGGCACCGTGCCCAGCACGTACTGCAACGGCTCGCCCGCCTGCAAGCGTCGCACAGCCTCCGTGAGCCATTTTTGCTGCGATTCGCTCAGCGTCACGGGCTCATCCAGATACACGTCGAACGCGCTCAGCCCAAGTCCCTCGAGGCAGAGCGCCTTCACCACCGTTCGCAGCTCATCATCGGCATACCGCCCGCCCAGCGCCGCGCGCAAAGATTCCTTCAGTCGTTTCATCCCCGCGAAGGTACGGCAAACTTTCCACATTTGCAACATCGCAGTCCCTCTTTCTGCAATTTTACCGCGTAGATGTCGGACGTCTGGAGCCAAAAACCATGAGCCAAGGTGGCGATCGTGCCTTCGTGCCGGCCTCATGCGCTTCTTAAATCCGATGCAAAATTACGCATATTTTTTGAATCAACCAAATTTTTATGCACTTTTTTTCAAAAAATCGTATTTTTTTTAAAAATCCCGATTTTTGGTGTGTAACCTTGTAACCTTGTAACCTGTAACCTTTCGCCTTTCGCACGTGTGCGCGATATTATTATATCAAGATATATGGAAATATATTAATTATATATTATATTATAAATAATACTTAAAATCTTTCCAATATATAATAACCACGCGTGCGTACACACGCGAAAGGAAAGGTTACAAAGGTTACAGGTTACAAGGTTACATTTTCCGACAGGGCATCGCCCCGCCACGCCCGCCTTGTTATCGCGCACGCCCGCCCTGTTATCGCGCACGAAGGCCCTGCTGCGGAGAGGGGGAAGGGGGGGCAAAAAAACCGAAAAAAACCACTCATTTTGCTTGTTTGTTTCAGAAAAAAGTTGTATCTTTGCATCAGAAATACAACGATATAATGAGCACCGTATACCGATATCTCCTCCTCTTCCCTCTGCTGCTTCTGGCGGCAGCCACAGCCCCCATGTGCCGCCAGCCGGGAGGTGTCCGCGACGCCCTTCCCACCGTGCTGAAGGACGGTAAGTACAAGGCTCACTATGTCATCAAGCTGTCGGAAGTGACTTGCGACAAGAACCGCGGCTTTGTCCAGGGCATTTCAGCGGACACGTTTAAGGACATGGACGGCGTGCCCTACACCCGCAACCGCTACAACGACGACATCATGAGCCTCACGTGGTCCGTCACCGAGAATGCGTTCAACTTCACCCTTGTCAACAAGACCGACTCCGCCCTGACCATCAAGTCGAACAAGATTTTCGCACGCGACTGGGACGACCTCCCCACCCGCTTTGGCTATAGCCTCGAAAGGCCCTACTACCCTGCACAATTTGTTGTCGAGGGACAGTCGTTCTTCAGCGGGCTGCTGATTCCGATGCACAACTATCCCGACAAGCCCCTGCTAACCAACACGTTCATGACACGGAAGCTGGCCAAGCTCGAGGGCCGCAGAAAGAAGGGGAAGAAATACCAGATGCTCTTCCCCGTGAGCGTCGGGGCTGAGGTGTACAACTATCGTTTCACCTTTGTCGTCGACGGAGTGTCGGCAATTACCGAAGTCGCGGAGCTGGATACCGAACAGGTGGATGAGGAAGATGGAAACATCCGCAGCAATGAAATAGAGATCTTTACGCCCAGCGGACAGAACGAGAAAAAGGAAAAGACGCCTGCGAAATCCACTGCAAAGGCCGTGCAAAACCCCAACTTCATCTATGCGCCGTTGCTGGGAAGCGAAGACAAGCCCACCGGCACCCTTGCCGAGCTGCTGAAGCGCGTGACGTTCATCAACTATTTCAACAAGCTCTGCCCGCAGGAGAAGGTCTATCTGCATCTTGACAACACGGCCTACTTCCAGGGCGAAACGGTGTGGTTTGCCGCCAACGTCGTCAACGCTGCCGGCAATGGCGAGGCTGCCAGCAAGGTGCTCTATGTGGAGCTGCTTTCCCCCACGGGCGTGGTGCTGAAGCAACTGAAGCTGAAGGTGACGGACGGACGTTGTCACGGCTCGTTCCCCCTCATCGACACCGGTGTGGAGGAGGCCGTAGCCCTTCGCGGCGCAGTCGGCTACCCCAGCGGCTACTACCAGATCCGCGCCTACACCCGCGCCATGCTCAACTTCGACGATGCCGGCATCTTCTCACGCGTCATCCCCGTCTATAAGGCCCCCGAGGAGGAGGGCGACTACGCCAATCCCGTCATGCGCCTCTACAACGGCAAGGAGACCTATCGCCCCGAGCCCGACAAAGCCGACAAGCCGAAAGCGCTCAACGTCCAGTTCTTCCCCGAAGGCGGGCACCTGATTGCAGGCGCTGAATGCCGCATCGCCTTCAAGGCCACTGACGAGCAGGGGCATGGCGTGGACGTCGAACGGTTGACGGCAGACAACGGCAGCACCCTCTCCGTCCCCCTCCAGCACAACGGCATGGGCAGCTTCCACTACCTCACCACCGACGAGAAGAATGCCCGCAGCATCACCGTGCGCTACGGGGGGAAGGACTACACCTTCCGCCTTCCCCTTGCCGAGCGTCGTGGTTGCGCGCTGGAAATCAACTCCTCTACGGGCGGCGAGACCCTCGTCTCCCTCTCTGCCCGTGCACTCGATGCCGACAGCGTGCTGGCCTATACCATCACCCACCAGGGACGTGTCTGCGCCTTCGACACGCTACACATCGCTCTTCCGAAGAACTTGCCGGTGATGGGCATAAACGTAGCCCACACACGCTTCAGCATTCCTGCCGACGTCCTGCCCGTAGGTGTCTGTCAGTTCACGCTCTACAACCCCGCAGGCAACATCCTCGCCCAACGCCTCTTCTTTGTGGATGGCGAGATGCCCACGCAGACAGTCTCCGTCACGTCGGAGAAAGCCGACATCCATCCCTTCGACGAAGTACGGCTGAACCTGCAGGTCACCCCTCCTTCAGGAGGGGAAGGGGGAGGCCGCACCTTCTCCCTTGCCGTGCGTGACGCCGCCGACTACGGCACCGCCTACCGCGACGACATCCGCACCTACATGCTGCTTTCGTCGGAACTGAAAGGCTTAATCGAAGACCCGGGGTGGTACTTTGAGGAAGGTCAACAAGTCAACAAGTCAACAGGTCAACAAGTCACTAATCACTCCAAAGAGTTAGACCTCCTCATGATGGTACAGGGCTGGACGCGCTACAACTGGCGTCAGATGGCAGGCGTGGAGCCGTTTGAGATCCGCCACTACACCGAGAGCCAGCTCGTGGTTGACGGCTGGGCGTTCAGCCGCATCCGCGAGACGCCCCTCCCGAACGTGAACATCGCTGTGCGCCTCACCTCCCTTGACCGTCAGCATCAGCAGGAGACCACCGTCACCACCGACAGCCTCGGCTATTGGAGCGTAGGCGTGGAGGACTTCGAAGGAGAGTGGGACCTCTACATGGAAACCCGCCAGCAGGGCGACAAGAGCGGGAACAAAACCACGCGCGTCCGCCTCGAACGCTCGTCAAAGCCTAACCTCTATGCCTATACTCCCCTTGAAACGTGGCTGCCGGCCTATGCGTGGGATGCCACCAACATGCTTACCGTTGAGGAAGCCGAGGATTCTGAATACCAGCTGCCCACAGATTCACACCTGTTGGAGGAAGTGGAGGTCACAGGCCGCCGCAAGTACATCGACTATTACACGTTCAAGGCCTTTGATGCCGCCAAGGATGCCGAGCTGATACTTGACGAGGGGAACTACACCTACAAGGTGGAAGACTATCTGCGCAAGAAGGGATATGACCTTCAACTCTCTATGGGCGACGTCGGCGATGTTACAAATAACGATGATAATAGTGGAAGCAGTGAACAAAACTCCATGAGGGATACACGATTGGAATACTTTGAGAAGATGGTGAAAGCCGCACCTATCAACAATCGCCGCACCTTCTGGTACATCCACGAAGGCAAAACCAACCGCACTTCTCCCTCCTATTTCGCCGGCTATGCCATCGACCTTGAAGAAGTGAAGAGCATCATCGTCTATGACGACCCATGGCTTTACGAAACTTTCCCCGGCATCACAGAACTATTGACACCAGGCGAAATCGAACAAATTGCACCCACAATAAGAAGCTCAGACCCATCCTTTACCCCTGGCATGTATGTCATTGACATCGAACTGAACCCTGCCCACAAGCGCCGCACTTATGTGGATAAGAATGCCCGCTCCACCTCCTTCAGCGGCTACTCCCCCGTCGTGGAGTTCTACGCCCCCACCTACCCCAACGGCCCCATTCAGGGTGACAAGGACTATCGCCGCACCATCTACTGGAACCCCGAAGTCACCACAGATGCCGACGGCTATGCTTCCGTCTCGTTCTTCAACAACGGTTTCAGCCATGCCCTTACCATCAGCGCCGAAGGACTGACAAAAGACGGCGTACCGATCATCAACAACTAACAGGGGTTATAGGTAGGTCAACAAGTCAACAGGTCAACAGGTCAACAAGTCAACAGGTCAACAGGTCAACAAGTCAACAGGTCAACAGGTCGCTTTGCAGACTGCTTTCGTACAGCTGAATGAGCTGCTCGGCGGTGAGCGTGTCGTTGTATCGTTCGTGGCTTAGTCTACGCGCTGCTGCGGAACAACGGCTCATGAGTTCGTCGGAGGAAAGCAAATGCTCGAGGGCATCGGCAAGAGCATCAGGGGTGCCCGGTCGATAGGTGACGCCGGCATCGCCCATGATTTCGGGGAAAGAGCCACTCTCGGGCTCCACGGCGGGACGGCCGGCAGCGAAAGCTTCGCACAGATAGAGCCCAATCCCTTCCCCGAAGCGAAGGGGAACGGAGAGGACGCTGATCTGACGGTAGAACTCGAAATGGCGGTTCCACGTATAGCTGTCGTCGAAAATGACGTCGTCGGCATAGGGGCGCAATGTCTTGCGTATGCCAGCAAGGAACTTACGCTCAGTCGGCATGTAGCCGCCCCCGACGCGGAGCTGGAGGCCAGGGATAGTGTTGCGCTTTTTCAGTATCACAAAAGCGTCGGCAAGGATATCAAGGCCATCGAGCTCGTTCATCCGATAAAAGAAGCCTATTGTGGGGAAGTCGGGGCTGCCGGTTTTGCTGTCCGCTGGTTGGTAGCGCGAAATGTCAACACCCGGATAGATCACCGTTGGCGGTGGCAGGGAGGGCAGACGGCGACGGACAATGTCGGCATAGTAGTGGCTCGAGGTGACGAAATGGTCAACGTGGCGGGCACCGTCAGCAATAGCCTGCCAGGCACGGCGGGCGCAGTCGGGCTCAAGCGTGTCAATCCACACCTCCTCGTCCTGCAACGAACAGACGACGGGGATGCCGAGAGCCTCCTTCAGCGGCTGCGCCACAGCCATTAGAAGCGAGGAAGAGAGGTGGATGATGTCGGGACGCGGCATGGTGTGCAGCCATTGGATGAGCTCATCGACATGGCGGCGAAAGGCAGTGTCGTTGCCCTCAATCATGCTGAGTGTCATCTCCTCCATGCCGGCCGCCGAAGTGGTGCCCGAGCGTGCAGCAGCTATGCGCAGGGCAGGCGCCGAGTCGAGCATGCGCCGCACCCACCGCGGCATGCGGCGGTGCGACTTCTGCTCAACGTAAAAGGTGGTGGCGGGGAAGAACACGGGCGCATCGCCAGCGTGCTGACCCATGAAGCGCAGCGGCAGGTAAAGAGGTATCACCGTCACGTCGTGACCGGCACGATGGAGCGCTTGCACCAGGAGGTTATCGCGGTAGCAGTTTCCGCAGAAATAACCGTCACCCGAACCAGGAGAGACAAACAGTATTTTCATGAACTGAGAGGCTATTTTATCTTATAGGCATAGAAAGCACCAGCGTGGCGGAGATAGAGCACACCGTCGGCAAGGGTGGGATGTGCCCAGTAGGGACCGCTGCCCTTGGTGATACGGAACTCGCTGGTGACGTCGAATTTGTCGGGAGTGGCCTTGACAAGTCCCACGGTGCCGCGACGCTCATCGTAGCAGATGAGCTTGTCGTCAGCGGCGATGATAGAGCCCTTGCCCTTGCCTTCCCAAGCGGTCTCGTACTTCACCTCGCCCGTGTTCCAGTCGAGGCAACACCAGTTGCCGGCGTTGTTGTTGATCCAGTTAGAGCCGTAGATATAGTTGCCGACGAGGACATAGCCACCGTGGTGGGTATCGAGGACGTCGGTACGCCATGTCACGCTGACGCTCTTCAAGTCGTCAGCCAGCTGAAGCTGGAAGCCGTTGATGTCGTAGCCGTGGCAGAAGAAAATCTTTCCGTCGCGATACAGCGCCGAGTTAGGAGCGATGTTGTCCCAGCGCGATTTGTTGCCCGTGTACTTCGGTCCCCAGTTGTCGAACGTCCATTCGATGTCGCCCGTCTCGGGGTTGACGCCGAAGGCATTGAGCGACGTTGAGCCGATGATCTGCCGCTTGCCTTTGTATTCGATGAGGATAGGCGACACATAGGCACTCTTGTCACCGAGGGGACGGCTCTTCCACACCTCCTCGCCTGTCAGCTTGTTAAGGGCCACGATGGTGGTCTGATCGCCGCAGGGTGTGTAGATGACCTTGTCGTCAAATACCAGCGGGCACTCGCTGGTGCCCCAGTTGCCGGTCTTGCGGCCGTACTTCTCGCCGCCGTCAACGCTCCAGACGATGGTGCCGTCGTTGGCGTTCAGACAGACAATCTCACCCATGCCGCTGATGACGTAGAGCCGCCCGTCGCTATAAGTGGCAGTGGTGCGCGTCTCGGGGTACGAGCCCTTCCACGGATGGCCGTATGCCGAGGTGTAGAGCTTCTTCCCGTCAAGGGTATAGCAGCTGACGACCTCGCTGTCCTCCTGGTCGTTCAAGCCGGTGAGGTAGATGCGGTCGCCGACGACCTGTGCGCTTGAGTAGCCCTTGCCGGCATCCTCCACCTCAAACACTAGTTGCGGTCCTTCTTCGGGCCACGCATCCAGCAGCCCCGTGTCGGGGTATAAGCCATTGTTTGACGGACCGCGCCAGCCGTTCGTGCTGGCACCCTGTGCTGCCGGCTGAGCCTGACAGACGATACACGTGGCGACAAGCGCCATGCTGATAAGCATTCGTTTCATTGTTGTTCAATTGATTTAGGGTTTATAACTAAGTGAATAATACATTCTGACAAGACGAAAAGCACGACCACGAGCCCCGTAGCCGTGACCCATGTGCCGCGGCTGACAGCCCCCAAGCCAGCACTTATGCTGATGAGGCTTCCGGTTACCCCCGTAGCCAAGGCGCCGAAAACCACCAGACGTTGTTCACGGCGGAACAACCTGACGATGGTGTCCGTATCGAATCCAAGCACATGGAAAAGTCCTACCTCGCCGCTGCGTGCAACAAGGTACTTGCGCATGACGATGAGCAAACTGGCCACCCCGAGCAGCAGCCCCAGCCCACCCAAGGTAAGGAAGATGCTGAGGTAGGCATCGGTGACCTCGTAGAAGCGCGCCAATCGCTCGGCAGTGGTAGTGACATTGATGCCATAGTCGGAGAGAGCAGTCCTGAGTATATCCGCTCCCGAAAGAGCAGACGCCGATGGCGCTTGCCGGTGAACGCCGTCATCGTCAGCAGCAACCAGCACCACCCTACTCCCCGTCTCTTCCGGCCAGAGGCTGCCGAACAGCCTTTGTTCCATGATGGCATGGCCATGAAGCACCCCCGTAGGGTACGCCGCTGCGATAAGTGCCCTGACTTCGCGACCGTCGGCAGCGCGGTAGTCCAGCGTGTCGCCCACGTGTTTCATCATGCTCCACGTCAACGCTTCGCTGTCCATGGCAATAGGTATCAGTCCGTCCGTGGCACCAGAGGTCAGCTTTGTCGTGTCGATGCCGAAATCGGCCATTGCTCCCATCGGCATGGAGAGCACTGATGGAGTTGCGACACGGTTCAGGTTCCAGCAACTCGCTTCATCTTCCGTGTGGCGGGCAAGCTGTAGGAAACGTGTACCTTCAGGCAAATCGCCCAGTGCTAACCGGCGACGCAAGGCAGCATCGTTTAAATCATACAACAGCGGCACCGATGTCTCGGCATAGAGTTCATAGCCGCCAGTAGTCTGGCGTGACGAGTGGCTGACGTCAGGACGATTCAAGCCTACAGCCAGCACGGTGAACACCCCTGCCGCCAGCGTCCAGAACGCCAACACATGCTGCCGACGATAATAGCGCAGCGAATTTGCGACCAACGAAGCCGACGATGCCATGCGCCTGCTATCCACCGCCCGCCACGCCAACATACCCGCTCCGGCCATCCATAGTATGCCGCAAACGACGAACAATATCAGACTATGATAGACGGTGAAGTTCAACGTAACAAGCACCGTGACGAGGCCGAGGATAACCCACGTAAGCCAGTTTTTTCTATTTCCTGTTTTTCCAATTACATATAAACCGTCAGTCTTTTTCTCTGCCCCATCGTTCGCCACCACACATTTTCGGATAGTCCAAACAAGTATGCCCAGACAAACTATCACCCCTGCCGCCCATCCGATGAGCATCGACACGGGGGACACATGCAGCGTAAAGCCACGGGTATGAGTAGCGCCGTTCCACGCCCCGGCTAGTAACCGAAGCATCAACGCAGCATATCCGAACCCCGCCGCCACGCCAAGCGGTGTAAAAGCCAACAACGTGGGAGCACCCTCGCGGAACATCCGCCGACGTATACTGCGAAGGGGGAAACCAAGCGTACCAAAGAGCGCCGACTCACCCGCGCGCAAGTAGTACATTTCCATCAGCGGATTTGCCATCAGCAGCATAGCTGCCAAGATAATGAAGAAGCCCAGTGCCAAGAAAAGTCCTGTAAAGTCCGTTCCATGAAGGGCGGCATGGATAGCGGCATCACGAGGATGCGCCACGATAATGCCCATGTCCGCCGGTGTTAACGAGTCTAAGCGCTCGGCCGTCACACCCGTCACCTTCGTAGCCGCGCCAAAGCCCGGTATGGTCCATTCGCTCTTGATAGCTTCATAGCTGACAAGCGCCTTTGGTGCCTGTCCGTATTGTGTCCAATAGGCTTCGTCGTCATCCGTGATACGGCTCATGTCGATGGGCAGGTCGCTGTCCCAGTCGGTACACCGCGTCACGCCCGACAATCCGGGCAGTGCAGCCGTCAGCAGGCTGTCACCGTGAAGCTGTCCGATGGGGACAATGTCGCTGACCGTGAACTGATGGCTTCGCGTCACCATTCGTTTCAGCCCGCCCGTCACCACGAAGTACTCCATCCCTACCGTGTCGCCCACACTCGCTCCCAGTCGTTCCGCAGTATAGTCCGTCAGTACCGCTTCGTCGCCATGCAGCCTGTCCGTGGCCGTAACAAACGAATAGGGAATGGATGACGGATGATGGGAAATGGAATTAACAAAATAGGCTAAATAACGACTGTCGGGTTGTAATCTGCTGACAACGCCCTCATGCAAGAATACGCGTTCACTGCTCACCGTCCCCCCACGCAAGGAGATGCCCGAGTACGCTGGGTGCCAAGCCTTCGCGAAATCTTCTTCCGTTAGTATGTCGGAGGACAGGATGACGTTGACCGGTGCCGACTCTTCTCCTTGATGGCCGAAGCCGCCGACGCCGAGCCCTGCTGCCAGCTCACGACGATCCATGAAAATATTCATCGGGCGCACCTGTTCATCGTGTAACAGACGGTCACCTCCACGTTTCGCCAACTTTATGCCGCGTATCGCCACCCGCAATTGTGTTGTGTGGGTTTGGGTAACAAATAGCGTTCCCGACGGGACGAGATTGTCGGCAGGCAGATGCAGTACAACCATGCCCTCCGCTCCCGTCAGCATAGCGAGTTCATCGTTCACGAGCACCTCGCCTTCGTTCAGGCCGTCCTCGTCCGTTCCCCATACAGTGACGGGTGTCATCGCCCCGCCCTGTGCCGACACAAAGCCCTCACAGAGTAAATAGCCGTGAGCCTCGGAAAGCAGAGGATGGCGCAAAATGGCATCGTCGATATATCCCGTCCCCGCCCGTACAACGGTCTGTGCATCACCCAGCCGCTCCTCCACCATATCGGCCAACGAGCCACGCACCGAGTCACCCAAGACAATGCTCCCGGTTATTACGCCCATCATGACCACCACCGCAATGGATGCAAGACGATAGAAACGGCTATAGTACCTCCGTCCGCTCATCAACTCTCCTTATTCAGTTTACCATTTTCCAACCTATAGATGCTGCGTGCGGTTTGTGCAAGTTCAGTATCATGTGTCGCCACCACGACGGTCGTCCCCAGTTCGCGGTTCACCCTTTGCAGCAATCCAGCCACATCGCGAGCATGAGCAGCATCGAGCTGTCCCGTAGGTTCGTCGGCAAGCAACAACCCGGGACGCATAACAAGCGCCCTGCACAGAGCCGTGCGACTCTTCTCGCCGCCCGAAAGTGTTTGGGGGCATTGTTCCCTCACGGAGCCAATGTCCATGATATCTACCAGTTTCTCTGCCCAATGCACCATCTCCGGCGTCGGACGTCCGCCCTCGGCGTATGCAGGCAGCAATATATTCTGCCACGCCGACAGCCAAGGCAGCAATCGGCTATCCTGAAAGACAAAGCCTATCTGACGGTTACGGAGCCTGCAAAGCCGCCCGGCATCATGCCAATCGACCACCTGCCCGCCCGTGGCAATCGTCCCTGAATCGGGTTCGACGAGGGTACCCAAAATGCTGAGCAATGTCGTTTTTCCCGTGCCGGAAACGCCCGTTACGGCCACCAGGTCTCCCTGCTCAATGTCGAGAGAAAGTTTGTCCAGAACTATTCGACAGCCAGACTCTCCATCGGCAAAGCGCTTGCTGATATCTTTTAAAATAACGTATCCCATTTTTTCTGGCCAAAACATAAAAGCGTACCGCGCGCGGTAAGAATATAAAATCGTGAAGCGACCACTGCGGGCGAAGAAACAATCTGTTCGCCCGTTTCATACTCCCAAACGGGGCGGCCTGATGCAGCATCATAAATAGAGACAATGCCAGTCTTTGTACAAACAAGCACGCGGTCACCGACAGCAAGTGGCGAACTCTCTCCCACATCGCCACGTAGCATCTGCCGCCAACGAACATGACCATCTGTGCGGTCGAGACAGACAAGGTAGCGGCCGTCGGCAAGGAGATAGACTGCATCCGCCGTAACGGTGGGCATTGATATCATCCCACCCTCGGAATCACCCGCATCACAAATCTTGTGGTGCTCACGGATGTGGCCGTCATCCGCGAGCTGTATTTCATAGACATTCCCCTGATAGTCGGCCACGTAAGCACAATCGCCACTGACAACAGGCGAAGAAGGGATATAGGCATCGAGACGAAGTGAGTCAGTGAGCAACCCTGAACGAATGTCACTGATTCGCAGCCAAGCATCGCACCCCCCGAATAGGGCATACGCCCCTTGCCAGCAGGCTGCAGCTCCATTGATATAGTAGCCCGTGGGGTAACTATGGGCAAGTGTTC
Source organism: Bacteroidaceae bacterium (assembly GCA_016291905.1). Lineage (GTDB taxonomy): Bacteria > Bacteroidota > Bacteroidia > Bacteroidales > Bacteroidaceae > UBA1189. The sequence continues at coordinate 233,751 of JAEEZS010000081.1, forward strand.
CCGTACGGGCATCAAGAGTGTACATGTTATTATCGTAGCTGCCAACGAGGAGGAAGGTGTCACTCGTACCCTCACCCATATGGACATCCACGAAGGTAGGCGAGGCAAGAATCTGTCCCTCCGTGGCATAATGCCAAAGCTCGGTGCATTCGGGAAGCACGAGAGCACGTATTTGGCCGTCTATCTGACCGACATAGAGCACCGAATCGACCATAACAAACGAGGCCTCCACATCAGCATTCAAGTTGAAAGAATGGGTAGGCATGCCTTCTGCGTTAAGCCCCACTAGGTGTCCATGTTTGTCGCACAACCACACTATCCCCTTGCTCACGATGGGCGAGGCCACGGTGCGCACGCCGTGACGGTGTTCCCACAGCAGTGTGGGACTGTCGGGCAAACGACATGTCGCATATCCGCTCAGCGAGGCATCACCACGAAAGGATGTCCATTCCTGCCGGGCGACATCCTCCCCTGGAGTGCCCGACATCCGTCGTGAGGGACCTTGACAACCCCACAGCAGCATGAGCAAAGGCAGCAGTACCGACAGGATGCGAAGATGCAGGGCACCCGTCGGACAAAGCCTGGCCACATCGTCATGGACGTTCTTTTTACTCTCCTCGGGAACAACGACACGCACGTCGAATCCGCGATGCGCAAAGGTAAAGCCATCAGAGGTATTGTATACGCAGAGTCCACAGCGAATGCACTTGGCGGGTTCGAAATACAACCGCTCCGTGACACGCACGCATTCCTTGACAGGAAGCGACGACTGGACACCGTATCGCGGCGAGCGGATGCCTGCCTCGGTGGCCAACTCGCGAAGCCGACATTCCGACCTGCCTTCGCAGGCACAGTGAAGGCAATGGGAAGATTGAGTATATAGTTTTTTTAGCATCTCCTTTTCGCGGTCGGTAAAGCGGCCTAGACGGCTGGAGAATAGGGGCCCATGGGCTATGGGCGAGGCCTGACTGACGTTTTCGTCATCAGAATGAAGACTTTTTTCTGATGTCTGGCCGTTTGAAACGTTCCGCACCTCCTCTATGATCCTCCGTATGGGGACGGACTCATCAACGGTGCGACGGCGACAGGCTTTTTCACAAGGAGCCTTGCATCCGTCGCACGACGTACCTTCAAGCAGCGTATAGGCAGCGGCCATGTCACCGCGGTCGTAATGAAGGATGACTTGTGCCACATCGATGCCTCGCGGACACACAATCGTGCATGGGGCTTCACAATCGGCACGGTGGTCACTGAGCAACAGTTCAAGTGCCTCGCGACGCATCGAACTGGCCTCTTCCGTATCGGTCTCCAACTCCATACCCTCGTAAGGAAGGGTGGAACAAGAGGGAATCATCTGCCCCGTGCGGACATCCTTGACCATGCAGACCATGCATGACGGCTGGTGTTCATAGCCTTCGGCATAGCACATCGAAGGAATGTGGTAGCCCTCGCGTCGTAACGCCTCAATAATGGGGCGATGCGGGTCGGCATCAAGAGGGTGGTTATTGACGCTTATTTTCATAGATGATAGCATTGAAATCACACGCCTCCATACAGAGTCCGCACAGGGTACAGCGGGCAGTGTCGATGGTGTGGCGTTCGTAAGGTGTAAAGGGTATGGCATCGGCGGGACAGCACTGGGCGCACTTGGTACACCCGATACAATCGTCGGTGACTGCAAGGACGACCATCTGGCGACACGACCCCGTGGGACACGAGCCATGGACGTGCTCTTCGTATTCATGACGAAAGTAGCGCAGCGTAGAAAGGACAGGGTTAGGGGCCGTCTTTCCCAAGCCACAAAGGGATGCCTGTTTGATGCTGAGTGCCAAGTGCTCCAAACGGTCGATGTCGTCCATTGTACCCCGTCCGGAGGTAAGACGGTCGAGGATGTCAAGCATGCGTCGGACGCCCACACGGCAGAAGGTACACTTGCCACAACTCTCGCCAGAGACGAAGGCGACGAAGTAGCGCGCCACATCCACCATGCAATCGTTTTCACCCAGTACCACCAGCCCTCCCGAGCCCATGATGGTGCCCAGACTAGTCAAAGCATCAAAATCGACCGGGGTATCACACAGGCTGGCAGGGATGCAGCCGCCCGAGGGGCCACCCGTCTGCACCGCCTTCAGCTGTTCGCCGTTTTCCATACCGCCGCCAATCTCCTCTACGATCTGACGAAGCGTCGTACCCATCGGCACTTCGATGAGTCCACCATGGCGTACTTTTCCCGCAAGGGCAAAAACCTTCGTCCCTTTGCTGCCCGAGGTTCCGACATGGGCATACGCGTCGGCACCCTCGCGGACAATGAAGGGGATTTGGCTCAGTGTCTCCACATTGTTAATGAGTGTGGGATGGCCGAACAGTCCCTGCTGTGCCGGATAGGGAGGTCGCAAATGAGGCTGGCCGCGCCTACCTTCGATAGAGGAGATGAGGGCCGTCTCCTCGCCACAGACAAAGGCACCTGCTCCCTCGAAGATGCTGACCTCGACAGAGAAACTGCTACCGAGTATGTGCTGCCCGATATAGCCCTGCCGACGGCACATCTCCAATGCGCGGCGTACACGGATGACGGCCTGTGGGTACTCGGCACGGATATAGAGGATGGCACGTCGGGCACCGGTGGCGTAGGCGGCAATGAGCAGTCCCTCAATGACGCGCAGCGGATAGCTCTCAAGCAAGATGCGATCCATGAATGCTCCGGGGTCGCCCTCGTCGCCATTGCAGATGACGTATTTTTCCTCGTCCACTCCGTCGGCCACAAGTTGCCATTTACGTCCCGTGGGGAAGCCGCCGCCGCCACGTCCCCGGATACCGCTGCGCATCACCTCGTCGATGATGGTTTGCCGTCCGACAGAAAGGGCACGACGCAGCGCCTCGAAACCGCCCTGACGAACATATTCGTCGGTGTCGAGCGGATTCATCAGCCCATATCCCTCGGTAGATATGCGAAACTGACCCTCAAGGAAATCGTTGATGCGACGGGTACGCAGTTCTTCAGGCAGATAGAGAATGCTGTCCCAGGTCTGGTCGGTATGGAAAGTATCCACCGTGCCCCAGATACCGGCAGCCAGTCGGCGCAGGCGCGAGGCTGGACGGAAATGATGGAGAAGTACCTCCTTCACCTCGTCGGGACGTATGTTCGGATAGCGGGTAACCTGACCGTCGGCTGTGACGACATCGATGAGAGGCACCTGACTACAGGCACCCACACACGACACGGGTTTTATGCTCACACGAATGCCCGTTTCCCGGCAGGCGCGTTCGACAGCCTCCCTTACCGCGGCCGTTCCGCTGGCCTGGCAGCAGTTTTCCATACCGAGACGTACCTCGCCCTGGGGAAGTCCTCGGTCGGAAAGGCCTTCACCCTTCGCCTCGCCGTGCGATGCCTCGAACTCCTTCAGCACTTCACATACCCTGCCAGGCTGGACGTGCCCGAAGATGCGGTTGTCAATCTGGACCACAGGAGCCAACGCACAACAGCCAAGACAGGCAATCCGTTCCACCGAATAGGCTCCATCGGCTGTGGTGGCGGAGTCGTCGGCTATGTCCAACTCACGCCGGAATGCATCGTAGACGACATTCGCCCCCTTGACATGACAGGCTGTACCACAACACACACGGATGGTGTGGCGTCCATAGGGCATCATGCGGAACTGACCATAGAAAGTGGCTACCGATATGGCTTGGGCACGGTCGATGTCGGTTGTCTCGTATACCCGTTCCAGCGCATCGGAGGGCAAGTAGCCCCACTCGCCCTGCAAGGCCTGAAGCAAGGGGATGATATGCTCTCGCCTCCGCCCCACCCGGGCGACGAGCGCGTCCGTCCTCTTTCGGATGGATTGGCGCGCCTCGTCGGGCGATGATGTCTTGCAATGCTCGCAGGCCATGATGGATGGTTTTTTTACGTTATATGGATAATGTTCGATGTATGATGTCTCTCTCTTTTATTCCTTCCTGACGACATAGAGGCTTTTATCGGTGCGGACAATCATCATGCTATCGGTGAAGGCGGGAGTGGCGAAGGTGTTCTCGCCAGTGTCGAAGCTGGTGATGAGCCGGAAATCGTCGCGGGTGGAGAAGATGTAGCACTTGCCGCTGTTGCTGAAAAGCCACACCCGGCCATCGGCAATGACGGGCGACGAGTAGAAGGGTGTCGTCAGTTCGTGCTGGACGACGACTTTGCCACTGGCAGCATCGTAGGCACAGACGGCTCCATAGCTCGTGGCCACATAGAGGCGGCTTTTGGTGGCGACGGGGCTGGAGCACTCGGGCAGGCAGTCGTCGGCCTGCCAAAGCACCTCGCCGTCGGAGGCGTTGATGGCCACGCAGGTGGCATATTCGCTGGCTGCATAGACGATGCCGTCGGAAGCACAGGCACTGGCTCCCACCTCACCGCTCATGCACTCCACACGCCAGAGCTCCTGCCCATCGGAGGCCTGATAGGCGGTGACGGCAGGGTTGCCCACGACGATGACGGCCTGCTTGCCCGCAGCCTTCGTAAGGATGGGCGAACTCCAGGCTATCTTGTCGGTGCGGCTACGGCTCCACAGTTCCCGTCCGGAGGTGACGCTGAGAGCCATGAGCCGTGCACCCACATTGTTGTCATACTGTATGATCAGCTCGCTGCCATACAACAGCAACGACGATGCATAGCCATAGTGGTTATCAGGGACGCCGAGGTTTTTCCCCCAAAGCCGCTTCCCGTCCATATCGGCACAAATGACGTCGCCTGTGGCAAAGATGGCACAGACCTGTTTGCCGTTGGTCGCTACGGTGGAAGCTGCCAGCCCTGTATCAGCAGAGACATCGGGCATCTCGCCAGGCGACCCGCTGATGCCCGTAGCACGGAGCGTCCAGCGCAGCTCACCCGTCCAAAGGTCAAAGCAATAGAGCTCGCGCCCTTCGGCATCGGCGCCGGTGACGAAGATGTTGCGCCCGTTGACGACGGGTGAAGAATAGCCGTGACGGGGAATCGGCTTCTGCCAAAGGACGTTCTTGCCACTCTTCAGGTTCCACGTCGTGGGGAGACCACGGACGGACGAACGCCCCGAGCCGCCATTGCCTCGAAAAGCATTCCATGTGAGCTTGGGGATGGGGAGCGTGTCGGCAGGTTCCTCGGGGGCAGTCGAACTGCCCGGATTATCGGGAGAGTCCGGGACGGACGGACTGTTCAGCGTATTTGAATCTTCCGGTGCATGGAGGACCTCGGGCAGAAGTGCCTGCGCGGACTGCGTCGTGTCGTTGACCTGCCCGCTCGTTGAGCTTCGCTCGACCTCTGTCGCGACTCGGGATAATTGGAGTAAACTCCATTCTCCGCTCGCTGCTCCATCGGTTGAGCTTCGCTCGACCTCTGTCGCGACTCGGGATAATTGGAGTAAACTCCATTCTCCGCTCGCTGCTCCATCGGTTGACTTGTTGACTTGTTGACTCGTTGACTTGTTGACTTGTTGACTCGTTGACTTGTTGACTTGTTGACTCGTTGACTTGTTGACTTGCCCGCTCGTTGACTTGCCCGCCTGCCCGACTCGGCTCCTTTTGCTTATAGGCCCCAGCGCGACAGCTATCAACCCTACTGCCACCAAACATGCAGCTCCGATACGGAGGTATCGCCGGGCGTGGCTCTTGGTCAGCCACTCGTCGGTGGTGTCAAGGTCTTTGGACGGGAGCTGCCGTGCGGCGCTATAGTACATGCGAAGGCAGAATGCTATTACTGCAGCCATGGCACAGAGGATCCATCCCCCCGTTTTCAGTTGGCTTTCCCCAGTAAAAAAAGCCTTGCGCGACAATAGGTCGAGCTGACGAATTTGCCCGGAAAGTACCGCATTGTCGGGGTTCGCTTCGCCCAGCTGCTTCAACGTCTCCATCACCTCTGTCTGGAGCGGCGTGGCACGGCGCATCTGCCACCAGCTGACAGCCATCATGGAGGCAACGGCAATGGCAAACGCCATCGTGACCAGAGCAATATTCCTATAGATGTTTTTCTTCATGCTGGCTGTTTTTTATAAAACGTGTTGACTCGTTGACATGTTGAGCTACGCTCGACCTCTGTCGCGACTCGGGATAATTGGAGTAAACTCCATTCTCCGCTCGCTGCTCCATCGGTTGACTTGTTGACCTGCCCGCTTGCGGACAATAGCTGAAACACTTACCGCAGGCCACGCAGGTAGAGGGATCGACCTCGTATGTCTTGCGAGTACGCTTGAGGGAGAGACGCACAAGTTTACATCCCAACACAAAGCCCATCAGTGCCCCAGCCCATGCCGAAAGGCGACGGTAGGACTCTTTGACACTGACAACCGATGCTTCCAGTTCGTCCATCGACCGCCCCATCTCGTGAAACGCCTCCACCTCGGCGGGAAGAACGGCAGGTGGATTGTCGGAGCGAAGTTGTGTGTAGAGCCAAACATCGCGATGAGCCATACTAAGCGTGTCGCTCTGCGACTGCAAAAGCAAGGCAGCGCCCACCGTGAGCAGGGGCAACAACAGCAGGTAGAGCGCCACACGACGTGTGCCGATAGTCCGACTTTCCGCCACTTTGCCTCCACAGGGTTCCCGAATGGCATCGACAGGACAGGCGTGATGGCACAGTCGGCAGTTGATGCACTGTCTATGGGTGATCTTCACCCGCTTGACTGCCACCCGGCTCACGATGCCAAGCAGTGCTCCGTAGGGACAGAGGAAGCGGCAGAACGGCCTCCCCACGAACACCGACAGTACCATCAACAGCACGCCGAACACCAGCATGCCCACATCGCCTCCCATCCTGAAGATGCCCACAAAGGGGTCGAAGCGGCAAATGATGAACTGGCTGCGGGTGGCGGCATAGAGGATGGCAAACGACAGATAGACCCAAGGGATGAAGCTGAGTGCCGACGTGACAGCACGTGAGATGTGCCACTGCCGTACGTTAACCAACTCCTGCAAAGCTCCTATGGGACACACCCCGGCACAAAACACCCGACCGAACAGCAGGGCAAAAACCAGCGGAAGGAGAAACATGAGCAGTACCACCAGCGGCAACCGATAGCCGTCGCCTCCAGCCATTGCAAGCACCACATTCTGAATGGAGCCGACACTGCACACACAACCCGTACGGAAAAAACCAAAGTAAAGTACCGAAACGATACTGACAGCAAGGATGGCACGGCGGCTGCGACGGCGGTGTACCGCCCAAGCCACAAATCCCATCATGCCCACAAGCAGTACAACGTCAACCCATGACCAGAATGTCTCCATCGGTACACGATGGAGAACGTCGGGGTACTGATAGCCCGAGGTGAAATCCGGCTTCGGAAAGCGCGCGACAAGAACTGTGTTACGCATGGTCTTTCAGCTTATAGGCCGTTCCTACGGGTACGCGCTGGATGGCGCCCGAAACGCAGACCTTCGCTATGGAACACTCGTTACACTGCAAGCACCGCTCCTGCTGTATCTGGAGGAACAGCGAGCCGTTGCCGAACGACGAACAGCCCTTCACACATTTTCCACAACCATTACAGAGGTCCTCGTCAATGGTATATTCGAAGTAGGGCTCCTCAACAAAACGCCTCGTGATGGCACCAGTCGGACACATCAGATTCTCGGCCGCCGTGTTGAGTTCCTTCACCCCCTCGCGATAGTAGCCACCGCAGAGGTCGCAGTAACCGCACACTTGATTGGCGTGGAAACACTTCACCGCCGAGACCCTCATCACGCATTCCGTCTCACAGCGCCCGCACTGCAAGCAGCGTTCAGGGTCGATTTGCCACATCGTCTCACCCTCGACAGCCGATGCCTTCGAGCCTAACACGCCACCGAGGCTGGCAAGTCCGCCACCTGTAATCAAAGTTCCACACGTACGCAGGAACTCACGACGCTCCATAGGACTATGCAGTCGATTCTCTTTTTCCATCCTTATTGGTACATATTAATAAGTCATTCAGAGATAACAGCACCTTTTCGTTATTATCCCAGCTTTATTGGACAGGGAACGGTGCAGCTGCCGCATAACCCAGCAACAGCCTTTCCGTTGCCTTCGTACTGAAAGAACGCCACGTTTCTACCTTTCGCCACAGCTAGACGGCTGCCAATCACCTTGATATCGTATGCCTCGTTTCCACCGCCCATTGCAGCTGCGTCGAGCAAGGTACTGCGGAACGTTCCATCGGGAGCATAGCAGCTGATGCGGGGACGTCCCTTCTCACTGGTGAGCAAGTCGCCCGTCGGAGTAAAAGCAATGTGGACGGGGTTACAACAACCGCAGAACGCGCCTTCCTCAATGCCCGTCTTCCCAAATGAGCCGACATACTCGCCTTCAGATGAATAGTGTTCAACGAGATGCCGTCCAGGGTTGGAGCAATAGACATCATCGCCAAAATGGGCAATGGCAAACGAATAGCTCGGCACGACGAACCCCTTCGGGCTGTCGATGAAGCGCACCATCGAGCCGTCATGACGATATAGACAGATGTTCTTGGCACTAGCATCGGTGACGAAAACGGCATTGCGTGTGACGGCGATGCCGCAGTGGTCAGCCGCATCGCTGCACGACTTCCACATCTGCACCTCCTTTCCCGTGAAATCATAGACACCGATGCACGTAGGATGAAGCAAATATATCTTTCCGTCGTTGACCGCTACGTCACGCACCGTGCCCCGTTCAGCAGGAAGTGAAAAGTGAAATGTGCGCGTGCCGTCGGGGGTGTAGAGCGACACGGCACCCTCCGAGGCAGCAATAATGAGCTGCCGGGCTTCATCAACGTCGAAAGCCGTCATTACGTCGGCCGTCATAAAGCCTCCCGTCTGCCGCCATCCTGTCTGAAGGGCAGATGCCCGTACAGCTGCATTACCCGTCTTACGGCTATTTTTCTCACCATAGAACAACTCACCAGGGTTGGTAACCATCTTCCATAGTTTGTTTCCGGCAACGCCTGCAATGACTGCACCAACAGCCACCGAGCCACCGACTTGCAGGAATTTTCTACGCGACGTGTTTTGGGGCTTTTTTTCCTTTTCCATAATATATAGTCTCACTTCTCGTTTTTATCGTTTCAGCCTTCGCTGATTTTGAGGCATATTATCCTTGTAGCATCACGCAACAGTAGCATTCCGTCAGCATAGGCCATCGGCCCCCAAGCATCGGCGCCATCGGGCAACACTGTCTGGTGGCGCAGCAACGTCATTCCGCCGCGCTCTAGCTGATAGACATAAAGCTCACCACTCTCCTTCAGAGCAAACAGCCTCCCGTCAACCACCACATAAGGGCCCAGCCCGAAACGCTCGTCGCTGGCAGAGTTCCACACCGTGTGGTGCAAATCGGACGGGTTATAGATGCAAATTCGCTCACGCATACCTCCTCCGTTCTTGGGCAGTATCGTCAATATCATGTCTCCTCCGTAAAGAATGGGTGTTTGCTGTTCACTGCTCAGTCCTTGTTCGGCCTTGTATTGCTCAGATATCGTTGCCGTCCATCCAATTCCACCGTGGTTTACCTCAAGTAAAGCACCGCCTGCTCCATAGCCGGCCACAAGCAACACGCGACGATTGTCAATCTGCATGGGTGACGGAGCGATGACTGAGGGCTGCCAGCCCTTTGCCGTCCAGAGCACCTGTCCACGTGCATCGCCGTCGGCCGCCACACCACATACTCCCCCTACGCCAGCATACACATAGGTACGTGTTCCACCCAGCGTCATAGGCATCACCGACGAGTGCGACATCTTCAGCCCCGCGACATTCGGAGCCCACCAGCGCGTAATACCCGTCAACACGTCGATACCCACCATCAGCGTGTCCTTTCCCGCGGGTGCAAGAACCAGTTCGTCCCCACTGACTAACGGGCACTGCCCGGCATACCAAAAAGGCACCTCCGAGCCGTAGCGTCGCTTCATGTCGATTGTCCAGAGAAGCTTGCCTGTCATCGCATCGCAAGCCATCACATGCCCTTCGGGGCCTATGGTTACTACCTGTCCGTCCGGGGACACGCAGGGAATGGTGCGGCTGAATCCGTGATTTCGCTTCATCGGCACACGATACCACCGCCGCCACAACTCCTCGCCCGTTGTCAGACTCAAGCAACGGAGGGCGTCACTTGAGAGCCGCTCATCATAATCAAGTACATACACGCGCCCGCGCCAAATGGCAGGTGCCGCATGGCCTTCGCCCGTCTCGATAGTCCACATCGTCTGGAAATCGCCTTCCATCAAGCTAATGGGTATTGTGTGCGTTACAATACCCGTCCTGTTCGGACCACGAAAACCCGCCCACGAGTCAGAGAGTGCAGCGGGAGGCATCGCGACATCCTCATGGGCCATAAAGAACTCGCCAATCCTAACTTCGTCGGACTTGCGCTCCGTTCCCTCAGGACGCATGTCCGCACCAGGCTCGAAAGAGGTAAGATTCGCACTAGGGTTGTAGAGATACCAAACCACTATCACCACCATCCAAACGACGGCAGTGGCAAGGGTGATGAGGCGGACGGTGCGAGGTGACATAAAAGAGACGGCGGAATATTATCATTTTCGATGCAAAAATAGAAAAGATTTTACAATTTGAAAAGAAAACAACCATAAAAAAACAAAAATAGCGTCATTTCCCCAATAAGAAGTTTTTTCTAATAGCTATCGGCAATTGAATACAATGCGTTGTCAGCATCACCGTTTACCTCAAACACTCTATGATTCGTTTCTGTTTTAGGAGTATTAACGGGTCGATACATGTATACCAACGCGTTATAAAAAAAAGAGGAGTGCCTTGGTACACTCCTCTAAAGTATAAAAACAAAGTCTTAGCTAAACCAACGGACGTAGCAGAAGTCCTGACGGTGAGCAAGATCGGCATGACGAGGATAGAGACGATAGGCCGTCTTGAAGGTGCCGGCATTGTTCATCTCGTGGATGGCTTCGAAGGTGTAGATGTTGTTCTCGCGACGGACAAGGTTGAGCGGCTCTACCTTGTAAATGTGCTCAACACCATCGGCGTCGGTAGTGATGGTGACAAGTTCCACGCCCACAGCATCGTCGAGCCCCTTCTCATCCAGTACAACCTGAATGGTATGACCCTTGCCGTTGTGGATGCCCTCTTCCATCTCATCGAATTGAGTGCAGCTGATGACTTCGATGCTATCCCAGCGTTGCGCGACGATTTCCTTCCATGCAGCAAGCTCGCGAGCTTTGGCGCCGTCGGAGGCGCTGAGGTAGTGGAAGCGCTTCGCCAGCGGATTGTAGAAACGGGTGTAGTAGTCATCAAGCTGACGCTTCATGGTGTAGTGCGGGGCAATCTGGGCGATGCTGTTCTTCATCGTCTGCACCCAGCCTTCGCTGAAGCCCTGCGGGCCACGACCATAGTAGAGGGGCAGGATTTCATTCTCCAGCATGCTGTAGATGGTGGCGGCATCAAGCTGGTCCTGATAGTCCTGATTGGCGTAGGTGCGACGCTCGGTCAAAGCCCAACCAGCTCCCTCACGATAGCCTTCATACCACCAGCCGTCCTTGATGGAGAAGTTAACAACTCCATTCATCAACGCCTTTTCGCCGCTGGTACCCGATGCTTCCTGTGGACGGGTAGGCGTGTTAAGCCAGATATCCACGCCGCTGACAAGACGACGAGCGAGGTTCATGTCGTAGTTCTCAAGGAAGATAATCTTTCCAAGGAACTCAGGACGACGGCTGATGTCAATGATGCGCTTGATAAGGCCCTGACCTGCACCATCGTGCGGATGCGCCTTACCGGTGTAGATAAACTGCACGGGATAGTCGGGGTTATTGACGATGCGAGCCAAACGATCGAGGTCCGTAAAGAGCAGGTGAGCACGCTTGTAAGTGGCAAAGCGGCGTCCGAAGCCAATGAGCAGGGCGTTGGGATTGATTTTGTTCATCAGGCTGACAACACGGCTGGGATCTCCCTGATTGCGGAGCCACGTGGCGCGGAACTCCTCGCGGATGAAATCAACGAGCTTGCGCTTCAAGCCCATGTGGGTATTCCAGATTTCCTCGTCGGGCACACGGTAGATGGCTTCCCAAATGGAAGCGTTCGACTGGTCTTTCAAGAACGACTTATCAAAATACTTCTTATAAAGCGTGCGCCATTCGGTGGCTACCCATGTCGGGAAATGGACACCATTGGTGACGTAGCCCACGTGGTTTTCTTCGGGGAAGTAACCCTTCCAGATGCCGCTGAACATCTTCTTGCTGACGTTGCCGTGAATAAGGCTAACACCGTTGACCTCGCCGCAGGTGTTGCAGGCAAAGGTGCTCATGCAGAAGCGCTCACCGCTATCGCCCGGATTAGTGCGGCCCATGTCCATAAGTTCAGGCCACGAAATGCCAAGCTGTTCGGCATAGCCACTAAGATACTTGCCGAAGAGGCCCTCATCAAAGTAATCGTGTCCAGCAGGAACGGGGGTGTGGACCGTATAGAGACCGCTGGCGCGGACGAGCTCCATAGCTTCGTTGAAGGAATAACCCTTACGACGATATTCGCAGAGACGATAGAGGTTGCAAAGAGCAGCGTGACCCTCATTGCAATGATAGATATCCTTTGAGATACCAAGCTGGCGCAGAGCAATCATACCACCGATACCCAGCAGAATCTCCTGTTTCAGACGATTCTCCCAGTCGCCGCCATAAAGCTGCCAAGTGATGGGACGGTCGTACTCGCTATTGAGTTCATTGTCCGTATCAAGAAGATAGAGAGGCACACGACCCACCTGTGCCTTCCATACGTAGGCATAGACATGGTAATTGATATAGGGTACATCCACTACTATTGGCTGACCATTGGCATCGAGGACGCGCTCCACAGGAATCTGTGCAAAATTAGTAGGCTCGTACGTGGCAATTTGCTGGCCGTCCATCGAAAGGCTTTGGGTGAAATAGCCTAGACGATAGAGGAAGCCGACAGCACACATATCGACGTTGCTGTCAGAAGCCTCCTTCAGATAGTCGCCAGCAAGGACGCCAAGACCGCCTGAATAAATATGGAGGCAGGCATTCAAGCCATACTCCATGCAGAAGTAAGCCACACTGGGGCGTTTCGTGTCAGGCTTTTCAGCCATGTACTTCGTAAACTTATCCTGTACGCTCATCATACGCCCGATAAGCTCTTCATCGTTAGCGAGCTGAGCCATACGCTCGAAGCTGATTCGCTCCAGCAGCAGAACGGGATTCTTGCCGCACTCTTTCCACAGTTCGGGATCGAGGCTCTTGAATAGGTCTCGGGCTTCGGGATTCCATGCCCACCAGAGGTTATGTGCCAATTCGTTGAGGAACGTCAGTTTTTCGGGCAGACGGCTCTTCACCGTAATCTCTTTCCAGTTCGGAGTGTTTGAGTTGCTTGTCTGTAGTTTCATTTGATTATCAAATAATTTAATTCCTTATTTCTATTATAAAAAATATCATTTTATTGCCCGCAATGCAAAATCGTATGCCTCGCGGTAGTAAGTAATGAATTCCTTCCAAAGCGCTTTTTTCGATAGCGCGGAAGCACTTGCTCGCATATTATTGACTCGTTCAGGCGAACAAGTAGCAAAGGCGCTGATGCATGCTACTATCTGCTCAGCTGCATCGTTGAAATTGCTGTCTGTACGGTGAACAACTTCCACGCCAAAATCCTTGTCAGCCATCAGTTTCGGGCTTGACTCGCGCACGGATTTCACCCAAAGGCCGAAACCTGCCAAATCGGTAGTAATGGTAGGCACATGGAAGGCTATACTTTCCAACGGCGTGTAGCCCCACGGCTCATAGTACGACGGATAGATGCCGATGTCATTACCTATGAGCAAGTCGTAGTAGTTGAGGTTGAAAAGGCCGTCCTTGCCATCCAGATAGCAGGGAACGAAAATAATGTTTACCTTGTCCATCACCTCAGGCCACGCATGCCAATGAGGGACGTTGATGAAGGCGATGACTTCACGCTTCAATCCACCACGCTCACCCAAACGCCGGAGCGATCCCAACAACAAGTCGAAGCCCTTGTTGCGGAACTCGAAACGCCCGCCTGTACCAATGATAAGTGCATCGTCGGAAAACGATTTACCTAGCAGATGGTTGGCTTTTTCAATCATGCACTTGCGGGCAGCACGACGACGCGCCGTAAAGGCAGCTCCTTTTGGGACGAAATCATCCTCAAAGCCATTCATCAGCACCACATCGGCGGGCTTCTCCAGCAGCTGCGCACATTCGCGGTTCGTAATCTCACTCACAGTCGTAAAACAGTCGGCGCGATGAGCAGCCTGCTTTTCCACGCTATGCTTCGACTCCATATTCAATTCCCTTGCCATCTGGTCACCAAAGTAGCCCGGCAGGTAGTCATAGAGTGGCTTATTGTTGCCAGCAATACTGCGCCCGATGCTGGTAGCATGGGTGGTGAACACCGTAGCAATCTCGGGAATCTCATGCTTCAGGAACAGCATCCCTAAAGCCGTCATCCACTCGTGAGCCTGATACACCACGCGAGGCAATTTACCCTCGGGCAAGTGGCTTTTTACGATTTGGTTGCAATAAAAGCTTGCAGCAACTTTCGCTGCAGCATAAGAAAACATATTGGCCTCGTCGTAATCGCCATAGCCATGCAGCGAATCCACGCCAAACAGTTCCCACGCTTGACCGAAAATCTCATTCTTCTGCGAAAAGAAAGGTTTGAAATCAACCAATAATGCCACAGGACGGCCAGGAATATTCCAATGCCCCACCCTTACGTGCAAACCTTCTTCCTTCGCAGTCCGCGTCCATTCGGCATAGAGCGTCACATCCTCTGCAAACAGCGGATTAGCCTCTCCAAAATCAGGCCCGATAAAGATTAAGTTGGGACAAACGGTCTCGAGTATGGTTTTAGCATGAGTGGACAGCACCGTATAAATGCCGCCCACCTTGTTACATACTTCCCAACTAGCCTCAAAAATATAATCGGGTGCCATAAGTGGCGAATTATCTGTTTTCAACGGCAATTTTTCCTTTGCCAATTGTGTATTATAGTCCGCTTTCATCAATCCATTTCATTACGGGGCGCAAAATTACTGCAAAACGACGAAAAAATCAAATATATTAAGATATTTCTTTTTACTTATCCGAAAGAAATCCGAAGGATTTGCTTGTGTTATGCACTTGCATTATGGATTTATTCCACTACGTTGAAAAAATATTCCACTGGACTACGAAATTATTCCAGTGCGCTACGGAATTATCTGCCTGGGCTGAGCAGTTATCCCAGTGGACTGAGAAGAATGAAAACGAAAAGCAGGGCCCCGGTCTTTCGACTGAAGCCCTGCACTCATGAAAAACGGCGGCTACCTACTCTCCCACTTGCGCAGTACCATCGGCGTGATCGGGCTTAACTGCTCTGTTCGGAATG
>JAEEZS010000082.1 GCA_016291905.1 Bacteroidaceae bacterium
ATTGGCTTTTTTTCCTTTCCTTTGGGAATCTACAGGCGGTTGATTTGTTGTATCGCGGTCGGTTTTGTTTCCTTCGGCCGTCGGATAATCTTCAATTTTCAATCTTCCATCTTCAATCTCCATCAGCACGGCGCGGGCGGCGTGGGGGTCGGTCTCCATGAGGGCTTCGGCACGGACGAGGGCATCGCGGACGCCTGCATCGCGGCACGACGTGATGCTGCCTACCAACATCAGCAGCAGGGCAAAAAGGGGGAGACATCGGCGCAGGTGTTTCATACCACAATGGAATTCTGCTGCGAAGATACAGCACAGTAGCCAAAACTGCAAGAAAAACGCCGAAATAAATTCGAACAATTCGGCACATTCGCCGTTGGAATAGAGGAACGTGATCAGAAGGTGAGCGTAAAGGCCAGTTCGGTCTGATAGCCATTCGTCTGAGGACGGATGGCTATCTGCCTCTTGAACAGGGTATCGAAGAGGCGTTGTTCGTAGGGCAGCAGCCACCAGCCGAGGCGCGCCCCGAGGATGCCCATGCCTGCGCCGGCCAATACATCGGTGGCCCAATGGTAGTCGTGATAGATGCGCATGACGCCCACGCCCGCAGCCACGGCATAGGCTCCAACTGCCAGCCAGGGATGTTCCTCGCCATACTCAAGCCGCACCAGCTCGGCACCCATGAACGCCGTCGCAGAATGGCCCGAAGGGAAGGAGTTGAAGTATTTCGGATGGGTCTGGGGGCTGACGGCATCGGCGTTCCCAGCGGCAACGTACTGGTAGTGAATGCCAGGACGGATGGAGACGACATTACGCTTCAGCAGGGCCCACGTGAGCGAGGCCGTCACGACGTACGACGTCCCCGAGAGCATCAGACGGTCGAGGGTGTTGTGACGAGCCTCCACGCCCATCCAGCCGAGCGACAGGGCTGTGGCAGCTGGCACGTACTGCACATAGTCTTCAAAGGGATACTTGTCCTGTCCACCAAGGGTGTGGACGGCATCCTGAAGGTCGTACTTCCAACTTTTTACAGGCTCGAACAGACCGGCAGTTCCTGCTGCCACCAGCGTCACAGGCAGGATGAGACCCCGGGCTTCGAAACGGTTTTCAGCGGGAATGGCGGGTACAGCAAGGGTGTCAACCGCTGTGGTCTGCGCAACGGCAAATGATGAAAAATGAAGAATGAAAAATGAAAAACAAACAGCCCGGCAAAGGATGGTTGCTAAGGGGAGAAGTACCCCCACCACACGCAGCATATAGGACATCCTATTTTTCATTTTTCATTCTTCATTTTCAAAGGCTCTGCATGTCGTTGAGGCGCTTGTAGTAGCCTCCGAGGGCAAGGAGCTGTTCGTGGGTGCCGCGCTCGACAATGGCGCCGTCCTGCATGACGCAGATTTCATCGGCGCTGCGTATGGTGCTGAGCCTGTGTGCAATGGCTATGGTGGTACGGCTCTTCATGAGTCGTTCCAGCGCCTCCTGCACCAGACGCTCGCTCTCGGTGTCGAGGGCAGAGGTGGCCTCGTCGAGGATGAGGATGGGCGGGTTCTTCAGGATGGCGCGGGCGATGCTGATACGCTGGCGCTGGCCTCCCGAAAGCAGGCAGCCGCGGTCGCCGATGTAGGTGTCGTAGCCGTTGGGCGTCTCCATGATGAAGTCGTGGGCATTAGCGATACGGGCGGCCTCGACGACCTGCTCCCTCGTAGCTCCCTCGACGCCGAAGGCGATGTTGTTGAAGAAGGTGTCGTTGAAGAGGATAGCCTCCTGATTGACGTTGCCGATGAGGGCACGGAGGTCGCGCACACGTACCTCCTTGATGTTGGTGCCGTCGATGAGAATCTCTCCCTCGCCGACATCGTGGAAACGGGGCACGAGGTCAACGAGCGTGGATTTGCCCGATCCGCTCTGCCCCACCAAGGCGATGGTCTTCCCTTTGGGAACGGTGAGGTTGATATCCCTCAGCACGGGACGCCCCTCGGTGTAGCTGAAACCCACGTGACGGAAACGGATTTCGCTGTCGAACGCGCTGAGGCTGTGGGGCGAGGGGTTCTCGCAAATGGGGTTGACGGCGCTTAGAATCTTATCGACACGCTCCCAGCAACCCATGCCGATGGGGATATTATAGTAGGCTTTGGAGAGGTCCTTGATGGGGTTGATGATGTTGTAGAGCATCACCAAGTAGTAGATGAAGAGGCTGGCGTCCATGGTGGAGTGATTGCCCAGGATGATGAGCCCGCCTCCCCACAGGACGAGGACAATGAGCGTGGTGCCCATGAACTCGCTGACGGGATGGGCGCTGGCCTGACGGACGGACATGCGTACCATCGAACGGCGATAGCTGTTGTTGACGTCGTCGAACCGGCGTTGCATCTTATCCTCAGCCAAAAAGGCCTTCACGATGCGCAGCCCGCCCAGCGTCTCGTCCAACTGGGCCAGCAACGCGCCCCAGTAGGTCTGCGTCTCGCGGGACTTGCGACGCAACTTGCGGCTGATGAGTCCCATCACCCAGGCAATGAGCGGGCTGACAGCCAGCACGAAGAGTGTCAGCTTCCAGTCGATGCAGAAGAGGGTGACGAGGGTGACGACGATGGCGATGGGGTTTTTGATGAGCATGTCGAGCGAGTTGGAGAGGCACATCTCGAGGCTGGAGATGTCGCTGCTCATGCGGCTGATGATGTCGCCCTTGCGCTCCTCGCTGAAGAAACTGAGCGGGAGGTGGAGCACTCTGTCATAGACCATCGCGCGCATATCGCGCACAATGCCCGTACGGAGGGGGATGAGGGTGGCAGCCGAGCCGAAGTAGCAGGCGGTCTTCAGCGCCGTGAGCACGATGAGCATCACCCCCGACACGATGAGCACCCACAGAGCGCCCTTGTCGGCAATGAGCTGGTTCATATACCAGTAAAAGTTATTCTTGGCAGCATCGATAATGTTCACGCTGCCCCAGGGGATGAACTCGTAAGTCTGCTGGCTGACCTTGAAGAGCGTCTGAAGGATGGGGATGATGAGGGCAAAGGAGAAGACGTTGAGCACCTGAGCGAGGATGTTCAGGATAAGGTTCCAGACAAGGTAGCCCTTGTAGGGGGGGAGGAAACGTTTTATGAGTTGAAGGAACTGTTTGAGCATAGGGTCGAGGGGTTAGGCGTTGAGTACGGGATGGTCTTCGGCATCGGGGCGGTATTTCCAGCGGTTGTGCGACCAAAGATAGTACTGCGGGGCGCTATCGATGGTCTGCTCCAGCTGGTGCATGTATTGCTTAGTGAGCGAAAAATCCTCGTTTTCATCGGGAAAAATCTCCTTGTAGGTGATGGTGTAATAGCCGCGTCGGACGACTTTCACCTCGCCGTAGAGGAAGTGGGCATCCATGCGGACACCGATGCGCTCGCTGCCCGTGATGAGGGCGGTGGGCTGACGCAGGAAGTCCATCCACACGGTATGGTGTTTCATCAACGGGCGCTGGTCGGCAATGAGTCCGACGAGGGGCTGGCGTCCAGCGTCCTTCAGGTGAACGAGCGTGCGGTAGGTTTCGTTCTGCGGCATCCCGATGGAGCCGAAACGGTCACGGAGGCGTATCATCAGGCGGTCCATCGCCTTGTTGGAGAGGGGGTGATAGACGTGGCAGACGGTGATGCGCTCGGGCGTCCAAAGAGGGAAGGAGGCGAAGTACTCCCAGTTGCCGTAGTGTCCGAGAAAGACGAAGAAGGGCTTTCCGTCCTCGCTGAGCCGCTCAATCAGGTCCGTGTTGGTATACAGAAAGCGCCTCCGCACTTCATCCTCGCTGATGCGCAGCAGGTGGATGGTCTCCACGACATAGTCGCAGAAGAAACGGTAGAACTTGCGCTCGATGCGCTTGATTTCCTTCTTGGTCTTTGTGGGGTAGGCCCGTGTGAGGTTTCTCCGCACGAGTCGGCGCCGGTAGCGCACCAGATGATAGAGCAGGAAGCCCGTCCCGTCACTGAGCAGGTACAGGACACGCAGAGGCAACCGCGCCAGAGCCGAGAGGAGAAAGGTCAGAAGACTCACTGAACATCTGAACTGGTGTTGTTTTCTTCTTCCTTAAACCATCCGGCATACATCAGGTAGCCGTGGGCAATCTTGAGATTCAGCTCCTTGTTCTGTTCGGGGTCAACTTTCTTGATGAATTTGGCGGGCACGCCTCCCCAGATTTCGCCCGGACCAATCTGCGTACCCTTCAGCACGAGGGCACCGGCAGCCACGATGGCTCCGCGGCCCACCACCACGCCGTCGAGCAGCGTGCTGCCCATGCCGATAAGGGCAAAATCCTCGATGTCGGCACCGTGGATGGTAACATTATGCCCGATGGAAACATCGTTGCCAATCGTGATGGTTGACTTCTGATAGAGAGTGTGGAGGACGGAGCCGTCCTGGATGTTCACTCGGTCGCCAATGTGAATCCAGTTGACGTCGCCGCGGACGACAGCGTTGAACCACACGCTACACTGGCTACCCATGATGACGTCGCCCACGATGGTGGCGTTCTCGGCAAGGTAGCAGTCTTCGCCGATTTGAGGGGTGAAGCCCCTGACAGATTTAATCAATGCCATATTCTTGTTCGTTTTTTGATTCCGTTTCGGTGCCGAGGTTGTCGGCAACGTCGCTCAGCATCTCGTCCACGGGGCCGAAGGTAAGCTCCTTCTCTTCCCGTGCTACCAGACGTTCCTCGCGGTCCTTGAGCCGCTGCTCGGAGATTTCATACGCGGCATTGCGGATGTCCTCCAGCACCTGGTGTTTCTGGCGGATGTTGTTGAGCGCCTCGAGGGCGGCCTGCTGATGGCTTTCCTTCTTCGTGTAGCCCTTACCCTGTCCGGCCTGAATGCCGCAGATGATGATGGAGCTGTGAAAGAGGATGCCCTCGGGGGTGTCTTCCTCGCTGTCGAGCATGAAGGTATAATGATAGTGGTATTTCTGGCACCACTCGATGATGCTGCTTTTGTAGTTCATCTCCTTCGATGCCAGCTCGTCCACGTTGAACTGGGCGTTCTTGGCGCTGAAGACTCTTTTCTCGATAAAACGGTAGCAGTAGTCGTAGCCCCTGTCGAGGTAGATGGCGCCCACGAAAGCCTCAAAGGCGTTGCCCGAGATGGAGCAGTTGTGGGACTTTTTCTTCATGTTCAACGCGGCGCAGATAAGTTTGTCGAGACCTATCTCGTGCGCGATGTCGTTGAGCGTTTCACGGCGCACCATCATGCTGCGTGCCTTGGTGAGAAACCCCTCGTTTCGCTTGGGGTAGTTGTGGTAGAGGATGTCGGAGACTACGGCTCCAAGGATAGCATCGCCCAGGTATTCAAGGCGCTCGTTGTTCTTGCCCGTGTAGATTCCTGTCTGGTAGTTGATGGAACCGTGCCGGAGAGCCTCGTGATAGATTTCAAGGTTGTGGGGCATGAAATCGAGGATGTCCTGCAAATCGCGGCAGAACTTTTTCTCCTTGCAACGGAAATAGCGTAGTTTTTCAGACAGGAACATAGATTTTTTCGGAAACGGACTTACTCGTATTTCCTGAACAGGGCGCAGGCATTCTGTCCGCCGAAGCCGAAGTTATTGGTGAGTGCAGCCCGGACGGGGCGTTTCTGCGCTTTTCCGAAGGTGAAGTTAAGGCGGTAGTCGATGTTCTCGTCTTCGTCGCCCTCCTCGTGGTTGATGGTTGGCGGCATAATGTCGTTCTGCACGGCCAGCACGGTGGCAATGGCTTCGATAGCGCCGGCAGCACCCAGCAGATGTCCCGTCATTGACTTTGTGGCATCGATGTTGAGCTCGTAGGCATGCTCACCGAAGACTGTCTGGATGGCCTTCACCTCGGAGATGTCGCCCATCGGGGTCGATGTGCCGTGCGTATTGATGTAGTCAATGTCCTCGGGCTTCAGTCCTGCTTCAGCAATGGCTGTCTTCATGACGTTGGCAGCACCCATGCCTTCGGGATGGGGAGCGGTAACGTGGTAGGCATCCGCGCCGAGACCCGTTCCAGCCAATTCAGCATAGATTTTGGCACCGCGGGCTTTGGCGTGTTCCAGCTCTTCCAGGATGAGGATGCCGGCACCTTCGCCCAACACGAAGCCGTCGCGGCTGGCGCTGAAGGGACGTGAGGCCGTCTCGGGGCTGTCGTTGCGGGTGCTGATAGCATGCATGGACGAGAATCCGCCGATGCCCGCAGGGCTGATGCACGACTCGGCACCGCCCGTCATCATCATGTCGGCCTTGCCGTAACGGATGAGGTCAAAAGCCTGAGAGAGGGCAAAGGTCGAAGAGGCGCAGGCAGCGGCAGTGGTGTAGTTGGGACCGCGCAGGCCGAAACGGATGGAAATCAATCCGGCGCACATGTTAGGCACCATCTTGGTGACGAGGAACGGGGAGAAGTGAGGTCCCTGCTCCGTGTTACGTCCGTAATCGTAAAGTTGTTCCTCGAAGGTGCGCGTGCCGCCGATGCCGACACCCACCACAGCACCGAAACGGTCCAAGTCTTCCTGCTCGAGGTCAAAGCCAGCATCGTTCATGGCCTCCACCGCAGCTGCCATCGCAAACTGGGCATAGGGGTCAACCTTGCGGAATTCCTTACGGTCGAAGTACTGCTCGGGCTGAAAGTCCTTCACCTCGCAGGCAAAGGTAGTCTTGAAGAGGTTGGTATCGAAGTGAGTGATAGGAGCAGCGCCGCTCACTCCCGCCAGAAGGTTTTCCCAGTATGTTTTTACGTCATTGCCGATAGGTGTTACAGCACCCATTCCTGTGACTACAACTCGACGAAGTTCCATGATAGATGTATTGGGTTTATGAGTTATCATTTATAAGGATTCACGCGTGCGCGCGAGAAAACAACTGAGCCTTGGACGCGCGCAAAACGAAGGCGTGCAGTTCAAGGCTCAGCGAAGGGAGAGAGTTATTGCTGATTGCTCTCGATGTAGTTGATGGCGTCCTGAACGGTGGAGATTTTCTCAGCCTGATCATCGGGAATCTGAAGACCAAATTCCTTCTCAAGCTCCATAATCAACTCAACAGTGTCCAGAGAATCAGCACCAAGATCATTGGTGAAGCTGGCATCGGTGGTTACTTCAGATTCGTCAACACCAAGTTTATCAACGATAATAGCTTTTACTCTTTCTTCAATTTCTGTCATAATGGTTCTTTTTATTGGTTTTACAAAAAATCGCGCAAAGGTAAGCAAATAAATTCTTATCCTCCAAATAATTTAGCATAAAATAGGCTTTTTTTGCGCACGGATAGCCACAGTGGGCAATCATTCCGATTCTTTTCCGCCTCAAACCTTACAACGCTCCCCAGTCGGTAAGACGCATGTCACCCTTCTTGGCGAGGGCTTCGTGCATGCCGAGAGCAGCGTGGATGCAATGGGGTGTCTGACCCTTGCCGGCCATCTTCACATAGTCCCAAAGCAGCTGCTTGTAGTCGGGATGGACACAGTTTTCAATGATTTCATGCGAGCGTTCCACGGGGCTCTTGCCACGCAGGTCGGCGATGCCCTGCTCGGTGATGAGGACGTTGACCGAGTGCTCGTTGTGGTCGACATGGCTCACCATAGGCACGATGGCGCTGATGCAGCCGCCCTTGGCAGTGGAGGGGCAGGAGAAGATGCTGATGTAGGCGTTGCGGGTGAAGTCGCCCGAGCCGCCGATACCGTTCATCATCTTCGTGCCGCTCACGTGTGTACTGTTGACGTTGCCGTAGATGTCGGCCTCCAGTGCGGTGTTCATGGAGATAAGGCCCAGACGGCGGGCCACCTCGGGGCTGTTGCTGATTTCCGAGGGACGGAGCACCAGCTTGTCCTTGAAGAACTCGATGTTGTCGTAGATTTCCTGCAGGCACTCGTTGGAGACGCTGAGCGAGCAGGTGCTGCCGAACTTGCAATGACCTTCACGGATGAGGGCGATGACGCTGTCCTGGATAACCTCGGTGTACATCTGGAAGGCAGGCACGCCCGGGTCTTCACCCAGCGCCTTCAGCACCGCATTGGCCACGTTGCCCACACCGCTCTGCAGGGGCAGGAAGGTGCTGGGGATGATGCCGCGCTTCATGTCGTTGATGAGGAACTGCGCCACGTTGTGCCCGATTTTCTCGCTGATTTCGTCGGGAGCGGTGAAGGCACGTGCCTCGTCGGGTTTGCACACCTCAACGATGCCGACAATCTTTGCCGGATCCACCTGCACATACTCCTTACCGATGCGGTCGCTCGGTTTGTAGATGGGGATTTCCTTGCGGCAGGGAGGGTCGGCGGGTTCATAGATGTCGTGCAGTCCCTTGGGAGCCTTGCCGTACTGGCTGTTCAGCTCAACGATAATCTTGTCGGCCATGCGGCACACCGTTGGCGAGATACCCACGCCGGCCGTCAACCAGATTTTACCGTCGTCGCTGACGTCGCAGGCCTCGATGATGGCCACGTCCACACGCCCCATGAAACCGTAGCGCAGCTCCTGTGCCATCTGGCTCAGGTGGATGTCGTTGTAGGCGATTTCGCCGTTGTTGACAGCCGTGCGGAAGTCCTTGTTGGTGGTGTAGGGTGCGCGGTAGCGGATGGCTTTCGTGCGGCTCAGGATGCCGTCGGTACTGTCGCCCGTGCTGGCACCGGTGAAGATGCCGATCTGATAGGGACGGCCGGCAGCGTGCTCAGCCTCAGCAATTTTAGCAATCTCGGGAGTAACGGCCTTCGGTGCACCAGCGGGCGTAAAGCCGCTCAAACCGATGTTCATGCCGTGTTTGACATAACTTGCAGCTTCTGCTGCGGAAATGATTCTGTAAGACATGATTCTATTTTTAAAAATCTACGTTTTCAAAAAACCGCCGCGAAGATACAAACTCTTTTCCAAACCACAAACACTTTTTGCCCTATTCTTCAACGCACGACGCTCCTTTTCCCGATTTTTCCTTTTCGTGCCGCGGAAAGACTACAAACAAGCCCCGTCGTCACGACGAGGCTTTGTCTGCGCTTCTTCAAGGACTTGAACCTTGGACCCCCTGATTAACAGTCAGATGCTCTAACCAACTGAGCTAAAGAAGCAAAATCTCTTTTCTTTTCCTTCGCGCTTCTTCAAGGACTTGAACCTTGGACCCCCTGATTAACAGTCAGATGCTCTAACCAACTGAGCTAAAGAAGCAGCATTTTCTGCAAATGCGGGGCAAAGGTACGGCAACTCAGCCGAAAAAACAAATAAAAATGTACTTTTTTTGTGCAGGCACCCAAAATTCGGCTCTTTTGCAGCTTTCGTCCAGATAAGATAATTGCAAAAATATTTGCATTATCGCGCGGCATGCACTATCTTTGTCGGCTGATAGAGCAACCAATATATAACTATGAGCACAACAAATGCAAACGCTGAACTTTTCCGGGTCATGGGCGAAATCGCCGATGACGAAACACTTATGGCAAAACTCTTGAAGTATGCCAAGAAACTCGCAGCACAGAAAAATGACCCTACCCTAATGACGGAGGAAGAGTTTTTCGCGAAAGTTGCAGAAGCAGAAGAACAATATGAACGGGGAGAATACACCACCCTTATGCCCGATGAATCTGTTTCCGACATGCTAAAACGGAGTGGCTATGCTCTATGAGATAAGGTTTACGCCTGAGGCTAACAAAGGATTGGCCAAATTGGAAAAAGACGAACCGAAGGCTTTCAAAAAGGCTCTTCGGTTTATTTCAGAATTAAGAGAGCATCCGACAACAGGAACAGGTCACCCAGAACCGCTTAAAGGGCAACCCCAAGACCGATGGAGCCGTGAGATTACGAAAAAACATCGCATGGTGTATCGTATTTATGAATCCGAGGTCGTCGTGCTAATCCTTACATCTTACGGCCATTACAACGACAAGTGAATGCAGAAAACAAAGAAGACGATGAAACGAATAACAGGAATCGGCAATGCACTGACGGATGTGCTTGCCCGTGTGAACGACGAGAAAGTGCTTGACATGCTGGCGTTGCCGAAGGGCAGCATGCAGCTGATTGACGATAGCCGCCTGCCGGATATCCGCTGCGCCATGCAGCAGATGACGGTGAGCCGCGCCACGGGTGGCTCGGCGGGTAACACCATGCTGGCGCTGGCCAACCTGGGCGCTGCGCCCACCTTCATCGGCAAGGTGGGTAACGACGAGACGGGGCGTTTCTTTGCCGACAACGCCACCCAGAAGGGCATCCGCCCCGTGCTGGTGCAGAGCACGCTTCCCTCGGGCATTGCCCACACGTTCATCACCCCTGACGGTGAGCGGACGTTTGCCACCTATCTGGGTGCTGCGGGCGACATGCAGGCCGACGACCTCAGCGAGACGATGCTCGACGACTGCGACTACCTCTACTTAGAGGGCTATCTGGTGCAGAACCACCCGCTCATCCGCCGCGCCATTGAGCTGGCAAAGGCGAGAGGGGTGAAAGTCTGTCTCGACCTCGCCAGCTACAACATCGTGGAGGCCGACCACGCCTTCTTCACCGAGCTGGTGACGGAGTACGTCGATGTGGTGTTTGCCAACGAGGAGGAGGCACGTGCCTTCACCGGCAAGGAGGCCGAGGAGGCCCTGCAGGAACTGGGCAAGCTGTGCGAAGTGGCCGTCGTGAAGATGGGCAAGCGGGGCTCAGCCATCCTCTGTCAGGGAGAAACCACCTTCGTGGAAAGCATGGAGGTGAGCCACGTCGTCGACACCACGGGGGCGGGCGACTTCTATGCCGCAGGCGTGATGTACGGCCTCCTGAACGGCTGGGACATGAAACGCTGTGCCCAGGCCGGCTCGCTGCTGGCGGGAAACGTCATCCAGGTCATCGGCACCACTCTGCCCGAAGAAGTGTGGAAGCAAATCAATGAGGAGATAAAGAAAAATGGATAGAATAGCAAAAAACCTAACGGCGTTTCTTGCCTGCATGCTCATTCTCCTGCCTGCACAGGCGGAGAACGCGAAGGACGGCAAGGAGACCAAGAACGACAAGAAAACCTTCACCGTCGCCAAGAGCCTCAACGTCTTCAACTCCGTGGTGCGCGAGCTGAAGATGCTCTATGTCGATGACTTCGACTACGAGAAGTCCGTCAACACCGCCATCGACGCCATGCTGGAGGACCTCGACCCCTACACCGTCTACTACCCTGCCGACGACACAGAGGAACTGGAGATGATGATTACCGGCAAATACGCCGGCGTGGGCGCCATCATCCGCTATCAGAAGAAGCGCGAACACGTGGTCATCTCCGAGCCCTACGAGGGCATGCCTGCCTACAACGCCGGGCTGCGCGCGGGCGACGTGCTGCTCCGCGTCGATAGTGTTGACGTCCGGGGCAAGGACACACAGACCGTGAGCAACCTGCTGCGCGGCGAGGCCGGCACGACGGTGACGGTCACCGCCCAGCGCCCCGACGGCAGCGAGCCCAAGACCTACCGCATCACGCGCGCCAACATCCAGCTGCCCGTCCTCCCCTACTACGACATGCTCGACGACAGCACAGGCTACATCCTCTTCGAGCGGTTCGTCGATAACTGCTCGCGCGAGGTACGCCTCGCCCTCGTGGACCTTGTCGAGCGGGGTGCCACGCGCCTCATCCTCGACCTGCGCAGCAACGGAGGCGGCTCGCTGGCCGAAGCCGTTGAGATTGTCAACCTCTTCGTGCCGAAGGGCGAGACCGTCGTGGAGACGAAGGGACGCCTGCCGCAAGCCTCGCACACCTACAAGACCCGCCACGCAGCCACGCAGCCCGACATGCCGCTGGTGGTGCTCGTCAACGGCCAGACCGCCTCGGCAGCCGAAATCGTTGCCGGAGCCCTGCAGGACCTCGACCGTGCCGTCATCGTCGGCACCCGCACCTACGGCAAGGGACTCGTGCAGGTGCCGCGCGACCTTCCCTACGGCGCTAACCTTAAGGTGACGACCTCCAAGTACTACATCCCCTCGGGACGCTGCATCCAGGCCATCGACTACGCCAAACGCGACGAGGACGGCAACGTCGGACGCATCCCCGACAGCCTCACCACCGTGTTCCGCACAGCTGCCGGACGCGAGGTGCGCGACGGCTGCGGCATCAGCCCCGACATTGAGGTGGAACTGGAGCGCGTGCCCAACCTCCTCTACTACCTCGCCAACGACGACTGCCTGTTCGACTTCACCACCCAGTGGTGGCTGGCGCACGACAGCATCCCCTCGGCACACGACTTCGAGGTGAGCGACGAACTCTACGCCACCTTCCGCGACAGCGTCCGCGCCTCCGGCTTCACCTACGACCGCGGCAGCGAAAAAGCCCTCAAGAGCCTGAAGGAGTGGGCCGAGTTCGAGGGCTATATGGACGATGCGAAGGACGAGTTCAGCGCCCTCGAAGCCAAGCTCCAGCACAACCTCGACAAGGATTTCGACAACTTTGCCGACGACATCAAGCGTCTGCTTGCCAACGAAATCGTCACCCGCTACTACCTGCAGCGCGGCTCCATCATCCAGACGCTGAAGGACGACCCCGACCTGCGCTCCGCCCGCGAAGTCATTGCCGACCCCGCCCGCTACCGCAGCCTCCTCCAGCCGAAGAAATAGCCACCACCCGACGCCCAATGAACTACCACCAGCATATTCCCGCGATACTCCTGGTCTGCTTGCTACTTGCAGGCAGCATCACCTCGTGCCGCGATGCAGGCATCCGCGACGCCCTCGTCCGTGCTGAAGCCCTCATGGAGTCCGACCCCCACGCCGCCCGCGCCGTGCTGGACAGTATAGACCCACCCCCAACCCCTCCCGTGAGGGAGGGGAGGCTCTCCCCCTTACGAGGGAAAGGGAAGGGGGTCCTCGCCCTTTACGCCCTCCTTCGCACGCAGGCCGACTACAAATGCCGTGTCCGTCTTACTTCAGACTCCCTCCCCCTTATTGCCACAGACTACTATGGCACCCGTCGCAAGACGCAACGTGCCGCCCTCGCGCAACATTATCTTGGTTGCACTTATTTTGATATGCACCGCGACTTGGATGCAATTGATGCCCTTCTTCGCGCTACTACCCTCTTCCCTGATACCACCAACAAGTATTTTGCGAATAGCCTGTTTGAGTTAGGAATCCTTTATTCAACTCACCACATGCAGGATAGCGCTTGGGTTGCCTTTAGCCGCTATCGTCAGACAGAAGTCTGCAACTCCGATTCAATAAACATCGGCTATGCCGACTATTATATGGGGACAGTCGCTTTATATCATGATAATGACGAATTAACTGATAGCCTATTCCGCTGTGTCGAACGCAACACAAAAGTATCGGATTACATTCGCAATACTGTGTATTTCCAGTTGGCAAAACTATCCTATTATAAAAAGCACGACATAGAGGGAGCCTTGGCCTATCTTGACAAGTTAGGAAACTATTTCGGAAAAAAGAATGGTGCATTACTCACATTAAAAGCAGACATCTTTTGCGAACAGCAGCAACCCGAAAAAGCTTTTGAACTCTATAAAGAAGCCATAAAGAATAGTTCCGATATTTACATCCAATGTTCTTCTTATGATGGCCTGGCGGGGCTTGCTCCTTTGGTTAACAAGGGTGATTCCACACGCTTTTTCATCAATCAGTACAAAGATTTGTTGGACACGATAATCACCCAAAGTAAGCAAAAGGAAATAGCCGAAATAAAGGACATGCACATCGTGGAGCTTCACGACCAGCAGTTGAAAGCCCGTCATACGCGGTTTATGCTGTGGATGGGAATTGTGTTGGTTGCCGTCGTGGCAGGAGCGGTTGTATTCCTGCTGCAGGCAGACCGCAGGCGGAAGAAGCACAACCTGCAGTTGCAGGAGGAACTGCGGCAAGCCAATGTGGCATTGCTGCAGGCGCAGAATGACGAACAGCCTGCCGACATGGACGCGCTCTACAGGAACAAGCTCGCAGCCTGCCAGAACCTCTTCCGCAGCACGCCCTCTGCCCGCCTGTTGCTGACGGCTCCCGATGCGCTCACGTCGGCGCAAAGGCAGGCTCTCATGGACGACCTCACCCGCTCGTTTGTGGACATCATGATGGACATCAAGAACGCCGCCCATGCCGTCAACGACCAGGAACGTCTCTACTGCATCCTCACCTCTTTGCAGTCTCCAACCACCTATATTGCCGCTCTCCTCAACACTTCCGACTCCACGTTGCGCACGCGCAAGTCACGTTTAAAGGAAAAAATGCCCGAAAGCCTGTTCGAGCTTTTCTTCTCATAATCAGCCACTTTTTTCGCCCCATGAAAAATGGGACGTTTTTGGGACGCTAAAAATTTGGCGATTCCCACGCTTGTTTCGACCTTTGCAGCGAAAAAATCGCTTACTGAATTTTTAACCTTTTAAAAAACCGGATTATGGAAACAAAGATTTTGAGACGGCTGGCAATGCTTGGATGCGTTGTGTATGCCTGTGCGCTGAATGCGCAGACGAACGAGGTGGCAACTCCACTGTTCTCTCTTGATGTGAAGGACGTCGTCAGCATGTATAGTGACGAAAATGCAGAAACCTTCTATCTGCACACGAGAATTACGGGGTCAGAAGGAATAAAGTACACCGTTTCAAGGAAAGGCGAAATCCTCGCTGAAGAACCCAGTCGGGTGATGTGGGCTTGCTGGGAAGACGGCGTGATGTACACCCACGGAGACGGAGATGACTTTTTCCTTAGCCAAGACGGAGATACCGTTGTTAAAATGAGCGGTTTTACCAATTTGAAAACAGCCAAACCCATGTCTCGCAAGGACGGCATCTTTTATTATTGGAAAGGCCCCTGGAGCGGCGTGAGCAATACTTGTTGGATATGTTCCATTAAGGAAGGAGGCGATGAAATTGTACAAATAATAAAATGGTCTCTTTACTGTACTGGCTTGGCATCGATGGATAACTATGTGGTTTGCATGGGATACAACAGCGAAAAAACTGGCTTTTACACCATTTATTTCAATGATGAATCATCGGCATGGGGATATCAAACTCCCAAAGAGCTCCCAGGTGTGAAATATCCTGTAGGTCTTTCATTAGTGGGAGACACGTTCTATGTCTGGTCGAACGACACACAGACGATGTACACCATCCCCAAGTCGTACTTCGGCGGAGTGACTGG
>JAEEZS010000083.1 GCA_016291905.1 Bacteroidaceae bacterium
ACGCTGTTCTGTCCGCCTATCGGACACGTGCAGAAGTCGGGCGACTATCGTGAGTCGTGGCAACCCTACAAGATTTCTGACGAGGCCCTGAAGCAGGCTCAGATGATGGCCGACAAGGTGACAAAGGCCTTGACGGGTGCAGGCATCTGGGGCGTCGAGTTCTTCCTGACGAAGCAGGGCGAGGTCATCTTCTCGGAACTGTCGCCGCGTCCCCACGATACAGGTATGGTGACGCTGGGTCACACGACGAACCTCAGCGAGTTTGAGCTGCACCTGCGTGCCGTCCTCGGCTTGCCCATCGCTGGCATCCATTTGGAGCATGCTGGTGCCTCGGCTGTCATCCTGTCGCCGAAGGAGGCTTCCAGTCCCGTCGACCGTTCGCTGCTCGACTACAATCTGGAAGAGCCGTTGCGTGAAGACCGCACCCGCATCCGCATCTTTGGCAAGCCCGAGGCTCACAAGGGCCGTCGCATGGGTGTTGTCCTCTGCTACGGCGAGGTAGGCGACGATGTGAATGCTTTGCGAGACAAAGCGAAGAGACTGGCAAAAACCGTGTTGGGGACGGATCCTTATGCGAAGTTGAGGTAGAGAGACTAAAAGCCTCCCCAAGCCCCATTCCCGAGCAAAGCTCGCCTACCCGTAGCCTTTCCGAAGGAGGGGGTGTTTATATACATGAAAAGATATGAAGGAAGAACAATTAACATCGGAAAATCAAGTAACCCAACATCCCTCCCTTCGGGAGGGCTTGGGTGGGCTTTTCCCTTTACCCAAAATCACCGACCCTCGCGGCAACTTAACCTTCGCCGAAGGCCTTGATATGGTGCCGTTCGACATCAAGCGCGCCTATTGGGTTTACGACGTGCCTGCCGGAGAGAGTAGGGGAGGGCACGCCCACAAGCGGCTGAAGCAGTTTGTGGTGGCACTCAGCGGCTCGTTCCATGTAACGCTCGACAACGGATACGAGAAGAAAACGGTGCTGCTGAACCACCCGTATCAAGGGCTGCTCATCGATGTCAATACCTGGCGCACGCTCGACGACTTTTCTTCTGGGGCCGTCTGCCTGGTGCTGGCTTCCGAGCATTACGACGAGGACGATTACATCTACGACTACGACGAGTTCTTGAAATACATCGGATGTTCGAAATAAGACGATATACAGCTGACAGAGCCGACGAGTGGAACCAATTCGTGGCTGCGTCGAAGAACGGCACGTTTCTCTTCGACCGTCGCTTCATGGACTACCACAGCGACCGCTTCCGTGACCATTCGCTGATGGTTTATCGTGACGGCCGCCTCTATGCCTTGCTGCCTGCCAATCAGAAGGACGACACCCTCGTCTCGCATGGCGGCTTGACTTACGGCGGCTTGGTGATGAGCCCTCATTGCTCGGCCAAGGGCGTGCTCGAATCGTTCACGGCCATCAACACCTACCTTCGTCAGCAGGGCTTCCACAGCGTCGTCTACAAGGCCATCCCCTGGATTTACCACCAGCTGCCCGCCGAGGAAGACCTCTATGCGCTGACTGCCGTCTGCAATGCCCGCCTCACCATCCGCGATATATCGTCGGCCATCGTCAATACCCGCCGTATGAAGTTCACCGAGTCGCGCCGTTCAGGGCTCCGCAAGGCGCTGAAAGCTGGGCTAACGGTCAGAGAATCGGACGATGTTGATGCCTTCTGGCACATCCTTAACGACAACCTCACGCAGAAGTACGCCGTGCGCCCTGTACATTCTGCCGACGAACTGCGACTGCTGCAAGGCCGTTTCCCTGACAACATCAAGCTGTGGCTCGTCTATGACGGCGACACCCCCGTTGGCGGCACCCTGCTGTTCCTCACGCCGCAGGTGCTCCATACCCAGTACATCTCGGCAACGCCCTACGGCAAGCAGCACGGAGCCATCGACCTGCTGTTCGACCACCTTATTTATAATATATACGCCGACTACCCCTACATCGACTTCGGCAAGTCAACTGTCAGCGACTCAGCCGACCTCAACGAGCAGCTCATCTTCCAGAAGGAGGGCTTTGGCGCACGCGCCGTTTGTTACGACACCTACGAATACGAACTATGATAAAATACCTGCCACTGAACCGAATAAACGGCTTGTACGACGCCGAAATCCGCGAGGCCATTGACAGAGTGCTACAGAGCGGCTGGTACCTGCGTGGCGAGGCTACACGGCAGTTTGAGCAGCACTACGCCGACTATATCGGCACCCGCTACTGCATCGGCTGCGGCAACGGCCTTGATGCGCTGAGACTCATATTCCGTGCCTACATCGAGATGGGTGTCATGCAGCAGGGCGACGAAGTCATCGTGCCCGCCAACACCTACATCGCCTCCATCCTCGCCGTCACTGACTGTGGCTTGAAGCCCGTCCTCGTAGAGCCCGACATTAACACCCTCCAAATCGACGACACCCTCATCGAGCCAGCCATCACCGAGCGCACCCGAGCCCTCATGATTGTTCACCTCTACGGCCGCTGCGCCTATACGGAAAAGATAGGGGAAATCTGTCAGCGCCATAACCTCAGACTTATCGAGGATAATGCGCAGGCGCATGGTTGCAAGCCTCCCCAAGCCCCTCCCAAGGAGGGGGCGTTTGATTACATGATGAGGGGTGATGATACGACTACGGCTTCTCATGTATCTAAACATCCCTCCCTTCGGGAGGGCTTGGGTGGGCTCTCCGGCTCTTTAGGCCACGCCGCCGCCCACAGTTTCTATCCCGGCAAGAACCTCGGCGCATTGGGCGATGCTGGGGCCGTCACTACTGACGACGCTGAGCTGGCCGACATCGTGCGCGCCTTGGGCAACTACGGCAGTCACCAGAAATACGTCCACGACTATCAGGGCTACAACTCGCGCATCGACGAGCTGCAAGCCGCCGTCCTCGACGTGAAACTGCGCCACCTCGATGCCGATAATGCCCGCCGCCAGCAGATAGCCGCCCTATATATAAATAAGGTGAACAACCCCGCCATCGTGCTCCCCACGCCCTCAGACAGCGTCTACCACATCTTCCCAGTCCTGTCTGCCCGTCGCGACGAACTGCAGGCCTACTTGAAGGACAACGGCATCGAGACGCTGATTCACTACCCCATACCGCCTCACCGCC
>JAEEZS010000084.1 GCA_016291905.1 Bacteroidaceae bacterium
AATTTGAAATAGGCATATAGACGATATAAGTATAGCAAAGGGACCTGCCCAAATGGACAGATCCCTTTTTTATGCATTGTTATAGTTCGATTACTCTTCAACAGCTGCCTGGGCGGCGGCGAGGCGGGCGATGGGTACGCGGAAAGGTGAGCAGCTGGCGTAGTTCATGCCAATCTTGGCGCAGAACTTCACGGAGCTGGGTTCGCCGCCGTGTTCACCGCAGATACCGGTGCGCAGTTCGGGACGTACCTCGTGACCCTTGCGGATGGCGTACTTGATGAGCTTGCCAACGCCATTCTGGTCGAGCACCTGGAATGGGTCAACCTTCAGAATCTTCTTCTCCAGATAGACGGGGAGGAAGCTGGCGATGTCGTCGCGGCTGTAGCCGAACGTCATCTGCGTAAGGTCGTTGGTGCCAAAGCTGAAGTACTGGGCTTCGGTGGCGATACGGTCGGCGGTGAGGGCGGCACGCGGAATCTCAATCATCGTACCAATCTCGAATTCGACTTCCACGCCGTATTCGGCAAAGACCTGAGCTGCAACCTTCTTGATGATTTCCTTTTGCTGCTTGAGCTCGTAAAGGATACCGATGAGAGGCACCATGATTTCGGGCATGGGGTTCTTGCCTTCCTTCTTCAGCTCGCAAGCAGCGCTGAGGATAGCACGGGTCTGCATGGCGGTGATTTCGGGGAAGGTGATGCCCAGACGGCAACCGCGGTGACCCAGCATGGGGTTGTTCTCGGCAAGGCTGGCAACACGCTTCTTAATGGTTTCGATGGAGACGCCCATCTCGTCGGCCATGATCTGCTGGCCTTCACGATCGTGGGGAACGAACTCGTGGAGAGGGGGATCAAGTAGACGAATGTTGACGGGGCAGCCGTCCATAGCCTCGAGGATACCCTTGAAGTCGGCCTTTTGGTAGGGAAGGAGCTTCTCTAATGCTTTCTCACGGCCTTCAACAGAGTCGGCAAGAATCATCTCGCGCATGGCGACAATCTTCTTGTCCTCGAAGAACATGTGTTCAGTACGTGTCAGACCGATACCCTTGGCACCGAAGGCACGGGCCACCTGTGCGTCGTGGGGCGTGTCGGCATTGGTGCGGACCTGCAGCTTGGTGTACTTGTCACAGAGGTCCATGAGGGCCTTGAAGTCACCGCTCAGCTCGGCTGCCTTGGTGGGCACCTTGCCGGCATAAACCTGACCCGTGGAACCGTTGAGTGAGAGGTAGTCGCCTTCTTTGTAAGTGATGCCCTCGATCTCGACGGTCTTGGTCTTGTAGTTGACGTTGATGGCACCTGCGCCGCTGACACAGCACTTACCCATGCCGCGGGCGACGACGGCAGCGTGGCTCGTCATACCGCCGCGAGCGGTGAGGATACCTTCAGCACTGGCCATACCGGCAAGGTCTTCGGGAGAGGTTTCGATACGGACCATCACCACCTTGTGGCCGTCCTTATGCCAAGCTTGTGCATCGTCGGCGTGGAAGACTATCTGTCCGCAGGCAGCGCCCGGGCTGGCAGGCAGACCCTGGGTAATGACCTTGGCCTTCTTCAGTGCATCTTTGTCAAAGACGGGGTGGAGCAGCTCATCAAGCTTCTGCGGTTCGCAACGCATGACGGCAGTCTTTTCATCGATGAGGCCTTCGCGCACGAGATCCATAGCAATCTTCACCATAGCCGTGCCGGTACGTTTGCCATTACGGGTTTGGAGGAACCAAAGCTTGCCCTCCTGAACGGTGAACTCCATATCCTGCATGTCGCGGTAATGGTTTTCCAGTTTCTCTTGTATGCCGTTAAGTTGGGCGTAAATAGCGGGCATAGCTTCCTCCATGGAGGGATACTTGGCTACGCGTTCCTCCTCGCTGATACCAGCACGCTCGGCCCAGCGCTGGCTACCGAGCTTCGTAATCTGCTGCGGAGTACGAATGCCAGCAACAACGTCCTCGCCCTGTGCATTGACTAGATACTCACCATTGAACACGTTCTCGCCAGTTGCGGCATCACGGCTGAAGCAGACGCCTGTGGCGCTGGTGTCGCCCATGTTGCCGAACACCATAGCCATAACGCTGACAGCGGTGCCCCATTCATCAGGAATTCCCTCCATCTTGCGGTAGAGGATGGCACGTTCGTTCATCCAGCTGCGGAACACAGCACAGATGGCACCCCAAAGCTGCACGGTGGGATTCTCGGGGAATTCCTGACCCGTCTGGGCTTTGATGGCCTTCTTGAAACGGGCTACGAGGTCTTTCAGTTCCTCGACGCTCAAGTCCTTGTCAAGCTTTACACCACGGATGGCTTTCACCTGCTCGATGATTGCCTCGAACGGGTCAATGTCTTCCTTGTTGACAGGTTTCATTCCTAGCACGACATCGCCGTACATCTGAACGAAACGGCGGTAGGAGTCATAGACGAAATGGGGGTTGTTCGTCTTCTTCACCATAGCTTCTGCAACAGCGTCGTTGAGACCGAGGTTGAGGATGGTGTCCATCATACCCGGCATGGAGGCGCGGGCACCAGAACGGACACTCACCAGAAGCGGGTTCTCAGTGGAGCCGAACTGGCAGTTCATAAGGGTCTCGATATGCTTGACAGCCGCATTCACATCGTCCTGAAGGAGTTCCATGATTTTTTCCTGACCCACTTCGTAGTATTCGTTACAAACGTCTGTTGTGATGGTGAAACCCGGGGGAACGGGCACGCCGATGAGGTTCATCTCTGCCAGATTGGCACCCTTGCCACCCAGCTGCTCACGCATTTGTGCGTTTCCTTCGGCCTTACCGTTTCCGAAGAGATAGACTCGTTTTTTGTCCATAGATAAGTTAATTTAGTATTTGTAAAATAAATCGTTTCTGAAAAAGCGTGCAAAAGTACTCATTTTATTTGGAAAACGCAACCCCTTTGGCGAAAAAAAGCTAAATAGGCCTGTCGTTTGCTTTTTTTAATGGAAAAATGTGCGCTTTTATTGAGTTATTGCTTAATTTTGCACAACTATGAGTAGAAAGAACAAACCGCTCCCGCTGTTGGAGCATGTGACGATAACTGGTGTGGCAGCCGAAGGCAAAGCACTGGCACGGGTAGACGACTTGGTAGTTTTCGTCCCCTTCGTTGTTCCTGGCGATGTGGTGGATTTGCAAGTGCGCCGAAAGAAACATTCCTACGCTGAGGCTGAAGCTGTGAAGTTTCATACTTACAGCCCCTTGCGTGTTGAGCCTTTTTGTCGGCACTTTGGGGTTTGTGGAGGCTGCAAGTGGCAATGTCTAAAGTATGAAGAACAACTCAAGGCCAAGCAGCAGCAGGTGGTAGATAGTCTAACCCGTATTGGCCATATTGATTTACCCGACATAAGCCCTATTCTTGGCTCCGAACGCACTCGCTACTACCGCAACAAGCTGGAGTTCACTTTCTCCGACAAGCGTTGGCTGACCGAAAAGGAAATAGCTTCCGATGTCCGTTACGATGATATGAACGCTGTCGGATTTCACATTCCTGACTGTTTTGACAAGGTGCTTGATATCCGTGAGTGTTATTTAATGGACGACCTCAACAATCGTGTCCGCAACGGTATCCGTGACTATGCTCTCACGCATAGCCTCACTTTCTTTGACCTCCGTGAGCAGACAGGTCTTTTGCGTGGCATGATGCTCCGTCTGGCTGAGGATGAGGCGGGTGTCATTAGCGAAGCGATGCTCCTTATGCAATTCTGCACTAATCTTGAGAGCCCACAGCCTCGTGTGCGTGGGCAAAGAATAGAACCTCCTCAGGGTGATTTTACTTCTGAAATAAACGGCCTGATGTCCTATTTGCGCAATACGTTCCCTGAGATCACCTCGCTGCTCTACGTGATCAACAATAAGTGTAACGACACCATTGGTGACCTCCCTGTAGTCACCTTCTCAGGCACAGATTTCATTACTGCCCAAATGGAGGATTTGCGCTTCAAGGTAGGTCCTAAGTCGTTCTACCAAACCAATACGCACCAAGCCTATAATCTTTATAAAGTGGCGCGCGACTTCGCCGCTCTCACAGGTTCAGAACTTGTTTATGATCTTTACACTGGTACGGGTACCATTGCAAATTTCGTGGCTCGCTCGTGCAGACAAGTTATCGGTATCGAATACGTCCCCGAGGCTATTGAGGATGCGAAGGTTAACGCCTCTCTCAACGGTCTTGCTAATACACTTTTTTATGCTGGCGATATGAAGGACATGCTTACAGACGATTTTATCCGTACCCATGGTCGTCCCGACGTCATTATCACCGACCCGCCTCGTGCTGGAATGCATGGCGATGTTGTTGATGTAATCCTGCGTGCTGCTCCACAGCGAATTGTCTATGTCAGCTGTAATCCTGCCACTCAGGCACGTGACGTTCAGTTGCTCTGCACTCGTTATCGTGTCACTCGCGTGCAGCCTGTTGATATGTTCCCTCACACTCAGCATGTGGAGAACGTCTTACTCCTTGAACTGTGTTAATTCTTAATATCTTTTTTTCAGCTATGAATAAAACTACAAATTGGCTTCTTGCGGCAGCCCTCATAATCGCCGCATTTGTGTTAGGTTGGGCACTTAAGATGCCTGTTAGTGCTCTTAAACAGTATGACCGTACCGTCTCAGTACGAGGCCTTGCAACCAAGGAAGTGAAAGCTGACTACGCCATTGCTCCCTGTGCTTACTCCCTGCTCGGCAACGATATGCAGAGCCTTTATCAGGAGATTAAGCGGAAGAATGAAATCTTCATTGACTTCATCAAGTCCTATGGTATCAGCAGTGACGAGATTAGTGTCTCTACGCCCGAGTTTACCGACCGTCGTACATGGGACAACAACAGTGGTTATGCTTTCCAAGTAACCAGCGTTATCACTGTCGGCACCAAGCAAGTTGATGCCGTCATCCGCATGCTCAGTGAACAAAGCCGGCTTATGGAGAAAAACATTGTTCCCCTTACTGGCTGGGAGTATCGTCCTAACTACAGCTTCCGCGGACTTAATGAGATTAAGCCCGGCATGATAGAGGATGCCACGAAGAACGCACGCGAGGCAGCACAGAAATTCGCAGCTGATAGCGACAGCAAACTTGGCAAAATCAAGAATGCGACCCAGGGACAGTTCTCTATCGAAGATCGTGACAGCAATACTCCCTATATCAAGAATGTTCGCGTTGTCACCTACGTTGATTTCTATTTGAAAGATTGATATTCAATCAATCGTTTCTTCTACTCGTAGAGCCATTATTGTTTAAGCCCCTTCCTCCCTCGGACAAGGTCAAGGAGGAAGGGGATATCGGTTTCGTCGATACCGAGTTGGTGAAGTGTGTCGACAGAGGGAAGCGAGGTAATGGGAGAGAGTGTGAGAAGTGCTTCGTCGCGATGACCAGTGAGCCACTGGGCAACGGCGATGAGTGTGAGGTCGTCATCGGTGGCCTGGGATGCTGTTCCGTCATCAGCGGTTAAAGCTGTCTGGAGGCGGTGGGCCGTGCGGAGAGCCGCATCGGGATGTTGGAGCAGAAGTTCGGTTCGGACTATGGCACGATTGGTGCGAAGGTCATTGGGGTTGTCGTAAGCAAGAAGTTGGAGGAGAGGGAGGCTCTCGTCGTATTTTCCCATCTGAATGAGACATTCAGCCTGACGATATGTGAAAAGGGGATTGTCGGGCTTCATGGCAGCGAGGTGGTGGTAGCTATGGAAGGCGTCGTCATATTGGGCAAGAGCACGTTGGCACTGGGCGGTATGATGGAGAGTCCAGTAGTGGTCGGGCTTGAGCACGTCAGCCATAAGGTAGGCTCTTAAGGCCTCTTCGTAGTTGCCATTATGTTGGTGGCAGTATCCGTATTTCTGCCAGAGTGTGACGTCAGTGATGCTGCTAGGGGATGACGGTTTGGCTGTCATACGTTGGATGGCGTCAAAGGAACTAATGGCGGCGGGGAAATCGCGTCTCTGGAAGTTAAGTTCGAAGAGGGCGATAAGCGATGTCATTGGCAGGGTGTAGAAAGTGTGGAGTGGGTCACCGGCAGCCTGCGAACCTCCTACGATGAAGGGATCGGCATAGGACGATCGGGCAGGACTTAGGTGAAAGAAACGGTAGAGATCTTGGATGTATTGACGGACAAGTGTGCGTGGGGAAGGCTTAGGGTTCTTTGATGAGGCGGATGCAATGGGATTGTCAGAGCCAAGTTCCTCACGAATAGCTTCTTCCTGCTCGGCGAATTGGGATTGAAGCATGTCGAGCTGTGCCCTGGGAACAGAAGCCAACGAGAGACAGAAGGAGTATTTGTCGGAGTTACAGAACATGCCAGAGCGCATAATGATGCTTTGGAGGGAATGTCCGTCTTTTGGGAATAGGTGACTAATGGCTGGATGGGTGGGGTCGAAGGGACGGAACCAGTTGGCGATGTCGTCGAAGAAGGGGTAGTTCTTCAGCTTTGAAAAGGTAGCCATATAGACGTCAGAGCCGTTCATCTGTAGCTCGGTGAGTTCTTGAAGTTTCTCCTCAAGTCCACTCTCTTTGAGCCATTGACTCCATTCGGGATTGCTTTCGTCTGTGAGGTCGTCAGGGGTGATGAAATGCTTGCCCTTGGCTTTGGGGCTGCGTAGCATGGAAGGGATGATGTCGTCAACCATGCGGCGCTCAATCTCTTCGGTGTCGCGGCTGCGTACAAACTGCAACTCGACGTCGGTGAGCATGTCGATAAAAGCGCTGTCTGTGCCGAGCTGACGCAGACGGGCCTCGACATCAGGGTAGAAACGGATGCGTTGAGCGTAACGGCGCACAGCGATGTCTATGGCGGTGACGGCCCGCACGACAATGGCGTCATCGGTTGATTCGGCAGCTTCGCACAGCACCTCCATCTTGCGGGGGTCGAATACTTGCAACAGGCTCAGCGTTATGCTGCTGAGGAGTAGAAGGGCATCGGCTCCTTTGGCTCCATTCCTTATCTTTTGGATGGCGTCAGCTTTTTCAACACTGCTCCAAAAAGTGGGAGCACCGAAGGCTTGTTGTGGGCTATTACCCTTCGACTCTTTTGCAGATTTTTCTGAAGAAGAAATGAGTTCCAACCGGTCGCTGAGAACAAGGGTGCGGCCGATAAGACGGGTGAAGACATTTTGTCGTTCCGGGTCATTAACCCCTTGGCGGAAGTAGTCGAGAAGGAGGTCGTAGAGGGTCACGATGTCGTTATACTCTTTACGGAGTTCCCACGACACCGATGGCCGACTAATGGCGGGTTCCAACTCGTTCAGCGCTTCGCGTAACCGTCCTTCAACGACGAGGTCTTCAACACTCATGACAAAATGATACAGAAAAGGTGACGAACCATGGTCCGTCACCTTTTCACGTCCTTCTTTACTTCTGAATAGCTGCAATGCCAGGCAGTACCTTACCCTCGATGGCCTCGAGGAGTGCGCCACCACCAGTGCTGACGTAACTAACTTTGTCGGCAAGGCCGAACTTATTGATGCAGGCTACGGAGTCGCCGCCACCAACGAGCGAGAAGGCTCCGGCAGCAGTTGCCTCAACGATGGCATCAGCCACGGCACGCGAACCTGCCATAAAGTTCTCCATCTCGAACACACCGGTGGGACCATTCCAAAGGATGGTCTTGGCACCACGGATGGCGTTGGCAAAGACTTCCATGCTCTTGGGGCCGATATCAAGGCCTTCCCAACCGTCGGGAATCTCCTTTGAGAGACAGAATTGGGTGTTGGCATCGTTGTCAAACGCGTCAGCAACCTTCGAGTCGACGGGGAGCACCAGCTTTACGCCCTTTTCCTCGGCTTGACGCATAATATCGAGGGCGAGGTCGAGTTTGTCGTCTTCACAAATGGAGTTTCCAACGGTGCCACCCATAGCTTTCATAAAGGTATAAGTCATGCCGCCGCCCAAAATAAGGGTGTCGACCTTGCCAAGCAGGTTCTCAATGATTTCAATCTTCGTTGAAACCTTCGATCCACCCATAATGGCAACGAAAGGACGATGGATGTCGTTCATCACCTTATCGACGGCGCGGACTTCTTTCTCCATAAGATAGCCGAACATCTTGTGGTCGGTGTCGAAGTAGTCGGCAATGAGGGCCGTGGAGGCATGGGCACGGTGTGCGGTGCCGAAAGCATCGTTGACGTAGCAGTCGGCATAGTCGGCTAGCACCTTCGTGAAGGCCTTCTGACTCTCCTTGACAAC
Source organism: Bacteroidaceae bacterium (assembly GCA_016291905.1). Lineage (GTDB taxonomy): Bacteria > Bacteroidota > Bacteroidia > Bacteroidales > Bacteroidaceae > UBA1189. The sequence goes on from JAEEZS010000084.1 coordinate 8,170, forward strand.
CTTCTTGGCAGCCTTCTTTTCTTCATCGGAGGCATCCTCAGCCAATCCGCGGGGCTTGCCTTCCTCCTCAGCATAGAAGCGGAGATTCTCAAGCAGCAGCGCTTCTCCGTCCTTCAAAGCAGCCACAGCGTCTTGAGCCTTCTGACAATCATCGGCGAACTTCACATCAACACCAAGGCACTCGCTGACGTGAGGCAGGATATGACGGAGGGAGTACTTTGGGTCTGGGTTCTTTTTGGGACGACCCATGTGAGAAGCAATGATGAGGCGACCGCCATCAGCAAGAATCTTCTTCAGCGTGGGGAGCGCTGCACGGATGCGGGTGTCATCGGTAATCTCGAAACTCTCGTTCAAAGGAACGTTGAAATCTACACGCACAAATGCCTTCTTTCCGGCAAAATTGAACTGGTCAAGTGTCATGTTACAGGGTTTTTTTAATGGGTTTAATATTTTTTTTCATTTTTTGTTCGGCAAAGGTACGGAATATCTTCTTATTTGCGTATATTTGTGCCGAAAAAATTACTTCCTTTTTAAATCGAACCATTGAAACTCTTAAAACGAAGATGAAAAACTCTCTTGCCGCGCTGTTTTTTGCAGCTATTGTGTGCAGCTTTGTCGGCTGTCAGTCGAGTCCCAAAACGCCCGCTGTGACGGGTGCTATCCCTGTGGAAATGTCATTCACTCTTCCTGCGCAGGCAGAGCCTGAAGGCGGCTATGTCACTCGCCGTCCACCTGTGGAAGAACGGTTGTTTGTTTCTAAGGCTGTTGAGGCCAAGATAGAAGTTATCAAGAAAGTTCTCACCAACCGCAGGCTGGCATGGATGTTCGAGAATTGTTTGCCTAATACGTTGGACACTACTGTCCATTTCGACGGCAATGAGGATACCTTTGTTTATACAGGCGACATTCACGCCATGTGGTTGCGCGACAGTGGCGCTCAGGTGTTTCCTTATGTGGCACTCTGCAAGGACGACCCTGAACTGGCGAGGCTCATCCGTGGCGTTATCCTCCGTCAGTTGAAGTGCATCAATATCGACCCCTACGCTAATGCTTTCAACATGGGACCAACTGGCAGTGAATGGGCTACCGACCGCACGGCTATGAAGCCTGAGCTGCATGAACGCAAGTGGGAGATTGATTCACCCTGCTACGTCATCCGTCTTGCCTATGCCTACTGGAAGCAGACGGGCGATGATACCATCTTCCGTACCGACGAGTGGCAGCAGGCAGTGACGAATATCCTCAAAACCTTCCGTGAGCAACAACTTAAGGACGGCCTCGGCCCGTATCGTTTCCAGCGTCGCACAGAGCGCCAGCTCGATACTCGTTGCAACGATGGTTGGGGTGCTCCTGCCAAGCCCGTCGGGCTTATTGCCAGCGCTTTCCGTCCTTCAGATGATGCTACTACGTTCTCCTTCCTCGTGCCTTCTAACTTCTTCGCTGTAACAGAGCTCCGCAATGCGGCTGAGATTCTCGAAACCGTGAAAAGCGACGGGTCTGATAAACTTGCAGCCGACTGCAAGGCTTTGGCAAACGAGGTGGCTGCCGCGTTGAAAGAGTATGCTGTCTATGACCATCCGAAATACGGCAAAATCTACGCCTTTGAAGTGGATGGTTACGGCAATGCCCTCCTGATGGACGATGCCAATGTGCCTAGTCTGTTGGCAATGTCGTACCTCGGCGTGGTGAATGCCAACGATCCTGTCTACCAAAACACGCGTCGCTTTGTGTGGAGCGAGGACAACCCTTATTTCTTCCGCGGCAAGGTGGCCGAGGGTATCGGCGGCCCGCACGTAGGTTACGACATGGCTTGGCCGATGAGTATCATCATGCGTGCATTCACAACCTCCAACGATGCAGATGGCGATGCGGAAATGGCGTGGTGCATCCGTACCCTGCTCGCTACCGATGCTGGTACGGGCTTCATGCACGAGACGTTCGACGTTAACAACCCGAAACACTTCACCCGTTCTTGGTTTGCGTGGGCCAACACCCTTTTCGGTGAACTTATCATTAAGTTGGTGGATGAAGGCAAGACGGAATTGCTGAATAGTCTGTAAGGATTTGTGACAATGTAGAATGAAAAATGAAGAATAAAATGTTACTTACTTCAGTTTCTAGCTTTGCTGTCCGGCTTTTTCGTTGTGCCATTTATTTTTCATTTTTCATTTTTCATTTTTCATTGCTATCGGCTCAGCATACGGCCTCCGATGGTTTGCTCCCGTCGTCATTGAACAGTACGGATGTAGTATTTAGCACGGTGGCCGAGGGTGAAAAATACCCCATTGTCTGGGGTATGGATGCGGCGTGGATTAGCCAAGAAAATGTGAAGCGAGGCATTGCCTTCATTGGTAAGGAGAACATTTCCGTTCTTCGAGTCAGTTTTCAGCCTACTGAACCTCTTTTGGGCGATACGGCGCTAACCACGAAACAAAAACAAGACCTTAACAAGCGTATTGCCATAGCCCGACTGCTTTCGCGTCCTTATCTTGTGGTAAACAGCGACCCTGCCGACGGCGCTGTTGACCCTTACTTTACCTCCTCCGGCAAAGCCAACGCTGCCCGCTGGGCAAAGCTCATCGATATTTCTACAAGGGCCTATCAGAATGCAGGCTACAAGGTTATCACCGTTAGCCCCTTCAATGAGCCCGACTACGGCTGGGGGCAGGGGAGCATGAGCGACTTTCGTGCCATTTGCCAACTGCTTCGTACTGACTATGCCGACCATTTTCATGATATCCGTATCTCGGCAGGCAACACCCTTAACTGCGACGAAGCCTCCAAATGGTATAACTACATGAAACCTTACGTTGATGAGGGCTGCACGCATCAGTTGGCGGGAGGCTTCAACACTTATGCCAATTTCTTCAGCGAAGTTCGTTCGGATGACAATTATGCCACAGCCGATGAGCTCCACAATGTCATGGAGGCTATGGTGGGCGTGCAGTATGGTATGCAGACAGGCATTTGGTGGGGTTGGGATGGATTGGCGCGTGGAGAATTCTGTCGTGCCTCTTTGGGCGACCGTCTTGCCTATGCCGAAAACCGCAACGCCTGGGCCGCAGCTTCGGTCTATCGCAACACACTTGACGACCGCATAGAAGCTTTCATCGGCTCGTCCGAGCGCCAAGCCAAGAACTCATCGTGGCGCTTTGTCTGCGCCGACCGCCTTGTCTATTTCGATGGCTATGGACCAACGTATGAGTTCTGCGTCGATATGCCTGGTGGCACAGGCTACCAGCAGGGACAAACCAATGCCGAGCGTGTTGTGAACATCACGTGGGGCGAGGACGTGCAGCCGTCACCCATCGACGGTACGTATATGCTTGTCAATCGCAACAGCCGCATGGTGATGTCGCTGGCGAACAACTCCGTAGCTTCGGGCACGAACGTTAACCAACAGTCATGGAGTAATCGAAAGTCGCAGTACTGGAACGTCCGTCCCGTTGATTCCCGCATAGGTGGAGATTTCAGCTACTACACCATCTGCGCCTCTCAGAACGATTTTCCCATTGACGTCTGGAACTGGTCGCTCGATAACGGTGGCGATATTCGCCTCTATAATGGCAGTCTTGGCACCAACGAGCAATGGTATCTACAGTATGCCGGCGAGGGCTACTACTATATCCGTAGTCGCTATAGCAATCTCTGTATTGAGGTGGCTGGAGGCAGCAAAACGTCAGGGGGCAACATCCAGCAGGGCTCTTATACAGGCGATGCTCGTCAGCAATGGAAGATTATACCAATTACCTCGCGCTGTAAGCTCACACCTCCCGAAGCCCCCACGGGGCTGGCGGCTGAAGCGCAGCGAGCCTCTGTATGCCTTCGTTGGCACGCCAATGCAGAGACGGATATCGCGGGTTACATGGTGTTGCGTGCCGATGCTGAGGATAGCGAGTGGAACACGATTGCCCGCACGGTGCCTGACACACTCTTCATTGACAACACCGTCCTCCCTGCGCGCACCTATTTATATAAGGTAAAGGCCATCGACGAGAGTGACAACATCTCTGACTGCTCGGAAGTGGTTTCAGCACTCTCCACCGACGGCACGCAGGGGTGCATCGCCCGCTATGAGTTCGACGAATCGTTGCGCGACGCCACCGAAAACCACTTTAACCTCGCCCTCTATGGCGATGAGCTCTTTACAAAGACGGAACGCTATGTCGTCAGCGGCAGTCACAGCCTTCGTATGGACGGCTCGAACTTCCTGCAGGCTCCTGCCACGTTGCTTGCTTCTGATCAGCTGACTATCTGCCTTTGGATGTATTGGACGGGCGGCTCTGCTGGAGCCGGACAGCGCATTTTCGACTTTGGCATTCCCGCCTTGGGAGGCGGACAAGAGGCGAGTCTCTATCTCACTCCTTCCGACGGTAGTCATATGCGCTTCGCTATCTGCAAGGATGGGGAAGAGCAGACGCTTATTGCCCCTAAATTCCCTGCCTTGAAGATGAAGCACGTTGCCTTGACGATGGCTTCCGACAGCGTGACGCTCTACATCGATGGCGAGCGAGTTGCCGCTACAGCCGATATCACCCTCCGTCCCTCGGCTCTCCGCCCCATCTTAGGCTATTTCGGTCGTCCTTTGGAAAATCGAAAAGCAGCCTCAACCCCTCTGCTGAAAGCGTATATTGACGACCTCCGCATCTTCAACTGCGCCCTAACCCCTGCTGATATCCAGCATGTCATGACAGACATCGACACAGGCATCCAATCCCCCATGGTTGATGACGCAGAAATGGAAACCGATGTTCCTGCCTTTAATCTGCAAGGCCAGCCTGCCGTGCAACCTGTACACGGCATCTACATCCAGAACGGCAAGAAAATCTGGATAAAGTAATCTCGTTAAGATGTATGTGTAAACACTCCCAGCTCGTTGAGTAGGACGAGCGTGATGAGTGTGGGGGCTACCCAACGAATGACAAAGCGATAGAACCCGAAGAGCGGGGCGCGCAGCTTGCCGCCATTGGTTACTTGGTCGCGAACCAGCTTTTTGTCCAGTCGCCAGCCCACGAAAAGGCTGATGATGATGCCGCCTACGGGCATGATGATTTTGGCGGAAAGGAAGTCGAACGCGTCGAAGAATCCGAGGCCGAAGAAGGGCTTGAAGTCCTTCATCGGGCCGAAGCTGAGGGAGCAGAAGATGCCCAGCACAAGGCAGAGCGTAGTGACGATGCAGGCTGCGGCACGGCGCGAGAGCCCATGCTCGTGGAGAAACGCCGTGATGGTCTCGTGGAGCGAGATGGTGCTGGTGATGGCTGCCACAATGAGCAGCAGGTAGAAGAGCAGGGCAAAGATATAGCCGAGGATGGGTGCTCCCTCAAAAGCCATCTGGAAAACGCTGGGCAACGTGATGAACACGAGCCCAGGCCCTGCGTCGGGGGTGATTTCCTGCACGCTGAACACGGCTGGGAAGATAATGAAACCGCACATGATGGCTACCAGCGTGTCGATGCTGACGACGCTGACGGCTGTGCGTGTGAGGTTGGCGTCGTCGCGGAAGTAGCTGGCGTAGGTGCACAGGCACCCCATCGCAAGGCTCAGCGAAAAAAACGCCTGCCCCAGGGCGCTGAGGAGGGTGTCGGCTGTTATCTTCGAGAAATCGGGACGAAGCAGGAACTGAAGTCCCTCCTTTGCCCCAGGCATCAACATCGAACAGACAACCAGCACGGTGATGATGATAAACAGCAGGGGCATCAGCAGCTTTGAGAATCGCTCAATGCCATTCTGTACCCCTCGGACAACAATGATATGCGTGACGATGAGCACTATCGCCGTGAAGACCACAGGCCACCAGGGATGGACGGTGAAGGCCGTGTAGTAGGCCGCAGGGTCGGCTATCTGCGTCACCCCTCCCGCTACCGCCGTGACAAGGTATTTCATGGTCCAGCCTGCCACTACGCTATAGTACGAGAGGATGATGAAGGCGGCAAAAACGCCCAGGAAACCTTGGATAATCCAGGCCGAGCGTGGCGCCAAGCGGCGATAGGCATCGATGGTATTGGCGTGGGTGCTGCGCCCAATAACAAACTCTGACAGCATGACGGGGATGCCCAGCACAATAACGCATAGAATATAGATGAGAATAAACGCTGCTCCTCCGTGTGCTCCCGTTTCCGTGGGGAAACGCCAAACATTACCCAGCCCTACGGCTGAACCTGCTGCTGCTAGGATAATACCCAGTTTGCTTCCAAAATTGTGCCTCTTTTCCATAATCGGCTGCAAAATTACTAATAAAAATCCATTATTTGTAACAAATTGCAAGAAAAACAAAAAGGGGATGGGAGAGAAGTCCTCCTTTTCTTATTTACCTAACCCGTTGGGACACGTGTCCCAACGGGTTAGGTAAGGTGTCCCAACGGGTTAGGACACGTGTCCTAACGGGTTTGGTACAATAACTTTTGCCTGCGCTGAGATTTAATTCCCTTTTGACTATGCAGGTTTTCCAAAGCAGTCGGGACGGTGGAAGTCAGGGGCAGGAGCGGAGATGGGGAAAAGAGAAACGAAATGAGGCGTGGGCAAGTCGTCCCCACATTTATAAACATTCAGTCGGAATTCGCCTGAGGAAACCTGTGGGCTATGGTCTCCAAACAGCGTGTAGGGCAGGGCGAGGGCGAGTTCCCAGATAGTAGGAGTGCCAATGAGCCCCAGCGGCTGGCGTCCCAACGAAGCCCAACGGTCGACGCTTTCCAGCAATTCCGTTGAAAGGGGCTGGCGCTCGTTACGTCCGGCGCCGTAGGCAATGAGAAGCGTGCCGATGCAAGTGCATTCGATGTTGTAATAGCCTTCGGCACCATTGGGGCGAATGAATGTCTCGACACAAGAGTCCGTCCAAACTTTGTCGCCATCCGTAGCATAGCGTGCCAGCACGGCCTGCTCGCTCACGCGGTAGTGGATGAGGAGGGCGTCGTTGCCCAAAGCCATACGGACAGCCACTTCCGGCAGGTAGGGGTAAGAGGGCCAGTTGATTTTGTTGACGGGAGTGAAAGGGATTCCCTCTCTGTCGAAAAGGTCGCGGATGCCGGGGGCGGCAACAAAGGCTGCGGAAATTCGTCGGAGTTGCATGCTGAAGATAAGGTATTAGATATGGAAAAACTGTCGTATTCTTTCTGCTACGATGCGTGCCTCGTCTGTTGAAAGGGCAGGGCTGATGGGGAGGCTGAGTTCCGTGGCGGCTAACTGCTCTGTGATGGGCAAAGAAAAGGAGTTAAACTGCGGAAAACAGCATTGACGGTGGGGCGGGACGGGGTAGTGGATGTTGGTTTCGATGCCTTCGGAGAGCAAATAGCGTTGGAGGGCATCGCGCTGTTCCGTGAAGATGGGGTAGATGTGGTAGACGGAATCAAAGGCGAAGGGGGAGAGTGTCAGAGAAGCGGGGAGCATGTCTGTATAGATGTCGGCAATGGCGCGACGTCGTTGGTTGTCCTCGTCCAGATGGCGCAGCTTGATAGTAAGTACGGCAGCTTGAATTTCGTCAATACGGCTGTTGATGCCCTGCACGTCGCAGTAGTATTTGGGCTCCATGCCGTAGTTGCCGAGGCGTCGCACCACGTCGGCAAGGGCATCGTCGTTTGTGGTGACGGCTCCGGCATCACCCAAAGCCCCCAAATTCTTGCCTGGATAGAAGCTATGCCCCGCAGCATCACCCATAGAGCCGGTACGCCGGTCAGGCGCAGCAAGGGCTCCGTGTGCTTGGGCGTTGTCTTCAATGAGCTTTAGGTCGTAGTGGCGACAGATGTCGCTAATGCGCTTTGTCCAGGCGCAGCGGCCATAGAGGTGGACAACCATAATGGCACGAGTGCGTGGGGTAATAGCCGCTTCGATGAGGCTGTCGTCGATGAGCGAGGTATTGGCACAGGGCTCGACAAATACGGGCGTGAGTCCACAGCGTGTGACAGCAAGCACAGAGGCTATGAAGGTGTTGGCAGGGACAATAACCTCATCACCTGGCGCCATCACGCCAAGCTCCATGTATCCTTTTAAAATAAGCGTAAGCGCATCCAATCCATTGGCACAGCCCACACAATGAGATGTGCCGATAAATGTGGCATACGCTTGTTCGAAATCGGCTGTGGCCTTTCCCTTCAGGTACCAGCCCGAACGTACAACGCTGTCAACCGCCGCTGCGATTTCATCGGCGTGAAGGGCGGTGACAGCTTGTATGTTCAGAAAGGGTATCACTTCTTCAGCAGAATCCAGCTCTCCTGGAAGTCCTGACGGTCGGGGTTGGCAGCCTTGAAGGCATCGCGGGCTGTGACAGCCTCGGCCTTGGTGTTGTAGGTGCCGATATAAACGCGGTACATGTTGCGGTCGACATTCTTGACGATACCGGCTTTATAACCGTCGGCTTTCAGCTTTTGGCAGAGGTCCTCGGCGTTGGTCTGAACGCTGAAGCTACCACAGACAACGCTATAGGATTTGAGGTCACCACTAAAGGCAACGACAGACTCCTGACGAACGGGGGTATTGTCGGTAACGGGTGTAACAGCTTGCGACTCGCTGGCGGGTGTTACCTGCACAGGAGCGTTAGCATCAGACTGGGCATAGGTTTCCTGCGACTTTGCCTTTTCATAAGCTTGCTTGTAAGCATTCTGACTGGATTTGCAGGAGGTGAACATGAGGGCTGCGCCCATCAGTACGAAGAATAAGGTCTTTTTCATTATGAGTTGAGGTTTAAGTGGTTTATTGTTTCAGTCTGCAAAGATAATACGAAAAATGAAGAATGAAAAGCGAAGGGCGAAAAATAATTATCAAATGTGCACTTCAAGCAGTTTGGCTGCTCCAATGGGACGAAGGTCGAGCCGTCCGTTGGAAGCGGGAACAAGCAGGGTTTGTCCGGCGTGCAAAAGGACTTTCTCGCCTTTTTCGTCCGTGAATTCGCAATTGTCCTCAAGGCCAATGTAGATGACAAACGAGTCCATCGCGCTGTGGTCGAAACGGATAGGCTGGTTGAGGTCGAGCAGCGAGGTGGTGAAGTAATCACAATTGACTAACTCCACGGGGCGATTGGGGCAGGGGAGATAGTGTGTGCGGTAGTCTGAAAATACATGGTAGTCGATGGCGTCCTTTGCCAACTCCGTGTGCAGCTCGCGGGGATTGCCGTTCTTGTCAAGACGTCCGAAGTCGTAGATGCGGTAGGTGATGTCGCTTGTCTGCTGAATCTCGGCGATGGTAGTGCCTCCACCGATGCTGTGCACGCGTCCGGCTGGAAGGAAAAAGACATCTCCCTCTTGCAGCGTATGTTTGGCCAATGCCTGCGTGATGCTTCCATCCTCCACCATGCGGCAATAGCTCTCAGGGTCGAGCAGGCGATTGAAGCCGGCATATAGATAAGCATCCTTTTTGGCATGGAGGACGTACCACATTTCCGTCTTACCAAACGAGTTGTGGCGCTTGCGAGCCAACTCGTCATTCGGGTGTACCTGAACGGAGAGAGGCTGATTAGCCTCAATGAATTTAATAAGGAGAGGAAATACATTGCCATAGCGTTCGTAGCTGCGACGCCCGACGAGCTGCTCGTGCTGCTCGCAGAGGAGGTCGGCAACGGTTTTTCCCTTTTCAGGACCTTCAAAAACAACAGACAATGAGCCCGGAACTCCAGACAATTGCCAACTTTCACTACCCCAGATAAGGGTCTTCAGAATGGGTTCAAATTTATACATTGTGAAAATTTTGTGCAAAGGAATAAAAAAATCGCGAATAATTGATTACTTTTGCCCCAAAACATTTCGACAAATTTAGATTTTTAGTGTTCTATGGCCGAATGGAGTTATCCGATGGAAGAGATAGAGCGTCAGATGGACTATCTGAAGCTGCTTGCCAAGACGTATAAGAATGCTGCCGAGACGGCTACGGAGATTATCAATCTGGAGGCCATCCTGAATCTCCCGAAGGGAACGGAGCATTTCCTTGCCGACATTCATGGCGAGCACGAGGCTTTTCAGCATGTACTCAAAAACGCATCCGGCGACATTCGTCGTAAGGTGACAGAATTGTTGGGTGATGAACTCAACACACGTGAACTGCGTGACCTGTGTACGCTTATTTACTATCCAGTGGAAAAGCTGGCGCTCCTGCGGGAAGAGGCAGCAGCAAAGGGTAGTGAACTATCACCTTCTTGGTACTCGCTTACCATTCGTTATTTGGTGCTTATATGCCAGAACATCTCGTCAAAATATACGCGCTCGAAAGTGCGCCGGGTACTTCCGGGGGAATTCAGTTACATCATTCAAGAACTGCTTCACGAGTCGGAGGCGGTACGCAACAAGAATCGTTACGTGGGTAGCATCGTCGATACGATTATCGACGTGGGCGAGGCTGACCATTTTATCGCTGCCCTTTGTACGGTAATCCAACGCTTGGCGGTTGATAGACTGCATATCATAGGAGACCTCTTCGATCGAGGCACGGGCAGCCATCTTGTGATGGATGCACTGGCAGATTATCAGAACTTTGACATACAGTTTGGCAACCACGATGTGCTGTGGATAGGCGCCGCTTCGGGCAACGTAGCCTGTATGGCGAACATCCTGCGCATCTGTATGCGTTATGGCAACCTCAGTGTGCTTGAAGACGGCTATGGCATCAACCTACTGCCATTAGCCATTTTTGCAATGGAAGTCTATAAGGACGACCCTTGTGACGCCTTTGGTCCACGATTGGAAGAGAATGTCACCCTCAGTGCCAAGACGCGTCGGCTCATTGCTCAGATGCATAAGGCGGTCAGCATTCTCCAATTCAAGCTTGAAGCAGAAATCATTCGTCGTCGTCCTGAGTTTGGTATGGAGGAGCGCCTGTTGCTTGACAAAACCGATTTCAAGAAAGGGATTTGTCGGATTGGCAAACGCAAATACACCATGAGCGACACATTTCTGCCTACCATTGACCCTGAAGACCCTTATCGGCTCAGTATTGAGGAACAGGAACTTATTGAGCAGATTCGTCACTCTTTCCTTACCTCGGAGAAGTTGAAGAAGCACATTCGTTTGCTGCTTGACAACGGCTCCATGTATCTTGTCTGCAACGGTAACCTCCTCTATCATGCCTCTGTGCCGATGGATGCCGATGGCTCGTTTCGCGACGTTGTTATTGGAGGTGAAACTTTTCATGGTCGGGCGCTTCTTGACCGAATTGATAAATTAATTCGGGAGGCCTATGAAAACGGAGCGCAATCGGGCAAAACTGCAAATGGAGAAACAAATTATAATTTGGACTATCTCTGGTATCTCTGGTGTGGCAAAGACTCACCCTTGTTCGATAAGGACAAAATGACTACTTTCGAGCGCTATTTCCTGAAGGACAAGGCTGTCATGAAGGAAAACAAAGGCGCATACTATGCTTTTCGCGACGACCCTGAAGCTGTTGACCGTATCCTTGAGGAGTTTGATGTGCGTGGCACCCATCGTCATATCATCAATGGGCATACCCCTATTCATACGGCAAAGGGCGAGAGCCCTCTGAAGGCAGGCGGTAAACTCATCGTCATTGATGGTGGCTTTTCTAAACCTTATCAGCGTGTTACGGGCATTGCGGGTTACACTCTTGTCTATCATTCCCGTGGTATGCAGCTGGTAGAACACCAAACATTTACCAGCACCGAAGATGCTATTCGCAAGGGGAGCGATATCCGTTCCACGCGTCATTTGGTGGAGATGCGTTCCCATCGTATCATGATGCGCGACACCGATAAAGGGCGTGATATAGCTTCACGCATAGAGGACCTCCGCCGTCTTCTCTTTGCCTACCGTCAAGGACTCATCCACGAGCGGTAATTACGATGATTTGTTGAAAATTCTATAATTAAGGATATGAGAAAAGGAATGTTTTTTGGTATAGTGCTAGTGTTGGCTATGCTGGCAGGAAGAGCTTACGCGACAAAGTTTGTTGAACTGCGTGTGATTGATAAGGAGTACCTGATGGTGCATTTCCGCGATGGGGAGGTACATTACCGTGACGATGCCACAGGATCGAGTGCCTATCTTGGCCATTCGTTTGCCGAAGGCGACGATACGCTGTTGGTGTTTCATCCGAGGCTGGATGTAGAAGTAGCAGGTAGAGCGGGGGAGTGGATTATCCGCTCTGCTGACGATAAGGCTTTTGGTACGCAGCAGGCGCTGAATGCCTGGCGTAAGTCGAAACCGATGAATACTGACAACACGCTCACCAGCGAACTGGACCACTGGATATTCCTGCGTCTGCCCCAGCCGATGCGGCAAGGGTGCACGTATACCGTCAACATTCCCTCGGGTGTGGGTGCAGATGTGATCTCTGCTGACGTGCGCTTCGACATCTGGACGACCCCTTCCGAAGCTGTACATGTGAACATCTTGGGCTATAGTCCTGCCGAGAAAGTGAAGGAGGCAGACCTTTATATATGGCTGGGCGAAGGCGGACAACGTGATTACAAGTCGTTCGAGGGCAAGAAGGTATGGCTCTACAACGTGGAGACAAAGAAGTCCCACAAGGTGGGCAATGTACGTTTCTGGAAGCTTGCCTCGGATTTTGAACAGGAAGCCAATAAGAAGAATATGACTGGTTCGGACGTCTGGAACATTGATTTCCGGGAAACCCGTGCAGGACGCTATCGTCTGGTAGTTGAGGACGTGGGGTGCAGCATGGACTTCGATATCAAGAACGAGGTCTATTTTCAACCCTATCGTTATTCGGTGCGAGGTTACTACTACATGCGCTTGGGCGAACCAATTGACCCTGAACATGTAACCCCTGTTCCCCGTCAGCCCCGTTTTATCCCCGAGGTGGATCCTGTGGGATTTACTGTCTATCTGACGGACCTGCATCCCTGGAATCCCGATTGGCAGAAGATGCGCGGCGATACGTGGGATGAACCGCACTTCAAACCCGCTCTGGAATCTTTCTTCTGGCAACACCGCTTGCCTGGAAACCCTGTCAACACGGAGGTGCGCGGAGGACATTCCGATGCTTTCGACTGGGACCGTCATTTGGCGCATGTCAGCAATATCTACGACATGCTGTTGCCTTATCTGCTCACGGGAGGACGGCTTTCGGAGGACGACCTCGGTATACGTGAGAGCGGAAACGGTATTCCCGACCTCATGGACGAGGCTCGAAACGAGGTCGATTTCTTCCTCAGTATCCGCGATGGAGAAGCTTATTCGCAGGGCGTTACAAATCCTTCGAAGGAGTGGACCATCATGTTCCAGGCTGGTTGTACGACGATGGCTGCTTGGGCAAATGCAGCAAACTGTGCCATGATGGCCGAGGCGTTCAGGGTGTTGTGTCAGAAGGGAAAAAGTGAATTTGCCGAGCTGCTTGATTATTACACCCGTGAGGCTATCAAGGCTTTTCGCTTTGCCAGCCGTCAGGAGAATCTGCAGTTCGACGATATGCAAGACATTGGCAGCGCCCGAATGCGAGGACGTGATTTCCGCCAGATGGCAGCAGCCTACCTCTATAACGTCACAGGCGATGTGGAATGGGAACGTGTTATGGCAGAGGAGAGCGTCGTCAAGGATGCTTCGTCGAAAATCTTTGACAAAGGACGTGACGGTTTCTACCAGATTTGGGGCACAGCAGCCTACCTCACTTGTCCGCATGAACGGCATTATCCGGAACTCTATGAACACATGAAAACCTGTGTGGCTGCACAGGCGGATGAGAATAATGTGAGTAAGCTCGTACTGCGTCCTTCGCGTCGCACAGCGAATGATCCTCGTTGGCAGACATCAGAGAACCTGCAGCTGGTGATGCTAGCCCACTATATAACGAAAGACAAGACACGCCGTCAGGAACTGGAGCGCGCTATGTACAGCGAGGCAGGATGGGGGCTGGGTCGTAACCCCTCCAACACCGTTGAGATGACGGGGCTTGGAGAGCGACACATCGTGGATTGCTATACGACAGGACGTAACGACGGAGTTCCTGGTTCGCATCCCGGGCAGACGCCCTTTAACGGAACGGAGACATGGAGCCCTGGCTATAATGGAGGTGACGCACGCGTCATTTTACAACGCTGCTACCCGGACTGGTACACCAGTGGCTGGCCCCAGCAGGAGAGCTTCTTCAACATTCGTTATATGTGGGTGAATGGCGAGTTTACGCCTCGTGAAACCATGCGCGGTAAGATGGCGTTGCTGGGCTATTTGTACGGTATCAGGAAGTAGTACGACGAGTGTTGCGTTCCCAGAAAACCCCGTCGGCATAGCCTTGAATGACTTTGTCCGTTTCGGCAAGGAGCAGGCGTTTCTCGGCTAAACACGCGTATGTTTCGTCAATCTCTACGCCGCAATAGTGCCGGCCGAGTTTCTTGGCTACGACAGACGTGGTACCGCTACCGAGGAAGGGGTCAAACACCATGTCGCCCGGCTCGCTACTTGCAAGGATGAGTTTGGCTATGAGCTTTTCGGGCTTTTGTGTAGGATGAGAGGTGTTCTCTGCCATAGACCAATAGGGGATGCTGATGTCGTCCCAGAAATTCGATGGACAGGTGTTGCGGAAGTTTCCTTCAGCCGTCTCCTCCCAGTCTTTGGGCTTGCCGTCCTGCCGATAGGGAGCAATGACGCGGCGACGCTGCATGACAGCATCGACATGGAAACAATAGTCCTTTGGGTTAGCAACGGCGTACCAGATGTCCTCCATCGCGTTTTTCCAGTTGTGGGTGGCCCCACGTCCCTTCTCGCGCTGCCAGGTGATGCGGTTTAGTACGTGGAGAAAAGGACGGAGCTCGTCGTAAAGTACTACGCTGCTATGCCAGTCACCACAGAGGTAGAGGGTGCCGTCGGGCTTCAGCTTATCAATGACGCGCGGCAACCACGAGCGGATGTAGGCCCTGTAATCGTCGTCAGGGCCTGCCTTGAACTGCGATGCGCCAAAGCGCTTGCTGAGGTTGTAGGGTGGGTCGATGATGATGAGGTCGGCAAAATGGTCGGGCAGACGGTCGATGACGTCGAAGAGGTCGGCGTGTATTGTCGTGTTTTCCAGCCGCTCAGGCATAAGCTGAGCAGTGAAGAGCCGTCCACGCAGGTCATCCCGCTCGTCATCACTCAGCACCATCGTCTTGTTTCGTGGAGATTTCATGAGTGCAAAGATAGGGTGAGCCGAGCGAAAAAGCAAGTATAATTTGGTTTTTTCGAGCAACCCCTTCCTAAAAGCCCCAAAGGGGATTAAAGGTAGTGACAAAAATGCGATTTAGCGAGAGCAAAGTATTATTTCGATTTACAGGACTAAGGATGCGATGCTGGTGCGCATTGACGGTCGCTTCTCGGATGTTTGTCTGAACGCCTCAAATGCTTGCTATACCTTTGCAGAGCATCCGAATGCGAACATTTCATTGCAGTGAAAAGGAAAAAAGCACGTTTTCGTCAAGGCAGATGACCAAAACCATGCTTGCAAGAGCTTTGGCATGGCGGGAAAAGGTTGATGAAAAACTGTTATCTTGCGTCCTAAAGTAGTGTCAGCCCATTTTGGAAAGTTGTTTGAGCATTTTCAAAGACGTGTGAAATCGCATTTTGGGTTAGAAACGCCTGCTGAAAAAGCCAATAAGTTGCTTTCTGTGGATAATCTTTGGTGATATCGCTATCTTTTATATATTTCCTCTATAAACTGAAAAAGTTTTTATCCCGGCTGGCTTATAATCTCAGAAATATTATATAAATTTGCACTCGATATAAATCGTCTGAAGGCTGATGTGTGAGGTATGATGGTTGATAAGCAAAAGAGAAAGAAAAGTTTTTAGCATAAAAAACATCGGTCCTGCTAGTTGCCATGACTATTGAAAAACAGAAAAAGAAAAAAATGAGAATTAAAGCGATTCGTTACATTCATCCATCTCCAATTATGCATATTCCATATTCAATCTTCGTTGGAGTGTTGCTGTGCATAATGTTCTCCTTTGAGGCTAATGCACGCACTGTGTCTGTCAGCAAGTTCGGGGCTCGTCCTGATGACGGGCGGTCGGATACGAAGGCTTTGAGGCGAGCTGCGGAATACTGTCGTCAGCATCCGCAGACAACGCTCTTCTTTCCCGCTGGCACCTACGAGCTGAGCGACCCTATGGCCATCGATATCGAGCGACGTGCCATCAGCGGTGCCCTGGGCAGGGGACTGGAAGTTCAGTGGGCACTCTTCCAACCACGAAAACCCTATGTGACGGGGCTGGACTTTACTGGTTGCGAAGACCTCACAATAGAGGCAAAGGGGGCACGGCTGGTGGTTGAGGGATGGATGCAGGTGCTCTCCTTCGTAGGCTGCAAGCGGATGACGCTGAACGGACTTGAAATCACCTACCGCCGTCCTGGCGCTACAGAGGGAAAAGTAATTCGTACGTCCGAGGAGGACTTCGACATTGAGTTCGACCCTGCACTCTACTCCTACATTGACAGCATTGTGCAAGGACGCTACTATTTCTACAGCAGCGAGCGCAGACATTTCTACTATGGCGGCATACAGGATGCCCAGCTGCTGCGTCCGGGGCTGGTGCGCATGACCTCCCGTGTCCATCCTCCCGTAGGCGACATCTGTGTCATCCGCTATGGCGGACACTACCGTCCGTGTGTGATGCTTCGCGAATCGGAGTCTATCACCCTTCGCGGCCTCTCCATCAGGAGCTTTCCCGGAATGGGCGTTGTGGGACACCTCTGTCACGATATCCTCATCGATAGTCTGACTGTTGTCCCCGAGGCAGGTCGCGTCAGCTCTACTTCGACAGACGCCACTCACTTCACATCGTGCAGCGGCACCCTGACCATTACGGGCTCCACCTTTGCAGGGAATGGCGACGACTGCACGAATATCCACAATTACTACTGGCATATCAAACCCGATGCCTCGGACCTCAGCCGGATAGAAGTCCGCGTTGAAGGCGCTGACTTACACGCACAGTCGCTGGATTATCCCTTAGTGGGGGACACCCTTATCCTGCTGCATCGCAGAAATATGCAGGAGGTGGGGCGCTATGTTACCCGTTCCTGCGACATCGATGCCGACTCTTGGCGTGTGGATGTCACCCTGGATCATCCCTTGCCCTCGGCTGACTGCCAGCAACTGCTGATGTACAACTACTCTCGTTTTCCGAACGTGGAAATAACGGACAACGTCGATGACTACAACAATGGCCGGGCGTTCCTGTTGAAAGCCCGCGACGTGGTGGTTCGTGGTAATCGCATCGGACGCTGCACACTCTCGGCCATCAAGTTGGGTGCTGAACTCAGCTGGCACGAAGCCGGTCCTGTGGAGCATGTCGTGGTGGAGGACAACGATATCCGAGGAGCAGGAACAGACAACGGTTATCGCGCCACGGGCATCATGGTCACGACCGAGTCGCCCGAGACACCGCTCCATGTGAATCGCAATATCCTCATCCGGAACAACCACATTGAGGGCAGCCATTCCACAGCCATCCTGCTACACGATGCTCAGCACGTGGAAATCAGCGGCAACACTTTTGTCGGTGGTCACGATATAGTCCAGCGCAACTGCCGCGATATACACCTTGGAGACAACAACTACCGATAAAGAAAAAGTGCGATGTGGCACCGCTTGGACGTTTCAACTATGAGTTCACAATAGTAGCACTATCTTTAATCCCCTTTCGGAGCTTTTAGATAGGCTGTGCCTCAGAAAAATTCAAATAAATTTGTTTTTTCGTTTGGCTTGCACTATCTTTGCACCGAAATTCCGGTACGGATGAAAGTTAAAGAGGTTATTGCTGCCCTTGAACAGTTCGCGCCGCTGCCATTGCAAGACGATTTTGATAATTCCGGCTTGCAAATTGGGTTGACAGAGGCGGATGTTACAGGGGCATTATTGTGTCTAGATGTCACTGAAGAGGTGATTGACGAGGTGGCAGAACGGGGGTTGAACCTGATTGTCGCCCATCATCCGCTTTTGTTTCACCCGTTGAAAGCCGTCGTAGGGCGTACTTATGTGGAGCGTTGCACACTGAAGGCCATCCAAAAGGGTATTGCCATCTATGCCGCGCACACTAATATGGATAACGCCGTCGGCGGCGTTAATTACGAGATTGCGCGCCGTATCGGACTGACGGATGTGGAATTGCTGACAAAGCGTGAGGCGAATGGTGTCGTCTGTGGCGCAGGCGTTGTCGGTATGCTACCTCAGCCTGAGGATGAGCAGGCGTTCATGATGCGTCTGAAAGCGACCTTTGGCGTCAAGGCTCTCCAGCATAATTCTCTGACGAGAAAACCTGTTCAGCGTGTCGCGCTTTGCGGGGGAGCAGGAGCATTCCTGCTTGGTGACGCCATCCGTGTTGGAGCCAATTGTTTCATCACAGGAGAGATTCATTATCACGATTTCTTTGGGCATGACGGTGAAATCTTGATGGTGAGCATGGGACATTTTGAGAGCGAGCAATTCACTCCCTTCATCTTTGAGCGTCTGTTACGTGAGCAATTCCCCACGTTGCGGGTTGAACATACCCGTTTATGTACGAATCCCATAAAAACGATATAGAATTATTATTATATAAAAAAGGTATAGTATGGCAAAGAAAATCAATCCCCAAGACATGACGGTGGAAGAGAAGCTGAAAGCCCTCTATCAGCTTCAGACTATTTACACCGAGATTGACAAGATTAAGACGCTGCGTGGCGAACTGCCTCTGGAAGTCCAGGACCTCGAGGACGAAATTGCCGGTTTGCAGACGCGTGTGAACAACTTCCAAACCGACTACAACACCATGAAGTCGGCCGACACTGAGTATCGTCGCACCATTGAAAAAGCTCAGGCTTTGGTGGACAAGTATACGAAAGACCTTGATAACGTACGTAACAACCGCGAGTTTGATGCCCTGAACAAGGAAATCGAGTTTGAGAACCTTGAGATTGAGTTGGCCAACAAGCGTCTGCGCGAAGGTGCTGCCAAGCAGCGCATCTGCCTCGACGAAATGGAGAAAATCCGCGCAATTATTGCTGACAAGGATTTGATGCTCGATGAGAAGAAGAGCGAACTCGACGACATTATCTCAGAGACCCGCCAGAAGGAGGAGGAACTGCGTGACCAGGCCAAGAAAAAGGAACTGATGATTGAGCCCCGTCTGCTGATGTCGTTCAAGCGTATCCGCAAGAACAGCCGCAACGGTTTGGGTATCGTCTATGTGCAGCGCGATGCCTGTGGTGGTTGCTTTAACAAGATTCCGGCACAGCGCCAGTTAGACATCAAGATGCGTAAGAAGGTTATTGTCTGCGAGTATTGCGGACGTATCATGATTGACCCAGAACTGGCTGGCGTTAAGATTGTTGCTCCCGAGGAAAAGCCCAAGAAGAAGCGCACCATCCGTCGCAAGAAAGCTGAAGAAGGCACTCCGAAAGCGGAGGATTAAAACTGTCATCTCAGTACACATGATTTCCTCAAGCGCCAGCGGGGTGCTTGAGGAATCTCTTTTTTGTTGAAAAAGCGAAATGCCTTTTCAAAGAATCTCCTCATACGAAGGGATATCGGGGAGGAAGGAGTAGCCTTGTGTGTCGTAATCGATGCGACAGCAGTAGTGGGTGAGCCCGTTGCTGACGATGAGGTAATCGACGTGGAGCACGCGGTTGTAGCGACTGATTTGGTCGAACACCTTTTGAGTGATTTCTACCGAGGGGGCTTTGTATTCCACGATGACGCGCGGCGTGAGCGCACGGTCGTACACCACGGTGTCGCAGCGTCGTGACATACCGTTCAGCTTAAGTTGTACTTCGTTGGCCATCAGGGCAGGGGGGTAGCCTTTCGTTGTTGCAAGGAAGTGGACGAAGTGTTGGCGCACCCATTCCTCGGGCGTCAGCGCTACGTGGCGCCTGCGGATAAAGTCGAAAATACGCTTTTTCCCAGCCTCAGAGGAAATTTTAACGTCAAAAGGTGGTAGATTTAATTCAAACATCACTATCTTTGCAAACTATTTCAGCGTGCAAATATAGGAAAAAAATAATTATGCTATGAAAACAAAGCAGGAAATTGTGGAAAATTGGCTTCCACGTTACACGAAACGACAGCTGGATGAGTTTGACGACTTCATCCTTCTGACGAATTTCTCCAACTATGTGGAGCTTTTTGCTGAAAAGTATGGTGTGGAGGTGCGTGGGCGTGATGCCAATATGATCTCTGCTTCTGCCGAGGGCATCACTATCATCAATTTCGGCATGGGCAGTCCCAATGCCGCTATCATCATGGATTTGCTCGGTGCCATTCGCCCCAAGGCAGTCCTGTTCCTCGGCAAATGTGGAGGCATCACGAACAAAACGGCTGTGGGCGACTACATCCTGCCCATTGCGGCTATCCGTGGCGAGGGTACATCCAACGACTACTATCCGCCCGAAGTGCCTGCCTTGCCGGCATTTATGCTTCAGCGTGCTGTCTCTTCTGCCATTCGCGACGGAGCGCGTGACTACTGGACGGGTACGGTCTATACGACAAACCGACGCGTGTGGGAGCATGATGAGAAATTCAAGGAATATCTGCGCACAACGCGTGCCATGGCAGTAGATATGGAGACGGCAACGCTCTTCAGCTGCGGCTTTGCCAATCATATTCCTACAGGTGCCCTGTTGCTTATTTCAGACCAGCCCATGATACCCGAAGGTGTTAAGACCGAGCAGAGCGACACGCATGTGACGAAGAACTACGTGGAGGACCACCTTATGACGGGTGTTCATTCCCTGCGCATGATTATCGATGAGAAGAAGACCGTCAAACACCTGAAATTCGACTGGTAGTTCATCTGATGTCAGCATCATAATCCCGAAGACAGCATGGCAGCAATAACCTACGAGAATATCCTTCAGGAGATATCAGGGAAGACCCTCCGGCCCGTCTATTACCTGATGGGCGATGAGCCTTATTACATCGACCAGCTTGCTGCCCGCTTTGCTACGGACGTGTTGACGGAGAGCAAGCGGGAGTTCAACCAGACTATCGTCTATGCGCAGGACACGAATCTCGGTAATATCCTCTCCCTGGCCAAGCGCTATCCCATGATGGCTGAACGGCAGGTTATAATTGTCAAGGAGGCTCAGAATCTTAAGGGGGAAATAGATGCCCTCAGTTTCTATCTTCAGAAGCCCCAGCCTTCAACCGTCTTGGTGTTTTGCCATAAGAACGGCTCGCTCGACCGTCGCAAGAAAGTCGTTGGAGATATAGAGCGTGGAGGGGGAGCCGTCTTCGAATCGAAAAGGCTGGGGGAGGACTTCCTGCCTTACTTCATTTCGAACCACGTCCATGCCCATCAGTTTACTATCGAGGAGAAAGCCACGATGATGCTTGTGGAGAGCATCGGCTCGGACTTGAACCGCCTGACAAGCGAGCTGGAAAAGCTCTACATCAATATGCCTTCTGACAGCAAAGTCATTACGCCCGACATGGTGGAGGATTATACGGGTATCAGCAAGGAGTACAATGTCTTTGAGCTAAAGAACGCCCTCGTCGTCAGGGATGTCGAGAAAGCCGCGCGCATTACCAAGTACATGGAAGACAACCCCAAAACCTTCCCCATGCAGGTCATATTGCCCCTTCTGTTCAGCTTTTTCTCCAATCTCATGCTTTCGTTTTATGCCCCTCAGCGCACGGCACAAGGGGTGGCAGCTTTCCTAGGCATGAAGTCTACATGGGGGACGGGCGATTACATCTTCGGCATGCGTAATTATTCGGCTAAGAAAGTAATGGAGATTATCTCTGCCTTGCGCCGCTATGACGCCATGAGCAAGGGCATTGGGGCGACTGCCAACACGACGCATGGCCTCCTTCACGAACTTATCTTTTTTATCCTCCATTGACGTTCCCGTAGCCCACTGGAATAATTCCGTAGCCCACGGGAATAATTCCGTAGCCCACTGCGTTAATTTGCTAGCCCACTGCGTTAACACCACAGCCCAAGGGGTTATCGTCGGAGAGCAAGCGGAATCCTCAGGAGGGGGCGTGACAATTGTCACAATTGTCACGCTTTCTTTCTCAGAAAGCAAGACGTTTCTTTCAATCTTCTAATTATTATGTGGTTAGGAAACGACCGTGGGGGAGAATAAACAATTCATCGCAAGAATTGTGGTTCTTGCGATGAATGAATTTGAGTGTTTACAGGGCTTTTTTTTGTTGATTAGAACAGCTTTTTCACCTGTTCATAGACGTTTTGGGCGGTAAAGCCGAGCTTTTCGTCAAGTACCTTGTAGGGGGCAGAGAAGCCGAAGCTGGTGAGACCCCAGACGGCTCCGTCGGCACCGACAAGCCCCTCGAGGGTGACAGGCAATCCGGCTGTGAGGCCGAATTTCTTCACGCCTGCGGGCAGAATGCTTTGCTGATACTCCTTCGGCTGCGTGCGGAACAGTCCTTCAGAGGGAACGCTGACGACGCGTACCTTCAGGCCGTCGGCACGAAGCAGGGGAGTGCCGCTGACAAGCGTGCTGACCTCGGAGCCGCTGGCAAGGAGGATGACATCGGGATTGGCATCGCTACCCTCGACGATGTAGGCGCCACGGGCAACCTGGCTGTAATCGTTGCCGGCAGGCAGATTGACGATGTTCTGACGGCTGAGGACAAGAGCCGTCGGCGTAGAGGTGTTCTCCATAGCCAAACGCCAGCAGACGGTGGTTTCCTCAGCGTCGGCCGGACGAAGCACCAGCATGGAGGGACGTCCGCTGTGGTTGTGCAGCTTCTCCATCAGGCGGATTTGGGCTTCCTGTTCCACAGGCTCGTGGGTGGGGCCGTCTTCGCCCACACGGAAGGCGTCGTGCGTCCAGATGAACTTGACGGGCAGTTCCATAAGGGCTGCCATGCGGACGGCAGGCTTCATGTAGTCGCTGAAGACGAAGAAGGTGCCGCAGGCGGGGATGACACCTCCGTGCAGAGCCATACCGATGCAGCAGCAAGCCATGGTGAGCTCGGCCACGCCAGCCTGGAAGAAGGCTCCGCTGAAGTCGTCGCGCGTGAAGGCGTGGGTCTTCTTGAGGAAGCCGTCGGTCTTGTCGGAGTTGCTGAGGTCGGCGCTGGCGCAGACCATGTTCTCAACCTGTTCGGCAAGAGCGCCGAGGACAGTCGCACTGGCTCCGCGGGTAGCGGCATCAGCCTTCTGCTGAATGCCTGCCCAATCGACAGCGGGTACCTTGCCGGCAAACCACTCGGCCATCTTGATAGCCTTGTCGGGGTATTGGGCAGCCCATGCAGCTTTCTCGGCCTGACGGGCAGCGCAAATCTTCTCCAGCTCAACAGCGCGGCGGGCATAGAGTTCTTTCACATCGTCGAAGATGACAAACGGGTTCTCGGGATTGCCGCCCAGCGCACGGACGGTGTTGACGTAGGCGTCGCCGCCAAGGGGGGCGCCGTGGGTTGCGCAGTTGCGCTCGTAGCTGCTGCCGTCGGCTTTCAGGGCTCCCTTGCCCATGATGCATTTGCCGATGATGAGAGTCGGTTTGCCCTCTGTGGCTTTGGCTTCGTCGAGAGCTGCACGAATCTGGGCAACATCGTGTCCGTTGATGGTGATGACGTGCCATCCCCAAGCCTCATATTTCTTCGCAACGTCTTCGCTGGTGACTTCATTGCAGGCGGTGGAGAGCTGAATGTCGTTGCTGTCGTAGAACATGATAAGATTGTCGAGTCCGAGGTGTCCGGCAATGCGGCCTGCACCCTGACTGATTTCCTCCTCCACGCCGCCGTCGGAGATGTAGGCGTAAATGGTATGGTGCATCACTTCTTTACCCAGACGGGCAGCAAGGAATTTCTCGGCAATGGCTGCGCCGACGGCAAAGGTGTGTCCCTGTCCGAGGGGGCCGCTGGTGTTCTCAATGCCACGGACTACGCTTACTTCAGGGTGTCCTGGTGTGGGAGAGCCCCACTGACGGAGCTGTGCCAGTTCGTCCATAGAGAACTTGCCGCTGAGAGCAAGCACACTATAAAGCATGGGAGCCATGTGACCCGGGTCGAGGAAGAAACGGTCGCGGCCTTCCCATGTGGGATTCTTGGGGTCATAGACAAGGTATTCGCTGTAGAGTACGTTGATGAAATCAGCACCACCCATGGCACCGCCGGGATGACCGGATTTAGCTTTTTCAACCATTGATGCAGCCAGAATGCGGATGTTGTCGGCTGCGTGATTCATTGTCTGAATGTTGTTCATCGGAATAATTGTTTATAGGTTTATGAGTTTATTTAGTTACAAAAGGAGAGACGTGGCGGAAAAGTGCGGTGTCGAAAAGCCCCTTGTCGGTCATCTTCAGTTTGGGGATGACGGGCAATGCCATGAAGGAGAGCGTCATAAAGGGAGCATCGAAGGAACAGCCGAGGGCTTGGGCACGAGCCGTCAATCGGGCATAGGCTGCGGCAGTATCCTCATGCGAGAGGGGACTCAGTAGCCCTGCAATGGGGAGGGGGAGAGCGGCGCACTCTCCTTTATCCTCCACAACGATGCCGCCTTTCATCTGGATAACCCGATTGATGGCAGCGGCAATATCCTCGTCGCTGGTGCCGATGGCAACGATGTTGTGGCTGTCGTGGGCAATAGTGGAAGCCAATGCACCACGTTTCAAGCCGAAGCCCTTGATGAAGCCAATCGCTGGTTTGGAGGGTGCGTAACGGCTTAGGACAACGATTTTCAGAACGTCACCTTCGATATCCGAAACGACATTGCCATCGACAACCTTCGCTTCAACATCTTTTTGCCCTGTGAATAGCGAGCCGTTGAAAGCCATGATGGCATGGATGGTGTTCGTTTCGAAAATAACACGAAGGTCCTCCGCTGTGATGGGTTCGGCATGGAAATTGTTGGGCCAGTTGTCCTGTGTCCACGAACGGCTGACAGGGAGTTCGGTGTATCGGTTGAAAATGTTTCCGCTAATGCAGGTGGAGAGGATGTTGAAGTCGCTGAGGTTATCGACAAGGATAAAGTCTGCAGGGTCGCCCAATTGCAGAAGGCCACAGGGGATATGGTAGTGAAGGACGGGGGTAACGCAGGCAGCACGGAGCACATTCCAGAGCGGATAGCCCTTGGCAATGGCTCGACGCACCATCAGGTTAATGTGTCCTTTCATGAGGTCGTCGGGATGCATGTCGTCCGTGCAGAACATCAGTTCGTCGGAATAGTAAGCCAGCAGAGGCGAGAGTGAGTCGAAATTCTGCGCAGCACTTCCTTCACGGATGAGCACCTTCATGCCGACGTCGAGACGTGCTTGTTCGTCAGCTAGTGTAGAACACTCGTGGTCTGTGGAAATGCCTTCAGAGGCATATTGGATAAGTCCCTCATCCATCAGGCCTGGAGCATGCCCGTCAATGGGTTTTTTGACTTTGCGGGCAGCATCCAATTTACCCAACACTTCCTTGTCGCCAAGCAGTACGCCCGGCACGTTCATCATTTCACCTAAGAAATAGATGTCGTCACGCTGCATGAGCGTTGCGATGTCGTCCGCATCAATGACTGCGCCGCTGGACTCCATGTTCGTGCAGGGCACGCAAGAGGGAGCTCCGAAGAAGAAATGGAAAGGAACCTGATTCCCGTTGTCAATCATGAAGTTGATACCCTCGATGCCCAGCACATTGGCAATTTCGTGTGGGTCGGCAATGGCAGCAACCGTTCCATGTCGAACAGCTATGTGGGCGAAGTTCTCGGGCAGCAGCATGCTGCTTTCGATGTGGACGTGGCTGTCGATAAAGCCTGGGAGGATATAGGGCGCATCGTCGCTTATACGCTCAGCAGGAAGGATGGATGTGATGCGTCCGTCGGTGATGATGAGCGTGCCGTCGTAGATGTTACGATTCAGCGGGTCAACGATGTGTCCTGAAACCTGAAAGGTGTGGTTCATTGGATGAAATCAATCTTCAATTTTCAATCTTCAATCTTCAAGACCGTGCCGCCGTTTTGTGGAATAGTCAGGCGGATGATTCCCTTTTTGTTGGCCTTCAGCTGTGAGGCGGAGAAGGCAAGTGTTTTATCGTCGGAGAAACACTCAGCCGTGTTTCCTTTTATATTTAAAGAGGAGAAATCGAAATCGAATGAGAGGGGAGTCGCATCGGCATTGATGGCTGCCACATACCAGGTGTTGCCGTGCCGGCGTGCCAGAATAGCATTTTTGCCTGGATATCCACCGAGGTAGCGAGTCTCGTCCCAGGTGGTGGGGACCTCCTTCATGAAACGGATGGCATCAGCGGGAGCATCGGTAAGGTTGTTGGGCGTGAGGGCGAAATTCTGAATGGGATTCTGGAAAAGGACGGCCGTAGCCAGCTGGAATCCGTCGCCCGTACGGCGTGTGGTGCCGTGTTGGTTGTCGCGGTTGTAGTGCTTGTTGAGGGCGCTTCCGCCAAATTCCATGCAGCCTACGGTGTTGCGGATGAAGGGATGCAGACAGGCGTTGAAAGCCTCCATGTCGTCGGCATGTTGACTGAACTTCAGATTCTCGCTGGCAAGGACAGCCTCACTTCCTACATAGTTGGGGTACATACGCTCCCAGCCGCGTGGTAAGGTGCAGCCGTGGAAGATGCACATAATGCCGTATTCATTGGCATCGCAGAGCACCTGCTCATAGAGCCGCATCGTCTCCTGCTTGTCGCCTCCCCAGAAGTCCACCTTGATACCTTTGACGCCCTGGCTTTGCATCCATTTCATGGCACGCTTGCGGCTGATGGGGTCGCTCATGCAGTCAACGGGGCTTTGGTTGGTGTCGTTCCACGAACCGCTGGAATTGTACCAGAGGAACACTTCCACGCCTTTGCTGCGAGCATAGCGAATGAGTTGTTCCATCTTTTCCTGTCCAAGGTTGTTGTCCCACCAGGCGTCAATGAGTGTGTATTCCCAACCCATTTCAGAGGAAAGGTCGATGAAGGCCTTGAGGTCTTTTTCGTTGATGCTGGCATCGTCCCATACCATCCAGCTCCACGTGCTACGTCCAAAGCGATAGGGGATAGAGGGCTCGTAAAGCGGGCGTACGACGTCGAAGGCAATCGTGGTTTCCGTGATGGCATCCAATCCACCCACGGTGATGGTACGCCAAGGGGTGAGGCAGGGTAGAGTGACTTGTGCCCCCGTACTGCCGAAGCCGTTGTTTTCCTCCATCATCGGGTAGGCGATGGTATATCGTCCTTCAGGTGTCGGTTCGTCGAGACGACTGCCACAGAAATGGCTGTCGACACCAGTTTCCGAAATGAGTACCCAGATGTTATCCGTAGCAGGAGCGGCCTGTTTGCCTTTTTTCTTGTTGACTTGTTGACCCGTTGACCCGTTGACCTTAAATAAGCAGGGGAACGTGTAGCCATGTCCATAGCCTGAAGCTGCTCCCAGCGGGGCATCTGCCTTGTACTCCTCTTCGTAGGAGGGCTTGCTACGCTTCCAACCAATCATGGCATGACTTTGCGGAGTGAGAAAGGTTGTTGTGCTCTCGGGGAAAGTGAAGGATGTGGCCTCGCTCTTGACAACGGCACAACGGCGGTCTCGCTCCTCGGGGATGATGTAGCGGAAGGCGATGTTATTGTTGCTGACCTGGAATTCGATGGTGAAGGCACCGCTATTGCTTCTGGGGCCGTTAGGGCGCCTGCTTCCGGTAGACGGAGCGGGAGCGGGGGCGTTCGTGTTAGTAAAAGTAGCCAGCAGCTGGTTGGCCTCGTAGTGAACGGAGGAGGTCTTGCAGCGGTTGAGCGTGTAGTCGTCGGTGACCGTGGCCGTCTTTGTTCCCGTCAGGCTCATGTCTGTGTAGAGCTGATGGAGGTCTGTATGGATGCCAAGCGGCGATGGGGTGATGACTGTATGACCTTCGTAGGTGACGGAGTAGGTAGGCGTTGTGTCGGCATCTGTAAGGACTACTGTCAGCTTCCCGTCAGGAGAGGAGACAGAGACTTCTTCTGCCAAGGCAGAGGGAACCGTGCAGGGGAGAATGCTCAGAAGGAGAGCCGGGCATAGTGTATGCAACGTTTTTTTCATTGTGATAGATGTTAATGTAGTGTGTATTATTGCTTGCAACGGACAGCAGCCTCTTCAACGGGCAGACAAGCCTTGTAAGTTTCGATGTAGGCATTGAAACCTGCGACGTCCTCTGGGGTGGGAGCAATCTCTACGCCCGTATTCCCGGCGAAGACAACTTCATCGAGCCAGTCGGGCAGGGAGAGCTTCTTGGCATTGTTCACCAGGTAGGAGCCCAGCAAGGCAATGCCCCATGCACCTCCTTCGCCCGCCGTTTCCATCACGGAAATGGGGGAGATGAGGGCGGCAGCAAGGATACGCTGTCCGACACCCTTCACTTTGAAGAGTCCGCCGTGTCCCGTGATGCGGTCCACCTTGACCTTCTCTTCCTTCAGCAGGATGTCGTTGCCAATCTTCAGCACGCCGACGGTAGCATAGAGCTGCGAGCGCATGAAGTTGGCTAAGTTAAACTTGTCGTTAGCGGCACGCAACACCAGCGGACGTCCGTCGGCAAAGCCTGTGACAGGCTCGCCGGAGATGTAGTTGTAGGTGAGTACGCCTCCGCAATCGGCATCGCCTTCCAGCGCCACGTTGAAGAGCTTGCCAAAGATGTCACCCATGTCGACGGGCACACCCAGCAGTTCCTGATACTCCTTGAACAGGTTGACCCAGGCGTTGAGGTCGGAGGTGCAATTGTTGCAATGCACCATGGCGACGAGGCTGCCGTCGGGCGTGGTAACCATGTCGATGACTTCGTGGGGCTTGGCAAGCTCTTTCTCCAACACAATCATGGAGAAGGACGACGTGCCCGCTGAGACGTTGCCCGTGCGAGGGCGGACGGCATTGGTGGCAACCATGCCTGTGCCAGCATCACCTTCGGGTGGGCAGAGGGGGACGCCTGCACGCAGATGTCCGGAGACATCCAGCTTGCTGGCACCCATGATGGTGAGGACACCTGCCTGCTCACCTGCCTCAAGCGACTTGGGCAGGATGTCAAGCAGCTTCCAACCGAGCTTCTTGTGGGCAATCAGCTTGTCGAACTTCTGCACCATGGTGGCATCGTATGTCTTGGTGTTGGGGTCAACGGGAATCATGCCGGAGGCATCGCCCACGCCCAGTACCTTCTGTCCAGTCAGTTGCCAGTGGACATAGCCGGCAAGGGTGGTGAGGAAGTCGATGTCCTTCACATGCTCCTCGCCGTTGAGGATAGCCTGGTAGAGGTGCGAGATGCTCCAGCGGAGAGGGATATTATAGACGAACAACTTCGAGAGCTCTGCCGCAGCCTTGCCTGTGTTGGTGTTGCGCCATGTGCGGAACGGCACGAGAATCTCCTCCTTTTTGTTGAAAGCCATGTAACCGTGCATCATAGCGCTTATTCCTATAGCGGCAAGCGTTTCAATCTCTGTATTGTAGAGCTTCTTCACGTTGGCGCGAAGGTCGGCGTAGCAATCCTGAAGCCCCGTCCAGATGGCATCGATACTATAGGTCCAAAGACCATCGACGAGTTGGTTCTCCCACTGATGGCTGCCTTGGGCGATGGGGTTGTTGTCTTGGTCGATAAGCACGGCCTTGATGCGGGTAGAGCCAAATTCAATTCCCAGGATGGCTTTACCGGATTCGATAGTCTGTTTCGCTGTCATAAGTATGAAATTTTATTGTGATTTGTCAATTGTCGGCAAAAGTAACCTTTTCCCTGCAAATATCCAAACAATTCCCTCTTTTTGTACGCATCACCGCAAGCTTTTCTTAAATAAATAAGGAGAGGGAAGGTCCATGTTTCATAGCCACTGGAGGT
Source organism: Bacteroidaceae bacterium (assembly GCA_016291905.1). Lineage (GTDB taxonomy): Bacteria > Bacteroidota > Bacteroidia > Bacteroidales > Bacteroidaceae > UBA1189. The sequence goes on from JAEEZS010000084.1 coordinate 37,803, forward strand.
CAGGGGTGAGAGATATACCGCTTGCGGCTGTGTTTTATGCCGTTTTCGTCGATATATTGCTCAATGACTATGCCTTGGTGGGGGGTGTCTGATAGGCTTCGACCAAACAGATCGTAGCTTTTCTGAAAGATGAGGGAGCCGCTTTCAACATCAAGGATGCCATCGGGATCGGACTCTGTAAACAGCCATGCATCAACGAAGATGTTGTCTCCAGAGGTGACGGAAAAATAGATGTTTTTGACTCCATTGAATCTGCTCGCATCAAGCTCGATGGTGTGCTCTTCTATCTCTGCCGAAGAAAATTCGATGGTTGCTGCTGGACGTACCGGCCTGCCGATGCATATTCCCATAGTACCTGTCCCCTTGACGCGTAGCGTGAATTTTGCGGCACCTTTTTCTCCGAAGTCCAGTCCGCGTTGGCAAATCCACGAGCCGGCCTCCATCTTCACTTGCATGTTCTCCGAGGCGTCGTTGCCAAGCGTGTTGATACGGGTGTTCTTCTTGATGTTGCTGAAATTCTCATAGCTGATGCCGCCACAGGTGGCCATGGTCTCGGCCTCCTGCCACTCGTAGGGATTCATGTTCTTGATGGCTGTGACGCCGGCGAGGTCCAACGTGACGGCGCTGATGCTCTGCGTGCCCTCACTTACTGTCGTTTTGTTTACACAAATGGAGCGATATGTGCCGCAGCTCTCGTCAACGGCCTTCGCATCTTTCATGCTCTTTAGCAATGCTCCAGAGTGGTAGATGTGATAGTACTTCCCGTGGAATTTGTGCAGGTGCGAGTGGTTGTTGGCCGAGGTGCCGGGATGAGGACCATAGACACCCTTGTATTTCCAGGAGGCAGGGTCCATGGGATTGTCGGAAACCATATAGCACATGGTGCAGGCACCGGGTTTCGCGACGTTGATGCCTTGCTCCTGCTTGTAGGTGTTCCAATCGTTGTCGTTGCGGCTTGCCCATGACGAGCAGTAGGTATAGACATACTTCCCGCCGATGACATTCAGCTCGCTGGCCTCGAAGTGATAGGGTGCCGGTATCTTGATGGGCTTGCCGTCGAGGGCTGTCATCGACGGTTTCAACTTGGCGAGACAAGCGTTGTTGGGCTGCAGGTCGGAGCCCTGGCTGTTGGGGTCGCCGCCGCCGAAGCTTATCCAGCCTGTTCCGTCCTCGTCGATCATCACACCGGGGTCGAAAATCCAATTGCAGGGAAGCACGCCGGGCGTGTCTTTGTTAATCATGGACTCCTTGAGAGGCGATTTCCAGGGGCCGACAGGGGAGTTGGCCTGCAATACGCCGACGCCATGGCTGGTGTTAGCAAAATATAGGAAGAACTCATCGGTTCCGTCTTCCGCTGTACGCCAGGTGACAGAGGGCGCCCACGAGTTCATGAATCCCTTGTACCATGGATTCCCCGTCCACGAAGCACAGAGTTTTGCCACGTCGATGGTGCCGTGGAAGGTCCAGTTCACCAGGTCGTCGGTTGAAAAGACGACCAGCGACTTGATGTCGCCATATCCGTTGTCGCCTTTCTTCCCGTTTTTGATGAACTGCTGATGGTCGTTCGAGCCATACACATAGAGTCTCCCGTTGTACTCCAATGCCGTCGGGTCCGCGCAGAACACGCTGGCGCTGATGGGGTTGTTGTTACTGCTTCCCTTGTAGTCGGGTGCCGCATTCTGTGCATTCATCTGAACGCAAGTCGCCACGAGGGCGGCAGTTATAAATAGCTTTTTGAGCATCATGGTTTTATTTAGAGACGACAAAGATACGCACTTTTTCGAACATCTCAGTCTTTCTCCTTTTTTTTCTACGTAAAAAGGGAGAAGTTTCCCTTTTTTAATCTTGTCGAAGTGATTTTACTACTTTTAACGTCAGAAACGTATTTTTGTTGAGGAAGAGTCGTACCTTTGTCACCGATAATTAGAAATGGAACAGAAATTCAGCAATAATAGTTTAGACCTCCAGTCGCTGCGGGAGTTTTGCGAGCGGGAGGGCGAGATGGTAGCTTTCCGTAAAGGCGACCAGCTGGAGCGCGAGGGCGACCCGGCGCGGTGGCTTGCCGTCGTCACAGAGGGATGCTTCAAGTACGTTACGCATGGCATCAGCGACAACAAGGCGCACATCACGTGGTTCTCGTTCGAGGGCGAGTTCGTGGTGGACTACCCTACGTTTCTCTATGGCCGTCCGGCACAAACCACTATCGAGGCGATGATGCCCAGCCGCGTGCTAAGGGTCACGGGTAAGCAACTGGGGCAGTTTTTCGACCAGAGCAAGGAGACGATGAAGTTGCGTGCCGTCATTGCCGAACACATCCTCACTCAGTTCCGTTCTCGTTATCTTGACCTCCATTGCACTACGCCCCGCGAGCGTTACGATCTGCTGATGCAGCGCTGTCCCGGCATCGTAGAACTGCTCGATTTGCAGGACATCGCTTCGTTCCTCAACGTCCATCCCAACACAATCAGCAAGATTCGCCGCGACATCACATTTGACGGCCGAAAATAGTTAAAACAGCAAAAAACTCTCAACCTAAGTTGAGACTTTCACCCTCGGCATCCGATTTTCGGGCTTGCCGAGGTTTCCTATTATGATATTTTGTAACTTCGTAGTCGAATTTCATTAAAAACAAAGAAATATGAACAAGCAAACCATCATCACCGCATTGCTGGCCCTCGTTTCATTGACGTGTTTGGCACAGACAGCCAATGATTATTGGATAGCAGCGGACAAAGCACTGGCGGCTGGTAATACTGATAGCACATTTTACTATCTCAATCTGTTTAGGGAGCACTTCGGCAGACAATATGCTGCTGCTTATACAACGTTCCTAACAGATGAAGACTACCGAATCCTTCACAACGATGCACGATGGACGGCCTTCATGGACTCTATGCGTATTTATAAGCATGAGGCCGAGGACAAACTGGAGATTGTCTATCCAAGGAAAACAGTTATGGAAGATTCCAACGTTCCAACTGTCAACCGATACGACATCCAACTGGATATAGATGTAGAAAAGAAGACTTTGGCCGTGTCGGCTACCGCACAGATTGACTTCAAAGGCAGAGAGTGTATAGATTTCACACTCTGGAAACACTCTGTAGTCAATCATATCCGCTATAAGAAGAAAGATTTGGCCTACACATTCGATTCTACGGAAAAATCCACAAACCATTATATCCAACAGGGTGCTCCTTTGCGTCTCTTTGCACCTAATAGCAAAGGTAATTGCAAGGTTACTCTCGAATACACCTGCAATCTTGATAGCCTTGACTCATGGATGAGTTCTATGGAAAAAGACTGGATTCAGCTGGGCTATTACATGGCATGGTTCCCCATCAATAGCGATAGCCGAGACTTCACAGCCAACGTGTCCGTTTCCATCAACGAAAACTATATGGTTAGCGGCTCTGGCATTGTGGAACGACACGGTAAGAAATGGGAGATGTCGCAACCGTGGGGTGGCTTCGACCTCCAGATTGTGGCCTCTCCGAATCTCAAATCGAAGAAGATGACCGATGAAGGGCGCACCTTTGAAGTGATCTATACCGACTTCGCCGATGCAGATGCCGATTCTGCACTTGTCGCCTGCAATAAGGCCTTACAATTCTACACCAGATTATTCAAAACCAATCCAAGCAATAACTATATGAAATTCCTCGTGGTACCGGGTCGGGGCGGCGGCATCAGCCGGAAGAATTTCATAGCCTATACAGCAAGACGCTTCAACGAAAATTTCAAGACCGCCATTGGCCATGAAATGGGACATTTCTGGTGGAACAAGGCACCGACATTCAGTTGGGAAGACTGGCTCAACGAAGGCTTTGCCGAGTTCAGTATGTTGTGGTACATCAAGTGTCATTTCAGCAGACACATCTTTGACTGCTACCTGGAAGCCTGTCGTGAGAATGCCCGTCATGCTTGTCCCATCTATGAGGTTGACCGTGATGCTCCCGAAGCCTACGATGCACTATATAATAAAGGTGCTCTGCTGCTCTACGACCTTTCACAGAAGGTTGGCGAAGAAAAGTTCTTTGGCTTCATGCAGGGCGTGGCCGAACGTGAAATCACATCTACCGAAAAACTACTTAAGTACGCCGAGAACACATTAGGTCGTGACGAAAAGGAATGGATTGAAAATAGATTGAAGTTATAAAAACATCTCTTGAGATAAGACCAAATGAATATGAACAAGAAAACCATCATCACCGCACTGCTCGCCCTCGTCACAATGGCGGGGCAGGGACAGACAACAAATCCATACCTTTCGTTCATCCAGCAGCAGACGGTGAAACCATTCGACTACATTACTCAGAAGATAAAAGAATATAATGTGGTATCCTTGGGCGAAGACCACTGGATAAAAGATCACATGCAGTTCTTGGCTGATTACCTCGACCATGCCGCAAACGATACTACGTTTCACATTGACGCTCTGGCTTGGGAAAGCGGCAACAGTATTGACCAGAAAAAGGCTGACACATTGATGATGTCGAAAACCTTTCGTGACGACTTGGCATTGCAGATTCTCCGCGATGCTCCGGACACATACGGTTGGCCCTACAAAGAAGCAATGGAGGACATCAAGGCATTGTGGCGTTACAACAGAGCACAAGGCAAGTTCACCCGTCTGCTATTGCTTGACCCGCCCTATATGTTGCAACTGTTGGACGGCGACAAATATGAATACACGCTGAGCCGCGACCAGTCAACTGCTAACAAAATTGCGAGTTACGTTGGACAGAACAAAAAGGTGCTTTACTATGCAGGTTCATCTCATACACAGCGCCAGTTCCATTGTTCCTACAACGCGAAGTCGGAAATGTACCATGTACAGGCAACGGCTGGGAAGATTCTTTCAGTTCTCTATCCTAACAGGGTATTCTCTATCAAACTCTGGGGCGGGTTTATGGGCAGTAATGGCTACATACCAGTAACTGATGAATTCCGATGGGAACGTTGCGGCGATGGACTTGCAGATGAAGCATTCCGTCAGAATGGAGACCGTCCCGTCGCTTTCGACATCGTTGGCAGTCCATTTGCAAGCATTAAGGTCTCTGACTTCTTCCATTTCAGCTATACAGAGCAGATGTTGAGTAGGACGAACGGCAGTCCCTATTATGAAACAGAAACAATGGGCGACCGCATCGATGGCATTGTCTTCTTCCGTCCTGTCAGTGAGTTCTCCATCCCTCACTTCTTGCCAATGCTATTCGATGACAGTTTTGTTGAGCGCATCAGTAAACGCACCAAGGGCGAAGTGAAAACACGAAACGATGTCTATCGATACATCATGAAAGGTCATCCGACATTGGAAGAAGAGGCCGAAAAGTATATTGATAAAAAAAAGAACAATGAACAAGAAAACTATCTTTACCGCACTGTTCGCCCTCGTCGCTATGACGGGACAGGCACAAGACGTTAACACGTGTCAATCGATAGCAGAGCGCATTCTGACTGCCGCACAGAACCATACGTCTGATGGCATTGACGAACTATTGGCTCCTAACTTCCATTTCACCAACATCAAACAGCCTCTGGCTGCTAAAGTATTGAAACAGATTATTGCCCAAATGCCAGTTATGACGAGTTGGGAACTATCGGGCACAAAACAGGACAGCACAGGTCTGACGCTGCGTTACATCATTACGAGGCCTGACAGCACAACCACAAAGGCAACAATCCTTTTTAGCGTTGATAACCTGATGATCGAAGCAGATTTGTTACAGGCAGATATTTCTACTCGGCATGCAACCCCCACAGCCAAAGTACAGTCTGAAGTGAGCATGGTACGCGTTCCCATACATCGCCATGGAGGGCTACCCATCGTGACCGTCACCATTGATGGTCAACCGTGCAATATGTTTTTCGATACTGGTGCTCCTGGCGTTATTCTCAACAGTAAGTATTTCGACCACAACATTGATGGACAAGTGATGGGAAGTGGAGGCCGAGGTGCCGTCGGCACAGGTTCTGTCAGCGGTATGCACCACGTGAAATCGATGGACATGAGCGGCGTTACGCTCAGCGAGACGGACATCATGACGTCAGATTTGAGCAATCTGGAGAGCGTCGGAGTAGCGGTGCATGGTATCTTGGGACAGAGCTACTACAAGGACTTTGATGTGCTGTTTGACATCAAGGCTAGCGAGATAGTGCTGCTAAGCCCGGACACCACGCACCAATGGCTGCTGAATGAGGGCTGTCGCTGTCAGACGGTGAAAGGCGTGAAGAAAGGCCATCTGCTGACCTTCGACTGTCAAGTTAGCGGCGTGCCCGTTGTGCTTGCTTTCGACAGTGGGGCAGAAAGCAACTTGCTCGCCAACGATTGGCCCCAACTGCATCCGTCCACAGTTAAGGGCATCAAGAAAGACCATCTTATAGGCTATGGTGACGGACGGGCATCGATTTTAAGGGGCAAAACCAACCTTACACTCGGCGGACGCACATTCAAGAAACTGCGAACTGTTTTTTCCGATGTGTCTCATCTGCAAGAGAGCAAAGGCATAGACGGTCTCTTCGGTTGCGAGGTGCTTGCCAAGCAAAAGGTGCTCATTTCATACAAACGCCAAGAACTGCTACTGATTGATTAATACCGCAAAATCTACTTGAATAGCATTGATGCCAAAGTAAAAAACGAACCTGATTATAAGATGAAGTTTGCGAAACGGGTCAAGTTGCTGCAGAAAGCTTGTGACTACTGTCGTGAATTACGCGTTTTTTATGTTTTTCGCAAAAATATGCCAACACCTACCTTTTTCTATTTAATGTGCATATATATAACGCGTTAAATGAGGTAGGTGTTCAAGCAACACCTACCTAACACCTACCTATCACCTACCTTTTATCGTTCAACGTTTAACAAGGCTGCTGCTTGTAGTTCGCTGATTGGGGTTGTCAGTTTCCGTCTTACGACTATTTCATGTTGACGGGCAATAACTCAGGTTTCGCATGTGTTAGGAGTGTAGAAGTGTCGGGGGTTGAAGTGTAGGTAATAGCTATTTCACAGTAGGTGTAACGGTAGGTGTACAGGTAGGTGATAGGTAGGTGTTTGGTAGGTGTTTGGTAGGTGTTTGCCAAACACCTACCTGTCCTAATGGCTTAAAGGATAGTTGTTTGTGGAGAAAGGGGTAGGTGTTGGGGTGTTTTTTTAAAAAAACTGCCACACGTCACGAAGAATGGAGTAAAGACTTCGGGAGGAGGCCGAGAATGCTGCGTTTGACGCTGGCTTCGTAGCGTTTGATTCTGGCAGCGCGACGTTTGATTCTGGCGATGCGACGTTTGATGTTAAAACTTATGCCGAACTCGCGTTATCATAAGGAATTCTCCGAAGGGTCAGATTAGATAGCCTTCTCATAATGACTCTCTTGATATGGTCACCAGAGATGCAAAACGATTTTGGGCAAAGCCATATAAAAAGGAACACCCCCGTCGGGATGCCCCTTTTTAATTGACAATTGATAATTGACAATTGGTAATTAATAATTGTCTATCGCGATTGACAATTATTTCAGCGCTTTGCTGAGCATGTAGTAAATCTCGTTGTTACGGAGCTGCTGCTTGAAGTCGCTGGTGTTGGTGTCCTTGTTGATGCGGACATACTCGATGCCGACCATCTCGGCGAAGTCGTCCCAGTACTCCTCGGTGATGTCGTAGGAGAACGCGCTGTGGTGGGTGCCGCCGGCGAGAATCCAAGCACCTGCACCAACCTCGAACGAGGGCTGGGGAACCCAGAGGGCGCTGGCCACGGGGAGATGGGGCATGGGCTTGGGCTCGATGCACTCTACCTCCTGCGAGATGAGGCGGAAGCGGTTGCCGAGGTCGACGACGGTAGCCTTGATGCCACGGCCTACCTTGGAGGTGAAGACGAGGCGTGCTGTCTGCTGCTTGCGGATGCCGATGCCGAGGAAGTGAACCTCGAGCTTGGGCTTGTCGGAAGCAATCAGCGGGCAGATTTCGAGCATGTGGCTCTGGAGGCACGAACTGCGGTCGCCGGCGAAATTGATGGTGTAGTCCTCGAGGAACGAGCATCCCGTGGTCATCCCCTGCTGCATGACCCAGAGGGTGCGGTAGAGGCAGGCGGTCTTCCAGTCACCCTCGGCGCCGAAACCATAGCCCTCTTCCATCAGACGCTGGGAGGCGAGGCCGGGAATCTGGTCGAAGCCGCAGAAGTTCGGGTCGTTGATGTCGGCATCGCCAAGGTCGTCGAAGTTGGTGGTGAAGGCCGTGGCCCCCTTGTCCTTCAGCACGCGGCGGATGGCGATTTCGGCTTTGGCGGAGTGCTGAACCTTTTCCCAATACACCTCCTCGCCGCTCTCGTCAATCTTGATGGTGTAGAGCTTCTTGTACTCCTCCACAAGGGCATCGGCTTCCGCGTCGGTTACCTTTTTATAATACTCCATCAGGGAGCTGACGGGGTAGTAGTCCACATGATAGCCCATGCGCTGCTCGAACTCCACGCGGTCGCCATCGGTGACAGCGACGTTGTTCATGTTCATGCCGAACATGAGGCAGCGGACGTTCTTGGCATCGGCAACGCCGACAGCCACACGTGCCCACACGGCAATCTTCTTCTGTGCCTCCTCGCTCTTCCAATAGCCGCAGACCACCTTGCGGGCCACGCGCATACGGGTGCAGATGTGTCCGAACTCGATGTCGCCGTGAGCGCTCTGGTTGAGGTTCATGAAGTCCATGTCAATCTTGTCCCAGGGAATCTCGGCGTTGTACTGGGTGTGGAAGTGCAGCAGCGGCTTCTGCAGCGCCTGCAGGCCCTTAATCCACATCTTGGCGGGGGAGAAGGTGTGCATCCAGGTGATGATGCCGACGCACTTCTCTTCGTTGTTGGCTGCCTTCATGACGGCTTCCACTTCCTTGCTGCTGTTGGCGGTGCCTTTGTAGACGATTTTCACGGGGATATTGCCGCTCTCGTTGAGGCCGGCAACCATCTCTTTCGAATGTCCGTCAACGGCAACGACTGCATCGCCGCCATAGAGCAACTGTGCACCAGTCACCCACCAAATTTCATAATTTTCAAATACGTTTTTCATATTGATGTCAAATTAAAGTTGATTATTTCTTCTTCTGACCATAGTAAGCATTTGGTCCATGTTTTCTCGAATAGTGCTTCTCGATGAGGAGCTTGTTCATCGTGGGCACGAAGTCGGAGATGTAGATGCCGCTCAGCTTGCCGGCGGTGTTGATGTCCGACGAGATGTAGGCCATCTTGGCCACTTGCTCCAGCACTACGGCGTTGTGGACGGCGTTGTCGGCATCCGTGCCCCAGGTGAAGGGGCCGTGGTTGCGCACCAGCACGGCGGGGGTGTCGTCGGGGTTCAGCTTCTTGAAGCGTTCGATGATGACGTTGCCCGTCTCCTTCTCGTACTCGCCGAAGACTTCCGAACGACGCATATTGCGTGTGCAGGGGATGTCGTCGTGGAAATAGTCGGCGTGCGTCGTGCCGATGTTGGGGATGTCCATACCTGCCTGGGCCCAGGCGGTGGCATAGGTGCTGTGGGTGTGCACCACGCCGCCGATGTTGGGGAATGCGCGGTAGAGGACGACGTGCGTCGGGGTGTCGGACGAGGGGTTGAGGTCGCCCTCAACCACCTTGCCGTCCAAATCCACCACCACCATGTCGGAGGGTTTCATGTTGTCGTAGCTTACACCACTGGGCTTGATGACCACCAGTCCGCTCTCACGGTCGATGGCCGACACGTTGCCCCAGGTGAAGATGACGAGCCCATGCTTCACAAGGTCGAGGTTGGCCTTGCAGACTTTGGCTTTCAGTTCCTCCAGCATGGCTTACCAGAAATAGATGTAGAACGCCACGATGACGCTGAGGATGACAATGGTGTGGAAGATGTCCCATCCGTTCCACGAGGCGCGGGTCTCGGCCTTCTGCTCCTTGGTGGCGGTGCCGAAGACGAGGCCTTGTATCTGCTCGACAGCCGGCTTCTTGGTGAACAGCGAGATGGCAAGGCACACCAGGACGCAGGTGATGAACGTGCATACGCCGAACGTGTAGATGTTCATCTCGTTGAACACGTAGGTGAACGCATTGTGCGACTGCGGATTGATAATCATGGTCACCAGACGCAGGGCACCGATGACAATGCCGATGATGAGCGTCCACATACCCGCCTTGGCGGTTGTCTTCTTCCAGCAGATACCGAGCAGGAAGACGGTGGCGATGGCGGGAGCCAGCAGGCTCTGGATGTTCTGGATGTAGGCATAGAGGTTCTTGCCCATGGCCTGGATGACGAATATCCACAGCACGCCGAGCACGACGACGACGACGGTGGCGATACGGCCGATGCGGACAAGGCGCTTCTCCTCCGTCTCGGGGTGCTTGCGCTTGTAGATGTCAATGGTGTAGAGCATGGCGCTGGAGTTGTAGAGCGATGCCAGCGAGCTCATCAGGGCGGCCAGGATACCGCAGATGACGACGCCCTTCAGACCGATGGGCAGCAGGGTGTTCACCAGCATGGGGAAGGCGAGGTCGGGGTTCTGCAGGGCTCCGGTGGCAGCGTCGGGCATCAGGGCAGCGGCAAGCTGGGCACCGATTTGCGAGTCGGGCTTCTTCGTCAGGGCGAAGGCAATCATGCCGGGCACGAGGAACAGGAACACGGGCAGCAGCTTCAGGTAGGCGCCGAAGATGGTACCGCGGCGGGCTTCCTTCTGGTTCTTGCCGGAGAGCACACGCTGCACGATGAACTGGTCGGTACACCAGTACCAGAAGCCGATGATCATCGAGCAGAACAGGGCGCCGTACCACGGATATTCAGGGTCGTGACCGCTGCGCATCAGCGTGGTCAAGCCGTCGCCATACTCGTTAACGGGCTGTGCCGAGCAGATGGCCATCATCTCGTTCCAGCCGCCCAGCTCCTTCAGTCCTATCCACAGGATGACGAGCGAGCCGATGAGCAGGATGGGTGTTTGCAGGATGGAGGTCTTGAGCACCGACTCCATACCGCCTACAACGGTGTAGATAGCCGTAATCACCACGAGGGCGATGGCAGCCACCCAGAAGTTGATGCCCAGCAGGGTGTTGAGGGCCAGACCGCCAGCCATGACGGTGACGGAAACCTTGGTGAGGACATAGCTGGCAAGCGACAGCCAGGTGAGGATGCCGCGGCTCTCCTTATTGTAACGTCTCTCGAGGAACTCGGGCATGGTATAGACCATCGAGCGCGAATA
>JAEEZS010000085.1 GCA_016291905.1 Bacteroidaceae bacterium
ACTACCTCAACGAATACTGCAAGGTTGTCTATCTGCCTCGTACCGAAGGTATCAGCAGCACCATGCTCCGTGCCAAGAGCCAGGACGTCTATCGCATTGGCGTCATCGGCAGTGGTCGCATCGCCCATCGATTCGTGCCCGAAACCAAGGTGGTGAATGGGGCAGAGGTAGTGGCTGTCCTGAATCCCGACAAGGAACAGGCAGAGGCCTTCGCCAAGATGCACAGCATTGAAGGCTTCACCGAGTTCGACGAATTCATTTCTCGCGTCGATGCCGTTTATATAGCCTCTCCGCATCTCACGCACTACGACTACGCCAAGCGCAGTCTTCTTGCCGGCAAGCATGTGTTGTGCGAAATCCCCTTCACGCTCAGCAAGGCCGAAACTCTCGAACTCTACCGCATCGCTGAGGAACGCGACCTCATCCTTATGGAAGCCAGCAAGACTGCCTATTGCCCCGCTTTCGGCCACGTTGTCACCCTGGTGAAGAGCGGCATCATCGGCGATGTTGTCGATGTGCAGGCATCATTGAGTAAGATGGTCGATCCGCCCACCCGTGAGCTGGATGCAGCACAGGCAGGCGGAGCCCTCACCGAACATGCCCCCTTGACCGTGATGGCCATCGTCAAGCTGCTCGGCCTCGAATGGCACGACGTCAATTTCCACAGCCGCATGGAGAATGGAGTCGACATCTACACCAAGGGCGTCATCAACTACCCCCATGCCACCGCCTCCTTCACCCTCGGCATCGGTGTCAAGACCGAAGGCAACCTCGTCATCAGTGGCACCAAGGGCTACATCTACGTGCCCGCCCCTTGGTGGCTCACCAGTTTCTTCGAGGTACGTTACGAGGACCAGACCAAGAACAAGAAGTACTTCTACAGCTACGACGGCGAAGGCCTCCGCTACGAGATCCAGGAGTGGTTCTCGATGATTGTCAACCATCGCAAGAGCTGCTACAAGCTACGTCGTCGCGAAAGCGTTGCCATCTCCGAAATCATCGAAATGTACCGCAATCACGAAAACGTCACCGAGATCTGAGCGTCGCGCCCATCCTTGGCCGCCACGCTCCCTCTCTTCCCCCCCTTTGTCCCCGTTGCGGCCGTTTTTGGCCGCCACCCGCTCCCGCTGTCGTCCCTCTTCCCCCTTTGTCCCCGTCGCGGCCGTTTTTGGCCGCCACCCTTTCCCCCCTCCTTCGCGTCCCCGTCGCGCCCATCCTTGGCCGCCCTCCGCTCCCGCTGTCGTCCCTCTTGTTTCGTCGCAGCCAAGTTTGGCTGCTAAGCGTCCCCGTCGCGCCCACCTTTGGCCGCCCCCTTCCCCTTGTCTCCACCACTAAAATTTCGATACTATGAATACCCTTCGTACCCTTTCCAGCTTGCTATTGCTCTCCGTCCTCGCTTGTTGCTCACCCGTCCTCGCTCAGAACCGCAGCGCGGCAGAAGCCGAGCAGATAGCGAACACGTTCCTGTCACAGCCTCGACGTGCTCCGTCGCAAGGCACAGTGCCCATGCTGCAACCCACGATGCACCTCTATGCCACCTCTGCGGAGCTGCTGGACAAAGGTACTGTCGAGCCGGCGTTCTATGTCTTCACCCCGCAGGACAATGACGCAGGCGGCTTCGTCATCGTCTCGGGTATCGAAGAGGCAGCACCCATCCTCGGTTTTTCCTACACCGATGTCTTCGACGCCGATCAGCTGCCTCCCGCCATGCGCTATCTGTTGGGCAAGTACCAGGAGGAGATCGATGCCTACCTGGCCTTATCGCCTCAGGAAAGACAGCTCAGACGCTCTGCCCCTGGTCGCCGACAGGGCCTCCCTGTGCGTAGCCAGGGCGTCAGTCCGTTGATTTCCACCCGTTGGAACCAGAGTACACCCTACAATAACCTCTGTCCCATGGATGGCTATGAACGCAGTGTCACCGGCTGTGCAGCCACCTCGACGGCACAAGTGATGAAGTACTACGAGTATCCTTCGCATGGAACGGGTTCCATCAGCTATGTCACCGAAACGAACCAAATACCGGTGTCGTTTGATTTCAGCTCAACTACCTTCCAATGGTCGAGGATGCTCGATAGCTATACCGGTGGGTACTACACCTCTTCGCAGGCAACGGCAGTGGCAACGTTGATGGCTGCATGCGGTGCTGCCTTCAAGATGGACTATTCCTCCGAGTCGAGTGGCGCCAATCCCATCGATCAGATGACGGGCCTTGTCAAATACCTGGGCTATGATGCGGATATTGCGATGCTTATGCGCGACTACATGACGGGTGAACAATGGCATACCTTCATCCTTGACGAGCTGAATAGCAGTCACCCCGTCCTCTTCTCTGGCCAGGCTGATGATGGCGGACACAGTTTCATCCTCGATGGCTACATCAACGACGACGCCGACAATCCTTCTTATCATGTCAACTGGGGATGGGGCGGCTATTACGATGACTATTTCAAGGTCAACGCCCTGGAGCCCAAGGGACAAGGCATTGGCGGTGCTTCGGGCGGCTTCAATGCACAGCAGATGATCCTGTACGGCTGCATTCCCGAGAACAACAAGGTCGATCACGGATGCTTCTTCCTGGGTGAAGATCTGGAGATTTCCCCCTCGTTGGTAGCACCCAATACCGCTGCATCGCTATCGATGACGTTGCTGAACTTCTACAATTTTTCGAACAAAAGCTTCACGGGCGAATTCCGTTTCTATTTGAAGAAGGGCTCGACGGAGACCTATCTGGGCCGTCTGCAGGGAGCTGCCGATGTCGGGTCACTTTCCGGTTATGGAGAGATTCCCTATTCGGTAACCTTGCCTGCGACCCTGACAGAAGGCACCTACGAAGTCATTGTCAAGGCCAAACAAAC
>JAEEZS010000086.1 GCA_016291905.1 Bacteroidaceae bacterium
CAATGGCAAAGAGTATAGCGGAATACCCCACGATTTGCTAATGGTGATGTTTACATCATGGGGTAAGTATGCCTATGATGTAAAAGAGAGCCTTCCGAAGTTTTACGAACGAATTGACGAATACTTGGACTTTGTTAGCGAAGAAATTCCGAGAAACAAAATACCTTGCTGAAAGAGAAAAGTTTTCTATTCTAAAAAAAAGTTGTACCTTTGCCCCCTGAAAATGGTTCCTTGTTGAAACGAGAGTGCCCTACGTCTTGGATTCAAATTTTCGGAGCAGGCGGCACTGCCTTTGACCTCTTTTAAGCCACTATTTTCTTTTGGTGTGGTGTGAGGGCAGCGATGCACTTGCACCACTTTTAGTTTTCAACTATTTTATGGAAAACCAGCCCCCAAAAGTACACTTTTCGCTATTTAGTACGCTTTTAGTACACCTTACAACAAAAAGAAACCCTTGCAAGGTTTTGACTTACAAGGATTTCCAACGCTTAACGTAGTACTCGGAGTCGGGGTCGAACCGACACGGGTGTTACCCCATTGGTGTTTGAGACCAACGCGTCTACCGATTCCGCCATCCGAGCAACGCACCTTTCGGTAAATGCGGCTGCAAAAGTAATGGAAAAAAGCGAAAGGACAAAGAAAACCCGTCTTTTTTTATCCGTATGGGCATTTCTTTTCCTCTTTTGGACGCACATCAGATAGAAAGGAGGGATAACTGCAACCAAATGCTCCGCGCTTTTTATCCAAAAGCCAGACGGACTATCCCTTGCTGAAGAAGAGCGCATTTGCTTGCGCTGTTATCTCCCAAAGCCGTTAGGACACGTGTCCTAACGGGTTAGGTAAGGTGTCCCAACGGGTTAGGACACCTGTCCCAACGGGTTTGGTACAATAACTTCGGACGGGAATGTGAGCAGAAATGCTGCACGAAGTCCTTTCTCAGCAGCTGAAATGAAAGATTTTCAGCAAAGATTTTTGTATAGTCGCATTTTTATGCTACCTTCGCGGCGTTTTTTACGATAGAAAGGATAATAACTGAAAAAAAAGGAGTTATGCAAGAGTTTTTTTCTGCTTTCAACATCAAGGAGTCTATAGGGACGTTCCTCATCTTGTTTGCCATCATTGACGTGCTAGGCTCCACACCTATCATTATTGACCTACGTGAAAAAGGCAAGACCGTCAGTCCTCGCAAGGCTACACTGTCGGCGCTGGGACTGCTGTTGGTGTTCTACGTGGGAGGTGATGCGGTGCTGAGGTTTTTCAGCGTTGACATCAACTCGTTTGCCGTTGCAGGCTCGATACTGCTGTTCCTGATGGCGCTGGAGATGCTGCTTGACATTGAGATTTTCAAGTATAACGGCCCGACGAACGAGGCAACGTTCATCCCGCTGGTGTTCCCGCTGCTGGCAGGGGCAGGGGCGCTGACTACCATCATCGCGCTAAAGTCGGAGTATGCCGACATCAACATCCTCGTGGGCCTGCTGCTGAACATGGTGTGGGTGTACATTGTGCTGGTGCTGACGGAGAAGATACAGCGTCGTCTGGGCAAGTCGTTCATCTACATGCTGCGGAAGTTCTTCGGGGTGATGCTGCTGGCTATTTCCGTAGGCATGTTCACCTCAAACCTCACCAGCCTGATACAGGCAAAATAAAGCGAGCATGAGGCTTGCAGAAAGAAATTGAAAGGTGAAGTACAGGTAAAAAAAGCAAATCTTCACCTTTCACTACTTTTTTTATATATTTTTATAACCTTTTTTTGTGCGATTGGCATAATTCGCGCTACTTTTGCAGACATTTTGTCTGCATGATACATAAAAAGGTATTATATCTCCTTCTTCTTATACTCACTTCCTGCGGAGGAGCGGGCGACACGAGTCGTCTGACATGCCGCGTGGAGCGGAGGGACTTCCGCGAAGAGGTTGTTTCCGACGGCACGTCGCAGTCTGTCAGTACGCTGACAATCAGCTGCGGAAACGACATTGACGGCACCATCAAATACCTTATTGACGACGGCATTTACGTCAACGCCGGCGACACGCTATGTATCATCGAGAGCCACGAACTGGAGAACGAGCTCGACGAACTGCTGACGCTCATGGAGGCCTCGGTGGCTGAACGAACCAAGATGACGGCAACGTTCCACCTGGAGCACGCCCTCCAGACGGCCCGCATGGAGACGGGGCTGGCCGAGGCTTCAATTGCCTCGCTCGACTCGCTGCAACTGCAGTTCTCGCCTCCCCTTCAGCGCCGCATCAAGGAGTTGCAGCTGCGCCGCGCTGCCATCGAGCAGGAACGGGCGCGCATGAATCTGCGGGCAATGGAGGTGACGTGGCGCGTTGACAGCCAGCGCATCGTCACCTGGATGACCCATCTCCGCCGTCGTATCGCCGACCAACGCGAGCGCATCAACGGGCTGACGCTGCGAGCCCCGCAGTCAGGACTGGCCATCATTGCCGAATCGTGGAGCGAAGACCGACCCCTGCAAGTGGGCGACAACGTGTGGGAACGGATGCCCCTTGTGGTGCTGCCCGACGTGTCGAACATGGAAGTGGTGATGATGATTCCCGAAAGCGACTACAAACGAATCGATCTTGAGGATGAAGTTGACATCACCTTCTCCTCCGACCCCGACAATCAGGCGTGGGGGCGCATCACGAAGAAGATGCCCATAGGGACGGAAGCCTCGCAGGGCAGCCGCGTGAAGCTGTTCGAGGTGACGGCAACCATTGACTCCACACTATATCCCATCCGCCCTCAGGGTAGCGCCCGCTGCCGCATCTGCCTCCACCTGCTGGAGGACACGCTGGTGGTGCCTTCGGTCTGCGTCATGGATGCCGATTCCACGAAGGTGGCATACGTCCATCGTGGCGGGCACATCGTGCAGCAGGAGGTGGAGGTAGCCTACGCCTCACCGTCGGAGACCGTCGTAGCCCGCGGACTGAAAGAAGGCGAGGAGCTGCTGCTCCTGCGGCCTACGTCAGGCGCCATACGGAAGAAATCGTTCCTGAATTAGCAGCGAATAAGTATTTTTGGAAATATTGAAATAAGAATAACATCTATGAAAAAAGTCGTATCGGTTGTCTTTCTCCTGCTATTCCTTGCTTCTTGCGGAGGCAAGAAAGCCGACACAGTCATTCCTGAAGCTGTGGTTAGTCACGGCACGTTCCTCGTCGATATCTACGAGGAGGGCGAAGTGGAAGCGCTCCGCTCCATCCACATCACCGCGCCCGAAATACCCTGGCGCTTCGGCGGACTGAAGATTTTGCAGCTAGTCCCCGACGGCAGCGATGTCCACGCCGGCGACACCGTCGTCATCTTCGACCCCTCAGAGGTGCAGAAGGGCATACGTGACCACGAGGACCGTCTCGTCGTCAGCCTGGCAGAGCTGGAGAAACTAAAGGCTCAGCAGACGCAGGAGATGGAGGGACTGAAGGCCGACTACGAGATTGCCCAGATTTCGCAGGAGATTTCGCGCATTGAGCTGGAGGGCGCCGCTTACGAGTCGGAAATCCGGCGCAAGGAGATTGAACTCAATCTGGAAAAGGCCGACATCTCGCTGAAACAGGCCAAGGAGCAGATTGAAAACCGCAAGAAGGTGCATGCCGAAGACCTCAAGCAGAAGAATCTCTCCATCGAGCAGGACCGTGACCGCCTGCGCGAGGCTTACGAGACGCTCGACCGCCTCCACGTCGTCAGCCCGCAGCCCGGCCTCGCCATCATCAACCGCAACCGCTCCACCGACACGAAGTTCCAGGTCGGCGATCAGTGCTGGGGAGGCACACAACTTATCGACCTGCCCGACCTTTCGAAGATGAAGGTGAAAATCAACATCAACGAGGTGGACATCTCGAAAGTCCGCAAGGACATGGATGCCGAAATTCGTCCTGACGCCTACAGCGACAGCGTTTTCACGGGGCACGTACTCACGATGGCCAATCTGGCCGTCAACAAAGATCGCCAGTCCTCCATCAAGGTCTTCCCTGTCGAGGTACTGGTGGACCGCGCCGATGCTAACCTGCTGCCTGGCCTCACCGTCAGCTGCCGTATCATTGTCGATCGCATCGAAGACGTTGACTACATCCCCATCGAAGCCGTACACACCGAGGGCGACAAGAGTTACGTCTTCCGCAGCACCATTACGGGTTATGAGCGCACAGAGGTTGAAACCGGCGCCACCAACACCGACTACATCGTCATTACCTCTGGCCTGCACAAGGGGGACAGAGTTGCCCTCGCCGACCCCACCGTCAAACCTGAGAAATCGAAGAAAAAGCAGGGAGGAACAGAACAAGCGGACTAAGGTTACAAGTATATAAAGGAAAAAAGAATGAAACGCCATAATAGCTTTGTAGAAGCCATCCTCTACCTTTCATTGCCACTTCTGCTGCTCTCTTGCAAGGGTGGGCTCCTTGGTGGTAATGCTGGGGCGACGGCTGCCTCTGGCGCCCTCATTGAGACGGGTGAGTTGGCCGCCATCACCTCGAAAACGTTCGTCATGCAACGTCTCGGCCAGCGTTGGTACGATGCCAAAATCTCATGGATGGCCGAACACGGACAAGCCATCCATGCGGGCGACACCATCATCCAGCTCGACCCCATCGAAGTCACCCGCTACATCACCGACCGCGAGACCCAGCTTGAGACTCAGCAGGCCACCCTCGAGAAGATGATCGTTAACCAAAGCAATGCCCGCAGCCAGAACGAATCGGCCATCCGCTCTGAGGAGGCCACCTATGCCCTGTCGAAGCTTTCAATGGAGTCGGTGCGCTTTGAAAGCGAACGCCAGCAACGCATTCGCCAGCTGCAATTCAGGCAAGCTACCATCAATCTGCAGCGTGCCCGCCGCAACCGCGAGCTCAATACCATCATCAACGAAAACGACTTGAAGATACAGCGCATCCGCGTCAGCCTTATCGAGAAAGACATCCAGCGCACCTACGAGCTGCTGCCGCAGCTCACCTTCGTCAGCCCCATTGACGGCATCTTCCAGATAGAACGCAAGCGTCGCTGGCAGCCCGAGCTGCTCACCATCGGCGACGAAGTGGATGCCGGGCAAGCCATTGCCCGCGTGCCCGACCTCACATGGATGAAGGTTAACACCAGCGTTCACGAGAACGACTTCCTCAAAATTCGCGTGGGGCAGTCCGTCACCGTCCGCCTTGACGCCCTGCCCGGCACGGACTTCCCCGGTGAAATAGCCTCTATCGGCCGCCTGTGCCATACCAAGGACGGTACGTATCGGAACGGCAACATCAAAGTCTTCGACGTGGAAGTACGTCTTCTCGTCTCTGACGAACGCCTCAAACCCGGCATGACCGTCAGCTGCGAATTTCACCCCGACAACAACCTGTGATATGCAATATACAGAGAACATACAGATTGCTTTAGGCGGACTGACAGATCATAAGTTCCGCTCATTCCTCACCATGCTCGGCATCATCTTCGGTGTGGCCTCCGTCATTACCATGCTCTCCATCGGTGAAGGCGCCAAGCGCGAAGCCATTGCCAAATACAAGGACTTGGGTGTCAACAATATCATCGTTCGTGAAAAGAACCTCTCCGATGCAGAACTGGAGGAGGTTCGTGCGAAGTTCTCGCCCGGCCTTTCGTTGTCCGACGCAGAGAATATTCTGGCTGTGGTGCCTGGCGTGGACCGCACCGTCTCACAGGCCGAGAAAACGCTAGAAGTGAAGTACGCCGACAAATCGGTACGCTCCACCGTTATCGGCGTCACCCCCGGCTATACCGACATCCTCAACTACACCGTCCGTGAGGGCGCCTTCCTCACCGAAGCGCAATACGACAGCCGTCTGAAAGTCTGCGTGCTGGGCGCGGGAACGGCTCACTCCCTCTTCGGCAAGGCTTCCCCCGTGGGGCAGATGGTAAAAATGGGTGATCAATGGCTGGAGGTGGCAGGCGTGCTGGCCTCCAAAACCGTCTTCACCGAAACCGTGGGTGAGCTGGCAGCACGCGACCTCAACACCGACGTCTTCATCCCCCTCACCACGTTTCTCGACCGTTTCCCCCGTGAGCGTCCCCTTGAAAGCGAAATCCGCCAGATTACCGTCCACGTCACTGAGTCGGAAAAGCTAATGGAGACAAGCCGCCTCGTTACCCAGATTCTCGACCGACACCACTGGGGCAACGCCGACTACAACATCGTCATCCCCTACGAACTGCTGAAGCAAGAGGAAAAGGAGCGGCAGATTTACAATTTCCTTCTCGGCGCCATTGCGGCCATCTCACTTCTCGTGGGCGGTATCGGTATCATGAACATCATGCTGGCAACCGTCATGGAGCGTACCCGCGAAATCGGTATCCGCCGCGCCATCGGAGCCCGCAAACGCGATATCATGGCGCAGTTCGTCACCGAATCCGTTGTCATTAGCATCACAGGCGGCCTCATCGGTGTCGTCCTTGGCATCACCCTCTCGCTGGTGGTGACGCTCTTTACCGACATCACCACTTACATCCGTCTCTATTCCATCGTCATCGCATTCACGTTCTCGGTGCTGGTGGGCATCTGCTTCGGCTATCTGCCTGCAAAGAACGCAGCCAATCTGAAACCCGTCGATTCCATACGCTATGAATGATTCCCTCATCCAGATAACCCAGCTCAGCAAGACGTACGACATGGGCGGCAACAACGTGGTACATGCCCTTCAGGACATCAACCTCACCATCCACCAAGGCGAATACGTCGCCATCATGGGACCTTCAGGTTCCGGCAAGTCTACGCTGATGAACATCCTCGGCTGTCTTGATACCCCCACGTCGGGGCACTACATTTTTCGCGGCACCGATGTCAGCCAGCTTGACGACGATGCCCTCTCCGCTATGCGCAACCGCGAGATTGGCTTCATCTTCCAGAACTTCAATCTGCTGCCCAAGCTTTCGGCAGTACAGAATGTCGAACTTCCGTTGATGTATGCCGGCGTTTCCCTGCGTGAACGCCGCGAGCGGGCCACAGAAGCACTTGAACGTGTGCAGCTAGCTGAACGTAAGGAACACCACCCGGGCGAGCTCAGCGGCGGACAGCGTCAGCGCGTTGCCATTGCCCGAGCTCTTGTCACACGCCCAGGCATCCTCCTTGCCGATGAACCCACGGGTGCCCTCGACTCCAAAACCAGCCTTGAAATCATGCAGCTCTTCCACGAGCTGCACAAGCAGGGCAACACCATCATCGTCATTACCCACGACCCCAATGTCGGCAGCTATGCCCACCGAAAAATCACCATCCACGACGGTCGTATTTCGTCCGATGCTGCGAACCCAACTCCCAACAATCGTTTCCAAAAAGACTGATTAACGCCGAAGACAGCAGCTGTTACCCGATTTCTGAAGTTTGCATTTTTGAAAACCAAAGTTATAGAATTGATAATTGAAGTTTAGCATATGAAGCGTCCCCTTCTACTCCTCTTCCCTTTACTTCTGTTTTCGCTCTCACAGAAAGCAGAAATCCGCTACCTCACCCTTCAGCAAAGCATCGACATTGCCCGCGAGCAGAGCTACTCCATGCGTAACCTCCGTGAAGACCTCAAGATAGCCGAATATAATCTCAAATCGACCCTTGCGGGACTGAAGACGCATGTGGACCTCAGCCTCACCACCCCTTCGTTCAACCAGAACATCCGCACGTGGGAGGACAGCACCGGTGTGTCGTTCTACTCCGTCAAGCGTCTTGACTATAGTGGTACGCTCACCGTCAATCAGCCCCTCATCACCAATGGTAACATCTACTGGGAAACGGGCGTCAATGCCTATGACGACTACAACGCCTTCTTGCGCTCCTCTACGCTGAACACCCGCCTGCGTTTCCGCCAACCCATCGATGCCCTTTACGGATACAACAACGTGCGCGCCAACCTGAAGCAGGCCCGCCTTGCCTACGAACGTTCGCAGAAATCGCTCCAGCGCGAGGAACTTGGACTTGTCTATCAAATCAGTAGCGGCTACTATAACCTCCTCTCTCAGCAACGAGGGACCGAGATTGCCCGCCTTGACCTTGAGCGTCAGACGGAGGCTAACGACATAGCCCAGAACAAATATGCCTCGGGCCTCATCAAGGAAGTGGATGCGTTGCAGATGGAAGTCGACCTTGCCGAAGCCCGCAACAGCTATGAGGTAGCGCTCATCAACCAACAATCGTCCGTCAACTCCTTTAAGGAGATGCTCGGCATTGCCCTCACGGACAGCATTGTCCTTACCGACGACCTCTCCTACACCCCCATCGTGGTGGACGTGGAGGAGGCAGTCCGCTATGCCCTTGATAACCGTACCGAGTTGCGCGACCGCGACATCGCCATTGAATTGCAGAACATGACCATCCGGCAAACGAAAGCCAGCGGCATGGTACGAGGTACCCTGGAGGCCTATGTACAAAAGACCGGAACGAATAGCATTGAGCGCTCAAATCCCTATTCAACAACGCTAATTGATTCCTACGAAAACTTCATCAATCGCCCCGCCAACTATGGTGTTGGCCTCACCGTCACCGTGCCAATTGTGGATTTCGGAGAAAACCGTGCCCGCGTCCGTGCCGCCAAGGCTCGCCAGCAACAGAACATCTGGAACCGCGAGGAACTGGAGCGCAGCATCGAAACCGAAACACGCACAGCCGTTGCCCGTCTCAACAACAATCTCAAGCGCCTTCAGCTGCTGGAGCAGAACGTCAGTCTCGCTGAGAAGAGCTTCGACATCACCCGTCAGCGCTTCTCCGACGGTGACATCGACAGCCAGACACTTGCCCTGGAACGCAACCGTCTCAATAGCGCTTACCGCAATCATCTCTCGGCCTACATCGACTACCAACTCTCCCTCGCTGACATCCTCCGCAAAACCCTCCACGACTATAGGAAGTGACATTCAGAGCATTTCATTTTAACAAATAACGTTTGATTCTAATTCGTCAGCGTTTGATTCTATTTTTCTAGCGTTTGATTCTATGCGCGCAGAGTTAGACGCTGCGGATGCGATAAACTATATAAAACTAAGAGCGGGATGGCATTCTTTTGCCATCCCACTTTTAATAATTATATTCTAACCCTAATGACTGTTATTTGATAATACCTTCTTCGTCGTTCCATCATTCAGCAATAGGATATTGATTCCTTGTTGCAAACTCTCAATCCTTCGCCCTGTAACATCATAGATAGCGTGGACGCCATGCATATCCTCTGTTGTCAACACAAAGATACCATCACACTCCACGACAGTCACTTCGCAAGAGGCTGTTATCTCTAGATTATATACCGATATGGCTGTTACCACCGCCTTTCAAGCGATTCCCCATGAATAGATATTGCCCATGTTATCAACGTGCACAATGTATTCATTCATAGATTTTCCTGACACTTACTAACTATACTCTTCCTTATAACAAAAAAGCAGGAATGCCTTGTGGGGGGCGTCCCTGCTTGTAAGGTGGGCCATCTAGGGCTTGAACCTAGGACCTTCAGATTATGAGTCTGCTGCTCTAACCAACTGAGCTAAAAGCCCGATGACGGCGGCAACAGCAAAAGCCGTATGCTCCGACGGTGCAAAAGTAGTGAGTTTTTTTGAAAAGACAAAGTTTTCTGAAAAAAAAGCACTATCTTCGCGGCCGATTATGAAAAAAGACACTCGTTTTGTCGCTACCATCGGTGTGTTCGACGGTGTTCACCGCGGACATAGGTTCTTGTTGGACAGGGTAAAAGAAGAGGCTACTGCAAGAGGGATGTCCACCCTTGCTGTCACATTCGACCCTACCCCAGCGACATTCTTCCGAAGCGGAGCTTCATGCAAGCGGGATACCAACCTGCTGCTAACTGCCCGTGAACGACGGGAAAGGCTACTCGATGCAGGGATGGACAGCGTAGAGGTAATGACATTTGACCGTAAGGTAGCTGAGATGACGGCAGCAGACTTCATGATGCAACTTAAAGAGTTGTTTGGTGTCAGCGTGCTTGTGATGGGGTATGACCATCGCTTCGGCTGTGAGCAACAAAACGACAAAACGTTTTATGCCCGCGCGGCACAGACGTGCGGCATGGAAATTGTACACGCAGCAGCGTGGGGTGACGTCAGCAGTAGTCGTATCCGCGAAATGTTGCTGAGAGGCGACGTGGAGGGAGCAAATGACCTACTCGGTTACCCTTATCCCATCAGCGGCACCGTAATAACAGGCGACGGACGTGGACGGAAATTAGGATTCCCCACAGCTAATCTTGCTGTGGACTCGGCGAAGTTAATCCCTGTCACAGGCGTATATGCTGTAAATGTCAGACTGGAGGAAAACACTTATAAGGGTATGATGAACATTGGACTATGCCCTACTTTTGGTGGACGAACAGAACGGCGTATCGAGGTACACATCCTTGACTTTGATGCCGACATTTATGGGCAAATGCTCAACGTCCAGCTCCTACACCGACTTCGAGACGAACAGAAGTTTCCTTCCATAAACGCCCTTACAGAGCAGCTCCGTGCAGATGCTGAGACAATTAAAAAATTAGAATCTAGGAATTAGGAATTAAAAGTATATAAAATGAAAAGGACTATTAAACTGATTATTTATTATTTCCTCTATCAGCTGCTGTTTACGGTGCTGGTAATGTTTGGTGCTCTGCTTGTCGAGGCCGTCCGCTCGGGGGGCGACCTGGACGTATTGCTGTCATCATTGAAATCGGGTGCGCTAATTAGCAATCCCTTCATCACGGCACTTGCTACACTGCTAGCTGCATTAGCGATGCTATGGCATTTGCTTCATTTTCGTTACATCCGTTTCTCCACTGATTTTCTGAAAAAAGAGAACATTCCCCTGCTGCTAGTGTGCATTCCTTTTGTCTATACGCTGATGTACCTGTTGAGCTGGGCGACGGAATGGATAAACCTGCCCAATTTGCTTGAAGAAACTTTCATGGATATGAGCCACAGCATAGTAGGCATCCTGAGTATTGCGTTTGCTGCACCCATTTTGGAGGAGTGCCTGTTCCGCGGAGCCATTGAGGGACACCTGCTGTCGCTCTGGAAGGGAAAGCCGTGGGCAGCTATCCTAGTGTCGGGCTTGGCGTTCGGCTTAGTGCATATCAATCCCGCACAGGTGCTCTACGCCTCCCTCATCGGCCTTGTGCTGGGTTGGATGCGCTGGCGCTCGGGCAGCATCGTGCCGGGTATTGTGGCACACATCCTTAACAACAGCATTTCCGTTGTGTGCATGCGGCTCTACGGCCCTGAAGGGAGTTTCGAGGAGAGTGCCGGTGAGACTACGCAGCCCTACATCGTAGCAGTTTACGCCGTGATACTGATACTGTGTGCGGTATTTTACTATACAAAAACAAAAAAAACTGTTTCAGACTGCAACCTTTCGGAGGATTCTGACGTCTAACGTGCAGAAACCAAAATCCGAAAGTAATGAAACCATCAATCCTTATCCCCTTTGCAGCCCTTGTGTTGGGCTCTCTCCTTTCAGTAAATCCCGCCGCGCCAGAACCTGCGTGGGAGCTGTCTGCAGCAGAACTGCCTGCTGAGACTTCATCAAAGTTCACAGTGAAAATTGTGGAAGCCCACATGAACGTATCTCCCTTCACGTCAATACACTCTGATGTAGTGGCAACGATGCGCTATGTGCCGTCAGACCGATACCGCATTGAGGCTGAGGGCCCTGAGCGGATTATCAGCGCCATCAATGTCCGTGTGGAAAAGGGCGTACTCCGTATCACCACCTCAAAGAAAAACTTGAAGATGAGGAGGGGCGAACGGCTCAATCTGACCGTCTATGGTCGTGAATTAAAGGCCATTCGCCTTGACGGCGTAGGCAGCTTCAAATGCTCGGAGCGCCTCGAGGCTCCCCTGCTGGAGGTATTCAATACAGGCGTAGGCTCCATCAACATCGACGACCTCCAGTGCAACGAGGTAGTGGTAAAGAACGAAGGCGTTGGTACCATCACCCTGAAAGGACAAACGGGCAAAGCCTCCATTGCGTCAGACGGCGTGGGCAGCATTTATGCCTATGACCTGCAGTCTTGTAATACCATCGTCCATTTGAACGGCGTAGGCAGCGTACAGTGCCACGCATCAGAGAGCGGCGAGTTCATCAACAACGGTGTGGGCAGTATCCTTTACAAGGGCCGTCCCGAGACACTCAGTGTCCACAAGAACGGCATCGGCCGCATCAGCGCACGCTAACAGGAAAAAAGAAACTAAAAAACAGGCCGGACAAGAATCTCTCCGACCTGTTTTTCCTTTATTGAATGCCTACAATGCCACCAAACCAACCTTGAAAATAAGTGAAAAATTTTGGTTTTTCCCGCACATATCACTACCTTCGCAGCCGAAACCCTTCTATTCATTTCATAAAATAAGAATACACATGAGAAAACAAACCATACACTTTTTGCTGCTTGCCGCTGGACTGGCATGGGCAGGAGCTCTGCAGGCACAG
Organism: Bacteroidaceae bacterium; assembly: GCA_016291905.1. Classification (GTDB taxonomy): domain Bacteria; phylum Bacteroidota; class Bacteroidia; order Bacteroidales; family Bacteroidaceae; genus UBA1189. The sequence continues at coordinate 12,419 of JAEEZS010000086.1, forward strand.
ACGAATGGGGCACAACGCGTGGCTGATGACGGAGCACTCATCCCCGCACGAGTATTACTTGAAAGCCCTTTCGACCCCCTTGCTGACCTTCATACGGACATTGCCCGCCTGCTCACCGACACACGCTATGCCGAGTTCCTTGCCTCGCCAAAGGAAATCCCCGATGCACAAGGCATCGTCACCGTCCTACGCAGCTATATGAAGGAATATCCAGATGCTCCACACCGAAACCGACTCCGCGCCATGCTGGCCGAAGCCTACTATGCCTGTGGTGACTACTACGCCATGGACGAACAAATGAAAGATATCGACATCGAATCCCTACCCGACGAAGAGCTAGAACGCCTCGTCGTCACCTACGGCATGGCCCTGACAGGGATGGGACGATTGGATGATGCGCGTGTGCAGCTGCTCACCGCACAGCTGATGGGCGGACGATACAAGGATGAGGCCACCTTCGGCATGGCTTGGGTGGACTATGCTAACCATTATTACGACGAGGCTGTCAATGGTTTCACCGCTGTCGAGGATATCCCCGGATTTCGTCCCGCCGCCCTATTCTTCAAGGCCGAGGCAGCCCTCGAAAAAGGCGACTACGCTACCGCCCTTGCTCGCGCCGACTCTGTCCTCGCCGAAATCCAACCTACCGACACAAAAGCACAGAAACGGCATACCCCTGCCAACGAGACCTTTGACCTTCTTACTGAAGCCAAGCGTGTCCGTGGCGAAGCCCTGTTCGGTGTCCAACGATACGACGAGAGTGCCCTCCAACTTGAAGACTACCTCGCCTTAGCCGACGAACCCAACCGCGAGGCCCTCTTCCGCCTTGGATTGGCACACTATAATTCCGGCGAATACCTCCGCGCTCCTGAGGTGCTAGCTTTGGTGGACAAAACCGGCAACAATAACGATGCCATTGCCCAGTGCGCCGAGCTTTATAGCGGCCTTTCGTACCTAAAGACGGGGGACGCACCCCGCGCCCGGATGAGCTTTGAACGTGCATCCTCCATGGAGGCCGACGAGAATCTGCGCGAACAAGCCATGTATAACCATATTGCTGCTCTCCATGAGACGGGCGGTGGAGCGTTTGGCGAAGGTGTTACCGTTGCCGAACGATTCCTCAACGAGTTTCCAGCCTCACCTTGGGCAAAAAATGTGAACACCTATCTCGCTGAGACGTACCTTAGCACCCGTAACTATATTGCCGCCCTCCAGTCCATCGAAAAAATCAACCATCCCAGCGAAAAGCTTCTTGAAGCCCGGCAGAAACTTCTTTGCCGCGCCGGACAGGAGGCTTTTGCCGGTGGTGAGATGGATAAAGCCATTGACTTCTTTACCGAAGCCATCAACATGGGCGCCTACGACCGTCCCACACGCGCCGAGGCCCTACTCTGGCGTGGCGAAGCACGTTACCGCCAAGGGAACTATGCTCAAGCCCGTACGGACTATGTCAACTGCCTCAGCCAATCGCCCGATGCGCGCACAGCCTTGCTTGCCCGCTACGGACAGGCATACTGCTACTTCCGGCAGGAGAACTACAACGAGGCTTACCGCCAGTTCGACCAGTTCTTCTCCACTTCCGGCGTTTCTTCCTATACCGACAATGCCACTCGAGCTGATGTCTGGGGACGTATGGGTGACTGCCTGTTCCAAGCCCGGCGCTACAGCGATGCTGTTGCAGCCTACGACAAAGCCCTTGCCATCGACCCCGAAACCAGCGACTATGCCGTTTATCAGAAAGCCTTTTCACAGGGGCTTCTTGGACGATACAAAGATAAAATCTCTACGCTGGACTATCTGCTGAAGCACTTCCCCTCGTCAGACTATGCTGATGATGCTCTCTTCGAAAAGGGACGTTCTTACGTCCAGTTAGAACAGCACGAAGGAGCCCTCAGCGCCTTCCGTCAACTGCTGGACAAGTATCCCCGCTGCAGCTATGCCCCCAGCGCCGGAAACGAAATCGCCCTCATCCTCTACCAGATGGGGAATACCGCCGAAGCCGTATCAGCTTACAAGCGCGTCATCACCACCTACCCAGGCAGCGAAGAAGCCAACGTTGCCATGCGTGACCTAAAATCGCTCTATGTCGAAGAGAATCAAGTGGACAGCTACGTGGAATTTGCTTCTCAGACGAAGGGAATGGTGACGGTAGAGGTATCGGAACATGACTCCCTCACCTATGCCGCAGCCGAGCAACTCTACATGAAGGGTGAAACCCAGAAGGCCCGCGAAGCCCTCGACAAATACCTCTCCCAGTTCCCCACAGGAGCCTACGCCCTTAATGCGCACTATCACCTTGGCTGTATTTATCGCCAACAGGACAACTACGACAAGGCCATGACTCACCTCCGCCGCGTAGCCGAGATGCGCAACAGCCGTTACTGTGAGGAGGCCACGCGCATGGTAGCCGACATGGCCTACGACCATAAGGACTATCGCACCGCCCTCGCTGCATACAAGGATTTGAAGGCAATGACTAGCCGTTCCGACGTCCGTCTCCATGCCCAAACCTTCGGGGTGCGTGCCGCATGGGCTCTTTCCGATTGGGACTTCATTATTAGCGAAGTCGGCACTTTTGTGGCCGACAAGGGACTTGCGCCAGAAACCGCTGTGGAAATGCGCTACTACCGCGCCAAGGCATGTCTGGCAAATAAACAGAACAACACAGCCACGACCGACCTCTCCCTCCTTGCCAAGGACACTCGCACCGTCTATGGCGCCGAAGCAAAGTACCTGCTGGCACAGCTCTATTACGACACTGGCCAAAGCGAGAAGGCCGAAAAGGAAGTGCAGGACTACATCAGCGTCAGCACCCCACACACCTACTGGCTGGCACGCAGCTTCATCCTGCTGGCCGACATCTATATAGCCAGCGGACGTGACGTCGAGGCTCGGCAGTACCTGCTTTCCCTCCGCCAAAACTACACTGCAAAGGACGATATAGCTGGACGGATTGAGGAACGACTGGCAAAATTGCAATAACAAAGGGATACGACAATGAATAGAATACATTTTTATAGCATCACGGCTCTGCTGTTGGCCATGCCGATGGCACTGGTTGCACAGAATGACACCATCCGCCGTACGGTGAGGGTGGAGAGTATTTACAACCCCGTATTGGCTTCTTCCGAGAAACGCTCGTTTCTACCTGAGGAACAACAGCTTGTCACCAACCGTGAAAAGGTTGTCTATGCCGATGAAAGCCACGACCCAGGTAACCTCTCTCGTGACCCCTTCGGTTCGGGTGTCGTTGCTCTCCGACAGGAACGCCTGCTGCCGGCATATCTCCGTCTGGGGTATGGAAACCGCAACAATGTGGATGCCCTCGGACTTTACCGTGCCACGCTAAGCCGGACCGACGCAATCAATTTGGGTGCCTCCGTCAAAGGCTGGAATGGCAATATCCCCTTCAAGGGACTGACAGCCCCTGTCGATAGCGGCAGTTGGAAAAGCCTACGATACGACACAGATGCCCGCATCAGCTATGCCCACGAAGGCCACATCCGCTTTGGCTTGGCAACCGACGCCGGCTATTATATGCGGAACCACCTTATTGCCAATCCTTTGATGGCCTTTGACACCGACCAGCAGAACAGCCTCACGTATGGGGCAAACGGATACATCTCCACCTCCCTGAAGAAAATCCCCTTGAACGTGGGATTTAATGGAGGCTACCACCGTTGGCAAAACAGCGCTTGGCAGGGTATGGACGTAGCGAATGCTGAAAACCACGCTGAGCTGGATGCCAACCTTGCTTTCCGCCTCAAGAAAGCCGGCCGTCTGGAACTAGCACTGACGAACGACTACCTTGCCTACAGCAACCTGCCCGACACCGTCGGACATTATTTCCTCGGCATCCATCCCCAGTGGATATTCGAAGGCAAGTGGGGCAGCATCGCCCTCGGGCTGAATGCGGACGTGCAGACGACCGACAGCTTGCAGGCACAGTTCTCACCCAACTGCCGTTTCACGCTGACGCCAGCCGCTCCTTTGCGTCTCGACCTCATCATCGACGGCGGACGCGACTTGCAGACGTTCCGCGAGCTTTATCGCCTCTCCCCCTGGTGGACAGCTGACATCCCCTTACAGCGGGCCTATACCTATCTGAATTCGCGCCTGCATGCAGGTGTGCGCGTAGCGGAAGGCTTCCATCTAGGCCTCGGCGGAGGCTACCGCATCACCGACGATGCCCTCTTTGCCACCGAACACGTCAAACATGGATTGCTCTATACGGGCCTTGTGAATCACGACACGCAAGTGTGGAACGCCAATGCCGACATATCGTACGAATGGAAAGACCTTTTCCGTTTCACAACGGACTTCACCTACTATGGCTGGTTAGGCATGGACGACACTCCCGCATTGCTGGCGTTTGCTCCGCAGATGGACTGGAATACCAGCGTCCGTGCCCGCATCATACGCAGTCTCCATGCCGATGCCGCCTTCCGCTATCGTCAGTTCTGCGAAACGGGTGCCGGACGTAAGGATGCCGTTGCCGACCTCAGCCTCAAAGCCGACTATGCCTTTAACCGCATTGCCAGCCTTTATCTCTCAGGCGAGAACCTGCTGAACCGTCAGAGCGGCTTCTGTCCAGCCATTCCCGCTCAAGGCATCCGTGTGGTGGGAGGCGTGGTGCTGAAATTGTAATTTTACATGAAGAATGTAAAAAAACCTTAATACTAAGCCTTAATTCCTATTTTTATACTACTTTTGCGCCCGATTTTATTTGACGCCATATAATAATGTATAAGAATCTTGTCATTGTTGAGTCTCCAGCCAAAGCTAAGACCATTGAGAAGTTCCTCGGAAAAGAATATAGAGTGATGTCGTCCTATGGCCACATCCGTGACCTGAAGAAAAAGTCATTCAGCATCGATAAAGACACGTTTGAGCCCATTTACGAAGTACCTTCGGAGAAGAAGAAGGTGGTTGAGGAGCTGAAGCACGAGTCACAGCGTGCTGAGTACATCTGGCTGGCATCCGATGAAGACCGCGAGGGAGAAGCCATCAGCTGGCACCTCTACGAGGTATTGGGACTCAACCCCGAGCATACCCGCCGTATCGTCTTCCACGAGATTACCCCCACCGCCATCAAGAATGCCATTGAGCATCCCCGCTCCATCGACACCAACCTTGTCTATGCCCAGCAGGCACGCCGCGTGCTCGACCGCATCGTAGGCTTCAAGCTTTCGCCCGTGTTGTGGCGCAGGGTAAAACCCGCCCTCTCCGCAGGACGTGTGCAGTCGGTAACGGTACGTCTCATCGTGGACCGTGAACGTGAGATTGAGGCCTTTGTCCCCACCTTCGCCTATCGGGTTGTGGCCACCTTCCTTGTACCCACAGCCGATGGCAAGATTACCGAGATGAAAGCCGACCTCGGCACCCGCTTCAAGACCAAGCAGGCCGCCCAGGAGTTTCTGGAGAAGTGCAAGACTGCCAGCTTCACCGTAAGCGACGTGCAGCACAAGCCGCTGAAGAAGTCCCCTGCCCTGCCGTTCACTACCTCCACGCTCCAGCAGGAGGCGGCCCGTAAGTTGGGTTTTTCCGTATCGCAGACGATGACGCTTGCCCAACGCCTCTATGAATCGGGACAGATTACATACATGCGTACTGACTCCACAAACCTCTCCGACTTCTGCCTGGGTGCCTGCAAACAGGTCATCCTGGAGAACATGGGAGCCGAGTACCACCAGCGCCGCAACATCCACGCAAAGATTAAAGGCGCACAGGAGGCTCACGAGGCCATCCGCCCCACCTCCATGCACCATCCGTCGCTCACTTCCGGCAATGCTGCCGAGAAACGCCTTTACGAACTTATCTACAAGCGCACACTGGCTTCACAGATGGCCGATGCTCAGTTGGAGAAGACAACCGTCACCGTGACGATGAAAGGGACGAAAGAGCTTTTCACAGCAACGGGCGAAGTCATCACCTTCGACGGCTTCCTGCGCGTCTATCGCGAATCGTCTGATGAGGACAACTCCACACAGGAAAGCGCCGGAATGCTGCCTCCCCTCACCGTTGGCGATGTCCTCACGACAAAGGAGATAACAGCTACCGAACGTTACACCTCCGCGCCCCAGCGTTACAACGAGGCCGCTCTGGTGCATAAGCTCGAGGAACTCGGCATTGGCCGTCCCTCCACCTATGCCCCCATCATCAGCACCATCCAACAGCGCGAATACGTCGTTCGCGAAGACGTGGAGGGCTCAGAGCGCAACGTCTGCATCTTGCACCTGAAGGACAATGTCATCACCGACTCCACCGTCTCCGAAACCTATGGTACCGAAAAATCGAAACTCGTCCCCACCGACGTGGGCGTCGTAGTCAACGACTTCCTTACCGAGCATTTCCCCCAGATACTCGACTACAACTTCACAGCCGACATCGAGAAAGAGTTCGACGAGATTGCCGCTGGCGACAAAGGCTGGACGGACATCATCACCCAGTTTGATGCCGACTTCGAGCCCCTTGTGGACAAGGCCATGGCCGATAAGCCCGAGCATAAGGTGGGCGAGCGTCAGCTTGGCACCGACCCCGTGAGCGGTCGTCCTGTCAGCGTCAAGATAGGGCGCTACGGTCCCATCGTACAGATTGGCACCGTGTCCGATACCGAGAAACCCCGCTTTGCCCAGCTCAAGAAAGGCCAGACCATCGACACCATCACCCTTGACGAGGCCCTTGCCCTCTGCACCCTTCCCCGCACGCTGGGCGAGGTCGATGGCAGCCCCGTCACTATCGGTAGCGGACGTTTCGGACTTTACGTCCGTCACGGCAAACAGTTTGTTTCCCTGCCCGAGAGCTACGACCCCCTCGCCATCACCCTTGACGAAGCCCTCCAGCTGTTTGCCGAACGCGCCGAACAGCAGGCCAGCCGCGTCCTCCGCACCTTCGACGAAGACCCCGACGTGCAGGTCATCAACGGCCCCTATGGTCCCTACATCTCAGCACACGGCACAAACGTTCGTCTGCCCCGTGGCACAAAGCCCGAGACGCTCACGTTCGAGGCCATCCAGGCGCTCATCCAGAAGTCCAAGGAAGCTCCTGCCAAGCCCCGCCGCACACGAACCAAGAAATCGTAAAACGCCCCCTACGTTTTGACTCGCCTCTTCCTAATTGGCTTCATGGCCAGCGGAAAGACCACTCTGGGTCGCGCCCTGGCAGACGACCTCGGCCTCACCTTCATCGATACCGACAACTACCTTGAGCGCCGTTATCGTCAGACCATCCCCATGCTCTTTGCCACACGTGGCGAGGAGGGCTTTCGCCAGCTTGAACGCACCATCCTCCGCGAGGTTGCCGACTTTGAGGACGTCGTCATTGCTGCCGGTGGCGGCACCCCCTGCTACTTCGACAACATGGATCACATGAACGCCTGCGGCACCACCGTCCACCTTGTCTGTCCGCCCGATGTCATCTTCACCCGTCTGCGCATCAGCCGCACACCTCGCCCCCTGGTGACGGGCAAGACTGACGACGAGCTACGTGCCTACATCGCTGCCACGCTCGCTGCCCGCGACCCGTTCTATACGCGCGCCCACTACGCCTTTCCCTCCCATCAGCTGGAGAGCCGCGACCAAATAGCCTCCTCCGTGGCCCGCTTCAAACGCGACGTGCTGGGGATGGAATAGCCCACAGGCAACAGCAAACACTTTCTCAGCCCAAGGGAATAAATCCGTAGCCCACTGCGTTAACGCCACAGCCCAAAGGGCCATCTTCGCAATCCACGACGCTAAATCCGCAGCAAATCGAAGACAAAATCGCGCTTTTTTGCAGAAAATCGCGTAAAATTATGTTAAAATCGGGGTTATAATAGCCTCTCGTTGGGGGGTGTTTGACAGTTTGGACAATTAGGACAATTAGACAGTCGTTTTTTACGCACTCTGGAGACCGAAAACGCGGGGTAGAAAAAGATAAATATAAGTAAATAAATAAGTTATAATATTTTTATATATATATTATCATATATATTTAACACTGTTTTAACACATTTTTACTCGATTTTCATCATTTTTCAAGTAAAAACTACTACTTTTATCGATAAAACTGCTCCCATCCGACCTGCGTGAAATTTTCAATCCGCCCGATGGAGCCGTCGAATCAGAAAAAGCGTGCGCAAAATGGCTGTCTAATTGTCCTAATTGTCCAAAACTTCCGCAAGGCATCTTTTCACGGAAAATCAAAGCGTTTCTTTTGTGCTGTGGGTGAGGCAGTTGAACGGCTTCCCCATCTCCTTCGCGGCTTCATAGACGGCTTTTCGGCAGGCTGTTCCTAAACCTCTTTTGGGCTTTTAGGTAGGCGGCGCCTCAGAAAAACCCAAATAAATTTGGTTTTTCGTTCGGCTTGCACTACCTTTAAGTCCCCTTTAGGGGTTTTTAGGTAGGCTGCGCCTCAGAAAAACTCAAATAAATTTGGTTTTTCGTTCGGCTTGCACTACCTTTGCAGGCGAATCCAAGCTCGAATGGTGGAATCGGTAGACACGAGGGACTTAAAATCCCTTGCCCAGTGATGGGCGTGTGGGTTCAAGTCCCACTTCGAGTACGAAAAACGCCCCGTAAAGCGCTATTTTTCATTGCTTTATAGGATGTCTCTTTTGGGCAAAAGTGTACTAAAAGTGTACTATCACCCCCTAAACCCCGTTTTTTTCTGCTTTTGCAAAGTCCACTTTACAAAAGGGCTGGTTTTCCATAAAAATGTTGAAAACTAAAAGTGGTGCAAGTGCATTGCTGCTCTCACACCACAAAAATGTGGCTTAAAAGAGGTCAAAGGCAGTGCCGCCTGCTCCGAAAATTTGAATCCAAGACGTAGGGCACTCTCGTTTCAACAAGGAACCATTTTCAGGGGGCAAAGGTACAACTTTTTTCAAGAATAGAAAACTTTTCTCTTTCAGCAAGGTATTTTGTCTCTCGGAATTTCGTCGCTAACAAAGTCCAAGTATTCGTCAATTCGTTCGTAAAACTTCGGAAGGCTCTCTTTTACATCATAGGCATACTTACCCCATGATGTAAACATCACCATTAGCAAATCGTGGGGTATTCCGCTATACTCTTTGCCATTG
>JAEEZS010000015.1 GCA_016291905.1 Bacteroidaceae bacterium
GTTTGATGTTATTTATAAACAGGGGCGCAGTTTATATAAACACGGCCCCTGTTTATATAAACACGGGCGCTGTTTATAGATAGAGTTTGATGTAGCGGATGCCTTGGCTTCAATAGCTGATTTCGCGCGAGCCGTCAGGCAGTACGGAAAGGGTGACGCGGACGGTGTCGGGGGGAAGGAGGGGCTCGACAAGTTCAGGCCATTCCATGAGGCAGAGGCCGTCGGAGCCGTAGAAATAGTCTTCGTAGCCGATGTCGTACACCTCAGCAAGGCGGCGGATGCGGTAGAAGTCGAAGTGGTAGATGGGGCGGCCGGAGCGGGTGTTGTATTCGTTGATGATGGCAAACGTGGGCGAGGTGACGACGTCGGTGGTGCCGAGGGCTTCGCAGACGGCGCGGATAAAGGTGGTCTTCCCGGCGCCCATGGGGCCGTAGAAGGCAAAGAGGCGACGACCCGCCATGTCGTCCACAAAGGCGCGCGCTGCTGCATCGATGTCCTTTAGTTCATAGTTCATAGTTCCCAATTCCTAATTTCTAATTCCTCATTTTTTTCGTCTTGAGGGTGATGAGGGGAATGAGCATTTCCTCGAGCGAGATGCCGCCGTGCTGGAAGGTGTCGCGATAGTAGGTGACGTAGTAGTTATAGTTGTTGGGGTAGGCGAAGAAGTTGTCGCCCCAGGCGAAGATGTAGGCGGTACTGAGGTTGGGCGAAGGGAGGAAGACGCGGCGCGGGTCCTTGATTTCATAGACTTCCTTCGGGTTGTAGGCGAGGCTCTTGCCCAGCTTGTAGCGGAGGTTGGTGTTGACGGCTCGGTCGCCCACCACCTTGATGGGGTTGTTGACGCGGATGCTGCCGTGGTCGGTGGTGATGATGACGCGGTAGTCCGTGTCGGCCAAGCGGCGCATGAGCTCGCTGACGGGGCTGTGGCGGAACCACGAGAGGGTGAGCGAGCGGTAGGCGGCTTCGTTGGCTGCCAGCTCGCGGATGGTGCGCGACTCGGTGCGGGCGTGCGAGAGCATGTCGATGAAGTTGAACACCACGACGTTCAGGTCGTTGTTGCCAAATTCGTTGAAGCGGCTGATGAGTTTGTCGGCTGCGGCTGCGTCGTTGACCTTGTTATAGGAGAAGGTGTTGCGACGGCGATAGCGCTCAATCTGCGTCTGGATGAGCGGTTTCTCGTTGAGGTTCTTACCCTCCTCCTCGTCTTCGTCCACCCAAAGGTCAGGGAACATCTCGGCAATCTTGTTGGGCATGAGGCCAGAGAAGATGGCGTTGCGCGCGTACTGCGTGGCGGTGGGCAGGATGCTCATGTAGAGCTCCTCGTCGAACGTGAAGTAGTCCGTCAGTTCGTCGGCGATGACGCGCCATTGGTCGAAGCGGAAGTTGTCCAGCACGATGAGGAATACCTTCTCGCCCTTGTCGAGGGCGGGGAAGATGCGGCTTTTGAAGACGTCGGGGCTCATGAAGGGGCGCTCGTTGGGGTGGGCCATCCAGCCCTCGTAGTTGCGGCGCACGAAGCGGGCAAAGCCCAGGTTGGCCTCCTTCTTCTGCATGCGCAGCATCTCGCTCATGCTGCCCTCGGTGTTCTCCAGTTCCAACTCCCAGCGGACGAGGTTGCGATAGACTTCCTTCCAGTCGTCCAGCGTCTCGGCTTCGTTGATGAGCATGGTGATGCGTCCGAAGCTCTGCTGGTAGCTGGTGGTGGTAACCTCGGTGACAATCTCGCGCTGGTGGATGTTCTTCTTCAGCGTGAGGAGTATCTGGTTGGGGTTGACGGGCTTGATGAGATAGTCGGAGATTTTGGAGCCGATAGCCTGGTTCATGATGTTCTCCTCCTCGCTCTTGGTAACCATCACGACAGGTGTGCCGGGCGAAACCTCCTTGATGAGGTTCAGCGTCTCCAGTCCGCTGAGGCCGGGCATGTTCTCGTCGAGCAGGATGAGGTCGTAGGTGGTCTCGCGGCAGCGGTCTATAGCGTCGCGCCCGTTGGTGACGGTGTGCACCTCGTAGTCCTTGCTTTCAAGGAAGAGGATGTGCGGGCGGAGGAGTTCTATTTCGTCGTCAATCCAAAGAAGGGTTCCGTTGGCCATTGTCTTTGTTTTTTAGTTTGGATAGAAATTCTAGATAATCTAGGTCTTCTAGATTTTCTAGGTTTTATTCTTCATCGTCAAAATATAGTTCGTCCAAGGTGGAGGGCTGATCGTCGTCGGGCAGAGGAAGCACGGAGAAGTGCTCGTCGCTGAACTGCTGGTACTCGTCGAAGCTGTGTCCCTCGAAGAGCAGCTTGAGGTTCTCCTCGGAGATGACGTAGGCGCGGATGCCGGCGAGGCGCGCAGCCATGTCCTTGTCGGCGTAGAGGCGCTGGCGGTAGCTCCAGGCTTCGTCGAAGTTCATGAAACCGCTTATCTGGAGCATGGTGATGCCGTCGCGCTTGGGCATGGTGATTTCGAAGTTGCGCACCATGAAGTTGGTGAAGTTATAGCGGGCAATCTCGAAGAGCAGTTGGTTGTCGTTCACCGTGCCGTCCTCGTAAGCCAGCATGAAAACGAACGGCACGGCACGCTCTTCGCTGAAGGGCTTGACGGAGGCGGAGTCAACGGCAGCTCCCTCGGCTCCTCCGCCCATCAGACGGCGTTGCCAGATGCTGCCCAGCGAGCCCGACGTCAGCAGACGTCCCTCGCTCATGCCCTTGGCGATAAGGCCGGCAAGTTCGCTGATTTCGTTCTGCGGGTATTTGCTGCAAATCTCCTTGAGTCGGTCGAGGAAATCGGAGGTGTCGCCCTCCTGCAAGCTGCTCATGGCGTGGAGGAACATGAACTTCGGACGGTGAGCGCCCAGTGCGTACTTGCTGGCAGAGAGGCTGTCGTTCAGATAGACTTGGCTGTAACGCCCGTCGTTGTAGGCGTTGTAGGTGGCCGCATAAAGCGAATCTTCGCGGTGCTTGCCGTAGAGGGCGTTGTCGGCATAGTCGGGGTCGCTCACAACGACGGTGTAATCGCTGTAGGGGAACTCCTCGATGAGCTTGTTCTTGTAAAGCGCGGCCAGCTCGGGTTTCTTCCAACGCGAGTACATCAGGTAGAGGTTGTAATAGACGAGGTCCATGCCGCTGTAGTCGGGGTACTGCTCTACCAGGCGCTTGAGCGTCTTTTCAGCCAAGCCGAAGTCCTCGAGCTTGTCCTTGTAGATGATGCCGGCGTTGAAGAGCGCCTCCTTGAGGATGTCGTCCGACTCCACCTTCTGCTCGTCGCTGAAAGGAATCTGCTGATAGTAGTACATCCTGTCGTGGATGTCGGTGACGATGCTGTCGGCAGCTGCCACGCCCGTGCTGTCGGATGCCAGGCTGTCGGCAGGTAGTTCGTTGTCGTCGTTGTAGTTCACCTCCTCGAATGCCGTGTCTGCCAGCACGCTCTTGTTGGAGCGTCGCCAGTTGTCCTCCAGCTTGCGGCGGCCCCACTTCTGCTGGAAGTCTTTCTTTCCCTGCGCCACGAGCTGCGTGTTGTAGAAGTACCACGAGTTGTCGCCGCCTGTCATCTGCGGGGTGTTCATCTGGGGAAGGTTGGCACGGGCATTGCTGAGCGCCTCCTCGCGACGGTTCATGCGTGCCTCCTCTTCGGCCTTCTTCTTTTCCTCCTCCTCTTTTTTCTTTACCTCTTCGATAATCTTGTCAATGACGGCGTAAATCTCCTCCTCGGGCAGTGTGGCAAGGTGCTGCAGGCTGTCTTGGAGTTCAATCGCCTCGGTATGCTCCACCAGCTCGTCGAGGATGGACGAGCGTTTGTTGAGCTGAGGATAGTCCTTGCTGTCCTTGTCGATGAGGCCGACAGCCTCGCTGTAGCAGCGCTGGGCATCGGAGTACTTGGCGCGTTCCCAGTAGATGTTGCCCAAGTGAAGCAGGAGGATGCCCTTCTCCACACCGTTGCGGGTGCTCTCTTCGGCCCCTTTCTCGTAGTTGGAGATGGCCTTGAGGGTATCCTGCTGCGCCAGCCAGATGTTGCCGATGGCGTAATAGACTTGGTCAAGGTAGTCCTTGTTGTTAGGGTTCTTGGCCATGCGCGTCAGCGTCTTGATCATCCCTGGGGCTTTGGAAGGAGGGACAACCTCCGTCTGACGGATGTGGGCGTTGAACTCCAGTTCGTAGGGCGGATTCTGGGCGATGGCTTTCTTGAAAGCGCGGTATGCCTGGGCATCTTGTCCCTGCGAAGCATAGACTTGGCCGAGCAAGTAGTATTCGCGGGCTTTCTGCTTCTGCGTACGATGTTCGCGACGCTTTACGGCTTTTTCCAGATGGGGCAGCGCCTCCTCGAAACGCTCGTGCTGCAACAGGTAGGAGGCGTAGAGCGCCTCGTACTCGTCGGCCAACTGGTAGGGGATGCTGTCGCGCTTGGTTTGGGTGAAGAGGTTCTCCGCCTCGTAGTTCCAGTCAAGCTCGGAGTAGCATTGTGCCATACGCATACGGCATTCAGCCACTACGCGCGGCTTGTCGCTGAACAGACGGGCGATGTAGGCATAGGTGGTGGCGGCCTCAAGGAACTCGCCCTTCTGGAATTGTGCCTTGGCCATCAGCAGCCAGACGTTATGCATGAAGGGGTTGTACTCCTTCTTGGCATACCATTGTTTGTCTTTCTCGGACAGTGTGCCAGCTTTCCGTTTGGGCTTGGCTTTGATGGAGTGGAGCTTCGAAGCTTTCTGGGCTTTCTCGACGGCTTTGTCGAAGTTGCTCGAGCCCATCTTGCGGGTGGTGGGGCTGCTGACGACATAGAGTGGAATGACCTCCATGTAGTTGTCCTTGTGTCCCTTCTCCTGTGCCTGAACACCCTCCTTGTAGGCTTCGTTGCCGTTGTGATAGACGTTGAAGCGGGTGACAAATGACTGGTAGAAACGCGACTGCGCCGTGTTGTCCTTGGTGCTTCCACAGCCCACAAGCAACGCTGCCGTAACGATTGCGGCAAGCAGAAGTGCAGTAGTCGGGCGTCTTTGGGTCACGTTGTCTTATTCTTATTTATAATAACGGATGAAACGTCTTTTTATTTTCCATCATCCATTATCAATTATCCATTATCCATTGATTAGCTGGCAGGCTTCGTCCTTGAGCAGGATGGGAAGGGCTATGCCACGCAGGCTGAGGCTCTTCAGCCAGTCCTCAATCTCGTTTGTTTGCATGGTGTAAAGCACCTCGCGGAACTCCTCTATTTGGTCGTCGGTGTAATCGTCCTCGCTGATGCCCTGGTATGCATCGAGCTCTTCATCGTTGAAGTATTCAATCTTCTGCCGAAGGGCGCGAATCATCTGTTCCTTCTCGCAAACATCGTGTGCACCGCAACACTCGCTGGCTTCAAGCTCCTTCATGCGGGCATCGTACTCCTCGTGGTTGGTGACGTCAAGGGAAATGTGGGATAGGTCCGCTTTCTGCGAATCGCGTTTCTCTTTCTTTCGTTTCCCCGAGAAGAAGTCGAACACGCAAAGGGCAACGAGCACTACGGCGCAAATCAGTATCAGTTTCATTGTCTATTTTTCATCTATTGTTTCCACCTTGAATCCGACGCTGCTGAGGTCTTCCCAAAAAGCAGGGTAGGATTTGCTGACGACTTCAGGATGTTCGATGCAAACAGCGTCGTGCGTCATTGCAGCCAATGCAAATGCCATGGCCATGCGATGGTCGTTGTAGGTGGCAATTTGATTAGAAGCCTCAGAGGAAATCTTTCCGTTCCACTCCAGCGTCCCGTCCTGGTACGTCAGCGTATAGCCGAGTTTCCCAAGCTCGGTAATCAGTGCTGCAATGCGGTCTGTCTCCTTGATGCGCAGCGATTCCGTCCCCGTAAAGACAAACGGTTTTCCTAACAGGCAATATGCTACAGCCATCGTCTGCACCAAGTCTGGGCAGTCGGTGAAGTCAACTATTATGGGGGACTTTTTAAAAAACTCTGCACAAACGCTGTCCCCTTGTAGGGAGGGTGTGGTGAGGCCATTCAGCGTAACGTCGTAAGGGATACCCTGCTGCCGTGCAAGGGCTTCGAAAGCCAGCCAATAGGAGGCTGCGCTCCAGTCGCCTTCAATGGCAAGGGGCTTGGCGCGATAGGTGGAGGAGGGGATAAGCAGCGTGTGCTCGTTCTCCCAAGTGGTTTGTACGCCAAAGTGTACCATCAATGCACGCGTCATTTCGATGTAGGGACGTGAGACAATGCGTCCTGTCAGCGTCAGACGGCTTGCGCCAGTCATCGGGGCAATCATCAGCAGCGCCGAGACATACTGCGAACTGATGCTACCATCTACGCAAATGGTTTCACCCTTCAACCGGCATCCGCGGATGTGAAGCGGAGGGCAGCCATCCTTTTCCATATAACTGATGTCGGCTCCGAGGGCTCGGAGGGCATCGACAAGGGGGGCAATAGGACGCTGCTTCATTCGCTCGATGCCTGTGAGGACAACGTCTGCCCCTTCACGCTGTGCGAAGAATGCTGTCAGGAAGCGCATCGCTGTCCCTGCCCCACGCACATCGATGGTGGTGGGGTCAACAAGTCCACTGGTCAACGAGTCAACACGCTGGGTGCAGTCTCCAGAGCAACTTGTTGACCTGTTGACTTGTTGACCTGTTGACCTGTTGACTTGTTGACCTGTTGACCCAAATAGAGCCTCTCGCATCACCCGTGTATCCTCGCAGTCTGCCACATTGCTCAGCGGGGCAGGGCCGTCGGCACACAGCTGGCTCAGCAGCAAGGCGCGGTTGCTGATGCTCTTTGAGGCGGGCAGGGTGACGTGCCCTTGCAGTCCTCGGTTTTTGTCTGCTATGCTCAGTCGAATCATGCTGCGAAGGTACGACAAAAAATAGAAATGAGGAATGAGGAATGAGGAATTATTATGAAAAATGCAGTGGAAACAGCAAAAAAGTCCGAAAAAAGTTTGTTGTAAACGAAAATTGCCGTACATTTGCACCCGCTTACGGAAGTAAGCACCCGTGTTCGGGGTGTAGCGCAGTTGGTTAGCGCACACGTCTGGGGGGCGCGAGGTCGCTGGTTCGAGTCCAGTCACCCCGACACAGTGAGGGAGGCAATCGCCTCCCTCGTTCTTTTATTTCTTCTTTTTGCTGTCTGCTTTCTGTTCGTCCTTGACTTCGGTGGCCTTGTAGCCAAACTTGTCAAAACTTTGGATACCAAATTTTAATGCTATATGTTAATCCAGTGAGATTTCTGGATGCTGCACGGCCAGCGGAAGGTCCTTCTGCGAGAGGTAGAACATGTAGAGGATGACGGGCTTCGTGCCTCGGTTCTCGCCGTGGTGGATGGTGTTCACCATCTCTACAACGGCCTCGCCTTCATGCACCACCTTCTCCTTGCCGTCCAGTCCGATGATGGTCAGTTCGCCTTGTACCAGTATACCGTAGTTCATCACGGGGTGATGGTGCCAGCCCAGCTTCTGTCCGGCGGGGAACTCGTACTTCACGGCCACCAGCTCGGGACGACCTTGCAGATAGTCGGGCAACTCCACGCCGTCCCAACTTTGGCTGGTGCGAATCAGCTCTTCACTCTTCACCACTTGGGCGAAATTCTTTTCTTGTGCGTTAGTTTTCTTGCAGCCTGTCATGAAGGCCATTGTGCAGCAAATAAGGGCGGCGCCGAACACCCACTGCATGATTTTTTTCATTGTTTTTTTTACCTTTCTTATCATGTTTTACTATTCAATCAGCGAATCTTTTTTTCGCTGCAAAGATAGTGCGAGGCGAATGAAAAGCCAAATTAATTTGAGCTTTTCTGAGCCGAAGCCTATCTAAAAGCCCCCGAAAGGGATTAAAGATAGTGCGAACCGAGGAAAACACCAAATATTTTGAGTATTTCCGAGGGAAACCAAATAGCTTTATATTGATCGCTCTGTTTTGTTTCCTTTGGGCTATAGACTGAAGATGCGATATAAATACACCAATGCCACGACGAGGGTGGGGACGCGGCTGAATCTCCCTATTTGGGAGCCTGAGCGGCTATACACAAAGTCGCCCCGGATGTAGCCGATGAGGCGTCCCGTTTTGTCGTAGTATCGTCCGCTGTCGGCATAGCCGATGTAGGCTCCGGAAGAGTCGTAGATTCTTCCATTGCTTTCGTATCCGAGGTAACTGCCTGAGCGACTATAGAATCTCTGCGATTCGATGCGTCCTTCGTAGTTGCCCGAGCGGTTGTAGATTTTCCCGTTGTCGTAGCGCCCGAGAAGGGAGCCGGAGCCATCGTACATTTGTTGCCCATATCCCCCCACGGAAGATATCAGCAAGATGAATGTCAGGAAATACTTGAAATATTTGGCCATGACGTTATTCTCCGTACACTTCCAGCTCGTAGATGCGGACGGTGTCGTCGTTAACCTCCTGGGTGGGGCCGGTGACAAAGAGGCGGATATAGCGGACGCTGGCGGGCTCGAAGGAGCGCTCAACGTCGTCGGCCTTGTTGCCGTCGAGCAAATCGAGGGTCTGCCACTCTTCCGTCAGGGAGTTGCGGCCCTGGAGGAGGCAGGCGCGGGTGATGTAGGAGTTTGACTCCTTGCCTGCGTTCACCATGTGCCATCCGTTGACGGTCTTGGCTTCGCCGAGGTCGAAGACGGCAAAGTTAGGAGCGGCGTTGACGTCGCACCACTTCGTGTTGACATTTCCGTCGATGAGGTTGCTGACGGCTTCGCGCTGGTTGTACTCACCTGAGGAGGCGATGACCTTGGTCCCCGTGAGCACGCTGGGGCGCTGAGCACGTGTGGCGTTAAGCTCGTTGGTGCGGTTGCCCGTGCGGAACAGGGCACCTGCGGGAGAGGCCACAGCGCCTTCCTGCACCGCTGTGGCGGCAAAGATGACGACGTTGCTTGATGCTACCCGGGGACGAGGCATGTTCCGCATTTCGGAGCGCGGGATGTTGAATTCCCTTCCGTTAAACGTGTTCGGGAATTCCTGAGCTTCGCCGAGAATGATGGCCTTGCTGCCAGCAGGGATGTCGATGCCGATGCGGAACATATAGGTGTATTCAAACGGCTCGTCCTCGATGCCGCTGTGGCGGTGTGTGCCGATGTAGGCAATGTCGCCTTCCTTGAAGAAGGGACGGGTGTGGCCTTCGTGTCCCCACTGTCCGATGAAGCCCGTGTAGTTGGGAACGGTGATTTCGGTCTTGGTGAGTACCTCCTTCTTCCCCTTCTGGCTCAGGATGCTGATGGTGCAGGGGCTATCGCCCTTCGTGGAGGCGGCGAGGAGATAGACCTTATTATAATTCCCTTCGGGCAGGGCGATGGTGTCGCCCTTCGTGGTGAGGCCGTTGCGTCCATCCTTGTCGCCGAGGACAAAGCGCACGTCACTGGAGGTGATGATACCGTTGTCGGGGAGCAGCTCGGCAGCATAGCTGTTGCCTCCCTCGAAGTCGGCACCGTTGCGGAACTCGTTGTAGCTGAAGCAGCGCTTGTCGTAGGGCAGCTCGAGGGAAGCCTGCGGCAGCTCGGCAAGAGTGGCTTGGTTGGCGAAGGTGATGCGGTATGTTTTGACGCTGAAGGGCTTGATGTTCACGTGGAGATCGTTTCCGCTGAAGGAGGCGGTGCCGATGGTTTTCTCCGTGCCGTCAGCTTCGGAAGCGTGGGCAATGGGGGCAGCAAAGGTGATGTTGCCCGTCTGGGCGCTCTTTCCGCTGTTCTCATAGACGCGGACGACATACTCGTTCCCCATCTCGGCTTTCTTGAGGGCGCGGACGGTGATGTTGGCATTGTCTGACGAGGCGAAGCCGAACGTGCGTCCCAGGCTACCCTTGTGCTTCGGGCTGGTGAAGCCGCGGAGTGGGCTGTTGACCATCGTCGACTGGGTGACGGCCTTGGCTTTGTCGAGGGCACCGTCGTGACCCACGAGGCAGTAGGTGAACTCGTGCCAACCCATGTCCTGATGCTCCTGATAGCGGTAGCCGCCGCCGGGCTGGGGGGCATAGAGCAGCGAGAGGCGGATGGTGTTGTCGTTGGGCTTATCCCAGCCGTACTTGCTGTCGTTGAGGATGGTCACTCCATACGCGCCGCTGTTGTCTGTCAAATCTGTCCATTCGTGGGAATAAACCTCATACTGATTGTCGCGGTTGTTGCCTCTCAGCACGCTGCCGAGGCCGAGGTCGTAGGTGGCGTTGGGGTTGCTGATGCTGAGGGGGAAGTTGGCCTTGAGGAGGCTGTTGGTGGAGTGCCAGTCGACCTCGCAGTGGAAGTCGATGCGTTCGGCCAGGGCACCTTTGTAGAGGCGGATGTCCTGTGTGAACGTGCTGGCGCCGTACTGCTTGGTGACGCGAACGGTGGTGCGGATGGCGCCGTCCTCGACGAGGCGGATGCTGACGCCGTCGGTGATCTTCAGCGGGGCTTTATCTACCGTGCGCTTCAGCACTTCCCATGCGGGCCACGACTCGCTGCGGCAGTCGTCGAAGACGACGAGGCCGATGGCTTCGCCCTGGCGCACCAGCTCACGGCCCGTGCGCTTGTCGATGAGTGAGCAGATGTCGCCGTTGGCATCGAAGCGGAGGCTATAGACGCTGTTCGCCACCTCCGTGACGTCGCGCTCGGCAAAGGCCTTGGGGCTGCCGGCAGCCTTGGCGCCATAGACAGCAAAGCCCACGCCGGGGACGTTGGCGTCGAAGAGCAGGTGAGCCGTGCCGCGGCTGTCGGTGAACATCTGCGAGGCTACACGCTTGCCGTCGGGGCCGGTGACGGTGTAGGCGGTGTTGGCGCCGCCGGGCATCACCACGTCGGCCACAGTCTGCTGGGCAAAGGCTTCGGTGTTGTGGAGGATGACGGGAGTGCCGCTCACCTCGGTGTTCATCTGCGAGGCTACGCCGCTGACGGCGTTCGTCAGCACGCTGGAGAACTGGCTGAGGGCAATCAGCTCGTCGTTCCATGAGAATTCATAGGCACGGGGGATGGAGGTGCCGGGGAGGTCGTCATGGAACTGATGGAGGACGACGCGATGCCAGCCGTCGGTGATGCGTGCCGAGGGATAGGCTGCGCGTCCCAGCCATTCGCTGACGACGGAGGCACGCTCGGCGGCATCGGCCAAGTGTTCGTTCTGACGGTTATAGAGCTTCATGGCAGCCTGCGATGAGTAGCAGCCCGTGCCGTGCACGTCCATCAACAGTTCACCGTCGAAGACGGGTAGTTCGGGGTGGGCGCTGAAGGGGAGGAACTGTTTATACAGCTGGTCGCTGGTGGCGCTGACAATCGTCACGGGGCCGCTGCCCTTCATGCCGCTCATGACAGCGCGAACGGAGGGGATGTCAGGCGAGCCACCCGTGTCGCCGGTGCCGTAGTAGCGGTAGCCCATGGGCACCGTGCTCTCGTTCATCTCACGCAGCAGGCGGCGGTTTTCGCTGAGGTCGCTGTCGGCATAGCGCTGTCCGTAGCCATAGCCGTGGGCCATCATGATGCGGCTGCCGTCGATGCCCTGCCACAGTCCGACGGAGAAGGGATAGCGCCTCAGCGCTCCCTCATAGAAGTCGTTGTTGCGCCAGCCGAGCTTCTGCGACGAGAAGCCGATGAGGCCGCAGTGGGCAGCCAGCGTGGGCAGCGTGTAGGAGAAACCGAAGCAGTCGGGCAGCATCACGTCAGTACTCTCCTGACCGTATTCGGTGCGGTAGAACGTCTGTCCCAGCAGGGCGTTACGCAGCCAAGATTCGGGCGAGACGATGACCGTCTCGTTGGCGTCCCAGCTGGTGCCGGCCAGGTGCCAGCGTCCCTGGGCGATGTACTTCTTCACCTCCTCATACTCCGTGGGGTAGTATTCCTTCATCCACGAGTATTTGATGGCGCCCTCGAAGTTGAAGATGTAGTCGGGATAGGTGCGCAGCAGGTGGAGGTTCTGGCGGATGGTCTTGGGGATGTACTCGCGGATGGTGGTCTGGATGTCCCAGTTCCATTGCGTGTCGAGGTGAGCGTCGGCCACCATGTAGGCCGTCTTGGGGGAGTCTTGTGCCGAGAGGTTCAGGGCAAGCGACAGCATCAGCGCCGTCAGGGAGAGAAGCAAACGGGATGTTTTCATTGGATTAAACATTTATTTTCCGCAAAAGTAAGGCTTTTTGTACGAATATGCAAAAAAAGTAGTACTTTTGCGCGATTTAACACTACATTTTTGCTTCATGGAAGAAGAGAAGGACAAGGCTGTTGAGCAGCAGGCACTGACGTTGGCTACCGAGGCAGGGCACATCCTGCTGGAGAACGGGGCAGAGATATCGCGTGTGGAGGAGACGATGGAGCGCATCGCGTCGCATTACGACGTGGATAGTGAGAATTTCTTTGTGCTTAGCAACGGCATTTTTACCACCGGCCACAACTTCGCCAACGTGGAGTATATCCCCTTTAAGGGCACGCAGCTCGACAAGGTGGTGGCCGTCAATCAGGTGTCGCGCGACATTGAGAAGGGGCGCTACACCCTCGACGAGGCACGTGCTGCGCTGCGCCGTGTGCGCGCCATGCCGCCCAAGCCGTTCTGGGAGCAGGTGCTGGCGGCAGCGCTCGGTAGCGCGGGCTTCTGCATCATCTTCGGCGGTTCGTTCATCGACAGCCTGGTGGCCTTTGTGGCAGGCTTCCTGCTCTATGTTTTTGTGCTGAAGGCCACCGCCCCTTACCTGTCGAAGATATTCAGCAACATCTGCGGTGCGGCGTTCGTGACGCTCTTCTGCCTGCTGACCTACCGTGCCGGCTTCGGCGACAACCTCAGCAACGTCATCATCGGCGCCGTCATCCCCCTCATCCCTGGTGTGCCCTTCACCAACGGCATCCGCGACATTGCCAACGAAGACTATATTGCCGGCATCACGCGTCTGCTGGACGCCACGATGGTCTTCTTCGGCATTGCCCTCGGCGTCAGCCTCACCTTCCTCATCGACGGGCGCATCTCGGGCGGCGTGATTGCCCTCGAGGGCATGGGGGTGGACCGTGTGACAGCGCTTGTGCCCATCCAGCTGGCAGCCGCGTTTGTGGGTACGGCTGCCTTTGCCGTGCTGTTCGGCGTGCCGCGCAGGTACTATGGCCATTGCGGTGTGTGCGGCACGATAGGATGGATTGTCTACCTTGCTATGGTGCGCGGGGCGGGCAGCAACGTGGTGGAGGCGACGTGCTTGGCCACGATAGCCGTGGCGCTGACAGCGCGCGAGCTGGCCGTGTGGCAGCGCTGTCCCATGACGGTGTTCCTTATCAGTGGCATCTTTCCCCTCGTACCCGGCGCGGGCATCTACTGGACCTCCTACTACGTCATCTCCGGCCGGTTGCGCGACGCCATGTCGGCGGGCTTTACCGCCATCGCGCTGACGGTGGCCATCATCTTTGGCATCGTCTTCACCACCGATGTCATCTTCCGCTTCCTCAAGCGCCGCCGGAAGCACCGCCAAGCCGCCTCATAGGATTCAGATAGTTGGACAATCGGGTTCGCACCTGAATGAAGAATAAACTTTATTTTTGTGTATAATCCCCCTGTTGTCGCGTGCAAAGCCCTTCTTCCGGTGGAAAGAAGGTGAGCAAACTATGCGGGAAAATGTGTTGAGTACAAAAAGACGCCTCACTGGCGGTAGAGCCCTTGACGGATGATTTCGTCGTGAACTGCTGGGTCGAGCCAGGGGCTGACGTCGTCGCCCGCGGCAAGGGCACAGCGGATGGCAGTGGAGCTGATGGGATAGAGCGGGGCAGAGGGGAGGAAGATGGGGTTAGCGTTGGTTGCATCGCCATCGCTATCGCCATCGCTAATCATTAACCGCTCGCCGCTAACCATTTCCCGCGGATAGACGATGACGGGGTAGTGGGCGAGGATGTCAGCACTATTGCGCCAGGCAGGGAACTTTGCCCAGTTATCGGCACCGATGATGAGGCTGAACGTGTCGTCGGGGTAGGCGAGGGCGAGCTCGTGGAGGGTGACATAGGTGTAGGAGGGGCGGGGGAGGCGGAACTCGAAGTCGCTGGCACGCAGGCGGGGAAAGTCGCGCACGGCCAACGTCACGAGGCGGTAGCGCACGGCCTCGTCAAGCAGCTGATGGTCTTGCTTGAAGGGGTTTTGCGGGCTCACCATCAACCACACCTCGTCCACCAGTCCGAGGTTGCAGATGTAGTTCGCCAAGGCGGTGTGGCCCAGGTGGACGGGGTTGTAGGTGCCTCCGAAAATGCCAATCTTCATGCTTCCAGAAACTCCGTGACTTTTGCGAGGATTTCCTCCTCGGCCTGGACGAGGTCGTCGTTGATGAGGATGTAGTCGAACTGCGGGGCAAAGGTGAGCTCGTAAGCGGCCTTGCGGACACGCTCGTCGATGACCTCGGGGGCATCGGTACCACGGCGTTCGAGACGGCGGCGCAGCTCGTCGATGGAGGGGGGCTGGATGAAAACGCTGAGGGCGCGCTCGCCGTAGTGGCGCTTGATGTTGATGCCGCCCTTTACATCGACGTCGAAGATGACGTTCTGCCCAGCCTCAAGCTGTGCCTCCACCTGCGCCGTGAGGGTGCCGTAGAAGCGGTCCTTATAGACTTCCTCGTACTCGAGGAACTCTCCGCGGGCAATCTTCTCGCGGAACTCGTCGGGGGTGACGAAGAAGTAGTCGACGCCGTCCTGCTCGGTGCCGCGCGGCGGGCGGCTGGTAGCCGATACGGAGAAGTAGAGGTTCAGCTCCTGCTGGCGCAGGAAATTGACGATCGTGGTCTTGCCCGACCCTGACGGGGCAGAGAAAATGAGAATCTTTCCGTTCATATCGTATTTTATCATCACATTACATTCAGCACCTGTTCTTTGATTTGCTCAAGCTCGTCCTTCATACGGACGACGATGTTCTGCATCTCGGCGTGATTGGACTTGCTGCCTGTGGTGTTGATTTCGCGCCCCATCTCCTGGGCGATGAAGCCGAGCTTCTTGCCCTGGCAGTGTCCGTCGGCAAGTGTCTGGCGGAAGTAGTTGAGGTGGTTCGTCAGGCGCTGTTTCTCCTCGTTGATATCGAGCTTCTCGATGTAGTAGATGAGCTCCTGCTCGAAGCGGTTGCGGTCGTAGTCGGTGCCGAGGGTTTTCTGCAGGTTGTCGAGGATGCGGGCACGGATGTTCTCGACGCGCTCCTTCTCGTAGGGCTCTATGGCGTGGAGCAGCGCCTCGATGTTGTCAATCTTCTCGCAGAACTTCTTCTCCAGCGCAGCTCCCTCCTGACGACGGAAGGCCACGAGCTGCTCAATGGCCTCGCGGATGGCCTCGGAGGCCACGGCCCACTCGTCATCCGACAGCTCGACAGTGGCGGTGCGCGTCAGCACATCGGGCATCCGCATCAGCATGGGGGCCAGCGTGATGGGCGAGACGGGGAGGCCATAGTCTTTCTCCAACACTTTCAACTGCTCGAAATAGTTGGCCACCAGCTCCTTGTTGATGGGGGTGGCAGCGGATGTGGCGTCCTCCTCCATCCAAAGGTTGAAGTCCACCTTGCCCCGCTCGAGTTCCGAGGCTATCAGCGCCCGCACCTCCATCTCCTTCTCGCGATAGAGCGAGGCGATGCGTGTGGAGAGGTCGAGCTGCTTGCTGTTGAGCGACTTTATCTCGGCGCAGATTTTCTTGTTTCCGAACATGCGGACGGCCTTGCCGTAGCCGGTCATGGATTGAATCATAGTGTTACCTTTTATTAAATCTGCGCAAAAGTAATCATTTTCTCATTATTTTTAGTTACTTTTGCCGTCGAAAATCCTAATATAGGCAAAAAATGGCTTGTATTCTGCATTTAGAAACCTCATCGGACGTCTGTTCGGTGGCCCTTAGCGAGGATGGCGCCCTGCTGTTTGCCAAGGAGGAGGGGCGCGGCGCAGTGTCGCACGAGGTGGCATTCAGCCTGCTGGTGGACGAGGCGCTTTCGATGGCTGACAGCGCGGCAAAGCGTCTGGATGCCGTGGCGCTGAGTTGCGGCCCAGGTTCGTACACGGGGCTCCGCATCAGTGCATCGATGGCGAAGGGTATCTGCTATGGCCGTGACTTGCCCCTGATAACGCTGCCCACGCTGGAGGTGACGTGTGTGCCGGTGCTGCTGAGGGACGACCTCCCCGAGGATGCCCTGCTCTGCCCGATGATTGACGCACGGCGCATGGAGGTATATGCCGCCATTTACGACCGGGCGTTGACGACGCTGCGCAGCGTCGGTGCCGACGTGGTGGATGCCGAGAGCTACGGCGAGTTTCTTGACCGTGGCCTCGTGTGGTTTTTCGGCGGAGGTGCAGAGAAGTGCCGTGAGGTTATCACCCATCCCAACGCACATTTTGTGGAAGGGGTAAGGCCATTGGCCCGCTGGATGTTTCCCCTTGCGGAGAAGGCATTCAACGCCGGACGCTTCGAGGACGTGGCCTACTTCGAGCCCTTCTACCTGAAGGATTTCGTTGCCTCGAAACCACGCAACCTGCTGTATGAGAATCAGGTGAGATGAATTTGAACAGATTGTATGAATATGAAATATAACACCCAACAATCCCCGCTCCCCATGCCGGAGTATGGACGTTCCATCCAGCGGATGGTGGATTATGCCGTCACCATCGAGGACCGTGCTGAGCGTCAGCGCTGTGCCGAAACCATCGTCCGTATCATGAAGGGGAAGTTCCCCGAAGGGCAGGATATGCCCGATTATGAGCAGAAGCTGTGGGACCATCTGGCCATCATGGCAAATTTCCAGCTTGACATCGACTATCCCTTCGAGGTCATCCGCCCTGAGAACTTCCTCAGTCGTCCCGACACCATCCCCTACGGCGTGGGCGGCATTACCCACCGTCACTATGGGCATTACATCATGGCCATGATTGACGAGGCCCGGCAGCTGCCTGAAGGGCCGCTGCGCAACGAACTTATCCGCCTTGTGGCCATTCAGATGAAAAAGGAACATCTCCTTTGGAACAAGGAGGGGTTGGAGGACGGCAAGATTGTTGACGACATCCGCGAGTTTTCGGAGGGTGAGATTGTTGTGGATGAGAAGGCGCTGGATTTGGCGTCGTACAAACTGCCCGCCAACATTCAGACACAGCCCGCCGCCCAATCGCAGGGAAAAAAGAAAAAGAAGAAGAAAAAGAACAATAACAACTCTAACAACTGACGGCTATGGCATCGTTTATCATCGAAGGCGGGCGCTCGCTCAACGGGGAAATTACCCCGCAGGGTGCCAAGAACGAGGTGCTGCAGATACTCTGCGCCACGCTACTGACGGCTGAGCCTGTCACCGTCCATAATATCCCCGACATCCTCGACGTCAACAACTTGATGAAAATGATGACGTTGATGGGGGTGCGCATAGACCGCCTGGGGGAGGGCAGCTTCCGTTTTCAAGCCGACAAGCTGGATGAGCAATACCTCGGCAGCGACGACTTCCTCCGCCTCTGCGCCAAGCTGCGTGGCTCGGTGATGCTGGTAGGGCCGCTGTTGTCGCGCTTCGGAAAAGCGTTCATCAGCAAACCCGGTGGGGATAAGATTGGACGCCGCCGTCTCGACACTCACTTTCAGGGTTTCATGAATCTGGGCGCATCGTTTGTCTATGATGACGAGCGCGGTGTCTATGAACTGCAAGCCGAACGTTTGAAAGGGACATATATGCTGCTTGACGAGGCTTCCGTCACCGGCACAGCCAACATCATCATGGCAGCCGTCAGGGCGGAGGGTGATACCGTCATTTACAATGCCGCCTGCGAACCTTACGTCCAGCAACTCTGCCGCATGCTCTGCCGCATGGGGGCACAGATTGAGGGCATCGCCAGCAACCGCTTGACGATACACGGCGTCAGCACCTTGCATGGCTGCGAGCATACCGCCCTGCCCGACATGATTGAGGTGGGCAGCTTCATTGGCATGGCTGCCATGACCCAGAGTGAGCTAACCATCCGCAACGTCTCCTTCCCCGACCTCGGCATCATCCCCGCCAGTTTCCGCCGTCTGGGCATCGACGTCCAACAGCGAGGCGACGACATCTATATCCCCCGTCAGGAACACTACCAGATAGAGTCGTTTATCGACGGCAGCATCATGACCATTGCCGATGCTCCCTGGCCCGGACTAACACCCGACTTGCTGAGTGTGCTGCTTGTCACAGCCATTCAGGCGAAGGGTAGCGTGCTTATTCATCAGAAGATGTTCGAGAGTCGTCTGTTTTTTGTGGACAAACTCATTGACATGGGTGCCCAGATAATCCTTTGCGACCCGCATCGTGCCGTCGTCAACGGTCACGACCGTGCCTTCCGTCTCCGTGCGAGGAAGATGACAAGTCCCGACATCCGTGCTGGTATTGCCCTGCTAATTGCCGCCATGAGTGCCGACGGAACGAGCACCATTGGCGATATTGACCAGATAGACCGTGGTTATCAGAATATCGATGGACGTCTGAACGCCCTCGGTGCTCATATCCTCCGCGTGCCGAGCGAGAATTTCCATTCATAACATGATACAACGCGAAGAACTTCATTCCATAGGCCGATTCACCCGTCCTCACGGCGTGCAGGGTGAGATGGCGTTGCAGCTGACGGACGATGTGTTCGACCGCGCTGAGGTGTCGTGCCTCGTCTGTGCTATGGATGGCATTTACGTCCCGTTCTTTGTCGAGGAGTATCGCTACAAGACGGACAACGTGGTGCTGGTGAAGTTTGAGCGTGTGGACACGGTGGAGCAGGCGCGGATGTTCACAAACAAGGAGGCGTTTGCATTGAAAACGGATTGCGAGGGAGAGGCGTCGGAATTTGCGTGGAACGATTTTGTCGGTTTTACGGCAGAGGATAGCACAATAGGTGCTTTGGGAAGCATTGTCCACGTGGATGACAGCACGATGAACGTTCTGTTTATTGTTGGGAGCCCCGACGGCTCGGAGTGTTTCATCCCTGCTCAGGAAGTGTTCATTCAGGATATCGACTACGATAAGCGTCATATAGTGTTTAATTTGCCTGACGGCCTGATAGATTGATGAATCGCTATGGAAGAGAATAAAACCAATAAACCGCGCCGGTACGTCTGGCTCAATATCCTCTGCGGTATCGGAGTCGCGGTGTTCATGGTGATACTGCTATGTTTCACGCCACTCCGAACGCTTCAGCCCGGTTACCTCACTCCGCAGTCGCGTGAGCAAATCGTCAATTTTGCCCTCCGTGTGGATTCGCTGGAGGAGGCCGTAGCTCGTCAGAACCTCTATGTCACCAACTTGCAGGATATTCTGAAAGGCCGTGTCAAGGTAGATACGGTTGTTTCTATCGATACGCTGACAGCCCTCCGTGCTGCTGACCTCATGGAGCAGACTGAGCGCGAGAAGGAGTTTGCGCGTCAGTACGAAGCCAACGAGAAATATAACCTGACGACCCTTGCTTCACGTACTGCCGGGGTGTCGGGGCTTAATCTGATGGTGCCTGTGCGGGGCGTGGTGCAGCGCACGTTCGACCCTCAGCTAGAGGAGTACGGCGTTGATGTGCTACCGGCAGCGCGTTCGTCGGTAGCTGCCGTGCTCGACGGCACGGTACTCCAGAGCGGGTATACTGCAACGAACGGCTATACCGTTGTCATTCAACACAACGGCGACCTTGTCTCGGTCTATTCTCGCCTTGGAAATCTCCTCTGCAAATCAGGCGATAAGGTGAGAGGAGGGCAGGCCATTGCCTCAGCATCCAACATCATCAGCGGGCAGCAGGAGAACACCGTTCACTTCGAGCTCTGGCACAAGGGCACGGCGTTGGATCCCACATTGTATATTGCTTTCTAAGATATGAAGAACGAAAAGAAACAGATTGCCATTCTCGGTTCGACGGGAAGTATTGGCACGCAGGCGCTTCAAGTTATCGAGGCTCATGCAGATCTGTACGAGGCGTATGTACTAACGGCTAACAACAATGCTTCGCTGCTTATCGAGCAGGCACGGAAGTTCCAGCCCGAGGCGGTTGTCATTGCCAACGAAGCCCATTATAATAAGGTAAAGGAGGCTCTCTCTGACCTCCCCATCAAGGTGTTTGCCGGATCCGAGGCGCTGTGCCAAGTCGTTGCGATGGAACACGTGGATGTGGTGCTGGCATCGCTGGTAGGCTATGCAGGATTGCGTCCGACGATGGAGGCCATCCGTGCCGGAAAAGATATAGCCTTGGCAAACAAGGAGACGCTTGTGGTGGCAGGGGAACTGATAACCCGCTTGGCTATCGACTACCGTGTGCCCATTCTCCCTGTCGATAGCGAACATTCGGCGATCTTCCAGTGCCTTGCAGGCGAGCCACACAATGCAGTAGAGAAGATTATCCTGACAGCTTCAGGCGGTCCTTTCCGTACTTGGACGGCCGAGCAGATAGCTTGTGCCACGTCAGCGCAGGCACTCAAGCATCCCAATTGGGACATGGGTGCAAAGGTAACCATCGATTCCGCCTCGATGATGAACAAGGGCTTCGAGGTGATGGAGGCAAAATGGCTTTTCGGCGTCAAGGCAGAGGATATCCAAGTGGTGGTTCATCCGCAGAGTGTTGTCCACTCCATGGTGCAGTTCATCGATGGCTCCATCAAGGCCCAGCTGGGCAGCCCCGACATGCGCTTGCCCATTCAGTATGCCTTCTCCTATCCTTGCAGACTGCCTTCGGATTTCCCCCGTGTCGATTTCGCTCAACTGGGCAGCCTGACGTTCGAGGCTCCCGACCCTGTCCGCTTTCCCAACCTGCGTCTGGCTTTCGAGGCTATTCGTCAGGGTGGCAATATGCCCTGCATCCTCAATGCTGCCAACGAAGTATGCGTTAATGCCTTCTTGCACGACCGTATCGGTTTCCTTCGCATGAGCGACGTCAATGCTGAGGTAATGAGCCGCATCCCCTTCATCGCACATCCCAGTTACGACGACTATGTGGAGACGGATCGCATAGCCCGCGAAATGGCAGCCCAACTCATCTAAGTTAAATCTTCAAATTGTATAGTATCATCATGACCGCGCTGATAAAAACTGCTCAGTTACTTCTCTCCCTCTCTTTGCTGGTTGTCTTCCACGAGTTTGGCCATTTTCTTTGGGCAAAGCTCTTCAAGACCCGCGTGGACAAGTTCTACATGTTTTTCAATCCGAAAATCTCGCTCTTGCGCGTCAAGCGCGTTGATGGCAAGTTGCGTGTGCGCTTTTTTGCCCCCAATGTGGAAGATGCTGTGGCAGAGCTGACGGATGACGAAGGCAATGCGAAGAAGGATGACAAGGGCAACCCCCTCTATCGTCCCATGACCGACGAGGAGCGTGCTGCCCTTCCCGAGGGTGACTGGCGTCGCGACCCCGATAACACCGAGTTCGGCATCGGGTGGGTGCCCTTCGGTGGTTATTGCCGCATCACGGGCATGGTGGATGAGACACAAAGTGCCTCCAATCTTGCCAGTACCCCCCAGCCCTACGAGTTCCGCACTAAGAAGTCGTGGCAACGCCTGCTCATTATGGTTGGCGGTGTGGTCAACAACCTCATCCTTGCTTTCTTCGTCTATTCCATGGTGCTCTACGCATGGGGTGACGACTACCGTCCCATCTCCGGCAGCAAGTACGGCATGGAGTTCAACGATTATGCCAAGGAGATAGGCTTCCAGGACCACGATGAGCTGTTGCGCACCAACAAGACCACATTCACCCGTTTCGATGCTGACATGCTGCGCGCTATTGCGGCTGCCGATGAAGTGACGGTGTTGCGCGACGGACAGGAAGTCACTATTGCTATCCCTGACGAACTGACGCTGCTGAACATGAACCGCGACGGCATGCCTTTCATCTCCTTCTACATGCCGATGGAGATTGACAGCGTGGCTCCCGAGCTGGGCGCTGCTCGTGCGGGATTGCGCAAGGGAGACCGAATCGTCAGCGTTGATGGCGTAGAGACCGACACGTGGAACCGCTTCAAAGGGGCACTTGCCACGCTGGCCGAACGCGAAAAGGAGGGTGAGATTATCAATCACGATTTACGCATCGCTTTCCTGCGCGACGGCGCAATGGACACCCTCCTCGTCTCTGCAAACAGTTCGTTCCAGATAGGCATCTATTCTCCCGAACCACCTTACGAATGGAAAACCGACCACTACGGCTTCTGGGCCTCCATCCCTGCGGGCATCCGTTACGGTTGGAACACGCTACGCGGCTACGTCAGCGACTTCAAGTACGTCTTCACCCGTGAGGGCGCCAAGAGCCTCGGTGGTTTCGGCACCATCGGCAGCATCTTCCCCGCCACGTGGGACTGGCACGCTTTCTGGATGATGACGGCGTTTCTCAGCATCATTCTCGCGTTCATGAACATCATCCCCATCCCAGGGCTCGATGGAGGGCACGTGCTCTTCCTGCTATGGGAGGTTCTTACAGGCAAGAAAGTCTCCGACAAGGTGCTAGAGAAGGCCGAGTGGGTGGGCTTCATCCTGCTCATGGCCTTGATGGTCTATGCCAACGCCAACGATGTCGTGAGGTTCCTGTTTTAATGAAAAATGAACCTCCATCGCTTGATAGCCGAAGGCGAGCACCAGCAGCAGGACTTCAAATTTGAGATAACGAGCGCCTGCAAGATAGCCCGCTCGCTTTCAGCCTTTGCCAACACCGACGGAGGACGTCTGTTGATTGGTGTCAAGGACAACGGCACCATTGCTGGCGTCCGCAGCGACGAGGAGATGTATATGGTAGAAGCCGCAGGCGAGGTGTGGTGCGACCCTCCTGTGCATTGCCACATGACGGCCTATCGCGTGGCTTCTCCCTCCTCAGCTCACGAGACGCGCACCGTTGTCGTTGCTCAGATTGACCCTGCTATGCAACGCCCCGTGCGGGCAAAGCTCGAAGACGGCACCTTCCGCGCCTTCGTTCGTATTGCTGATGAGAATATCGTCGCCTCACCTGTGCAAATGGAGTTGTGGCGTAGCGAGGGCATGGCCGTCGGCACCCTCGTCTCCTTCACCGATGCTGAGCGCAGCCTCCTCACCTTGCTTGCCGCCTCAGGGCCCATCTCCCTCAATCAGTTTTGTCGCCGTGCCCGTGTGCCCCGTCATCGAGCCGTCCGTCTGCTTGCCGCATTTATCCGCTTTGGCTTGGCAAACGAATCCTTCCAAAACCACACGTTCCTATATAGCGCAACATAGGTTTTTTTTACAAATACGGATACAAACGTCAGCCGAGAACATACGATGTGCCCGTTTTTGGTGTAGGAAGGTGTAGGAAGGTGTAGATAAAATCATTCTCCTACACCCGCAATGGTTTATGTGCCAGCAGAATAAGCTCATTGGTGTAGGAATGTAGCAATTTTTCATGTTTTTGTAGAAAGTGTCCCGTTGTTTGATGTCGTTTTCTGTGCGTAGTGCGATGTTTATAAACAGCGCCCCCGTTTATATAAACAGCGCCCCTGTTTATATAAACGCGGCCCGTGTTTATAAACCGTTGCCTGGAATGAGAAATCGGATAACCTCTTTGTTCAGGCGGACTTTATCCTGCTTGTAGCGTGTGATTATCCCACTACGCTATGGTTTTATTCCAGTGGGCTGTCAGATTAGCCCACTGGGCTGTGTGTCCCAGCTTTTATTCTTCTACTTCCTCGAAGTGGGCTTCAGAGGCGTCCGAAGTGTCGAGGACGCGAGGCTTGGGTTCTTCCACACGTGAGACGGTGGTTCCTTCCTTCGTCTTTGTCTGTCGGGGCTGCGGGGCATTGTCCTGCGAGCGGGACATGCCGCGAGATATTTGCCGAGGCAGATAGAAGAAGACGATATACAGAAGGGCTATGATAAGTAGGACGCGAATCATTTTTTTGCGGATTGACTGATGAGGGAAAGAATGATGTACCAACCGATGGTAGCCGCAAAGCCTCCAATACCAAGAATGAAGAGGAGTGCTATGCTACCGAGGAGGAAGATGTATCGAATGCGGTTCTCCTTCCAACGGAGGTTGTGAAACTTCAAGGAAAACATCGGTATGGGGCTGACTAACAGCCAAGAAAACAAGAGAACTAAAAAGACTATTAGGAGAGAGGAGTGAGACGTTAGGAATTGAGACGTATTGTCCAAGCTTATATTTCCTACTATCTCGTTCCTTGTTCCCAAAAATCCTAATTCCTCATTTTTAATACCTAATTTTACAACCAATGAACCCCAGAACAAGGCGTTGGCAGGGGTGGGAAGGCCTATGAAGGAGTTGGTCTGCCGCTCATCGAGGTTGAAGCGGGCCAATCGGAGAGCCGAAAAGGCTGCCAGCAAAAAGGCTATATAGGGAAGGATGTGATAGGTGCATCGTGTTTGCAGCAGGGAGAAGACCATCATGGACGGCGCTACACCGAAGGTCACAACATCGGCTAACGAATCAAGTTCTTTGCCAATAGGGGAGGCAACGTGGAGCAATCGTGCTGTCATGCCGTCGAAAAAGTCGAATAGCGCGCCTACTATTATAAATAAGAACGCGAGAAGGAAATCGCCCTGAAGAGCGAACGACGTTGCGATGCACCCTGATAGTAAGTTGCAGCAGGTGACAGCGTTAGGGATATTTCGAACAAACGAGTTTGCCATAATTTGTGCAAAAATACAACAAATAATAAAGAATGGAAAGCAAAGTATGAAAAATATGTTGTATTTTTGCACCCTGTAAGATGGAACCATTCGAAATTCAGATACTCGGCTGTGGCTCAGCAAAGCCCAGCACCCGTCACAACACGTCGTCGCAGCTGGTTAGTCTGCGAAGCAAACTATTTATGATTGACTGTGGCGAGGGTACACAACTGCAAATGGCTCGTTACCACGCCAGTTATGCGCGACTGAACCACATCTTCATCAGCCACTTGCATGGAGATCATTGTTTCGGACTTATCGGACTTATCTCCACGCTGGGGATGCTGGGATGCGGGCATGCCCACTCGTTGCACATCCACGCGCTACCTGAACTAGAGATGTTGCTGCGCCCGCAGATTGACTTCTTCTGTCACGAGATGCCTTACGAAGTGGTGTTCCACCCCTTTCGTGCTGACGAGGCAGCTGTCATTTACGATGATCGTTCTGTAACCGTGCAGACTGTTCCGCTGAACCATCGTATCGCCTGCTGTGGATTTGTGTTCCGCGAGAAACTTGGGCAACGCCACATCCGTCGCGACATGATTGATGCCTACGAAATTCCTATCAGCCAAATGGGACTCATCAAAAACGGCGCAGACTTCGTGACGCCTGACGGGGACGTGATACCCAATGAGCGGCTGACAACCCCTCCCACACTTCCGCGCAGCTATGCCTACCTGTGTGACACAGCTCCCATGACATCCGTTGTGCCGTATATTGAAGGGGTTGACGTGCTCTATCACGATGCCACGTTTGCTTCGACGGAATCGGGCAGGGCGCAGTCGACGTTTCATTCTACTGCGGCTCAGGCAGCAGAGATTGCCGCTGCTGCAGGTGTTGGTAAACTGATTTTGGGGCATTTCTCCTCGCGCTACGACGATGAGTGTCCCTTGCTTGAAGAAGCTCTGGCCGTATTCCCCCACACCGTTCTCGCTCACGAAGGCATGAAAATTGAGGTGGAGGGTAGCTCATGATTGGAAAATAGCAAATAAATTTGCATTTCTGCTCGGTTCGATATATTTTTGCAGCCGATTTCGGATAACACCCAATGCCCGTGGCAGTAAATGAAGAACTTCTGTTGAAGCAGCTGAAGGACCCGAAAATGGCCCAGAGAGCGTTTGGAACGGTGGTGAAAGAGTACACCGAGCCTCTTTACTGGCATTTGCGCCGCATGGTGCTTGACCACGATGACGCCAACGACCTCTTGCAGAACACCTTCATCAAGGCTTGGACAAACTTCGACGGCTTTCAGGGTAATTCGAAAATCTCCACTTGGCTCTACCGTATTGCCACAAACGAGGCGTTGACATTCCTAAGCCGTCAGGCCTCTACCGATATTGTCTCGCTTGACAACGACGATGCCCCCACCGTCAATCTTGAAGCTGACGAATACTTCGACGGCGATGACTTGCAGCAACGCTTCCAGCAGGCCCTGCAGACGTTACCCCCAAAACAGCGAACCGTTTTCAACATGAAATACTTCGACGAAATGAAGTACGAAGACATGTCGGAGGTGTTGGGAACAAGCGTGGGGGCACTCAAGGCCAGTTATCACCTCGCCGTGCAAAAAATAGCTGCATTTTTTCAAGATGATATTTAAACTAAATGAAAAACGAGTAGTCATAAAAGCGTAAAATAAAGAAAAAAACATGTCTGACGAAGAGAAAATAAGAAGTAAAATAGGAACGGAAAATCCGTTCAAGGTGCCCGAGGGGTACTTTGAGGACTTCCAGCAGCGGCTTATGAGCTCGCTGCCGGAGCGTTTCCCTGCTGAAAAGACGGTTGTCCGCACCCCGTTGTGGCGCAAGCGCCCGTTCTGGGCTTCGGCGGCAGCGGCTCTCGTGGGCGTTGTGGTGCTATTTGCCTCCCTCCGCACGTTTGACCGTCAGGAAGATGCTTATGCCTCTGCAGACGAGGGAGTCGTCTTTACGGAGGAGGAGATGGACTATTTGGCTAGTTCCGTCTTCGATGATTATACCCTTTACAGCTATCTAACAAACGACGAATGATGAAAAAGATTGCCCTGCTATTAATGTCGCTTTGCATCCTGACGGCGGTATCCGCGCAGGATAATAAGAAGGACGGACGCTTCATGAAGCCTGAGGAATATAAGGCAAAGCTCCAAGATTTTATCGCCAAGCGTGCCGAATTGACGGACAAAGAGAGTGCCGCTTTCTTCCCGCTTTATTTTGAACTGCAAACCGAGAAGTTCAAACTCAATGGCCAGCTGCGTCGCAAAACGCGCGAGCTTATGCAGGATGGGCTGACGGAAGAGGAAGCGACAGAACTATTGGATGAAACGATGGAGATGAAACTGAAGTGTGACCAGCTGGATAAGGATTACATGGCGAAGTTTAAGGCGCTACTTCCCGCGTCCAAGTTGTTGAAGATTCAGATGGCAGAGGAATCGTTCCGCCGCGAATTGTTGAACGATATGCAGCGTGGAAGGCAACCTGGAGGCCATTTCCGTTTTGGAGAACCAAAGCGATAAGAAACGAAGGTAGTGCTCCATTCTTACAGCCCATTGCGATGACGAGATAGAATCATGCAATGGGCTGTAAAATTTTTCGCAACGGGGGAGAAACCCATTGCGATAAAGCTATATGGGGAAAAACCAGATTAATCGATGTTGAAGGTCTTTTCGCCTATCATTACACCACCGGCAAAGACATAGACGGTGTAGGCTCCTGTGGGAAGGAATTCCTCGACATCCCAATAGACGGCAACGCCTTGCTCTTCGCCTGTATATTCAATGGTTTTCTTGATGGAGTACTCCAGCTTCGTGTTCTCGTAAGCGAAGGTCTTTGAGGCATTTTTGGTGAGCACGTCGCCGTCGGGTTTCATGATGCGGACGTAGATGTCGCGTTCGCCCGTTTCGGCTGTAATGTTTTTCACAATCGTAAAGGAGATGGCAATCTGGGTGATATCCTTCGCCTTTGACGTAGTCTTTCCACGCTTGTTTTTTGTGACGACGGAGAATCCAGTAGCGTCTAGCTGCGAGGCAAGGGTGACTTTATTGGAGAGCGTCTTGGCTTCTTCTTGAAGCGTGGAAATCTGCTGTGTGGCAGCGGCGTACTGACGCTTTACCTGACGGTTCTCATTATGCAGTTTTTCGTTCAGTTGGTTGAGCGAGTCAATCTGCACGATATAGCTGCGCATGACTTTCTTCACCGTTGCCAACTCTTTCTTCAGACGGGTAATTTCAGCGGCATCCGTTGCCTTGGTGTTTCGCAGTTCTTCCTGGAGGCGTTGCACCTTCTCCTTCTCGCGCTCAAGCTGTACTTGTAGGGAGTCGTTGCTAATCATAACCTTCATCTCGTCGTACTGCGAGGCAAAGGCGGAGTATTCGTTCTCCATCTCTTCTTTCTCGATTTCGAAGAGTTGCGTCATTTCCTCATTAGTCTTATTGGCCTTGTGGAGGCTGAGACTGAGGACAATGATGGCAGCGGCAGCTGCCAGAACGGCTGCGACAATGCCGATAATAGTGAGATTTTTCTTTTTCATTGTTTTTCGAATTGGAATATTGTCTCCTTATCAGGGAAAAAACAAAAACTATATCAAATTAATTCAGAATTTTGAACAATTCCTGACGTCTTGTCATTTAGCTTTGCAAGGCTGCGATGGCGGCTTTAAGCGAGGCGATGCGGGACTCAGCATCTGCTTGTTTCTTGCGTTCTGCAGCCACAATGGCTTCAGGAGCGCGACTGACAAAGTTGGCGTTGTTCAGCTTATTCATCACAATGCGCAGCGAGCCTTCGGCATAGGCAAGTTCGTCGTTTAGCTTTTTAAGTTCGGCTTCCACATCCATCAGATTGCCGAGGGGGACGGCGTATTCCGTAGTGCCTACCATGAAGGCAACGGCAGAGGGGCTTTTTTCGCTGACGGAATTGATGGCGCTGATGTTTGCCATTTTGCTAATAGCGGAATTGTAGGCTGACATTTTGTTTTCGCCCACAACCTCAAGAACCAGTTCCTCTTTCGGGGCAATGCCTTTCTGCAGACGGATAGCACGGATATCGGAAATGATTTCCTTTACGGTCTCGAAGTCGCGGATAAGGCTTTCGTCGGCATCCGTACCAATGACGGAAACGGGCTGGAACATGATACTCTCGCCCTTAGCGCGTTCTTCGATGTTCTGCCAGAGCTCTTCGGTAATGAAGGGCATGAAGGGATGGAGCAGGCGGAGCAGACAGTCAAAGTAATGTAGCGTGACATCGTAGGTGCCTTTATCTATTGCGCAGCCGTAAGCAGGTTTAATTATTTCAAGATACCAGGCGGAGAACTCGTCCCAGAAAAGGTTGTAAACAGCCATCAGGGCATCGCTGATGCGGTATTTGGAGAAGTGGTCATCAACAAGGGCTGCCGTCTGCTTCAGTTTGGCATCGAACCAGCGCACCGCTGTAGCGGCAGCCTCCGTGGGGGCAGCATCGGCATCTACCGTCCAGCCCTTAACAAGGCGGAAGCAGTTCCAAATCTTATTGTTGAAGTTACGTCCTTGCTCGCAAAGGCTTTCATCGAAGAGGATGTCGTTGCCTGCGGGAGCGCTGAGCATCATACCCATGCGAACTCCGTCGGCGCCATACTTGTCAATAAGGTCGAGGGGGTCGGGGCTGTTACCAAGGCTCTTGGACATTTTGCGTCCCAGCTTGTCACGTACAATACCTGTGAAATAGACGTTGCGGAACGGCATGTCGCCCAGATACTCATACCCTGCCATAATCATACGGGCCACCCAGAAGAAGATGATGTCGGGACCCGTGACGAGGTCGGAGGTGGGGTAGTAGTAGCGGATTTCTTCGTTCCCCGCGTTGTTGATGCCATTGAAGAGGCTGATGGGCCAGAGCCAACTGCTGAACCACGTATCAAGGGCGCCTTCGTCCTGTATCAATTCATCAGCAGTGACGTTCTCGTAGCCCTTCAGCTGACGGGCTTTCTCAACAGCCTTTTCGATACTTTCGGCCACCACGTACTGACGGTCTGCATCAGGTACATCCTCTTGATTCGGCAGGAAGTAGGCGGGAATGCGGTGTCCCCACCAAAGCTGACGGCTGATGCACCAGTCTTTGATGTTCTCCAACCACGTGCGGTAAGTGTTTTTGTACTTCGGTGGATAGAAGCGGATGTCGTCGTTCATGACGGGCGGCAGGGCGATGTCGGCAAAGTGCTGCATGCGGATGAACCACTGCAGCGAGAGGCGCGGCTCAATGGGAACATTGGTGCGCTCTGAATAACCCACTTTATTGTCATAGTCCTCCACCTTTTCCATCAGGGCTGCGGCGTCGAGGTCCTTGACAATCTGCTTGCGGCAGTCGAAGCGGTCCATGCCGACGTAAAGTCTGGCTGCCTCGCTGAGCGTGGCATCGGGGTTGAAAATGTCAATAGATTCCAGGTCGTACTTCTGTCCAAGGGCGTAGTCGTTGACATCGTGAGCAGGGGTAACTTTCAGGCAACCTGTACCAAATTCGATTTCCACATAACGGTCTTCGATGATGGGCACAACACGGCCTACAAGCGGCACAATGACGCGCTTGCCGCGCAGCCACGTGTTCTTGGGGTCTTTGGGGTTGATGCAGACAGCCACGTCGCCCATGATGGTTTCGGGGCGGGTAGTGGCAACGACAGCATAGCGCCTGCCCTGTGCATCGCGGTGGATAATTTGATGCTTCACGGTAGGGTCAAAGGGCTCGGTGGCGCTAAGCACCTGAGCATCGGCTTCTTCACCATCCGTGCTGCCTGCGGGTTCATCGACGTAGTAACGCAGATAGAAGAGGTGTGAGTGCTCGTCGTGATAGATAACTTCCTCGTCCGAGAGGGCTGTCTGGCGCTCGGGATCCCAGTTCACCATACGAAGACCACGGTAGATGAGGCCTTTGTCGTAAAGGTCGCAGAACACGCGGATGACGCTGCGCGAGCGTTCCTCATCCATCGTAAACGCCGTGCGGTCCCAGTCGCAACTGCATCCCAGTTGGCGGAGTTGCTTGAGGATAATACCGCCGTGTTCGTCCGTCCACGCCCAGGCATGTTTTAGGAATTCCTCGCGGGTAAGGTCGCTTTTCTTGATGCCTTGTTCGGCAAGGCGTTTGATGACCTTGGCTTCAGTAGCAATGCTGGCATGGTCAGTACCTGGCACCCAGCAAGCGTTCTTGCCCTCCATGCGGGCGCGGCGTACAAGGATATCCTGAATGGTCTCGTTGAGCACATGTCCCATGTGGAGCACGCCCGTCACATTGGGGGGCGGAATAACCACCGTATAAGGCTCGCGCCCATCCGGCTTCGAGCTGAAGAGCTTATTATCCATCCAATACTGATACCACTTTCCCTCGACCTGTGCGGGGCTGTACTTACTAGCCAATTCCATATTCCTGAAACGTCTTTTTCCTTATTAAAATAAAATCGAGCTGCAAAGGTACGAGTAAGCGAGCGAAAAACCAAAATAATTTGGCTTTTTCCAAGCGCGAGCACTTATTTATTCCACAAAGCATTTTATTTTTTTGTTTTTCATTTTCCATTCTTCATTATTTGTTGTACCTTTGCCGAAGATT
Organism: Bacteroidaceae bacterium; assembly: GCA_016291905.1. Lineage (GTDB taxonomy): Bacteria > Bacteroidota > Bacteroidia > Bacteroidales > Bacteroidaceae > UBA1189. The sequence goes on from JAEEZS010000015.1 coordinate 31,020, forward strand.
TCAATCCCTTATTAACTGTAGTCTCCAATAATGAGTACAACTGCTCCATTCATGGTATTCTCGGGCACCCGTTCGAGATACCTTGCCGAACAAATCTGTGAGTCGCTGGGCTGCCCGCTGGGCAACATGATTATCACCCATTTCGCCGACGGCGAGTTTGCGGTGAGCTACGAAGAGTCCATTCGTGGAAAGGATGTTTTCCTCGTTCAGAGCACTTTCCCCAATTCGGACAACCTGATGGAACTTCTGCTGATGATTGACGCGGCCAAGCGTGCCTCGGCGCGTAGCATCGTCGCTGTCATTCCCTATTTCGGCTGGGCACGTCAAGACCGCAAGGACAAGCCGCGTGTTTCCATTGCTGCCAAGCTGGTAGCCGACATGCTGATGGTGGCAGGTATCAGCCGCGTGGTTACGATGGACCTTCATGCCGATCAGATTCAAGGTTTCTTCGACATCCCTGTTGATCACCTTTACGCCAGCAACGTGTTTGCGCCTTACATCCAAAGCTTGAACTTCCCGATGGACGATGTGGTGATGGCCACGCCCGATGTGGGAGGAAGCAAACGTGCTGCTGCCTATGCAAAATACTTTAACGTCCCCCTTGTGCTATGCAACAAAACTCGCGTTCGTGCCAACGTCGTCGAGTCTATTCAGATTATTGGTGATGTGGAGGGCAAGGATGTCATGCTCTTCGACGATATTGTCGATACGGCAGGCACCATCACTCAGGCTGCTGACGAAATGAAACGTGCAGGTGCCCGCAGCGTGCGCGCTTTTGCCAGTCATTGCGTTATGTCCGGCCCGGCTGTCGAGCGTGTTAACGCCTCGTTGCTGGAAGAGATTGTTTTCACAAACAGTATTCCCTTTGATAACCAGAACGGCAAACGTTGCCCCCGCCTGAAACAGCTCTCTATTGCCCCCCTGTTTGCTGACACCATTCAGCGTATCATCCACAACGAGCCCATTAGTACGCAATACACTTTCCAAAAAATATGATTTGAGACTCGCGCTGAAAGTTTCAAAGAAAGAGTTTGTAAATTATTAACCCTAAACAATAAAGTTTATGAAAAAGTTTTTCATCATTGCTGCCGCAACTCTTATGCTGGCAGCTTGCCAGGACAAGAATGCTTACACCGTCAGCGGCACCATTGCCGGTGCTCAGGATGGAGACACTATTGGGATTGCCATTCCGCAGGGTCGCAGTCTTGAAAACCTCGCACAGGCCGTCCTGAAGGATGGTAAATATCTGATTAAAGGCACGACTGACACGTGCCAGGTCGTTTACCTCACCGTGGCAGGACGTCCCCGCATGCAGCTTTTCCTTGAAGCCGGAAATATCAAGGCCGATGTGAACGAGAACGGAGAGAATCAGGCTATCGGTACGCTCAACAACAACCGCATGGATGCCTTCAACTCATTGCTCACGGGTGCCCTCGAAGGATATGGCGAATTGAACCAGCGTCTGCAGGCCGATGACATCACCGAAGAAGAAATTGCCGATGTCCGCGCTAAGATGGAGGTCATGGAGAAGAAGTACGACGAGGCCGTCAAGAGCAGCGTGCTTGAAAACACCGATTGTGCTTTCGGACTCTTCCTGCTCAAGCAGTACTATTACAACTTCGAGGCCGAGGAGCTTGCTCCCATCATCGATGAATATCTCAAGAACTATCCTGGTAACGAGAGCGTTCTTAGCCTGAAAGAGAATAACGACAAGGTGCTCGCTTCTTCCGTGGGTAAGAAGTTCATCGACTTCGAGATGAATAACATGGCTGGCGGTACGAGCAAGCTGAGCGATTTCGTGAAGCAGAACAAGGTGACGCTCGTTGACTTTTGGGCTAGCTGGTGCGGCCCTTGCCGGCAGGAGATGCCCAATGTGAAGGCAGCTTACGAAAAGTTCGGTGCTAAGGGCTTTGGCATTGTCGGCGTGAGCCTCGACCGCGATGAGGAGTCGTGGAAGAAGGGCGTGGCTGACTTGGGTATGTCATGGCCTCAGCTTTCCGACCTGAAGTACTGGGATTGTGAAGGTGCTGACCTCTACGGTGTCCGTGCTATTCCTGCAACAGTGCTTATTAACCAGGAAGGCACTATTATTGCCCGTAACCTCCGTGGCGAGGCTCTAGCTGAGAAGCTTGCGGAAGTGCTGAACTAAGCGTTTACATTTAATGAGAACGCGGCGTAATCAACGATTGCGCCGCGTTTCTTTATGAGGACTACGGCTCTCTATCCCTTCATCTTCTTAAAAAGGTTTCGCTTCGTTGTCTTGAGGGCGGGAGAGAGGAATTCGGGCTCCATGATGTCCAGCGTTTGACGTAGTTCGGCAAGGAGTTCGGGAAAGTGACAACATTGGAGATAGGCCAGTTTCATTGCAACGGAACGGACTCCGTTGGGTTGGTCGGGGCGCATCATCATGTCGAGGCAGAAATCAAGGAAATCCGTGCGGATATCGTCTGCTTTGAATTCGGTGCGCAGCAGGACCGTCATCGCCAGGCGGCACAAGGTAATACTTGTCGTACGCATGGCAATGTTGATAAGGGTTTCCTGCTTCTCTGTCAGCCACGCGTCGTCCGACGAAGGCAGGTGAGTCATTATCCACGCAGCGTTGTCAGATGTTCGTTTGTCCTCGTCCGAGAGCAGTTGGAGCAACTCCTCCCTGTATTCTGACTGGGATAGGGCACGAACATCCCCTCCGCCGATGTGCCCACTTAAGATGTCGCTTAATTCCATGACGTTATTCTTTTCCTGTGCGTAGCTGGTTGAGGAAAAAACTCTGGCCTGAGGCTACCTCGAAGTGATAGGCTACGATACCGAGGTCCATGTGAGCGAAGAATCCGATGCCTGCTCTTACGCTCACCTTGCCGTCTTGCCACTTGAAGCGGAACTTCTGCTGGTTGATGGCGGTAGGGGCAAGGAGGGCCGCTTCTACGCCTTTGCGGAACCAGTTAGGGAAGTCTGTGCCCTCAGTAACGGCTTCGAAGGATTTGCTCCTATGCTGCACGCCCTGTGTGGCACCTACCCCGAGGGCAATAACGCCGCGCAGCACCTCGCCTTTGTCAATCCTCAAGGCATTAGGCGTCTTTTTGTACGTCAATCCCACCCAGCACGTGTTGAGCTCCAGCGTCTGCGCAAGCAGCACAATGCGCTCGCCGTAGTAACCAAGCCGCTCGTCAAGGCCTTTGCCGCGAGGCCCGATGAGGGCGATGTAGTTGCGGACGTTTCGGAATTTGCCGTAATGGGGCTTCTCGGCTTGGAAACAATGTGGCTCGTCGGTGACAAGCTGAAGGTGCAAAGCACCCTCCTCGTTGCAGCGGTCGATGTCGGCATTCAATGTCTTAATTTGTACGGCGGTGAGCGGAGCGTTAGTATATTCGCGCACGGAGTGACGGGCGAGGATGGCTTCGTTTATTGTCATATTATTTTACCTTATTCAATTGGATGGAGTTGATAACGTTGTGCCAGATGCAGTAGAAGCCGCCGGCAATAGCCGTGACGGGCGTAAAGAAGGTGTAGGAGAGCCAGATGAGGAACACGGTGTTTTTCTGTCCCAATGATTGCCCTGCCGTAATGGCATCCGCGCGTCCGCATTTTCTTCCTGCCCAGAACTGGAACAGGCAGCAAGCGAGGCTGACGAGGGCAATGGCAGCCAATTGTATGAATCCAGCCGTGCTGTGCACGATGCTGCGGGTGCTGACAGCAATAGCCAACGCCAGCGAAATGGTCCAAAGATAGAACGGCAGGTCGCCCGTCTGTAGCAGAAGGTCGTTCAGCCGAGGCAGCGTGTAGCGGATAAGCCATGCCAGCAGCATGGGACAAATGAGCAGCGGAAACACCCGTGCCATGATAGCCATAAAGGCGCGGATGAAGCTGAGCCCTTCTTGCGGATGGATGAGCGGAGCTACGAGCGGCACAACAATGGAAACCACCACGTTAATCATCACCGTGTAGGTGACGAGGTGTGCAGCATCCCCCCCCAGTTTGCGCACGATGACAGCTGCTGCTGTAGCCGTAGGGCATATGAGGCAGAGCATGGCGCTCTCATAGACAATCCGCCCCGAAATGGCTGGATGCAGGATGATAAGCCCTGCCAGCACAGCAAATAACCCCGTCTGAATCAAAAGCAAGGGCACATGCCAGGGGCAAAGCCGCAGATCCGAAGGACGAATCCGGCAGAACGACAGGAACAGCATCATGAACAACAATGCAGGCTGCACAAAGGCAATTACCTTGTTTGCCCCCACGTATACCTCCTGCGGCAGCCGCAGCGCCACAAACGCAAAGTACCCCGCTACTCCCGCCATCATGCTGAGAGGCAGCGCCCATCGTTTCAAAAACCTGTCATCCTTCATCTTTAACCGTTAACCACTAACCGCTAAACCGTTACCGTTCCTTCCCCTCCAGAGCCACCCAGCGGAACACGTTTGTGAAAAGGAGGTTCTGCGTAGCGTCGGTAAACTCCTCATCGCCGTGCCCCATGTTGAGATAGACCATGCGGTACTTCCTGTTCGTCCAGACGATGGGGAAGTCGCCGTAACTGACAATATCCTTGATGCCGAAGGGGTACATCTTCGGTGAGATGGAGAGCAGCACCTCCACGTCGGCGTTGGCTCGTGGCGAAGGGGAGAACTGATAGAACTCGCTGGCAGGCACGATAAACTGGGCAGGCAGCGTGCGGGTGACGGGATGGCTTGTCTTGTCCACCTCCACCAATGCGGGCTGAGGAGGCCAGTTGTTGCAGAGGAACATGCCGCAGCCCAGAAACTCGTTCAGCCAAGGCCAGCGCGTGTGTTTGTCGTTGTAACCCGAGCCGTGGAAGCCTATCCAGCCTCCGCCCTGTTTCATGTAGTCCTCGAAGGCACGACGCGCCTCGGCACCCGAGGGAAGGGTGTTGAGCATCACCACCACGTCGTACTGTCGCAGGGTGTCGAGGCTCGCAGGGCATTCCGTGCGTGTGTCATAGGTGAATCCTTCGCCGTAGGAGAGTTTGTGGAAGAAGTGAAGAGCCTGACGGTCAAACTCCACGTGGGCCGTCTCGGCATAGGGGTCGTAAATGAACAGGGCGCGGAACCGCTTGCGTCCTCCGGCGTAGTCGGCAGGGTAGGGGGCAGCCTCGCCCTGCAGCAGGATGGAGGCAACCACGTCGCGTAACGCCTTCTGATGCTCGTCGCCGTATTCCCAATACATGCCTCCGCGCAGCCTGTGGTCGAGGATGTACTGGCACTTGATGGCCAGCGAGCGGGTGTTCTCGAAGCCCATTACCAATGTGCCCTCGTCGTTTGTCAGGTAGGGCACCATCGACTGCGCGTGCCAGCGTTCGGTTACGCCCCGCAGGGTGTCAGGCTCGGCGCAGTAGCCCAGCAAGCCCCGTCCGTACAGGGGCATGCCCATCACCAGCTTCTCAGGCGGCACGCCCGCCTTCAGGTGAGCAGCTACGGCTCCCGAGGTTGTCATCCAGCCCGAGATGTCCGAGGGGTAGAGCGCCGAGTGGTGCTTGGGCGCTCCAGCCATATCGTAGGCCATCACGTTCACCCAGTCGAGGTAGTCGATGCAGGCAGGGAAGTCAATATATGCTCCGCTGGCAACGGTAGCGCACGTCAGCAGGCGCTCGTCCCCAAGCGCCTCGCGCAGGTCGCGCATCAGCAGGGTGAAGTTCCTGGTGTCGTTGGGCGACGAGGATATGCCTGCAGACGACTGCGTAGGGTATTCCCAGTCGATGTCAATGCCGTCCAGCCCGAAGTCGTCGACTACCCTGCGGCAGTCCTGGGCGAAGGCCTTGCGTCGGGCTTCGTCGGCAGCCATTTCGCTGAACCGCCCGCTGCCCCATCCTCCGATGGAAAGCATCACCTTCAGGCTGCTGTGCTGTTTCTTCAGTCGCACCACGCGGCGCAGCCGTTCCGCGTTGTCAATGCGCACGCCGTCGAACGAGTCGTTCACGTGCCCGAAGGCGTAGTTGATGTGTGTCATCACGTTAGGGTCGGGGAGGGTCTGCGTCCACGAGGTGACGTAGGCAACTACTACATGCCCGTCCGTGGCTGTTATCTGCCCGTCCGTAGCACTTTGCCCTGTGGCTGTCAGCGCTGTGCACCACGTTAGCACCATTGCCAATACCCATCCCGATGCTATCCTCCAGCCTTTATTTCTTCTGTTCACGATGTTTCTGTTTTTGTTTGTTTCTCCTGACGCTGCAAATATAGCAATAAAAACTCATTCCGCAAAACTCTGCGCCTCCTTTAGCAGATTATTTGCCTGCTTTGTGTTTCCGTTCCCCTAGGCTGTGGCTCTGTTCGCTTGGTTTGTCTGAAGAATCGCCTGCTCTGTCAGGCTATTCCCTTGCTATGTCAGACAATCCGCTTTTGTTCTTTCCTGCAAAGAAAAGAAAAACATTCTCATTCGCTTTCATTTTCCTTACAACCCAATTGAGTTTTAATTAAAATCCAATTGAGTTTTAATTGAAACACGGCTGAGTTTTAATAAAAACTCAATTGGGTTGTAAGGAAACTTCCCTGCGCTGCAAGAAATTTCGGAGGCTTCTAGATAATGGTCGCCTCGGAAAAACTCAAATATAATTTGTTTTTTCGCTCGGCTCACCCTATCTTTGCAGTAAAATTTAAAGGTTATGAAAAAACTATTGTTAATTGTAGATGCTCAGTATGATTTCATTAACGGGTCGCTGCCTGTGCCGGGGGCTGAGGAGGCTATGGACGGGCTGAGCCGTTGGATGGACGAGTTGGATCCGAAGACGTATGACAACGTGGTGCTGACGGCCGACTTCCATACGTGGGAGCACGTGTCGTTTGGGCAATGGCCTGTGCATTGCGTGGCGCATACGCATGGCGCGGCAATCTGGCAGGCGGTACTGGAGTCGGCTTACCGGCTCTGCCCGCAGACGAAGGTGCTCACCAAGGGCACGCTGAAGACGAAGGAGGAATATTCCATCCTTAAGAACAGCGTCAGCCGCAGGAGACTATTGCCTTTGCTCGACAACGCAGAGCAGATTGACGTCTGCGGCATTGCGGGCGATATCTGCGTGCTGGATACGCTGAAAGACCTCGTGGAGGCTGGCTACAAGAAGAAACTGAACGTGCTGCTGCCCTTCTGTCCCTCACTTGACGGAGGTACGGCGCTACAAGACTTTGTGAATACCGTTTTAGCTTAGCATTTTGGAATTATGAAACCCATTATCACCCATTTTACTGACGATGACTTGTATAAGTTCAGCATGTGCTGTGCCATCCTGAACTGCTACCCTCGCGCTATGGTGCGCTACCGCTTTGTGGACCGTAACAACACGGTCTATCCGAAGGGCTTTGCTGAGCTGGTACGCGAGCAGGTGAAGTATCTGGAAGACCTTCGCTTCACGGACGAGGAACAGGCGTATATGGAGCGTCGTTGCTACTATATACCTCATTGGTTCTATACCTATTTAAAAGGGTTCCGCTACAAGGCCGACTGGGTGACGGTGGAGCAGGATGCCGAGGGGCATCTGCACATCGGTTTCGAGGGGTATTGGCATCAGACGGTGCTGCTCGAAGTGAAGGTGCTGGCAATCGTGTCGGAGCTCTATCACATCGTGAATGGCGATATCGACAAAGTGGATTACGACGCCTACTACCGCAAGTCGTACGACAAGGCCGTGCGTATGCTGGAGGGCGGACTGAAAATAGCCGACTTTGGCTGTCGTCGACGCCTCTCGCACGAGGCTGAGGATGCTGTTGTGCGGGCGTTTCACGATGCTTCGCAGGTGGTGAAAGGACCTGGAGCGTTTACAGGCTCCAGCACCGTGTGGTTTGCCATGAAGTACGACGTTACCCCTATCGGCACAATGGCGCACGAGTTTATTTCGTCTATTGCCGGCATGTACGGCCCGCAGGAGGCGAACCATATCGCTATGGATATGTGGCAGAAGACGTTTATCGGCAGTCTGGGCATCTTCCTCTACGACACGTTTGGCTTCCAAGCCTTCTCCCACAATTTTTCGGAGCACTTCGCCCGCGTGTTCAGCGGATTGCGTGTGGATAGCGGAGATAATCTGGAGCAGCTGGAGAAAATCTGCGACAAGTACCGCGAATTCGGCATAGACCCGGCATCGAAGCAGGTGGTTTTCAGCAATGCACTTGATACAGACCGTGCCCTCGCCCTTCACAAGGCTGTGGGCGGAAGGGTGCAGGACAGCTACGGCATCGGCACGCACCTGACGTGCGACTTTGCCGAACTGGGCATTCAGCCGATGAACATCGTCATCAAGCTGGTGGCCTCGAAGATTACGGAGAAACGCGAATGGAGCCCCACCTGCAAAATGAGCGAGGACAAAGGGAAGTACACGGGCGATAAGGAAACGTTTGAAATCTTCAAGAAACTGCTGCACATTTAGGAGAGTACCTCCATCACGCAGCGCTTGCAGTCGAAACGGAGGGGGAAGCGCCGTCCGTCGGCTGAGACAAGCACAAGGGGTTCCCTGAAAGAGGGCTGTTTGTGCTGCTGCTTGGGGCAGGCGCCGAGACTATAGCGCAGGCAGTGCCGGCACGTCATTAAGACGGCTTTTGAGGGAGGATTGATTTCAAAGGCAGGCTCAATCCGTCCTATGCCCAAACTATGGTAGAACGCCTGCGCCTCGTGGTTGGCAACGTTGGCGCGATACGAAGAAGGAAGTACGGAAGAGGCGTCAGGCAGCCCATCTTTCTTCATCGGAATGAAGGGCACAGCGCTCATTTTTCTGGCATGGAAGAACACTTCGACAGCTTTGCGGCGCATCTCGCTCAGGATGGAGGAGGGGATGAAGAAGTTGGCGCTCCATTCGACGTGGACTTCCGCAGCTTCGAGGATGGTGTTCCCTAATTTTGAGAGCTGTTTGCAGATGTTTCTTTCCTGCTCCGACTCAGCCGAAATCTTCTCCATAGGGAAGCAAACTTCTGTAGGATTTTCGTTTATCCCTTCTTTTATAGGGCTGACTTTCCGGATGCCAATGGCAAATCCGAAGGGGATTTCCCTGAAGGTGATGCTTACGGGAATATGGCGCAGGGCTGTGCGTGGGTGGGAAAGGCTTTTCTCAAATTCGACATCGAAGTTGCGATAAAGCATACATCCTTTCAAAGCCTTCCAGTCCACGTTGCGTGTTTCCGGCGAAGGGTAGAGGCGTCCGTTCTCTGCACGGTTGATGCGGAAGCCTACGAGCGTGCCGTCTTCCTTGAAGGCACAGACGCCGTCGCCATTATGGAAAGCTGATTGGGTGTTGACGGCAAGGTAGTTGTCGCCTACAAATGACACTCGTCCCATTTGCTCCCCGATTGATTTGGGTGTGTCGAACGAGCCGATGTCGTTCTTTCGTCCATGCAGGAAATAGTCCGTAAATCCGCGGTTGAAGGTTCTGACAGGGTCGGGTGTGAAGGAGTAGAGGATGTTGCCGTCGCTGGCGTGGATGAACTCGGGGCGTCGGGCAAGGATGTCATCCAGTTTTTGACGGTAATAGGAGGTGATGTTCTTGACGTAGCCTACATCCTTTAGCCGTCCCTCAATCTTGAAGGAAGTGACGCCAGCGTCAAGCAGTTCCTCAAGCCATTCGCTGCGGTTCATGTCTTTCAGCGAAAGCAGGTGACGGTTTCGGACGAGCGTGTTGCCGTCGGCATCCTCAAGGGAGAAGGGCAGACGGCAGAACTGGGCACACTCTCCGCGATTGGCAGAACGTCCGAAACAGTGTTGCGAGGCGTAGCACTGCCCGCTGTAGCTGACGCAGAGCGCACCATGCACAAAGACTTCCAGCGGCATATCGGGGACAGCCGCGTGGATGTCGGAAATCTCCTTCACATTCAGCTCTCGGGCAAGCACAGTCTGCTTGAACCCCAGTTCCTTCAGCAGCTTCACCTTCTCCGGCGTACGGTTGTCCATTTGCGTAGAAGCGTGCAAGGGAATCGGGGGCAGGTGCATATGCAGCAGGGCAGCGTCCTGCACGATGAGGGCATCCACGCCGATGCGGTAGAGCTCCCAAATGAGGCGTTCGGCTTCGCTCAGTTCGTCGTCGTAGAGGATGGTATTGACAGTGACGTAAATACGGACGTTAAAGGGATGAGCGTATTCTACCAAACTTCGAATATCCTCCAGCGTGTTTCCCGCTGCAGAACGGGCTCCGAAGCGGGGCGCACCGATGTAGACAGCATCGGCACCATGGTCAACGGCTGCTACGCCGCAGGCCAAGTCCCGTGCAGGGGCGAGCAGTTCTATCCGTCGTGGCTTCATCGCAAATCGCTAACCGCTAATCACTAACCTCTAACCCCTTATCTCTGCAATAGTACTCCAGCCAGTTGGCAAAGAGACGTTGCCCATTCGCCTGCCAGGTATCTACGATAGGACGGGCAGGGTCATCGTCTTCGTAATAGTGGCGCGGAGGACGCACAGGGAGTCCACGCCCCACATCGCGACGATATTCGTTGTCAAGCGTATGAAGGTTGTATTCCTGATGCCCGATGAGGTAGAATTCCAATCCCTCCATACACTCCACGATTGAGATGCCCGTTTCCTCAGCACGGACAAGCACTTTGACGTCCGTGCAGGCGTCAATCTCGCTGTTTGTCATGCTGGTATGGCGGCTGTGTGGAATACAGAGCGGTTCCTCTATTCCACGGAATAAGGGATGCTCAGGGAAGAGAATCTGCTGTGGAAAAATGCCGGAAAGCTTGTGTGGATACTCTTCAAAACGGCTGATATGGTGGAAATAACGGAGCGCTGCCTGTGCCCCCCAGCAGACGTAGAGCGTAGGGATGCGGCGTGCCCGCAGCCAGTCCATCAGACGGCACAGCTCGGGCCAATAATCCACATCGGTGAAATCTACCCAATCGAAGGGAGCGCCTGTGATGATAGCTCCGTCGAGAAGTTGCTGCCCGTTATCGTGTGACTGGCATACAGCTGCCGAGCCCGTGTAGAGCGCCATGTGTTCCGCGCTTGCATGGCGCGTTACGTGGCTGTCCATCTTCGTGAGAACAAAGTGAGCGGGTTCTGCCGACTTCGCACAAATGTGTGCGAAGTCGGCTTCCGTCTCCTCCTTATTCGGCATAAGGTTCAGCAGCGCGATGCGTAGCATTTACCAGATCTTTGCGCGGTTTTCGGGAGCAATGTAAAGAGCGTTGTCGGGCGTGATGTGGAAGGCGTCATACCAGGCATCGATGTGAGGCAGCGTACCGTTCACACGCCAGCGTCCCAGCGAGTGGGGGTCGCTCTTCGTGCGGTTGCGGATTTCCTCGTCGCGAATCTGTCCAGCCCACACGGCAGCGTAGGCAAGGAAGAAACGCTGATCGGGCGTGAAGCCGTACTTCACTTCCTGCGGCTGATCCTTTGTGGCGTTCTTGAAAGCCTGGTAGGCAACCATCAGACCACCATGGTCGGCAATGTTCTCGCCCAGTGTAAGCGCACCGTTGCCAAAGAGGCCAGGCAGCACCTCAATATTGTTGAAGTGGTCCACAAGTACCTGTACGCGCTCCTTGAACTTGTCAGCATCGCCCTCGGCCCACCAGTCGGTGAAGTTGCCGTCCTTGTCGAACTGGCGTCCCTGGTCGTCGAAGCCGTGCGTCATTTCGTGGCCTATTACAACACCGATGGCACCGTAGTTGAAGGCGTCATCCGCATCCATATCGAAGAACGGATACTGCAGGATGCCTGCGGGGAAGCAGATTTCGTTGGTTGTCGGGTTGTAGTAGGCGTTAACCGTCTGAGGCGTCATGTGCCATTCTGTGGGGTCAACGGGCTTCTTGAACTTACGCTTCAGCATGTCGTTCCACATGAACTTACCTGCCTCAACCATGTTGGCATAGAGGTTCTTCCGCGGGTCGATGGTAAGACCGCTGTAGTCTTTCCACGTGTCGGGATAACCGACTTTGACGTAGAAGGCATCCAGTTTCTCGTGTGCACGCTTCTTCGTATCGGCGCTCATCCATTCCTGGTCATCGATGCGCTGACGCAGAGCATCCTGCAGGTTGGCAACGAGCTTCACCATACGCTCCTTGGAGGTTGCGGGGAAGTACTTTTCGACATAGAGCTGCCCGATAGCTTCGCCCATCAGTCCGCTGACAAGGCTGGTAGCGCGCTTCCACATGGGCTGCTGCTCCTGACGTCCGCTCATCACGGTACCGAAGAAGTCGAAGTTAGCCTTGTCGATAGAGGTGCTGAGTTGTCCGGCACTACCGGTGATGCACTGCCACTCCATGTAGGCCTTCTGGTCCTCCACGGGAACCTCTGCCAGAATGGCTTCCACCTCGTGGATGGGCTCGGGCTGATTCACGTCAACCTCCTCCACGCCATTCATGCCGAGGGTGGTGAAGAGGTAGTTCCAGTCGATGCCAGGGAACTGTGCGCAAAGCTCAGCATAGCTCATCTTGTGGTAGTTGGCAGCAGGGTCGCGCATCTGTACGTTGCTGTAGCTGGCCTGTGCGATACGGGTTTCGATGCCTAGGATGCTCTCCATCTTCTTCTGTGCTTCAGCCTCGTCGAAGCCGCAGAGGGTGAACATACGGACGATATGCTTCTTGTACTTTTCGCGGATGGCGGTAGTAGCTTCGTCGGTGTCGAGGTAGTACTCCTTCTGTCCGAGCGTCAGTCCGCCCTGTCCAATCTGTACGATGTTGTTCTTGCTGTTCATCATGTCGGCACCAACGTACATGCCGAAGTAACCGTCCACGCCCTCAAAAGTAAGGTTGACCATCTCCTTGAACAACTGGTTGCGGTCCTTGATGGCAGCGATGCGTGCCAGCACGGGCTTGATGGGCTCGATGCCCTCGTTGTCACGACGCACGGTGTCCATGTAGAGGTTGTAGAGGTCTGCAATCTTCTGGGCATTGGTGCCTGGGGCATTCTTGGCTGCGGTAATCTCATCGATGAGTCCTTTCAGCTGCTCGCGATTATCCTCGGCAAGCTTGTCGAAACTGCCATAGCGAGCATACTCGGGGGTGAGGGGATGAGTGGCCATCCAGCCACCACATGCGTACTGATAGAAATCGTTTCCTGCGACAGCTGTTGTGTCGAGGTTCTCGGGCTTAATGCCGGCATGATTGTCCATGTTCTTGTTGCTTGTGCAGGCAATGACGGCAGTTGCAGCCATTGCCACGATGAATAATTTGTTCTTTTTCATTTTACCTATATATTTAAATTGGTAGTCTTATTTATTCCTCTAACTTCATCATAGCTTCCTCCCACGCTGTTTCAGCTGCCGAAAGTTCCTCTTTCAGCTTCGCATAACTCTCAAACAGAGCGGGATTGGCAGCGCCTGAGGGGGTCGCTATCCAGCCCTCCAGCTCTTTCAGTTCGTTTTCCAAACGGGTGACATTCTTCTCTGCCTCCTCCACTGCTTTCTCCAGCTTGCGACGCTGGCGCTGTTGCTCCTTTTTCGCTTGCCAGGCATCAGCCTCGTTTTTCGGCTTCGGATTGTCGGCCTTGGGGCTATCGGGCTTCAGACTGGCAGATGAAACCGTTGTTCCATTCAGATAATCATAAATTCCTCCAAGGTGCTCGCGCACGTGTCCGTCGGCAAAGACATAGACCTTGCTGACGAGGCCGTCGAGAAATTCACGGTCGTGGCTCACGACAATGACGGTGCCTTCGAAGTCGCGTATGGCCTCCTTCAGCACGTCCTTCGAGCACATGTCGAGGTGGTTGGTAGGCTCGTCGAGGATGAGCAGGTTGACAGATTCAAGCAGCAGCTTTATCATAGCCAGACGGCTCCGCTCGCCTCCGCTCAGTACCTTCACCTTCTTGTCTGAGGCCTCGCCACCGAACATGAAGGCACCCAGGATGTCGCGTATCTTCAGGCGGATGTCGCCTACAGCAGCACGGTCTATGGTTTCGAAGACGGTAAGCTCGTCGTCAAGCAACTGTGCCTGGTTCTGGGCGAAGTAGCCGATACTGACGTTGTGTCCTATAGTGAGCTTCCCGTCGAAGGGGATCTCGCCCATGATGCACTTGACGAGCGTCGTCTTTCCCTCACCGTTACGCCCTACGAAGGCTACCTTCTCGCCCCGCTTGAGGGTGAGGTTGACGTCGGAGAAGACGACGTGGTCTCCGTAGGCCTTGCGCACGTCCTCGCAGATGACAGGGTAGCTGCCGCTGCGCTGTGCGGGCTGGAACTTCAGGCGCAGCTGACTGCGGTCCTCCTCATCCACGCGGATGGGGACAATCTTCTCCAGCCACTTGATGCGGCTCTGCACCTGCACGGCTTTGGTAGGTTTGTAGCGGAAGCGCTCAATAAATTCGCGTGTTTCGGCAATCTCGCGCTGCTGGTTCTCATAGGCGCGCAGCTGCTGCTCGCGTCTTTCGCGGCGCAGACGGACAAACTCGTCGTACTTCACGCGATAGTCGTAGATGGTGCCGCACGAGATTTCGATGGTACGGTTTGTGACGTTGTTGATGAAAGCCCTGTCGTGGCTCACTAGCATCACAGCCTTGCCCGAGCGGGCGAGGAAGCCCTCCAGCCACTGGATGCTGTCGATGTCGAGGTGGTTGGTGGGCTCGTCGAGCAGCAGCACGTCGGGGTGCTGGAGCAGCAGCTTAGCCAGTTCGATGCGCATGCGCCAGCCTCCGCTGAATTCGCTGGTAGGCCGGTCCAGGTCTTCGGCCTTGAATCCCAGTCCCTTCAGCGTGCGTTCCATCTCGGCTATTTGGCGATATGCCTCGCCCTCGTCGTGCTCATCCGCTCTAACCTCAGAATGGTTATCATGAGCCTTGAATCCTGACATCGCTTCCTCCCTGACGGTGCAGGTGTCGGTGATGCGCATCACCTGCGGGAGGTAGCAGACGCGTGTGTCCTTCGGGATGGAAACCGTGCCGCTGGTAGGGGGCTGCAAGCCCGCCAGGATGCGCAGCATGGTAGTCTTTCCCGCGCCGTTCTTGCCTACTAGGGCAATACGGTCTCGCGGGTTAATGACGTAGCTGACGCCTTCAAAAAGCGGTTCCACGCCAAATTCCACCTTCAGATTCTCGACGCTTATCATTTCGGGCGGCAAAATTACAAAAAATATAGAGAAAATCGCGCGTTTGCTTTGATTATTGTAGAAAATGACGTATTTTCGTCACCGATTTTAATTCTACGCGACAGAATGGACTCTTCAATCATAGCGAACTACTTCCCTGAGCTTACGGCTGAGCAGCTGGCGCAGGTGGCTCAGCTGGGACCGCTCTATGCCGACTGGAATGCGAAGATTAACGTCATTTCGCGCAAAGACATCGACAACCTCTACGAGCATCATGTGCTTCATTCGCTGGGCATTGCGAAGGTCATACACTTCCGCCCGGGCACCTGTGTAATGGACCTCGGCACGGGGGGAGGCTTCCCTGGCATACCGCTGGCAATCCTGTTCCCCGACGTGCATTTCCACCTTGTCGACAGCATCGGCAAGAAGGTGCGTGTGGCCTCCGAGATTGCTGCTTCGATAGGGTTGCAGAATGTCACTTTCCGGCACGGCAGGGGCGAGGACGAGAAGGGCGTGTTCGACTTTGTTGTCAGCCGCGCTGTGATGCCGCTGGCAGACCTTGTGCGCATCGTGCGCAAGAACATCAGCCGTGATTGTCACAATGCCTATCCCAACGGCGTCATCTGCCTAAAGGGGGGCGAGCTGGAGCACGAGATTGGCACTTTCCGCAACGTGGCCGACATCACCCCGTTGGAGGGCTTCTTCGCCGAGCCTTGGTTCAAGGAAAAGAAAGTGGTGTTTGTTCCAGTGAGATAAGAAGTTATGGAAGATGAATCTGCAGGTCTTTGAGTTCAATATGCTGCCCACGAACACCTATGTGGTGTGGGACGAAGGGCGTGAGGCTGTCCTCATCGACCCTGCGTGCTACGGACCGAGCGAGCAGCAGGTGCTGGCACGCTTCCTGACAGCCGAAGGGCTGACGGTGCGCCATATCCTCTGCACCCACTTTCACTTCGACCATATCTTTGGCGTGCCGTTTGCCGAGACGCTGTGCAACCTGTACTGCGAGGCGCACGAGGGCGATTCCTGGTGGGCCGAGCACAATGCCGACGAGGTGCGCACCTTTGGTATTCCCTATCCTGGCACGCCTCCTGTCATTGGGCACACGCTGCACGACGGCGATATCATCCGCTGCGGCACCTTGGAACTGCAGTGCCTCCACACGCCGGGACATTCGCGCGGAAGCGTCTCGTTCTACTGCGCTGCCGAGGGCGTGCTCTTTTCCGGTGACACCCTCTTTGCCTATGGGGGAGTAGGGCGCACAGACCTCCACGGAGGCGACTACGCCGAGTTGCTCTACTCCATCCGCACGCGCCTTTTCACCCTTCCCGATGCCACCGTCGTCTATCCTGGGCACGGGCCCTCCACTACCATCCGCACTGAGCGAAATTTTCATAATATATGAACTAATTGTAAAAATAGTATTGTAAGAGATTGAATATGAAAAGCAGTCATCAAAATATAATCATTGTTTTGTGTGCTATTTTTTTACTTGCAAGTTGCAAGCCTGATTCTCTGTTTGAAGGCCATTTCTATATGCAGATTAATGTGGTTAACCAAACGGCATCAGAATTGGTTGTTGAACGCTATGAGAGTTCTGGCGATTTTTGTGTAACTAAAAAAATCCAAAAGGGTGGTGAAACATTGGCTTTTGGTGAATATATTGGAAGTAAAAAAGATGATTTCCCACCTGAAAAAGTAGTTGTTGAGGCTTTGCAGGAAGTG
This sequence comes from Bacteroidaceae bacterium, assembly GCA_016291905.1. Taxonomy (GTDB): domain Bacteria; phylum Bacteroidota; class Bacteroidia; order Bacteroidales; family Bacteroidaceae; genus UBA1189. The sequence continues at coordinate 47,684 of JAEEZS010000015.1, forward strand.
AAGGTTTTCCGTAAAGCGAATGGTGTTCAGCAAGAACTGCCAAGAAGATGGTTCAACAATCTTGAACCGTTTGAAATCAGCAAAGAATATTGGTTTGGTGATTGCACTGTCACCTATCAAATCAGTGTCACTGACGAGATGTTTTCAGATTGAAAAGAAACGAAATGTTGGAAGTGGATTTTGGAGTCAAATGTTGACAGAAAGAATTAACAAAATAGAGTCATAAAAATATGTCCCGTATGAAGTGTGTTGAGAAAAAAACTGTTCTTTGGGCACTATTATTCATCTTTTTCCTGCCTGCCCATGCACAGTATGTCGATCGTAACAAGACGACCCTCTACGTCGGTATGGCGCTGCCTCGCACCAACCTCTCTGAGTATGCCGAGCAGGGCGTCAATGTGGGCATTCGCCAGGTCATCCCCCTGCGCAGGTTCTTCAGCCTGATGGTGTCGGCAGAAATGTTCCGCAACCGTTTTACGCCCACGCTGCACGCTGCCGAGCAACAGCAGGGCTTCACCTACACCGATATGGGAGAGATCTACAACGTCCCCGTCTTTGCCCACCTGAACTTCGGCCTTCGCATGGACCGTCATAGCAACTTCCGTTTGTGGACCGAGGGCGCCATGGGAGTAAACTTCCGTTTCGTCACCTCCGAGCGGGGGACGTTCGACCAGACGCTGGCTTCCGAGAGTGGTCCATTGCACTACAAAGGTACCTTCGCTACCGACTACGACGCGCCGAAAACCACCCTTGCTACGCAGTGGGGCATCGGCTTCACGCTGTTCCGTCGCTACAGCATCGGCTACGTGCGCTACAACCTCGGACGAAGCAAGCTGACGGGCGAGACGAAGATTTCGGACCTCCAGGCTGTCAACGACGACGGCAGCATGACGCCCGTAGGACGTACGACGCTGACCGACCCCGTCGAGTTCAACATGGGCAAGCTCCGCTCGCGCTACCACGTGGTGAGGTTTGGGCTGACGTTTTGAAGAAAATAACTCAATTAAAGCACTATGACCCTTCTGGAAACCCTCAATACAGGCGATAAGTTTGCAGCCACCTCGGGCATTGCCATTACGGAGATTCGGCCAGGCTACTGCCGTGCCGAGATGACAGTTGCTGAGAACCACCTCAATGCCGCAGGCGTCTGCCAGGGCGGTGCACTCTTCACGCTGGCCGACATGGCTGTGGCAGGCGTGGTGAACGGCAGTGGGCAGGTGTGCCTCGGCATCAACGCCCAGATCAACTACGTCCATTCAGCCCTCCTGGGCGAGCACCTGAAGGCCGTGTGTACCCTCATCAGCGACGGCAAGGTGCCCCTTGTCAGCGTCTGCATCACCAACCCTGCGGGCGACACCGTAGCCTTTATGACAAGCGAGGGGTACAAGAAAAAAGCCCCTCTGGAGTTCGAGGGGCTTTCTTAACTCTTAATTCTTAACTCGATTACTGCTTGCCGTAGCGGGCGTTGAGGCCTGCGGCAACCTCGCGGGTGACGTTAGGAATGGCGTCGCCGACGAAGAGCGCGCTGGCGCTGTTGAGGATGAGGTCGTAGCCCTTCTCGCGGCTGTAGACCTGGATGAAGTTGCGCACTGAGTCGCTGATGACCTGGTCGTTACGGCTGCTCTCCACGGCAAACTCGTTGGCGAGGCGCTCTTGCTTGGCCTGCAGGTCCTGCTGCTTCTTCATCAGGCGGTTGTATTCGCTCTCGGCACGTTCCTGGCTGACGAAGGCGTTGTTGTTGAGCTTGTTCTGGAACTGCTCCATCTCCTTCTGCAGGGCGGCACCCTCCTTGTTGACGGTTGCGGTGATGTTCTCGCGCTTGTTAATCATGTCCTCGTTGAGGGACACCCAGAGCTCGTAGCTGGTGAGCAGCGTGTCAACATCGACGTAGGCGACGTTGAGGCCGGCGTGACGGCACGAGTCAGACGACGTAGCCTCCTGTGGGGCAGAGGACGGATTGTTACACTGGGTAAGACTAAGCATCAGCACCGATGCTGCAACGGCCAAAAGGGCAATGTTTGATTTTTTCATTGGATGTTCTGTTTATTTTCTTTTTTTGATATGTCTCTTCGTTAAATCTCTGTCCGCTAACCCTTAACCGCTAACCGCTAATCCTTAACCTCTAAACTCTTCTCCTCCACTGCCATGGGGTTGGGGAGGCGTGCCTCGAGGTCCTGAGCCTGCACGCAGCGGATGCCCCTTGCACGCATGGCAGGGCTCTGCCCGATGTGCTGGCTGCGGAACCGTCCGCCCTTCTTGAGCAGGACACGCACCGACAGCAGCAGCATGGCTGCGGCAACGATTCCGAGGGTCAGAAGCAGGGTTTTCACCATGGTTTTTTTTGTGCTCTTTCTGAAAACGGCTGCAAATTTAGGCAAAAAAACAATAATGGAGTCTGTTTTTACGTTATTTAAGATAAAAACCCGATAAAACAGAGAAACATGAGTACTACCGCACTGAAGCCCGCGAGGCTGTTTGAGATTTTCGATGCTATTTGTAAGGTTCCCCGTCCCTCGAAGCACGAGGAACAGATTTCAGCCTGGCTGGCCGACTTCGGGCGCAGCCACGGCTTTGCCACGAAGGTGGACGGCGTGGGCAACGTCGCCATCAGCGTGCCTGCCACGCCGGGCATGGAGAACCGCAAGGCCATCATCCTGCAGGCTCACATGGACATGGTGTGCGAGAGCAACCGCGATGTGCAGCACGACTTCTTGCGCGACCCGATCCGCACCGTTGTCGAGGGCGACTGGCTTCGTGCCGAGGGCACCACGCTGGGTGCCGACGACGGCATCGGTGTGGCTGCCGCGCTGGCTGTCATCACCGACCCTACGCTGCGTCACGGCCCGCTGCAGTGTGTTTTCACCGTCGATGAGGAGACGGGACTCACAGGTGCCGAGGCCATGCAGGCAGGCTTCATGGAGGGCGACATCCTCATCAACCTCGACTCGGAGGACGAGGGCGAGATGTTCATCGGTTGTGCCGGAGGCTGCCGCACCGACGCTCGCTTCCGCTACCGTCGCGACGAGGTGCCCGAGGGCTACTACTTCTTCAGCGTCAGCGTGGACGGCCTGATGGGCGGACACAGCGGCGACGACATCAACAAGGGGCGCGCCAACGCCAACAAGGTGCTCTGCCGCTTCCTCAGCCAGGCCGACGAGCAGTTCGACCTCCGTCTCTGCCACATCGAGGGCGGCAACAAGCACAACGCTATCCCCCGCGAGGCACAGGCCCTCTGCGCCGTGCCCATGAAGGACAAGGAGGCCGTGTGCGTGCTGTTCAACGTGGTGGCTGCCGAGGTGGAGGCCGAGTTTGCCGCTGTGGAGAAGACGCCCCGCCTCCTCCTCCAGACGGCCCATCCGGCCGACAAGGCTATCGACAAGGACACCTCGCGCCGCTTCCTTCGTGCCATGCAGGGCGTGTTCAACGGCGTCTATGCCATGAACTTTGACGTCCCGGGCCTGGTGGAGACCTCCAGCAACCTCGCCTCCATCCGCCTCGAGGAGGGCGTCGGGGGCGGCGTCATCCACATCGTGCTCAGCCAGCGCAGTTCCACCCTCAGCGGACGGGCCGACGTGGCACGCACCGTCTGTGCCACCCTGCAGCTGGCAGGTGCCGACACCGAGGTGGGCGAGGGCTATCCCGGCTGGAAGCCCAATGCCGACTCGGAAATCCTGCGCATCACCGTGGCGCAGTACGAGCGCCTCTTCGGCAAGAAGCCCATCGTGCGTGCCATTCACGCGGGGCTTGAGTGCGGACTCTTCATGGAGAAATACCCCAACCTCGACATGATTTCCTTCGGCCCCACGCTGCGTGGCGTGCACAGCCCCGACGAGCGGCTCCTCATCCCCACCGCCGACCTCTTCTGGCGCCATCTCGTAGCCGTTCTCGAAGCAGCACCAACAGTGGATTAAAGATTGAAAAGCTTCGCTTTAATGAAGAATGAAAAACCTTCGCTCGTATGATGATTGCGCAGGGCGGAACGCCCCGAAGGGGCAACAAGCACACAGCCCAGGGCAGCGCCCTGGGGTAAAGTGAAACCCGTTGTTACTACGCCCTGAAAGGGCAAAAGCTTCAGAAGATGTCCCAATCTCACAGCAGGATTTACCTCCACATCATTTTCCATATCAAATCAACCAGTCCCCACATTATGGAAAAGCACACCGAGCGTTTGCACGAGTACATCGGTGGCTTGGTCAACTCAACCGGTTGTAAGGTGATACGTGTAGGAGGTGTTTCTGACCACATCCACATTCTCTGTCTTCTTTCCCGAGAGGAAACGGTTTCCCATCTCGTAGAGGAGGTCAAACGGAACAGTAGCCGTTGGATGAAAACATTGGGAGAAGAGTATCGGCAGTTTGAATGGCAGGGAGGATATGCGGCATATTCTGTCAGCGAATCCGTTGTTGAAAAGACCATGGAATACGTGGCTAATCAGAAAGAACATCATAAGAAGATGTCATTCCGAGACGAGTATATCCAGTTCCTAAAACTCTATCATGTTGATTATGATGAGAGATATGTGCTCAGTGATTAGTGCTTTTGCCCTTACAGGGCGAAGCTACCCATGTTCTACTGTTACCCAGGGCGCTGCCCTGGGCTGGAAGCCCTCTGCCCTTTCAGGGCGCCGGCTACTCCTGAACGGGCTACTCCTGAACTGGCTACTTTCATTATTGTTTGTCTGTTGCACCGACGACGTGCACTACTCGGCCGACCCGCGCATGGCGCTCACGTTCAGCGCCGACACCATCGCTTTCGACACGCTGTTCACTGACGTGGGCTCGGCCACGGGTGTCTTCCAGGTCTATAACCCCAACGACGTCCATCTGCAGCTCACTGACATTCGCCTGGCGGGAGGCTGGGGGAGTCCCTTCCGCGTGAACGTGGACGGGCAGTACGGCGTGCAGTTTTCCGACGTCGAGCTGCGGGCGGGCGACAGCCTCTATGTGTTCGTCGAGGTGACCGTCGACCCCACCGACGCCGACATGCCCTTCGAGGTGTGCGACTCGCTGATGTTCGTGCTGTCAAGCGGCACGACGGGGCGCGTGGTGCTCACCGCCTCGGGCTGGAACGCCGTGGTGCTGCGCGCTGCCGAGCTGACGGCCGACACCCTCCTCACCGCCCACCGTCCCTACCTCGTCTATGACAGCCTTGTCGTGCGCCGCGGCGTCACGCTCACCCTCGCTGCCGGCACGGGGCTCTACTTCCACGGCGAGGCCTACCTGCGTGTCGACGGCACCCTGCGCGCCCTGGGCACACGCGACTCCGTGGTCACCTTCCGCGGCGACAGGCTCGACAACATGTTCAGCTACCTCCCCTACGACCGCATCCGAGGGCAGTGGGGCGGCATCGTCTTCGGACCGTCGAGCAGGGACAACGTCCTCGTCCACTGCGATGTACACAGCGCCTCCTACGGCCTTCGCTTCGAGCGCCCCGACACCTTCGTCATCGACGTCCCCACGTTCATCATCGAGAGCACCGTCGTCCACAACATCGAGGGCGACGCCCTGCAGGCCACCCTCCGCACGGGCACGGCCGTCAACAGCCTTTTCTCCAACGCCGGAGGCCACTGCGTCAACCTGCTGGGCGGGTACTACGACTTCGTCCACTGCACCCTGGCGAGCTTCTACCCCTGGATGGCCGACAAGGGTGCTGCCCTGCACCTGCGCAACGTCGACGACAATCACACCCTCTTCCCCCTGCTGGGTGCGCGCTTCGCCAACTGCATCATCACCGGCCGGGGCGACGACGAGATTGAGGGCACCATTGCCGACACGGGCGCCGACTCGCTCGACCTCACGGCCTACGCCCAGTACGCTTTCAGCCACTCGCTCATCAACTCCACCGACGCCGGCAACCCCCACTTCACCGACATCGTCTGGGAGAGCCCCGACAGCACGCGCTGGGGCGCGCAGAACTTCCTCGATTTCAATGAACGCTCGGCCGTCTACGACTACGACTTCCACCTCGACTCGCTCAGCCGTGCGCGCGGCATCGGCGATCCTCTCTGGCTGTCTGTGGCGCCCCTCGACCTTGATGCCGTCCCCCGCGACAGCCTCCACATCGACGCCGGTTGCTACCAATATGTTGATATAAATAAGGAGTAGGTTTTCGCTGCAAAGATACGACATCTTTTTCCGTCCGTTCACCGCTTGGGGCGAGAGGGTGTTCTCGCGCCGATTCTCGCTGTGGCAGGCAGGAAACGCCGGCTTTTGGTGAGGGGAGAATGGGGGGCATTTTTGTCATTATGTCATTAGTCATTAGTCATTAAGCGACCCAATATCTCGCGTTACGGACGGAAAGAGAGTTGAGGTATTATATTTTATTATATAAATTATTTAATTATATATTATAATATTTATATTATAATATATAATTAATCCTATCCATTAGAGCGTGGCAGAGAAGGATGCACCCCCTCTTAATGACAAATGACTAATGACAAAAATGACAAATAAATTGCTTATCGTGTTGAATTATAGGTATTTCTATAATGACATTAATTGACATCCTGTAAGCCTGACCTGCTCTTTTTATAGCCCAATGGGCTGGTGCCGTAGCCCAGTGGGCTGCCGCGGCAGCGCAGTGCGATAATTTTTTATTCCACTACGTTATTTTGGCAGAAAATGTTTGGTAATATCGCGGAAAATCAGTATCTTTGTGGTGGTAATAAACTGAAACTTATAACTAAAACCCCCAACATAAAATGCTTGAACTTTCACAACCACAGACTCTTACGAAAAACGGTGGGTCGTACTACACCCTCTACCCCTGCGCGGGGCGCACGCGCACGTACACCTTTTCCATTGACGCGCTCGCGCCCGTGCACGCTATGACGAAGCAGGAACTCGCCCAGGCGTATCATCCCGAACTGGATTCGCCCCAGTCGCTCCGCAACCGCTTGAAGTATGCGTTGGCTCATGCGCGGCAGCCGGTGGGACGGCTCTCCGACGACGACCGTGCGCTGGCCCGTGTGGACGGCAACGTCTATCTCGCTGACGTGCTGCGCGACATCAGCCCCATCGACACGGCGCAGCGGCTCACGCCCGCCCATGTGGCAGCCATCATGCACTTCCTCGGCCCGGCGCCGGACAGGGAAGATTACGCTGCTCTTGCTGCGTAATCTTTCCTTTAGTTATGAATCGCCGCGAGAGGGTACTCTCGCTGCAAGCGGTGAACGGAAAAAACGGTTGTAGTATCTTTGCAGCAGGAAGTGGGTTTCATAAAAACAGTTCGCGCTGTCCCCCCGTCAGGCGTGGTGGTAGGGGAGGCCGCGAAGGATGGCGAGGGCGCGGTAGTACTGCTCGACGAAGATGAGGCGGACCATCTGGTGCGAGAAAGTCATGCGCGAGAGCGAGAGGCGTGCGTGGGCGGCGGCACGGACGTCGGGCGAGAAACCGTAGGGGCCTCCGATGATGAACACCAGGCGGCGCGGCAGGGTGGACATCTTCTGCTGGAGCCACTGCGCGAAGTCGGCCGAGGTGTACTCGATGCCTCCCTCGTCGAGGAGGACGACATAGTCGCCCGGCTGGAGCTGGCGCAGCAGTTCGCGTCCCTCGCGCTCGCACTGCTGCTCGCGGGTGAGGCTGCGGGCGTCGCGGATGTCGGGGATGATGCGCAGTTCGAGGGGGGCGTAGTGCGACGCGCGGGCGAGGTAGTCGTCGATGGCGCGGGCGAGGTAGGGGTCGTCGGTCTTGCCGACAGCGAGGAGGAGGGACTTCATGGTTTTTTAGTTAAGAGTTAAGAATGAAGAGTTAAGAAAAATACCCTTGTTTGAGGCATGGCCGGGAAGGGAAAAGGGATAACAGCATACGAAACATTTTTTCTTAACTCTTAACTCTTAATTCTTAATTCAGAAATTCTTATAGCTCTGCCAAGGGGGTGTCGTCGGCGGCGTAGAGGGCCTGCTTGGAGGTGATGAGGGCCTGCCAGGGGTGGGCGAAGCGCTGGGCACAGTCGACCTTGAAGTCCTCGCTGCCGTGTGTGTCGAGGGTCTTGAGCAGGCTGCCCACGGTGAGGTGCGCAATGTCGGTGGAGGGGACGTAGCGGATGTCGTCGGCCTTGGCATCGGGTTCTCCGACGGTGTAGATGAGGCCGCAGTTCTCCAGCTCGCCGACGGTCTGCTCAGCCAGGCGGTAGGGGATGTCGCACGTCTCGGAGAGCTCCGACACGGTGTAGGGCGTCTCGCCCTGCTGGAACCGCTTGCAGATGGTGGACATCATCAGCAGGCACGAGAAGTCGTGGAACCGCTGGCTGACGTTGTCCACGTCCTCGCTGAAGTTGTACTGCCGGATGTTCTGGCTGACGTAGGTGAGCTCGACGCCGAACAGGATGATGCACCACGCCACGTTGATGAAGAACAGCAGCAGCGGGATGGCAGCGAAGGAGCCATAGATGGCGTTGTACGACGACACGTTCACCTGCACGTTGATGTAGAAGTAGAAGAATGCCTGGAACACGAAGCCCGTGACGAGCCCCGGGATGATGGCGTGGCGGAACTTCACCTTCGTGTTGGGGAAGAAGATGAACATGCCCGTGAAGATGAGCCCCGACAGCACGTAGGGCGCCAGCTTGAAGAGGAAGTTGACGAACGCGCTCAGGAAGTAGAGGTCCTTCAGCCCCTCGTAGACGGTGCTCATGAAGATGCTCCAGCCGCCCAGGCAGATGAGCAGCACGGGCAGCAGCAGGAACATGGAGAAGTAGTCGGTGACCTTGCGGAAGTACGAGCGCTGCTTGCGCACGCCCCATATTTGGTTGAAGCCCTGCTCGATGTTGCCCGTCAGGGTGATGATGGCCCAGAGCAGGATGAACAGGCCCACGCCCACGAAGACGCCGCTGTGGGTGTGCTCGAGGTACGAGTCGATGAAAGCCATCACCGTGTCCATCGTGTCGCCCCCCACAGGGATGCCCTTGCGCAGCAGCGACTCCATGAGGTTCGAGAAACCGAAGCCCTTGGCCATGGCGAACAGCAGGGCAAGGATGGGCACGAGGGAGAAGACGGTGTTGTACGTGAGGGCCTTGGCGCGGATCTGCACGCGGTTGGCGAAGTAGCGCTGCACGGAGAGGTAGATGACCTTGAGGACGTAGTTCCGGCGGTACTGCCCGCTGCTGACCTCGGTGTCCTTCATGCGCCACATCGTCGTGGTGACGAAGGTGACGAACGCCTTCAGGCTGTTGATGAGCTTTGCCATATTCTTGTTGACTCGTTGACTTATTGACCTGTTGACTCGTTGACCTAAGGAAAAGCAGCGGAAAGCCAGTCGGGCTGTAAGCCGGGTTCTGTGCCCCGCACGGGGACGGGGTGTCTGTCATTTATCTTCGTCCGCCGTCGCCGACGGACTGGTGCCTGCGGCACAGCGTTCTACCCTCCGGCTCGGACGAGCAGCCCTCAAACGCCGGTTTACATGAACTTGCAACTTCCAGGACGCACGGCACGCCTGTCGCCAGACGCCCGGTGGGCTCTTACCCCACCTTCTCACCCTTGCCGGCGGACATCACATTAACGGGGGCCCGCAATGTCGCGCCGGCGGTTGTTTTCTTCTGCGTTACCCTGCCGTCGCCGACAGCTTTCCGTTAGGAAGTGGAACCGCTCTGTGTTGCCCGGACTTTCCTCCCACCCCGCGGGGGGTGAGCGACAGACCGCCCAACTGCCTTTTACCTGCTTTTCGGGGGCGAAATTACGCTTTTTTTTCGGGATTTGCCGCAAAGCGTGTTAAAAATATATTAAAAACAGCAGAAAACGCACCGTCCATGCCCGATAATCGGATAAAAATGCGGATATTTGCAAAATAAATGTCAATGTAAATAAAACTAACCATTATGGGAAACGAGAAAGCAATCCGCATTCAGACGTCGGTGCTGAATGCCATGGAGAAGAAGCTGCTGGTAGCCATTGCCAGCCGTATGCCGAGGCAAGTGACGAGCGACACGCTGACGCTCATCGGTGTGCTGGGCGCCGTGGTGTGCTTCATCGGCTTCGTGCTCAGCAACATCAGCCTGCAGTTCCTCTGGCTCGTCGTCATCGGGCTCTTCATCAACTGGTACGGCGACAGCCTCGACGGTACCGTGGCCCGCGTGCGCGGCACCCAGCGCCCCATCTACGGCTATTTCCTTGACCACAACGTCGATGTGCTCAACGAGGCCCTCCTCTTCATCGGCGCAGGCCTGTCGCCCCTCATCAGCCTCCCCGTGGCGCTGTTTGCCCTCACGGGCTACTTCGCCCTCACTATCTACACGTGCATCTGCCAGATATGCAAGAACGAGTTCCGCCTCACCTACCTGGGGCTGGGGCCTACGGAGTTCCGCCTCATCATCCAGGTGCTGCTCATCTGCTTCATGTACATCCCCGGGCTCAACGACGTAGAGAAGCAGTTCACGGCGTCGTTCGGCGACGAGGTGTTCTCGTTCAGCATTTTCGACTTCATCGTCATGGGCATAGCGTTGCTGCTGTATGTGATGTACGCCATATCGTTCCACCGCGACCGTAAGAAGCTAGCCAAGATAGACCCCCTGCCCGAACCCGAATCATGATTATAGACCGTCGCCGCGAGGCTACCGGCCCGCTCCGCTTTGTGGAGTTCTTCCTGACGCGCAACATCGGCACGTTGGTGGACTGCGGCGTACTGTGGCTGCTGGCCGATCTGGTGTTCAAGGACAGCTACGTGGGGCGCAACATCGTGTCGCCCACCATCTCGTTCGAGGCTGCCGTGCTGGTCAACTTCGTCACGTCGTGCCTGTGGATATGGTCGGCGCGCATCAAGGACCACAGCCCGCGCTCGTTGTTCCGTCGCTTCGTGGCGTTCAACATCTCGTCGGTGATGGGGTTCCTGGTGAAGATGGGGTTCCTGCTGCTGTTTGAGCACCTGTTCGGGTGGCACGTGGTGCTGTGTAACCTGGCAGCGCTCACCATCTCGGGGTTTTTCAACTACTTCCTGGCAGAGGTGTGGGTGTTCGGCAAAAGGCGCCCCCGTCCTGAGCATGAGCTTATCAGCCGTGAGGAGCTTGCCACGTTCACGCCCCTTTTCTCTGGCGTGTGGGGGCAGCGGCTGGCAGTGTTCCTGATGAACCTGTTCAACATCAGCAAGCTCAACCGCCTCTACGACTCGGTGTCAGACGTCGAGGGCGTCGACTTCGCCTCGCGCCTTCTGCAGCGTATGGGCTGCGACTACCTCGTGGGCAACGCCGAGCGCCTCGAAAACCTGCCCGAGGGGGCTTTCATCACCATCAGCAACCATCCCTACGGAGGGCTCGACGGCATTGTGCTGGTGGATCTTATGGGGCACCGTCGGCCTGACTTCAAGGTGATGGTCAATGAGTTCCTCCTGCACGCGAAGGCTATGGCATCGACTTTTATCACCGTCACCCCCAAGACCGACTTTGCTACTGACAACGCGAGCCGCAACCTGAGCGGTGTGCGCGGCGTCATCACCCAGCTCAAGGAGGGACACCCCGTGGGCTTCTTCCCAGCGGGAGCCGTTTCGAACTACATCCCCCGACGCCACACCATTGCCGACAGGGAATGGCAGCCCAGCCTCATACGCCTCATCCTGAAGGCGCAGGTGCCTGTGGTGCCCATACGCTTCTTCGACCGCAACAGCCGTTTCTTCTACCTGCTGGGACTCATTGACTGGCGCATTCGCACGCTGCGTCTGCCCAGCGAGCTGCTCAACAAGCACTATAACCGGCATCGTCTGGCTATCGGCGAGGTTGTCAGCGTCGAACAGCAGCAGGCCTTCAGAGGCGATGTAAAGGCTTTCGGTGACTTCCTCCGCGAGAAGGTTTATGGCATGCCCTTGCCTGACAACCTCATCCACAGCTCGGAACTGTTTGAAAAAGAGAAACAGTATGCATCTTCTTGAACCAAAACCAACAGCAAAGTCCAAAGCGTTGAAGAATGTTTTGGACACGACACACCAAATCAGTTTCAGGGTTTTGGTTTTAAGTGTTTGCTTTTCAGTTCTTTTCCTTCTCCCATCCAGCGCGCAGAAGATGTACGTCAACCAGTATGCGCGTTACAAGGCAACGCAGGTGATTGACGTGGCCTACGTCGATTCGCTTACCGTCAGCCCGGGTTCCACGCACCTCTCCGACATTCTCAACGTACACCTCTCCGACGGTTCTGCCGAGCCCGTGCGTGCCCACAGCTCCTATACCGACAGCATCACCTTTAGCGAGCCGCGTGACCTGCTGCTGCGCGAGATTGACTACTACAATAAGAACACCTACAACAAGGACCGTAACCCCTACGGACGTCCCACCTACGCCGACTACTACCGCTCCATCAGCAGTTGGGCGCAGCGCGGGCAGTGGAACCTTGCTAACGTCCACGACCCTACGGTGATGCGGGCAGCCGACGGGTGGTACTACATGTATCAGACCGATGCCTCGTTTGGTAATGCCCATGTGGGGCATGGACACTTCCACGGACGTCGCTCGCGTGACCTCGTCAACTGGGAGTACCTCGGTGCCACCCTCATGGACGACTGCCCTGCGTGGGCACTCGACACCGTGAATGCCTTCTTCCAGCGCATGGGGCGCGAGCCTGTCAAGGAGCTTACGGGCATGGGTTACTGGGCTCCTGTAGCACGTCGCGTCAGTGACAGCCTCTACCGCATGTACTACTGCCTTGTGGCAGACCAGTGGTCCCTCATCGGGCTTATGGAGACAGCGGACCCCGCTTCGAACGTCTGGGACGACAAGGGTTATGTCCTTTGCAGCAGCAGCGACAAGGCAGCCTCAGCCTACGGCACGGGCAGCCAGTGGGGAGGCTGGTTTCGCTTCAATGCCATCGACCCTACCTACATCGTCACCCCCGAGGGCAGTCACTGGCTCATCTATGGCTCGTGGCACAGCGGCATCGTTGCCCTCCCTCTCGACCCCGCTACGGGCAAGACACTCCATCCGCTGCCCGATCCGTGGCAGACGGGCACAGGAGTGGACACTCCCTACGGCAGGCGCATTGCCACGCGCGACGCTACTTCGCGCTGGCAGGGCAGCGAGGGGCCCGAAGTCATCTACAACCCTGAGACGGGCTACTACTACCTCTTCCTTGCCTACGACGAGCTGGCTGTGGCGTACAACACACGTGTTGCCCGTTCGAAGAACATCACAGGACCCTACGTGGGTATGAACGGCACCAGCATCACCTCGGGAGGGGAGTGCTACCCCCTTGTCACACATCCCTACCGCTTCAGTTCCTCGCGCGACATCGATGGTTGGGTGGGCATCAGCCACTGCGCTGTTTTCAACGACGGGCAGGGCAACTGGTTCTACACCTCGCAGGGACGTCTGCCGGAGAACTATGGGGGCGACGCCTATGCCAACGCCATTATGATGGGGCACGTGCGCCGCATCCTCTGGACGGGCGACGGGTGGCCTGTAGTGCTGCCTGAGCGCTACGCTGCCGTCCCCCAGGCCTCTATCACGGCAGACGAACTGGTAGGCACGTGGGAGCACATCGGCCTCACCTACGCCTATCAGCAACAGCAGAGTGCCGCAGCGCTTGAGCTGCATGCCGACGGAACGATGTCGGGCGCCCTCACAGGCACATGGAGCTTCGATGCCGCTACGAACCGCCTCAAGCTGGGGGCAGTCAGCGTCTGCGTCGCGCGTGAGCTCGACTGGGAAGCCAACCCCCGTCGCGCAACCCTCGTCTATGCAGGCTACAGCCTAGGCGGCACCCGCACCTACTGGGGAAAACGGGTGGGGGAGTAAATCAAATGACAAACGATTACATCCTGCCGGCAAGGCGCCGCAGGGCGAAGTAGAGCTTTTCCTGTAGCCAGAAGCTGCGGAAGTTTCTGCATTGGCAATAACCGAACTTGCGCGGGCTGTTGAATCCGCGTGGAAAGGTAGCATAGGCATTGGCAATAGCGTTGCGGGCGGTGCGTCGCTCGGCAGGCGTGAAAGCGCTGCGATGGAGGGCAAAGTAATAGCAGGCATCGACAAGTCCCAGCCAGCGGAATTGCTCATGGTCGGCAATGACGTCGGCGGGGATGCCTTCGTCGTGCAGCATCTGGCTCATGTGGAGCTGGGCGCGGAGGCTCTCGAAGTAGAGGAGCGAGACGCGTTGCGTGGTGGAGTGGGGATTCTGGTAATAGTAATAACGTCCGGCAGAGGGACGCACCTCGCGGCTGTGGAGGTAGTGGAGGCGGGTAGTGTTGTCGTCGCTGTAGAGACGTGCCGTCTCGTCGTAGGGGTAGGCACGATGAATGTCTGCACGGACGAGGTAGAGCCCATGAATCTTCCAACGCAGGCTGAGCCGCATGGCTTCGAAGCCGCTCCATTTGGGGGAGTCAATGAGTCCACAAGTCAACGAGTCAATGCGCTGTATATCATACGTTAGACTGCTCGTGGGTTTGTAAGCTTGTTGACTCGTTGACCAATAATCCTCCTCCCTACCGTCGGGCCATACGCGGATAAGGTCGAAGAGTACGGCATCGGTCTGGGGGTACTCGGAAATTACCTCCCACGCCAGCTGAAGAGCATCGGGAGCCAGCCAGTCGTCGGCATCTACCATACCTATGAAAGCGCCCTCTGCGAGGGGAAGACCGCAGTTGCGGGCATGCGCCTGTCCTCCATTTTCAGGCAGGCGGAGGACATGGATTCGGCTGTCGGAAGCCGCATACCGGGCGAGGATGGCAGGGCTGTCGTCGGTGGAGGCGTCGTCGATGCAGACAATCTGGATGTCAGTGAGCGTCTGCGCCAGCAGGCTGTCGAGACAGCGGGGCAGCGTGTCGGCAGCGTTATAGATAGCAACGAGGAGGGAGACTTTAGGCATAGGGGAGTGTTTAACGAATCAGGATTTTCTTACCGTTGCGGATGTAGATGTTGCCTGTGATAGGAAGGCAGGTGTCGCTCGATAGCATCGGAGCCGGCTCTATAATGCCTGTCGCAACAAGGGTTTCGTGGCTTTGGACAAGGAGGCTCTCAACGCGGGCTGTGAGCCATTCTTTTAGATTTGCAATCTGTTGTCCTTCGGAATCCTTGGGCCAAAGGGCTGCATCGTGCTCTTTGGAGGGGACAAGGAACGCAGCATAGTCGTCGATGTACGCCAGCAGGTTGTCCAAGAGCCCCTGCGACAGCGTGTTGTAGCAGAAATAGGCATAGGCAGGGAGTACCTGCGGATGGTGCATGAGGTTGTCGAAGAAGGGATAGCCGTTGTAGGCCGAGACGCCGCCCTGATAGCCTGTGACAGGAGTGACAGAGAACCATTGCCCTTGCTGGAAAGGCTCAAGGAAGGGCAGGTCGAAGTAGCGTTCGCCCAGATAGCCGCAAGACCAGTCAAAGTCCCACACGGGGCCGAAGGTGATCCGCCCGTCCGCACCCTCGTACGAGCAATAGACGCTTTTCGGGTGGCCTACCTCGTTGTTACAAAAGAGGTCGTAGATGAAAAGGTAGCGCACAAGGGCTGCGATATCCACAAGCGATTTAATGTCGCTGTCCGTCTGCACTGCCTTTTCGAAGGCCTCCCAATGGGAGGGGATTGTTTCGTCAATAGTTTCGGGATAATGCACCATGACAGGCAGGTAGTAGTGGGAACTGATAAAGCGCTGGGGCTCGTCGTAGTTGATGTCGAGTTCCAGCAGCACGCCGCTCTCCTTGTCAATTTCGACACTTCCAGACCCCACGCGTATTTTCTCGGTGAGGAGGTAGCTGCCGAGGTATTCGCCATTCAGGTAGAGCTCCACAGGAGCGGCATGTCCTGCATAGGCGCTACCGACAAGACGGGCAGCTTTCAGCGCTACGGCATTGACGGTGAGAGTAGGGTCGACGTAGTTGGCAATCAGCACGTAATGGCGGTTAGAAACATCGCCGAAGAGCTGTTGCTTGTGGTAGAACTTCAGCCGGTAGGACTTTTTGGGATAGGCTCTCCATGAGGTGTTGCCCCTGCCACGGATGAGGACGGAGTCATCGAAGCTATCGAAGGTGTTGCTGCCGTTGAGCGTAAGATGTGCCGCTACGTAGTCCGTGCGGCTGGTGACAGGCACGCTCCCTTCCGTCACGATCTCCATGCGGGGCACATCACCAGCGAAAGGCAGCTCCCAGTCTGCCTTCACGGTCTGTGCCGACAACCCTGAGGCCAACAGCATCAGCACCAATCCATATCGGAACCACCCTTGCATCGGCTGCGAAGGTAATACAAATTAATGGAAAATGAAAGGCGAAGAAGGAAAAACATGCTATTCCGCAGGAACGGAATAAGAAAAGCCCCTTATTATTCGCTTGTGCTACGAATTTAATCCAGTGGGCTGTAAATTTAATCCAGTGGGCTATGGAATTATTCCATTGGGCTGTGAAATTATTCCAAGGGGCTGCGGAATCTGTTGCGGAAAAAAAACTATAAATTTTTTTTACGACGCTGATGTATGGAATCCCAAAAAGAATTTGTATCTTTGTACCCCGTATGAAAAAGCTTGCCTTTCTCATCCTCCTTATCCTTCCGCTTGTGGTGGTGCAGGCGCAGACATCGGCGTCGGTGGACGGTGTGCTGAAGACGTGGTTTCAGCAGTATGAGCCAGAGGGTTGCCGTACGGGGCACTTCAAACTGGTGAAAACCGAGCTTGACAACTCTGCCAAGACGCTAGTCATACACGCTAATTCTGCTTTCGGCGAGCAGCCCTTCCGCCCTGAAAATGTCGAAGAGATTTACAACGAAATCCGCGCTGTGCTCCCTTCGACGGTGAAACGCTATCAACTGACGGTGATGGTTGATGGAATGTCTATCGATGACTTAATACCCAGCCGTTTCCGCAAAAGGAAGATTCCTGAGCGTGTTTGGACGAAGGCAGAAGATGGGCGTGCTACGGCTCCGTGGGTCTCTTCCACGTCGCGCCCCTACGAAATCACCGAGGGCTTGCAGGGGCGTCATATGGCTATCAATGCCAGCCACGGGCTCTACTACCGACTGGAAAAACAGGTGTGGGACTGGCAGCGCCCGGCACTTTTCTGTACCCGCGAGGACCTGCTCACTCAGTCGATAGTCTATCCTTATTTAATACCCATGCTGGAGAATGCCGGTGCTGTGGTATTCACCTCTCGCGAAAGGGACTATCAGCCCCATGAAGTCATTGTGGACAACGACCCACACGACACCGAACAGGGCCTTTATGTGGAGGAGCATAGCGGAAATGTGGACTGGAGCAACAGCCCCGAGGGATTCTTTGCACCAGATGCTCCGTTGAAAGACTACGATAATCCCTTCGTCAGCGGCACAGCCCGTTATGTGCAGACGGTACGCGGACGCCGACAGCCCACTGCTGCTGCTCTCTGGATGCCCCGCATCCCTGCTCCTGGGCGCTATTCCGTCTATGTTTCCTACACCTCCTGTCCTGCCAGCATCACCGATGCTCACTACACGGTAGTCCACAAGGGCGTGGCATCTCATTTCACCGTCAATCAGCAAATAGGCGGGGGCACGTGGGTCTATCTCGGCACGTTTGATTTAGACGAAGGTGCCAATACATCTGGCATGGTAGCCCTTACGAACGAGAGCGGGCAGAATGGTGTCGTAAGCGCCGATGCCGTCCGCTTCGGCGGAGGCATGGGGAGTGTGCTGCGCGGCGCGGAGACTGACAACCTGACACTCAGCGAACAGCCTCGCTGGCTTGAGGGGGCGCGCTACTGGACACACTATGCCGGTTTCCCCTATACCGTCTATGGCAACAAGAACAGCCAGCACGACTATAACGAGGATATCAACGCCCGCTCGCTGGCTGCCAACACCCTGTTCGGCGGCTCGGTCTATTGTCCTGACAGCGTGGGGCGCGGAGTCCCGCTGGAACTCTCGTTTGCACTCCATACCGATGCCGGTGTGGATGCTGAAGGTATCGTAGGCACGCTCGGCATTTGCACTACGGACTACCATGACGGTTTGCTGGGAAACGGACGCCTCTCGCGCTTTGCCTCGCGCGACATGGTGGACGAGGTAATGACCAGCGTGACTTCGGATATTCGGCGTGTCATCCGAGATGACTGGACACGTCGCGGCATCTGGGACCGTAATTACAGCGAGAGCCGTGTCTTTGACGGCCCTTCCATGATACTGGAATTGCTGGCGCATCAGAACTTCAACGACATGAACCTTGCTCATGACCCTCGTTTCAAGTTCCTTGCTGCCCGTGCTATCTACAAAGGGCTGCTGCGCTACGTAGCAACCATGCATGGTGACAACTTTACCGTGCAACCTTTGCCACCCGATCACTTAATGTTGGTGCCTGACGGCTCGGAACGCCGTTTCCGTCTATCGTGGGAGGCTGTGACGGATACGCTGGAACCCTCGGCACGCCCCACTGGCTACGTGGTCTATACTCGAATGGATAATGGAGACTTTGACGACGGACGTCTTGTGCGCAATAATCATCTGCATGTTGATTTGGAGCCGGACCGTCTCTACAGTTTTCGCGTCACAGCCGTTAACAAGGGCGGAGAGAGCTTTCCCTCGGAAACGCTAGCGGCTGGCTGTCCGTTGGAAACGCAGGGCAGTGTACTTGTCATCAACGGCTTTCAGCGCCTTAGCGGACCTGCTGTGGTCTGTAAGCCCGATAGCATAGGCTTCGACTTGCGCCGTGATCCGGGTGTTCCTTTTATCAGCACGACCGCCTTCTGCGGTTATCAGTACGACTGGAATCCCGCTTCCATGCTCTTGGGGCCTGCGGGAAGCACGGTGGGCGCCTCGGATAATGCGCGGGTAGGGCAGACGCTCTGCGGTAATACGTTTGACTTTGCTGCCGTGCACGGTGCTGCCATACTTGCTGCGGGCTACACATTTGCCTCTGTTTCGCGAGAGTGTTTCGAGGAGGGATTGGTTAATCCAGCTTCCTATCGCGTCGTTGATCTTTACACGGGGCTTCAGAACGAGCAAGTACTGCCCGAAGCCGTGCAGCAGCGTCTCTCTACCTACCTGCTTAGCGGAGGAAACCTGCTGCTTAGCGGTTCGCATTTGGGTACAGAAGCGAAGCGGAAAACCTCTGTCCGAGTGTTCCTCAACGACATCCTTGGCTGCCGTTTTGTGAAAGAGAACCGTAGTGCTTCTGATGCCATGGTCAGTGGGCAGGCGGTATCGCTCACAATCCCCCGCGACTGGAACCCCAGCATCTATCCCGTGCTGTCGCCCGAGGTAATAGTCCCTGTGGCTCCCTCGGCAGATAGTTTTGTGTTCTTTGCCTACGACGACAGTCGTCAGTCTGCTGCCGTAGCCAACAGTACCCCCAATCATCGCACAGCCGTTCTTGGCTTCCCCTTCGAGGCTGTCGGCACTCCTGACAGCCGTGCCGCAGCCATGAAAATCCTTCTCCAGTGGCTCACCACAAGATAATACATAATTCTTAATTCTATTTTTCTATAAATGTATAGTATTCAAGCAAACAAGTCCGGAAGCCGCATTATTGCGGTTAGCGACAGGCACCTGCAGACCATTGCCAAGTATAATCTCTTTCAGGGACTCATTGGCAGCGACGGCACATGCGACGAGCCTGTCGTCGATAAACTCCGCTACACCGTCCGTTCTCTCATCCTCTCGCAAGCCGAGGGCGAAAGCACTCCCGAACAAAAAGCTGACGTGAAGGACCTGCTCGACCTCTGCATGGACGTCCTTTACCATCCGGCTATGAAGGCCTATGGGCTGATGGGTCTTATAAAGACATACAATGAGTGGGTGGCTTCCCACATCGGTTAAAGAACTGGAACAGCGAGGCTGGGCCGTGGGCGAGCTGGACATCATTCTGTTCAGCGGCGATGCGTATGTGGATCATCCCTCCTTCGGTACGGCTGTCATAGGGCGAATTCTGGAAGATGCAGGCTATAAGGTAGCCATTGTGCCACAGCCAAACTGGCGTGACGACCTTCGTGACTTCCGCAAACTGGGACGTCCTCGGCTTTACTTTGGCGTCACTGCCGGAGTCATGGATTCCATGGTGAACAAGTATACCGCTGGGCGTCGTCTCCGTAGCGAGGATGCCTACACTCCCGACGGACGACACGACCAACGCCCCGAATATCCCACTATCGTCTATACCCAAATCCTCAAACGCCTTTATCCCGACGTCCCCGTTGTCCTTGGCGGTATCGAGGCCTCCATGCGCCGCCTTTCGCACTACGACTATTGGCAAGAGCGTGTCCGCCCCTCCATCCTTGTTGATAGCGGTGCCGATTTTCTTGTCTATGGTATGGGCGAACAGCCAATGGTGGAGATTGCAAAGAGGCTGGATGAGGCGAGAGATATTCCTCAAGTCGCTTACCTTACCTCGTCCTACACACCCCAGGCAGAGGATGTGGTGCTGGCATCGCATGAGGAGTGCCAGCGCAGCAAGCGGGCACATGCCGCTAATTTCCGTCTCATCGAGGAGGAGTCCAACAGCCTTCATGCCCATCGCATCGTGCAGGCGGTAGGAGACAAATATGTTGTTGTCAATCCTCCTTATCCCCCAATGACGACGGAGCAGCTCGACCATACCTACGAGCTGCCCTACACCCGTCTGCCGCATCCACGCTACAAGGGCAAGCGCATTCCTGCCTACGAGATGATTCGCCACTCTATCACCCTCCATCGGGGCTGTTTCGGTGGCTGTGCCTTCTGCACCATCTCTGCTCATCAAGGCAAGTTCATTGTCAGTCGCAGCAAAGAGAGCGTGCTGCGCGAGGTTGAGCAGGTGACGCAGATGCCCGACTTCAAAGGCTACATCTCCGACCTCGGAGGACCCTCCGCGAATATGTATCGTATGGGAGGTCGTGACACGTCGCTTTGCGAACGCTGTCGTCGTCCCTCGTGCCTCCATCCTGCCATTTGTAAGAACCTCAACACCGACCACACCCCCCTCATCGAGCTTTACCGTGCCGTCGATGCACATCCGCTGGTGAAGAAGAGCTTCATCGGCAGCGGCGTCCGCTACGATTTGATATTGCATAAAGAGGAAAACCTTGCCTATGCTCGCGAGCTGATAACAAACCACGTCAGCGGACGGCTAAAGGTGGCGCCTGAGCACACGGCCGATGCCGTGCTCCACTTCATGCGCAAACCCCCGTTCAGCCAGTTCGAGGAGTTCAAGCGCCTCTTCGACCGTATCTGTCGTGAGGCGGGGCTCCGTCAGCAACTCATCCCGTACTTTATCAGCAGTCACCCGGGCTGTACGGCTGAGGACATGGCTGAGCTGGCTGTCATCACCCGTCGCCTCGACTTCCACCTGGAGCAGGTGCAGGACTTCACCCCCACGCCTATGACCGTCAGCACCGAGGCATGGTACACCGGCCTCCATCCTTACACCCTGCGCCCCGTCTATAGCGCCCGCAGTCCACAGGAGAAGCAGGACCAGCGCCGTTTCTTCTTTTGGTACAAGCCCGAGGAGCGCCGCGCCATCATCGCCCTCCTGCATCGTATAGGTCGCCCTGACCTCATCGCCAAGCTTTTTGGTCGTTGAGTGGGGCGCGCCCATTGAACTTTTGGCTTTTCGTCATTTTTTTCTGCCATTTTGATTGATTATTGAATTTTTTCCGTATCTTTGCCAACAAATCATCTTATAATAAAAGCCATGTTACACAGTTTTACAAAGAATTACGACGACTTGTCCACCGATGCCGGCTTCCAGTATGAGTTTCACTGCGACTGCTGCGGCAACGGTTTCAAGTCCACCTTTCAGGAGTCATCCACTTACAACAGTCGCAAGCGTGCCGAAGGTATAGGCCGAGGTGCCAATTTGCTCAACAACCTGTTTGGCGGTAAATTGAGTGGGCTCAGCAACGCCATTGAGAGCGGAGCCAACATGCTCCGCGACCGTATGGAAGACCGTAGCCCCCAGTGGCGCAAGGAGCAGGAGAAAACCTTCGACGAGGCGCAGGAGGAGGTGAAGCCCATGTTCACCAAGTGCCCGTCGTGCAACAGTTGGGTGTGCTCCGACTGCTGGAACGAAGAGGAAGGCTTGTGCGTCAGCTGTGCACCCCGTGAGAGCAGCTACGTGGCCAAGGCACGCAGTCAGGCCATGCGCCGCAACATCGACGAGATGGCAGAGACAGCCACCGTGTGGCATGGCAAGCTCGAGGAACGCACCACCCTCTGTCCCCACTGCGGCAAACCCGCAGGACAGGGCAAGTTCTGTAACAACTGTGGACAGCCTCTCAGCCTGCTCAAGTGCCCCAACTGCGGCGCCATGGTACAACAAGGCACTAAGTTCTGCAGCGAGTGTGGCCACCCCGTAGGCGGCAAGGCCGTATGCCCCAAGTGCGGTCACGAGAACGAAGCCGGCACCAAGTTCTGCTGCGAGTGCGGCACTAAGCTGTAGCCATGAGCGACGCCGGAACTTACAAGTGCCGACTGACGGTCAAGGGGCAGTCGGAGCCTGTGACCTGTGCTATTGGTAGCGAGTCGCTTGACATCGCCACTGAGCGGGGGCGAAGGAGCCTCAACTATGCAGATCTTCAGGATTTCCGTCTGATTAATTACCATCTCTTTCTCTCTACCGATTCCGGTGAGATGGAACTCGCTGAACTGGGCCACGAAACAGAGTCGTTCTTCGAAAAGCTATGGTGTGCCTACATGGAGCGCAGTAAGGAAGCCCTGTTTGCCGAAGGTACGTCTCTCTACAACGGCGAGGGTGACTACGTCTTTACCGAGCAGGGTCACTCCCAGCATGGCATTGCCAAGGTGGAACTCCTCCCCGATGCCCTTCTCCTCTGTCCGCACGACAATTTGGCCCGACGCATCCCCCTCTGCTTCGCTCAGGAGCCCGTGGAGGAAGACTTTGGGATAACGCTGGCACTCGACACGGGCGACACGTATCGTATCTGCCGCATCGGGCGCGACACGCAGGCCGTGTTCGAGAAGATGTGCAGGGCGCGCAAGACCGTGTCGCAACGGTGGCAGCAGGCGCATCGCGAACTCAGCAGCCAACTTGACGAGCGTCTGGGTGAGCGGCAGCACAACTTTGACCAGATGCGCGAGTGTGGGTGCAACATGATTTCGGGGCTTTACCGCATGGACGGTGACGGCTTTTGGTTTGCCGGGCTAAAGGAAGGCCGTGCTGCTGTGGAGCTTGTTACCCCTGAGCAGACTGCCACCTACCTTTATGCCTACGACACGGGTGACCGCGCGTTTGAGTATTCCCTTCGTCATGCCATGGAGAGCGTGGGGCTGCATCGCGAGGTTATCTTTACCGAGCTGGTCGACAAACCGCTTTATCGCATGACGGTTGACCGCAGCTATCACCTCCGCTTCCTGCGCGATCACAACGTGAAACGGATTATCCATAACGCCGCTTGGGATAAGAACCTCTCCGACTTCTTTGGCGTTTGACAAAATGCGGTGGGATTCCCCACCACGTCTTGTCATCATCCTTTTGCTGGTAGCCGCTTAATTGCTCCTTCTGTTTTGTTATTCGGGGGGACGTACGAAATAACAGGGGGGACGCAGCGTGCAACGCCCCCTGTAAAATGGTTGGCCGTTGTCTTTTATCGTCGAGCGTGTTTTTTAACTCAAATGTTAAAGTGAAAAAAATGTTGTATCGTTACCTTGTTTAATTTCACCCGTTTTGCTACTTTTGTGGCCGAAGAAGAAACATTTCAGGTATGAAAAGGACGTTACTGCTATTGATAATGGTGCTGCTGACCATCGAGGGATGGGCGCAGTTGACGGTGGTGAGCGGCACGGTGGTCGACGCGGAGACGCGTGACCCGATTGCTGGCGCCAGCGTGACGATGGGTAGCGTGGCTGTCGTGACGAACGATGACGGCTTCTTCACGTTGAAAAACAACGAGTGGGGTGAGGTCGTCGTGTCGCACTTAGGTTATGGTTCGCAGCGCATTGTTGTCGATTCCCAGCCGAACAAACCCCTCACGATAGCGCTGAAGGTCGCGCCCATACGGCTTCAGGAGGTGCTGGTGATGGCTGGTGATGCGCGTGAGCTGGTGCTCTCGGCCATCGGGCGCATACCTGTCAACTACCCCCGCAAGGCCGAGTCCTACCACTGCTTCTACCGCGAGAAGGTGATGAAGCGGCAGAATTACATCAGCGTGGCCGAGGGTGTCGTTGATATGTACAAGACGGGCTACAGCCGCAGCATCGGACGCGACCGGACGGCCATTCGCAAGGGACGACGGCTGTTGAGCCCGAGACGCGGCGACACGCTGACGGTGAAGGTGATGGGCGGTCCGAACTACGCTGTGCTGCTCGACGTGGTGAAGAACGACGAGTTTCTGCTGGATCCCGAGGAGCTAGACCTGTATGAGCTGAAGATGGAGCCCCCTACAACGCTTGCCGACCGCCGGCAGTATGTCGTCAGCCTCACACCACGCGTGACAACGGAGAATGCCCTCTACTTCGGCCGGCTGTATATTGACCAAGAGACGCTGGCCTTCACCCGCACGGAGTTGGAGCTCGATATGCGCGACCGCCAGAAGGCCGCCCGTGTGATGCTGGTGAAGAAACCGCTCGGGCTGCGCTTCCGTCCCAAGGAGCTGTCGCTCATTGTCGACTACCGTATGGGCGATGACGGTCTGACGCGCCTCAGCTATCTCCGCACCACTATGCGCTTCAATTGCGACTGGCGCCGCCGGCTCTTTGCCACCTCCTTTGACGCTTTCTGCGAGATGGCGGTGACGAATATCACCGCTGATGAGGACGTGCAGCCCATCAAGGGGCGTGACTCGTTTGACCAACGCGATGCCTTCTACGACAAGGTGGACTATTTCCGTGACCCCGCCTTCTGGCAAGACTACAACATCATCGAGCCCACCGAGTCGCTTGACAAGGCCATTGACCGCTTGCTGAAACGGCACGGGAAATAAAAACTGCCAGTCTAAAAGTCTGTCAGTCTAATAGCCTTATTTTGTGATGTCGATGAGGTAGGCGAGGCGGGCAGAAATCGTGTTGTTCGCTGAACGTCCGAAGGGGTCGGCCTTGCTGTTGCCGTACATGTCAGAGAGGCCGAAGAAGTAGCGTCCCTCAAGAGTGAAATGACCAATGGCGGTGAGCAACTCGACGCCGAGGCCGCCCGTAATGCCATATTCAAAGGGACGTTCGACCACTTTGCCATACTGAGCGGTGACGCGATTGGGACGATTGGAGATGTCCCACGGCTGTTCGGCGGTGAAGCCGTAAAACTCTGTGCCCGACAGATACCATCCGACGGCGGGGCCTGCGTTGAGGAAGAACTGCGCACCGCGTCCCTCGCTGCCAAAGCTGAGGTGGGCGAGGAAGGGCACTTCGACGTAAGAGGTGGTGCGAGCATAGGTGTTGTTGGTGCCGTCGTCGATAAGTTCGTTCCAGCCGCGCTGGGTGTAGTTGACCTCTAGCTGGGCGGCGCAGAGCATGCTGAAGTAGCGCTCGGTGGTGTAGCGGATGACGAAACCGCCCGTGAAGCCGGGCTGGAGTGTCTGTTTGACGCGGGGGCTGAAATCGACGAAGCTCATGTCGGCTCCGCCCGTGACGCCCATTACTAGATTGTTCCTCATGCTGCCCACCTGCGCACTGGCAGTGGCAGCGAGGATAAGGAACGCTATGCTGCTATAGAACGCCCTATGTCCTACCATGCGAAATCGACTTTGAAAATCTCTCCGTCTTCCCGCATGTGGACGACATAGATGCCGGTGTTGGTGTAGCCACCCGTGGGGCTGACGCGGCTGAAGTTGAATCCCGTCTGAATGGTGGGGCATCGGTAGGTAGTCATGCCGGAGAAGACAGTTTCAGCCGGTGCAGGGCCGCGATGGGCAAGGCCGTTGAGGAACCAGTAGCCGATGTCAAAGCCTAGCATTCCGTAGCGCGGATAGCGTGCAGCCATCTCACGGCCATACATCCGCGAGAATTTTCGGCTGAGGCTGGCGGCATCGGGACGGGAGTTGTTCGTATAGAAAGCCGTGTGATACCACGTGTCGAGTTCATAGAATGCATTGGCATGGGTACCCGCATAGGTTTGATACTGCGGATAGCCGTAGAGATGGATGTCGGCCACCTGAGCGGTGTCGCGCATGACGAGCTGGAAAACGGGCAGCATCTTGCTAAGCGAGGCATTGTCGGAGGTGGTCATCATGAGGATGTTGTCGGCATCATTGTCGCGGCTGCAAGCCTCCATGAACGGACGGACGTTAGACGTGGTGTCGGCAGGGAAGATGTTGTAGCCCAAGCCACGGCGGTCGAGCTCGTGCTGCAGGTGTGTACAGAAGGCATCGGCTTCGCCCTTCGTCTGGAAGAAGAGGACGTTGGGCTTGGGGAAGAGCTCAAAGAAGTGGTTGATGCCCTCGTTCTCAATGACGGAGGGGTCGGCGTTCACCTGCCAGAGATAGGGGTTGCTGGCAAGCTGCGTGACACCTCGCGAGAAGGGGAGCACAAGGGGAATGGAGTGGGCACGGGCAAAGTCGGCTGCCTGGGCAACGTGCTGCGAGTGCATGGGGCCGAAGATGATGTCCATGTGTGTCATCTCCTCGGTTTCAAGGATGGGGTTGAGCGATTGTGTGGCTTCGCCGGAGTCGTAGACATGAAGCTCTATGGAGATATCGGCATCGCGCAGGCTGTCGATGGCCAGGAGGAAGCCTTCGTAGAACTCCACCATCTTGGCTTGGTCGGCGGTGGGGGTACTGCTCTTCTCAAGCATGAAGGGCAGGATGAGAGCCACTTGCAGCTTTCCGTCGTCATCCACCGAAATGGCTGGGGGAGGGGTGACGGGGGTGTCTTGCTCCGTCTCTCCACCCTGGGAAGGGGGAGTGGGGCGGATGTCGTCCTTTGGATAGGGGATGCAGAGCACCTGTCCGCGCTTAATGCGGTTGTTGGTGATGGAGGGGTTGGCGGCAAGCAGCTCGCTCTCAGTGATGCCGTAGCTGCGAGAGATGCTGTAGACGGTCTCGCCCTTCTTGACAACGTGCTGGAACTCACACTTCGCTGTGTCGGTCACCGCCTCGTCTGTTTTTTTCTTCTTGCCGAAGATGCGGCTCCAGAAGTTGTCGCCATCAGACTTGTCGGTCTTGGACTCATTCTTGTCGTAGGCACCCTTTATCTTGAACACGCTCTTTTGCTTGTTCGCTTGTTCGCCGTCAGACTGAGTGTCTTCGCTAACCTCTGCCCCCATCGCCTTCCTCTGGGGTATCCGCACCACCTGCCCCGCTTTGAGCGGCTCGGTGCGGAGGATGGGGTTCGCCTGATAAATCTCTTCGCCGGTGACACCGTAGGTGATGGTGAGGCGGTAGATGGTTTCGCCGGGCTGCACGGTGTGATGGATGTAACCGTCAATGACAGCCTCTGCCTTGGCTTTCTGCACCTCTCCCTGCTCCTTTGCGGGTGTCACTTCTTGTTGGCTGTTTGTCTCTACTGTCTGCTGGGTGACGGGCTTGTCGACTTGTTTTTTAGGAATCTTCAGTTTTTCGCCGGCACGGATGACTTCGTCGCTGCCTGGGTTGAGGGCGATGATTTCGGCTTCGGTGACGCCGTAGATGCGGGCTATGGAATAGAGCCCCTGCCCCTTGAGAACGGTATGGAGGATGTAGCTGTCCTGTGCGCAGAGCATTTGCACACCAAGCAACAGGCCGGCAAGGAGGCTTAGATATTTCAACTTTTGCATAGTCTGATTCAAATTTGGTTGCAAAGATAGGATGAGCCGAGCGAAAAACCAAATATATTGGATTTTTTAACTGCATCTTCGTCCATTTTGATTCGGCTAACAGAACTTCAAACCTCTTTTTCCACATTATTTTTTTTTTATCGCTCATAATACACTATCTTTGCAGCGATAACTTTAATTTAACTGATATGAGAAAGATTTTATTTCTTACAATCGCGTGGCTGTTGTCCTTTGTTGGAGCAGGAGCACAGGATTTTCGCTTTGTTGAACTTGCAGACGGAACATTGATGTTGTCCTATCGGATTTACGTGGATGAACATGGTTATTCGCATCGTTTGGAAAACAGCTATGCGGGCGACATTGTAATCCCCGAAATCTATGAAGACAAACTCGTGACGAGCATCGATGAGCTGACTTTTGACAAATGTGTCAATCTGACGTCTGTTGTCATTCCCAGCACGGTTGATACGATTGGCTCCGCTTTCAATGGATGCACTGCCCTTAAAAAGATCATCATTGCCGATAGCGATAAGGAGTTGAAGCTTCCTGGCTCGTTGGGCAATCAGTGGGGCATGTTCGACACCTATTATAATCACCTCAATTCGCTTGAAGAGGTGTATGTCGGACGTAACGTCGTGACGGCTGGCGGTCATTCTGCCTTCGCCAACGAGCATATCAAGAAGCTGACGCTGGGTGACAACGTGACTCGCCTGGAGAAAGAGGCCTTCCGCAACTGCCGTGGCCTTCGCTCTGTAACGCTCGGTCCGAACCTGACGTCGATAGGCCGTCA
>JAEEZS010000016.1 GCA_016291905.1 Bacteroidaceae bacterium
GAAGTGCGGTCGGCGGCGAAGTTGAGGGTGTCGTCCTCGAGGAAGGAGCATACGGTCGGGAGGCCCTGGGACATCACCCAAAGGGTCCTGTACAGGCAGGCGGTCGTCCAGTCACCTTCGGCGCCGAAGCCGTAGCCCTCTTCCATCAGGCGCTGGGAAGCGAGGCCGGGGATCTGGTCGAAGCCGCAGAAGTCGGGAGCGTCGATGTCGGCGTCGCCGAGGTCGTCGAAGTTGGTCGTGAAGGCGGTGGCGCCTTCGTCCTTCAGGACGCGGCGCAGGGCGATCTCCGCCTTGGCGGAATTCCGCACCTTCTCCCAGTAGACCTGCTCGCCGGTCTCGTCGATCTTGACGGTGTACTTCTTCTTGTATTCCTCCACGAGGCAGTCGACCTCGGCTTCGGTCACCTTCTTGAAGTATTCCATGAGGGAGGAAACCGGGTAGTAGTCAACGTGATAGCCCAGGCGCTGCTCGAACTCGACGCGGTCGCCGTCGGTCACGGCGACGTTGTTCATGTTCATGCCGAACATCAGGCAGCGGACCTCCTTGGCGTCGGCGACGCCGGCGGCCACGCGGGCCCACACGCCGATTTTCTTCTGGGCAGCCTCGTCCTTCCAGTAACCGACGACGACCTTGCGCGGGATGCGCATCCGGGTGCAGATGTGACCGTACTCGATGTCGCCGTGGGCGCTCTGGTTCAGGTTCATGAAGTCCATGTCGATCTTGTCCCAGGGAATCTCGGCGTTGTACTGGGTATGGAAGTGGAGAAGCGGTTTCTCCAGGGCCTGGAGGCCCTTGATCCACATCTTGGCCGGAGAGAAGGTATGCATCCAGGTGATGATGCCGACGCACTTGGGATCATTGTTCGCGGCTTTCATCACGTCCTCGACCTCCCGGCTGCTGTTGGCCGTGCCCTTGTACACGATCTTCACGGGAATGTTGCCCGAAGCGTTCAGGCCTTCCACCATTTCCTTGGAATGTCCGTCGACGGCGACCACCGCATCCCCTCCGTAGAGGAGCTGGGCACCGGTCACCCACCATAATTCGCAATTATCAAATGCCATGTCAGTTTTAATGTAATTGGGTTATTTCTTTTTTTGTCCGTAATAAGCGTTGGGGCCGTGTTTACGGCTGTAATGTTTCTCGATGAGGTACTTGCTCATCTTGGGCGAGAAATCCGGCAGATAGATGCCTTTCAGCTGGTCGGCCACGTGGATGTCGATGGACAGGTACGCCATCTTCGCGACCTCTTCCAGCACCACGGCGTTGTGCACCGCGTTGTCGGCGTCCGTGCCCCAGGCGAAGGGGCCGTGGTTGCGGACCAGCACCGCGGGCGTGTCGTCCGGATTCAGGGACTTGAAGCACTCGACGATGACCTTGCCCGTCTCTTTCTCATAAGCCCCGAACACTTCCGCCTTCTTCATCGCCCGCGTACAGGGGATGGCGCCGTGGAAGTAGTCCGCGTGCGTGGTGCCCAGGCTCGGGATTTCGTGCCCGGCCTGCGCCCAGGCGGTGGCGAAGGTGGAATGCGTATGCACCACGCCCCCGATGTTCGGGAAAGCCTTGTACAGCTCCACGTGGGTAGGCGTGTCGGAAGAGGGATTCAGGCTCCCCTCCACCACCTTGCCGTCCAGGTCCACCACGACCATGTCGGCGGGCTTCATATCGTCGTAAGATACGCCGGAGGGCTTGATGACCACCAGCCCGCTCGCGCGGTCGACGGCGGACACGTTGCCCCAGGTGAAGAGCACCAGCCCGTGCTTCACGAGGTCCAGATTGGCCTTGCAGACCTTTTCTTTCAGGCTCTCGAGCATAGACTACCAGAAGTAGATGTAGAACGCGACCGTGAAGGCCAGGATGATGCAGGTATGGATGATGTCCCACTTGCCCCAGGATGCACGGGTGGCGGCTTTCTGCTCAGGCGTGGCCGTGCCGAAGCACAGGCCCTCCACCTGCTTCTCCGTCGGCTTCGGGGTCAGCAGCGACACCACGATGGCGAGGACCACGCAGAAGAGGAACATCCACACGCAGAAGGCGTACACGTTCAGTTCGTTGAAGATGAAGGTGAAGACGTTGTGCGAGGCCGGGTTGATGATCATCGTGATCAGGCGGGTGAAGCCGAGCACCAGGCCCACGATGAGGGTCCACATACCGGCTTTCGGGCTCGTCTTCTTCCAGCACACGCCGAGGAGGAACACCGCGGCAATGGCCGGAGCCAGCAGGCTCTGCACGCTCTGGATGTAATTGTACAGGCTCTTGCCCATACGCTGGATGACGAAGATCCACAGCACGCCGAGCACGACCACCACGACGGTGGCGATACGGCCGATGCGCACGAGCTTCTTCTCATCGGTGTCAGGGTGATTGCGCTTGTAGATGTCGATCGTGTACAGCATCGCGGAGGAGTTGTACAGCGAGGCCAGGGAGCTCATCAGGGCGGCGAGGATGCCGCAGATCACCACACCCTTGAGGCCCACGGGCAGCAGGGTGTTGACCAGCATCGGGAAGGCGATGTCCGGATTGGCGACGGTGCCGTCCGGCCGGACGCCGAGGGCGACGGCCAGGGTCTGACCGATCTGGGAATCCGGGGTCTTGGTGAGCGCGAAGGCGATCATGCCAGGGATCAGGAACAGGAACACGGGCAGGAGCTTGAGGTAGGCGCCGAAGATGGTGCCCCGGCGGGACTCCTTCTGGCTCTTGCCGGAGAGGACGCGCTGGACGATGAACTGGTCGGTGCACCAGTACCAGAAGCCGATGATGGCGGAGCCGAACAGGGCGCCGTACCACGGGAATTCCTTGTCCTGGCCGCTGCGCATCAGGTCGGTCATCGTGTCGCCGTACTCATTGACGGGCTGGGCGTTGCAGATGTCCATCATGGCGTTCCAGCCGCCGAGCTCGCGCAGGCCGAGCCAGAGGATGACCAGCGAGCCGAGCAGCAGGATGGGCGTCTGGAGGACGGAGGTCTTCAGCACGGACTCCATACCGCCGATGACGGTGTAGATGGCGGTGATGATCACGAGGGCGATGGCGGCTACCCAGAAGTTAATGCCCAGCAGGGTGTTCAGTGCGAGGCCGCCGGCCATGACGGTGACGGAGACCTTCGTGAGGACGTAGCTGGCCAGCGACAGCCAGGTGAGGATGCCGCGGCTCTCCTTGTTGTAGCGCTTCTCGAGGAACTCGGGCATGGTATAGACCATGGAGCGGGAATAGAAGGGCACGAACACCCAGCCCAACAGCAGGATCATCCATCCGTGCATCTCCCAGTGAGCCTGGGCCATGCCGCTGGTAGCACCCGAGCCGGCGAGGCCGATGAGGTGTTCCGAGCCGATGTTCGAGGCGAAGATGGAGGCGCCGATGGCAATCCATGTGGCGCTGCGTCCGTTCAGGAAGTAGTCGCCTGAGGTCTCTTTTTTCTTTTTCGAGACGTCCCAGCAAATCCATACCATCGCGACGAAGAAGAGCGCGACGAAAATCCAGTCCAGCGTCGAGAGGCTGATACGGTTGAGGTCTTGGGCAGCGGCTGCCGTAGCAGCTTGTAAGAGTTGATACTTCATGTGATTTCGAGGTTATTAGTTATTATTTCTTTTCTTTGCAGCAGTCTTTTTCGCCTTCGCCTTCCTTGCACTCATGCTTGCCGTCCTTGCAGCAGGCGCCTTCGGTGCTGAACTGATAGACGACGATGCTCTCATACTCCTGGCCAGGGGCGAGGGTGGGGTCGGGCCAGCCGCAGAGGTCGCTCTTGTTGGGGCTGTCGGGGAATTTCTGCGTCTCGAGGCAGACGGCGGTGCGGTGTTCGATGGGCTTGCCATCCTTGCCGTTGACGGTGCCGTCGAGGAAGTTGCCCGTATAGACCTGGATGCCGGGCTCGTTGGTGAAGACGTCCATGCGGATGCCCGTCAGGGGGCTCACGAGCGTGGCAGCGTGGGTGAGGCCGCCCTTGCCCTCATGTTCGCAATGCTCGCCTTCGGCTTTCTCCTTGCCCTCTTCGCAGCAGGCTTCGCCACCTTCCTTGTCGCACTTTCCGTCACCCTTGCAGCAGGGCTTGTTGAGCACCCAGTTGTGGTCGTAGCCGTGGCCGAAGCGCAGCTGCTCAAAGTCGGCGCTGATGTCCTGGCCGATGGGTTTCGGCGTGGTGAAGTCCATGGGCGTGCCAGCCACGGGAGCAATCTCGCCGGTGGTCATGAAAGTGGCATCGACGGGGGTGTAGTTGTCGGCGTTGAGTGTCAGCATGTGATTGGTGATGGGCGTGTGGTAGTCGCCGTTGAGGTTGAAGTAGAGATGACTGCAGACGTTGACGACGGTCTTCTTATCCGTGGTGGCGGTCCACTTCATAGCCAGCTTGCCGCAGGGGGTGAGGGTGTACTGCACCTTGCCCTTGACGGTGCCAGGGAAGCCTGCCTCCATGTCGGGGCTCACGAACGACATGGTGATGCTGTTGTCAGTCACTTCCTCGACGTCCATCACCTTGTACTGCCAGCCCATGTAGTCGCCCTGGAAGCCGAACTTCTTGGGGTCGAGGCTGCAGCCGCCGTGCAGGCAGTGGCCGAAGTTGTTCTTCGGCAGCTGATACTCCTTGTCGTCCAGCGTTATCTTGCCGCCGGCGATGCGGTTGGCATAGCGTCCGATGGTGGCGCCGAAGTCACTCTCGATGGTGCTGTAGGCCTGGATGCTGGGCTGGCCCACGCAGACGTCCTTCAGCTTACCCTCCTTGTCGGGCACCATGATGGAGACCACACGTGCGCCGAAGTTGGTCACGCACACCTCCATGCCGGCCTCGTTCTTCAGCGTGTAGAGGTCGGTTTTCTTCCCCTGCAGTTCGGCCTGGAAGTCGGCACGTTTCAGCCCGCTCAGGGCAACTCCTTCTTTTGGTGCAGTCTTGCACCCCGCCAGCAGTGCCATACAGCAGACCATGCCGGCAAAAACACGTAATACTTTCATAATGACTGATTAATAAATGATAACAAATGTAGATTTCTATTTTAGCGTGTAAAGTTACAAAAAATAATTGTATGTGCGAAGCGTTTGCCCGTTTTTTTTCGCCACGCGTGGAAAAATAACAAGAGGGGCGTGCGCGATAACAGGGCCTTCGTGCGCGATAACAGGGCCTTCGCGCGCGATAAAAGGATGGGCGCACACAGTAAAGGGGCGGGCGTAACGATGATGTGCCCCGCCGGAAAAGCGTAAACTTGTAACCATGTAACCTTGTAACCTCACCCTTTTGCACGTGCGCGGTATTAGATAATATTGGAAGGAGATAAGTATTATTAGTAATAATATTATATAATTAGATTTCCATATAAATATATATTGCGCGCGTCGCGTGTGAGTCGAAAGGTTACAGGTTACAAGGTTACAAGGTTACGCTCCTCAAAAGTCGGAGTGGGTGAGAAACGTTAAAAAAGGTGTTTTCCTTGCTTGTTTGCGGGCAATGATGTACCTTCGCAGGCTAAAACGTATGTGTGCATCTATGAGAAAACTGAAACCATTGTTCATCGCCATACTGGCGGCCGTGACGCTGCAGCTTGCGGGGTGCAGGAAGTACGAGACCTACGCCGAAAAGAAGGAGAAGGAGGACAACGCCATAGCCAAGTTCATCGACGACGGCGGCATCGACGGACGTCCCATCAAGGTGATTACTGAGGAGGAATTCTATGCCCAGGACAGCCTGACGAACGTGGCCGAAAACGAGTATGTGCTGTTCAAGAAGATGGGCGTCTACATGCAGATTGTCCGCAAGGGCGAGGGACGGGCGCATGCGCGCGGCGAGATCCGTAACTACTTGGCTCGCTACACCGAGGTGAGCGTGGCCGACGGCGACACCATGACTATGAACCAGTTTGACACGCAGCCCGAGCAGTTCACCGTCAAGCGCACGGGCGACACCTACAGCGGCTCGTTCACCTACGGCCGCATGCTCTCGGTCTACGGCAGCGCGGCCACTCAGACGGTCTATTCATACTACAGCTCCACCACCACGACCTTCCCCGAAGGGTGGCTGGTGCCCTTCCCGTACATCACGCCTGGACGGCCCAACGACAAGGCGGCCAAGGTGCGCATCATCGCTCCGCACGACTACGGCACCTCGCTTGCCATACAGCAGACATACGCTACTTTCTACGAAATTACCATCATGCCCGAACCTTAGAAAATAGTTATAATAACCACTATGTCACTAATCAAATCCATTTCTGGCATCCGCGGCACTATCGGCGGAGTGGCAGGCGAGGGGCTCAACCCCCTTGACATTACCAAGTTTACGGCAGCGTACGCCACGCTGATTCGCAAGAGCTATCGCGGCACGGCCAACCACATCATCGTGGGGCGCGACGCCCGCATCTCGGGCGAGATGGTACGCCAGTGTGTCTGCGGCACGTTGATGGGCATGGGCTTCGACGTGCTCGACATCGGGCTGGCCACGACGCCCACCACCGAGCTGGCCGTCACCATGTCAGGCGCCTGCGGCGGCATCATCCTCACCGCCTCGCACAACCCCCGTCAGTGGAACGCCCTGAAGTTGCTGAACGCCCAGGGCGAGTTCCTGAACGCTGCCGAGGGGGCCGAGGTGCTGCGCATCGCTGCCGACGAGGCCTTTACCTTTGCCGAGGTGGACGCGCTGGGTAAGTACCGCAAGGACGACTCCTTCGGCCAGCGCCACATCGACGCCGTGCTGGCACTGGAGCTCGTGGACGTGGAGGCCATCCGCAATGCGCACTTCAAGGTGGCCCTCGACACGGTGAACTCCGTGGGCGGCATCGTGCTGCCCCCGCTGCTCAAACAGCTGGGCGTGGAGAAGGTGGAGGGGCTCTATACCGAGCCCACGGGCGACTTCCAGCACAACCCCGAGCCGCTGGAGAAGAACCTCGGCGACATCATGGCGCTGATGAAGACATCGGACTGCGACGTGGCCTTCGTCGTTGACCCTGACGTGGACCGTCTGGCCGTCATCGACGAGAAGGGAGCCATTTACGGCGAGGAGTACACGTTGGTGACTGTGGCCGACTACATCCTACAGCACACGCCGGGCAACACCGTCAGCAACCTCAGTTCCACCCGTGCCCTGCGCGACGTGACACAGCGCTACGGACAGCATTACAACGCCGCTGCCGTGGGCGAGGTGAACGTCGTCACGAAGATGAAGGCCACGGGTGCCGTCATCGGAGGCGAAGGCAACGGCGGCGTCATCTATCCCGCCAGCCACTACGGCCGCGATGCCCTGGTGGGCATTGCCCTCTTCCTAACCTATCTGGCCAAGAAGGGCTGCACGGTGAGCGAGCTGCGCAAGACATACCCCGCCTACTACATGGCGAAAAACCGCATCGACCTCACCCCCGACACCGACGTGGATGCCGTGCTTGCCAAAGTGAAGGCTCTCTATTCGTCGGCCGACTATCAGGCAGCCGGTGTGTTCATTACCGACATCGACGGCGTGAAGATTGACTTCCCCGACAAGTGGGTGCACCTGCGCAAGAGCAACACCGAGCCCATCGTCCGCGTCTATAGCGAAGCCCATTCGCCTGAGGCTGCCGCCGAAATCGGCGAGAAGGTGATGGAGGTGGTGAAGAGCATGGTCTGATGGCACAGAAGACAAACAAGACGAATGCAGCACGACTGCTTGACCAGCAGAAGATTGGCTACGAG
The DNA here is from genome assembly GCA_016291905.1 of Bacteroidaceae bacterium. Lineage (GTDB taxonomy): Bacteria > Bacteroidota > Bacteroidia > Bacteroidales > Bacteroidaceae > UBA1189. Next base: position 7,636 of record JAEEZS010000016.1, read on the forward strand.
CTGGTGACGTATGAGGTGGACGAGAACGACCTCAGTGCGCCCCACGTGGCAGCCTCGCTGGGTGAGCCCGTGGAACAGGTGTTCAAGACCATCGTGCTGCACGGCGACAAGACGGGACATTTTGTCTGCGTCATTCCGGGGGAGGCGGAAATAGACCTCAAGCTGGCTGCCAAGGTGTCGGGCAACAAGAGCTGCGCCCTGCTGCCGCTGAAGGAGCTGCTGCCCCTGACGGGCTATATCCGTGGAGGCTGTTCGCCCATAGGGATGAAGAAACACCTTCCCACATACTTCCACGAGAGCTGCCTGGACTATCCGTTCATCTACGTCAGCGCCGGACAGCGGGGCTTGCAGTTCAAGATTGCCCCGCAGGACCTCTTGCGCGCTGCCTCTGCAACAACTGCCAAATTGTTCTAAACTATGAAGATTACAGAAACCATGTTGAAGCCGCTGGTGGAGCGGCTGCAGAAAACCGACTGGAAGGGTGAATCAGCAAAACTGCTGGGCTTCCTTCGGAAATATGCCATCCGTGCGGGGCGCATCGCTGCCAAGCCGCTGCTACAGTTCTACTACGTAATGACGGACGAGAACGTGACGGCACGCGATAAGGCGCTCATCTATGGCTCGCTGCTCTACATCCTTGTGCCGGGTGACATCATTCCCCGCAGGGTGTTTAACATGCTGGGCATTGTGGACGACATCGGCGCTGTGATGATTGTCTACACCCGCATCAAGAACAAAATTACCCCTGCCATCAACTTCAAGGTGGAGGAGACGCTGGACGAGTGGTTCGGCGCAAAATACGAGATGCAGTGACATCGTGCCGCTGCCTTGCCTAGCAGAACAAGTCGGCAATGATTGCGTCTGACACGAAGATGCCCTCTTCTGTCAACACCCATCTTCCATCGGCTGTCCGAGACAGCCGATGGCTGTTTAAATAGGTTTGCGCGCGTAAGCGGCAATGGCGCTCCCTCTCGTTGCCGAAGCGAGTGGCTATCTCCTCAGGGCTGATGCCGTGTGCTGTGCGCAGCCGTGTCATGATGTACTCGTTGTAACGGTCTTCATCGCTGAGTGTTTCACCGGATGAAATGGTTCCAAAATTCTCTATGAATTCTTTACTTCCCAGCACCTCGAGGTAACGGATGAGGTTCGGGTGATTCCATGTTCGGTGCATGCCATCGAAAGAGTGTGCCCCAGGGCCTAAGCCGAGGTAGGGGATGCCGCTCCAGTTGCTGCTGTTGTGCCGTGCTTCGTGCCCCGGGAGGGCGAAGTTGCTGATTTCGTAGTGCCGATAGCCGGCGCCGAGCAGGGTATGGCGCAGCAGTTTGAAACAGGCGAGGCTCTCTTCCTCATTCACTTCACGTACCTCGCCTTGTTCTCGCATACGACTGAGGGGAGTGCCCTCCTCGTAGCTCAAGTGGTAGGCTGAGATGTGTGGTACACCGAGGCTGACAGCTTTGTCAAGGTCGTTCTGCCACCCCTCCAAATAGGTTTTATTAGCCTCATTGCTCTCTTCTACTCTCGGCAGCCCATACATCAGGTCGATACTGATTTCGGTAATACCGTTGTCTTGCAGACGGTGCACGGCATCAATGGCTTGCTGTGCCGTATGCCGTCGCCCCAGCAGACACAGCAGGGCGTCGTCAAACGTCTGAATGCCCATGCTGATGCGCAGCTGGTATTGTGGTATGGCCTCTTTAAGCCCGTCAATCCACTCTTGCGAAAGGTCGTCGGGATTTGCTTCAATAGTGAGCTCATCTAGCGTGTCGAAACCAAACACCTCCTCCGCTTTGCGGACTATGCGTCCCAACAGGGCAGCGGAGAGCTGCGAGGGCGTTCCTCCGCCGAAATACATCGTCTTTATCGCCTCGTCCTGCAGGAATTCGCGACGAAGTTCCATCTCCCAACAAACCGCCTTGGCATAGCTTTCCCGTATGGCCGTATTATTCCCTGCCGTCGAGTAAAAATCGCAGTATCGGCAGCGCTTTTTGCAGAAGGGAATATGTACGTAGATTCCTGCCATGCTGCAAAGGTACAAAAATTTTTTTCTTATTTATTTTCGTATGTCCTTATTTCTTTGTAATTTCGCAGCGCTTCACAGAGTGGAGTGCCCTTTTTTATGTGGAAATAATGAAATAAAACAATAATAATTAACAATTTATCCCCGAAATGAAAGTCTATAAGACCAATGAGATTTCGAACCTTGCTATCGTTGGAGGTTCGGGTGCTGGTAAGACCACTCTTACTGAGTCCATGCTTTTAGAAGGCGGCGTTATTCGCCGCCGTGGTTCCGTAAATGCAAAGAATACCGTCAGTGACTGCTACCCCGTGGAGCAGGAATACGGCTATTCTGTTTTCTCCACCGTTTTCGCTGTGGAACGTGGTGGGCACAAGCTCAACATGTTCGATTGCCCGGGCTCGGGTGACTTCAGCGGTGGCGCTGTGACCGCACTGAATATCTGCGATATCGCCATGCTGGTTGTCAACGGTGCCTATGGCGTTGAAGTTGGCACGCAGAGCAACTTCCGTCAGGCTGACAAGCTCCACAAGCCCGTCATCTTCGTTGTCAACAATATCGACAGCGACAAGTGCGATTACGACAAGGTGGTTGAAGACCTGAAGCGCGACTTCGGCGGCAAGGTTATCCCCGCTCAGTTCCCCGCAAGCTGTGGCCCCGATTTCAATAGCGTTATCGACGTGCTCACCATGAAGCAGTACACCTATGCTGCCGATGGCACTCCCGCAACCGTCAGCGACATCCCCGCTGCACTGGCTGGCAAGGCTCAGGATATGCACGACGCTCTCGTCGAGGCAGCTGCCAGTGGCGATGAGGCCCTGATGGAGAAGTTCTTCGACACGATGGAGCTTTCTGAGGAGGAAATGGTTGAAGGTATCAAGAAGGGTCTTTCCCAGCATGGTATCTACCCCATCCTCTGCAGCTCGGCTTCCAAGAACGTTGGTGTGGCTCGCATCCTCGACTTCGTGGCTGGCGTGGCTCCCACCGTTGATGAATTCCCCGGCACCCCCAACACCAAGGGCGAGGAAGTCAAGTGCGACGTGGCTGCTCCCACCTCGCTGTTCTTCTTCAAGACCGAAATGGAACAGCACATCGGTGAGGTTTGCTACTTCAAGGTGATGAGCGGCGTCGTCAAGACGGGCGACGACCTGAACAACGCAACGCGTGGCTCCAAGGAGCGTATTGCCCAGCTCTTCACGCCGGGCCGCGGCAACTACCGTCAGCTTGTCGACGAACTGCAGGCTGGTGATATCGGCTGCACCGTCAAGCTGAAGGATGTCAAGACTGGCAACACGCTCAACAGCAAGGATGCCGACAACCTGTTCGACTTCATTGTCTATCCTAACTCCAAGTATTCCCGTGCTATCCGCCCCGAGAACGAGGCTGACACCGAGAAGATGATGACTGCCTGCAACCGTCTGCACGAACAGGATCAGACGTGGGTCATTGAGCAGTCGAAGGAGCTCCGTCAGATCATTATCCACGGACAGGGTGAGTTCCACCTCCGCACGTTGAAGTGGCTGCTTGAGAACAACGATAAGCTCCACATCATCTACGACGAGCCTCGTATTCCTTATCGCGAGACAATTACCAAGGCTGCCCGTGCCGACTATCGCCACAAGAAGCAGTCAGGTGGTGCCGGTCAGTTTGGTGAAGTTCACCTCATTGTCGAGCCTTACGTTGAAGGAAAGCCTATGCCTGAAGTCTATAAGTTCGGCGGACAGGAATACAAGATGTCTATCAAGGGCCAGGATGAGTATCCTCTGGAGTGGGGCGGCAAGCTGGTGTTCATCAACTCCGTTGTCGGTGGTGCTATCGACGCTCGCTTCATGCCCGCTATCCTGAAGGGTATTATGCAGCGCATGGAGCAGGGTCCGCTCACCGGTTCGTATGCCCGTGACGTCCGCGTTATTGTTTACGACGGAAAGATGCACCCCGTTGACTCCAACGAAATCTCCTTCATGCTTGCTGGACGTAACGCCTTCTCCGAGGCCTTCCGCAATGCAGGCCCGAAGGTGCTTGAGCCTATCTACGATGTGGAAGTACTCGTTCCCGCCGAGTTCATGGGTGATGTCATGAGTGACCTGCAGGGCCGTCGTGGCATGATCATGGGTATGGGTAGCGATGGCGCTTTCCAGAAGCTCAATGCCAAGGTGCCCCTCAAGGAGATGTCCAACTACAGCACTTCGCTGAGCTCACTTACTGGCGGTAGCGGTACATTCACCATGGCTTTCGCTAGCTATGAGCTCGTGCCGACGGATGTCCAGGACAAGCTCATCAAGGAGTTCCAGGAGAAGCAGAAGGACGAGGATTAACTTCTTTCCATCGCTTGCAAATAGTCCGACGGGGCGATGTGATTATTGTGGCTTCGTGCAATCGCATGAAGCCACAATTGTTTTTTATGTATTTTCGAGGGGATAAAAGGATGGTTGGAATCTTAGAAGCGAAGTTTCAGCTTCAGCTGGAAGCCATCGGAGTCGGAGCGGAAGGCTTCGCGATGAGTGAGGCGGTAGATGTAGTCAACTTCAAGGACGTCGAAGATGTTGCTGACGCCGACTATTAGCCTGACGTAGGGAATGGGCTGCCAATGGGGGGCGTTTAGCGTTGAGGGGTTATCGGTTAGCGATGTGGTTGGCAGTAGGGCATCGTTGAGCCATAGGGTGCGGGCGCCAAAGACTTCGCGTAATCCAAAGTTTCGAATTAGGGGAATGTGATTAAAGATGATGCCCTTGGTACGGCATTTGATGCTCCAAGAGATATAGCGGTCGGTTGCCATCTCCATAGGGTCGATGTCCGTGAAGAGTCCGTTGGGGCTAATTGTGTTGGGGGTAGTGGGCGGCACGAGGCGTAGCGGAACAGGTACGTCGGGCGTCCATAGACGACCTGCGCGCACACTGTTGTCCATGAAACCGTAGCCGTGGAAGCGGACACGCTGCTGGTAAGTGAAGAGGGTGCGCTGGTAGTTGTATGCCGAGCCGAGAACACCCTTGCGAGCCATCGTGTGGCTGAGGGTGAAGACGGGTGTCTCTTTGTTGACTATCATTCGGTCGTCAACCTCCAGCTTATACACCTCGCCCGGGGCAAAGCGGAGGTTCAGTTCAAGTTCTGTCTGACTGAATCCGCCTACAGGGAAGAATTTTGGCTGAAAGGTGTTGGCTGGATCACTGAGCGTGCGGTGGCGCAGAACGGCCTCCCACGTCAATCCAAAACGGTATTCGTTGGCATAGGCTAACTCGTGCCGACGTTGGAAGGCGTAGGGATAATAATAGGGATGATTGATGCTACTGACAAGGTCGTCCCAGCCGTCTCCGGGCTGACGGTTGCCGAGGGGCAGGATATCGTAGTCGCTGTGTAGGCGTATGTAGTTGCGGGGATGGGCAGAGAAGTATTTCTCCTTCTTGTTGAACGAGTATTCCAGCTCTGCCATGTATTTCCAACGATGGTCGCGTGTACCCCAGGCCACATAGCCGCGTGCCATAAGCTGTGGGTGGAGATAAGCACTGGTGACGACGCCCGGGCGTATGCGCACGCCTTCCACATTGTTCCAGCTGACGAGCGAGCCGACAGGGCCATACCAGAAGTTGGGCTTTAACGGGTCGGAGGGGAAATAGTGGGTATAGGCCATGCCTGCAACCCCTTCGAACAGACGGTATCCCGGGCGTTTACGCAGTTCGTTTATCAGCCCCTTGGTGAGGCGGTACGGTTGGCTTGGAGGTAAATCGGTGTAGTAATTTCCCGTTCCTGAGACCTCCTCATTCCCGGTGCTTGATTGATAGTTACGATAGCTGACATCACGACGGAGGGCGGCACCACCTAGACGCTCTAATCCCATCACGTTTGCAGTGAAACGACACGTCATCGTCTCATGGACAAGGTCGATGCGTCCTTCAGCGCTACGGCGGAAACTCTGTATCATGGTGATGCCCTTCACGAAGTTCAGCCTCATTTGCGAAGGCGTTGCCATGCTGATGTGGCGTATGAAATTCTCGTCGGGATCCACGAAGATGTGTCCGACAAAGGAGAACGACCGTCCGTCCCTTGGGGCGAAAACGATGTCGAGACAGCGTTGCCCACTGATGACCACCGTGTCGCTAATGGCAAAACGGTAGAAGAGTGTGCCGAAATGCGAAATAGGGGAGGGGAAGCGCTCTCCGATGATGCAGATGTCACCCGAGAAGATATCAGTGTTGCCGATATAGTGGTTCAGCGGCCCTTCTATTTCCTCCTCCGACAGGAAATCGTCAATGCCCGTGCGGCGGGTGAAGGCTGTCAAGTCGTCGTGGACTGCCGAGTGCTGCACGCTAAGCGCTGTTTCCAATCGTGTCAATGCCGTCTCTCCGCTCGTTTTGTCCAGTTGGTAGATAGCCGTAGGACGGATGGAGTGCCCTGTGCTGTCGAACCGTTCGGTATAGGTTTTTTCGTGGCATGAAACATAGACTACTCCGTCCCGTCTGTCATCCGTTGCCAATGCGTCGTAACTCAGGTACTTCGTGAATATCTCGGGGTTGTGTCGGAGTTCGTACTTCAATATGCCCTTCTGCGGGTCGGCAAGTGCCACGCTAGTCACGTCACGTCGTTCTCGCTGGCAAGTGCCGTTGGTGGCGGGGCGATATTCATCGATACGGCTGACTATTTCGTTGATGATGGCAAAAGCCGGATTGTCCTTGAGGCTGAGTCGTGTCCTGAGTACGCTACCGTTGATGACTACCTCATCCAATTCGGGGGCACTTAGCAGCAGCTCGTCGTTCGTTTGAGCCGATAGGGACGTAGCGAATGCCACGGTGGCAATCGCAGCCAGCATCCACTTTCGTCCTCTATTCGTCATAACCTTTTGTTGCTTTTGTCATCCCGAAGTAAAATTCGGGCGCGAAGGTACTGAAAAAAGCCGAATGAGAGTCTTAAAAAATTAAAAAAGAATTCATAAACCCTCAGTACTCATATAAAATCACAAAAAAAGTCTTATCTTTGTCCCGAAAAATACTTTATTTTGTAAAAAACGTTATGAGAAAATCAGGAAAAAAAATGTCAGGCTGGGTAGCGGCAGTCCTGCTATGCCTTATTGTCTCGTCATGTGCCTGGACACAGGGCAAGGCAGTAAAAGGTATTGTGAATGATGAACCCGAGGTCAAATTCAGTGAGCTTTGTCCCCTCGATGGTTATGTGCTTGTCTGGCGGGACGAATTTGACAAAGACGGTATCCTTAAAGGTGATTGGACATACCAGACTGCCAGAGCCGGTTGGGTAAACCACGAACTGCAAACGTACGTCGATCAAACGTCGCCCAAGGGTAGCCCCGTTGCCGAGTGCTCCAAAGGAACGCTAAAAATCAACTGTTTCAAGGAGGACGATAAAGTCTATTCAGGCCGCGTCTATGCCTGCCGCAACACAGGCTGGAAGTATGGCTACGTTGAGGCACGTATCAAGCTGCCTAAAGGAAAAGGTACTTGGCCGGCATTCTGGATGATGCCCGTGCATTTCACGGCATGGCCCAATGATGGTGAGATTGACATTATGGAGGAAGTGGGCTATCACCCTGACTACACTTCGTCGTCTATTCATTGCAAGAAGTACTACCACAGCATCGGCACGCAAAAGACGAAGGAGCGCTACTGTGCTGGAGCTGAAAGTGAGTTTCACGTTTATGCCCTTGAATGGACAGCTGACTACATCCGCACATACGTCGATGGTAAGGAGCTGTTCTACTTTGAGAATGACGGCAATGGCGACAAGCAGACATGGCCCTTTAATACACCGTTCTACGTCATCCTTAATCTCGCTTGGGGAGGCGACTGGGGCGGCTCGCAGGGTGTGGACGAAAGCGTTCTCCCCATCACGATGGAAGTGGATTATGTCCGCGTTTTTCAGAAACCCTGAGCAAGGAGTTTCCAACGGAGGCCTCTGTCACTTTTGTTTCATATCTTTCCTCTTTTTATTTGGTCGTTTCGGAAAATTGGGCTATTTTTGCCCAATCAATTATTAATTGCATTGTTTTTTGACTCCAATACAATTGCGTATGATGAATTGCGAAAAAAGATTTCATAAGATATATCACAGAGACGCGGCTGCTCTGGCATTCTGCCCTTACCGTATTTGCCCTATTGGGGCACATTCAGACCACAATTCTGGCAAGGTCACTGGACAGGCTATCGACAAAGGTATCCACATTGCTTATAGCCCGAAGGAGAACGGCGTCATTGAGCTTTGTTCGCTGCAATTCGACAAGCGTGCACAATGGCACGTGGCACAGGTGCCGGGACGTAAGCAGGGCGACTGGGCGGATTATCTGCGTGGAGCCACGATGGAACTGGGGCGCCGCTATCCATTAACGCGCGGACTGAGTGGCGTCATCGAGGGAAGCCTTCCTATAGGCGGATTGTCGTCGTCGGCAGCTGTGACGCTGTCGTTCTTTAGCGCGCTTTGTGCTGTGAACGGCTTAAAACCTGATGCGCAAGAGCTTATCAAGATGGCCGTTGCCGTAGAGAACAACTACGTGGGCGTCAGCAGCGGCAAGCTCGACCAAAGTTGCGAGATTTATTCCCGCAAGAATCAGCTGCTTTATCTAGATACGCTCGATGATACTTACGAACTGATTCCCACCCATCCGCAGATGCCCGATTACGATATCGTCATCTTCTTCAGCGGTGTAGAGCGCACGTTGGCCGGTAGTGCTTTCAATATGCGTGTGGATGAGGCTCGTTCTGCGGCGTATGCGCTGAAGGCCTTCGCGGGTATGCCCTACGGGAAGTTTGCCGAGACGAATCTGCGCGAGGTGCCTCGCGAGGTGTACGAGCAATACAAGAACCGGCTGCCTGAGACGTGGCGCCGTCGTGCCGAACACTGGTACACGGAATTCGCGCGTGTCGAGGCAGGTGCTGAAGCATGGCGTCGGGGCGATTTGCAGGCCTTCGGACGGCTGAGCTTTGAGAGTGGACGCTCGTCTATTGAGAACTGGGAAACGGGCTCGCCCGAACTGAAAACGCTCTACGACATCATGACGCGCACTGACGGTATTTATGGAGGACGCTTCAGCGGTGCAGGATTCAAAGGCTGTTGCATGGCGCTGACAGACCCTGCTTTCCGCGAACAGATTACGGAACAGGTTTCTGCAGCCTATCTGCGTGAGTTCCCCGACTTGAAGGGGAAGTATTCTGTCCATATCTGCCACAGTGCAGACGGGGTAGTGCTGACAAAATCATAAACTATGAAGTGTTTGATTCTTGCAGCAGGCTATGCTACGCGGCTTTATCCCCTGACGGAGCGTTTTCCGAAACCTTTGCTGAAGGTGGGGGAGCGCACCATCCTCGATTGGCTAATAGATGACATTGACACGAGCAGGATGGTGGACGAATACATCGTCATTTCAAACCATCGTTATGCACAGCATTTCGAGGCTTGGGCAGCGAAAAAGTCGCAGTTTATAATTGTGCTCGACGATGGTACGGAGACGAACGAAACGCGTCTGGGGGCTGTGCGTGACATTGAACTTGCCATCTCCTCATGCGCTGTACCCGAGGATGGCTACCTCGTCATAGCAGGTGATAACGTGCTTGATTTCAGCCTGACGCGTTTTATTGATTATGCGCGTCAGAAAGGCACGTCGTGTATCATGCGATACTATGAGCCTTCGGAGACAAAACTGCTCAAGTGCGGCGTAGTGACAGTAGATGAAAATGACAGAGTGTTGCGTATGACAGAGAAATCTCCTACGCCCGAAACGCACTGGGCTTGCCCTCCTTTCTATTATTATACGGCAGCCGATGCGCAGCTGGTAGGGCAGGGGATAGCAGCCGGTTGCGGCACCGATGCGCCTGGCAGTTACATTGCTTGGCTGTGCAGCCAAGTGCCTGTCTATGCGATGGAGATGCCTGGAAAACGCTATGACATCGGTAACTTGCAGAGCTATGAAGAGGTGCAACGCACCTATCGCGGTATTACCCTAATGTAGAGATTTTTACAAACTATAAAAATGTATTGTTTATGGAAAACATGTCAAGAAGAAATTTTCTGAAAGCAATGGGTGCGACAACGGCAGGGGTCGTGCTGTCGTCGTCCCCCGTTAGCGCTGCCGAGCGTCTGACAGATAAGAAGCCGAAGAAGAAAGCGGCGCCCGTTGAGCCCGCAAAGGTAAAACTGGCTTGCGTAGGCATTGCCAACCGCGGACGTCAGATTATCGGTGATTTGGAAAAAACAGGGCTGTGCGAGATTGTTGCCCTGTGCGATGTGGACCCGAACAGCAAGGAATCGAAGCAGACGATTGCCGAGCATCCTAATGCCAAAGTGTTCACGGATTTCCGCGAGATGTTCGACAAATGCGCCAACGAGTTCGAGGCAGTCAGCATCGCCATTCCCGACTTTGCTCACTTCCCCGTCTGCATGCTGGCTATCTCCATGGGCAAGCATGTCTATGTGGAGAAACCGCTGGCCCGCACGTTCCAGGAAATCGAACTGTTGATGGATATTGCCCGACGTCATCCTGAGGTGGTGACGCAGGTAGGCAATCAGGGACATTCTGAGGCTAACTATTTCCAGTTCAAGGCTTGGAAAGAGGCAGGCATCATTAAGGATGTCTATCGCATCGATGCCCACTTTAACGACTGGCGCCGCTGGTATCCTTACGACCCGAACACCGACCATTATCCTGAGGCACAGCCCGTGCCTGACGGCATGAACTGGGATGTCTGGAACGGCACGTCGCACTTCCACGACTATAACGACAAGTATCATCCCGGCAACTGGCGCGGATGGTTTGACTTCGGTCTCGGCGCGCTGGGTGATTGGGGCGCTCACCTCATCGACACGTGTCATGAGTTCCTTGAGCTCGGACTTCCCTACGAAGTTGAGCCATTGAAGATTACGGACTACAACGACTACTTCTTTCCCAAGGAGACGACGCTCCGCTTCCGTTTCCCCTCGCGCGGCGATATGCCCCCCGTGGACCTCACGTGGTATGATGGCGAAAAGAACCTGCCACCTCTTCCCGAGGGCTATGGCTCGATGACGAACAATCAGAGCGACGTGCCGGCCTCTGGCCAGAACGTACCGGGCAAGGACGCCAAACTCAGCCCGGGTAAAATCATCTACAGCAAGACGCTCACATTCCGCGGTGGTAGCCACGGCTCCACGCTACGAATCATTCCCGAAGCCGCAGCCCGCGAGATGAAGGACAAGTTGCCCGAAGTGCCACAGAGCCCCTCGAATCACTTCGCCAATTTCCTGCTGGCATGTCAGGGCAAGGAGCAGACACGCTCGCCGTTTGCTGTCTTCGGTCCAATGGCCCAATGCTTCAGTCTCGGCATCATCGCCATCCGTACACGGAGCAAGATTCAGTTTGATGCCCGCACAAAGGCCATCACCAACAACGCTTTCGCGAATGCCTTGCTTACAGGTATGCCGCCTAGAAAGGGATGGGAAGAATACTATAAGTTTTAAGTTGAAATTAAGTTTAATGCTTTAATGTAAAAATAAAGAAAATGAAAAAGTTGTCTATTCTTTTTACAGCTTTAGCGATAGTCGCTTTAACCTCCTGCTGCGGGGCAAAGAAGGAGCAGTGCTGCAAGGATAAGTGCGATGCCCCAAAGGGCGTGGCTGCCCTATGTCCTCAGGAGCGCGACAAGGTGATTACCGGGGCTGTCAGCCTGAAAAACGACAAGCCCAATACCCTTAGTGCAAAAGAGAAAGCCGACGGCTGGCAGCTGCTGTGGGACGGCAAGACTACCAACGGCTGGCGCAGCGCACGTGCCGACAACTTCCCCGATCACGGTTGGAAGATTGCCAATGGCATTCTTACTGTAGAGGCTGCCGACGGGGCAGAATCTGGTAATGGAGGCGATATTATCACCATCGACGAATTTGCTAATTTCATTCTCAAGGTGGACTTCCGCATCACTCCGGGAGCCAACAGCGGTATTAAGTACTTCGTTGACCCGGGGTTGAACAAAGGACCCGGCTCAGCCATTGGCTGTGAGTTCCAGATTCTGGATGACGAGCTTCACCCTGACGCCAAGCTGGGTGTAAAGGGCAACCGCACGCAGGGCTCCCTCTACGACCTTATTCCCTCGCGTAACGGCGAGTGGGACAGCATCAGCGATGCTGATGGCTTCAAGACGGCAATGGTAGTCGTCATGGGCAACCACGTGGAGCACTGGCTGAACGGCGTGAAAATCCTGCAGTACGAGCGTAATAACGAGATGTGGAACGCTCTTGTCGCCTACAGCAAGTATCGCGACTGGCCTAATTTCGGTAATCATGCATCGGGCCACATCCTGCTGCAGGACCATGGCAATGAGGTTTCGTTCCGCAATGTCAAAATCAAAGTGCTGGAGTAGGCGTGGCTGAGCAAAAGCTTTGCTGGTACGTGGGCTACACGCGCTCGTGTCAGGAGAAAAGTGTGGCAAAGTCTTTGGCTGCTTTGGATGTGGAGTATTACCTTCCCATCCAGAAGGTGCGCCGCAAGTGGAGCGACCGTATCAAGATCATCGAGCGTCCAGTCTTAGCGCACACTATCTTCATCCGCACCGACCACGAGACGCGCGTCAAGCTGCTGAAGGAAATCTACAGCCTCGTAGGTTACATGACGGAACGGGGTCCTTGGACGCCTGTCGTGGTGCCTGACTCGCAGATGGAATCCTTCCGCTTCATGGTCGATAATACTAACGATGAAGTGGTGTTTGAGCAGAATCCGCTCAAGCCGGGCGACCCGATTGAGGTGCTCGTAGGTCCGCTGGCTGGCATGCGTGGCGAATTGATAAAGACGGAGAAAGGCAATTACGTAGCTATCCGTCTGACGTCCTTGGGCGCAGCTATGGTGCAGGTGTCGTTAGATACTATCCGTCGCTACGACCCTGCGAAGGAAGCCTCCGTTATTCTATAGTTTTCAGGAAGTCTGCCACAACGAAGTTGCTGCCTCCGACGTAGATGAAATCGTCGGGGGCGGCATCGTTTTTGGCAGTTTGGTAAGCCTCGCTGACGGAGGCATATTCGTGTCCTGCAAGCCCGTAGCAGCGAGCGAGGGCATACAGCGTGTGGCTGCTGAGGGCGCGGCTGACGCTGGGTTGCGTCAGGTAATAGACGGCGTCCTTCGGCAGGGCATTCAGCACGGGGCGGATGTCCTTGTCGTTCACGAAGCCGAGCACGAGGCGCAGCTGGCGGCAGGGTTCTTGGTTCAGCTGGAGGATGTTCTCGTGCAGTCCGCCTGGGTTGTGCCCAATGTCGCAGACCACAGTCGGGTGTTGGTACACTTGCTGCCAGCGTCCCATCAGCCCCGTCAGGTCGCAGACGTGCGCAAAGCCTTGTCGCACAGACTCGTCAGGGATGTCGTATCCCCGCTGCCGCAGCACGTTCGCCGTCGTTAGGATGGTGCGGGCGTTTTTCTGCTGATATGCGCCTTTGAGTTGCATCTCAAGGTGCTCCAGAACATCCTTGTTCTCTGTGCTTTCGGCAAAGATGAGCGGAGCATGCAGCTCGTTGGCTCGGGCAACGAAAACGGGGTGTGTTTCGGGCAGCGCTTCGCCAATGACAACGGGCGTGTCAGCCTTGATGATGCCCGCCTTCTCATAGGCAATCTGCTCAAGCGTATCGCCAAGCAGCGCCGTGTGCTCCAGACTGATATTGGTGATGACGGAAACATCGGGGCGGATGATGTTCGTACAGTCGAGCCTGCCGCCAAGCCCCACCTCAACGACTGCCACATCTACTTTTTCGTCGGCAAAGTAGCGGAAGGCGAGGGCTGTCGTCACTTCGAAGAAAGAAGGGTGTAGCGGCTCGAAGAAATCCCGCTCGCGTTCCACGAAATCAGCCACGTAACTGTGAGGGATGGGTGTGCCGTTCACGCGAATGCGCTCGCTGAAGTCGAGCAGGTGAGGCGAGGTGTAGAGCCCTGTGCGATAGCCTGCCGATTGTAGGACGGCTGCCAGCGTATGGGCACACGAGCCCTTCCCGTTGGTGCCCGTGATGTGGATGGTGCGATAGTGCCGGTGAGGATGCCCGAAGTGGTCGTCAAGCGCAAGCGTATTCGCCAGCCCCTCTTTGTAAGCCCCAGGCCCCACGTTGTGGAACGCCGGCGCACAGCGGTACAGGTAGTCGATGGCTTCCTGGTAGGTCATTTAGTCGAACAAGTTCTTGAACTTCTGGAAGAAGCTCTGCTTGGTGCTTTCTGAAGGCTTGAAGTTGTCGGAATCCTTGAGACCCTCCAGCGCGTTCTTCTCGTCGCGGCTGAGCGTTTCGGGGATATAGACGCTGATGCGCACCAGCAGGTCGCCGTTGCCGTAGCCGTTGATAGCTGGCAGGCCCTTGCCGCGCAGGCGCATCACCTTGCCGGGCTGTGTGCCGGGCTCGATGGTCATGCGCACTTTGCCGCTGACGGTGGGAATGTCGACTTGTCCGCCCAGCGCTGCCTGTGGGATGCTAATCATCAGGTTATACACGAGGTCGTTGCCGTCGCGGATAAGTTCCTTCGACTCCTCCTCCACGATCTGAATGTAGAGGTCGCCCGGCACGCCGTTGTGCTTGGCGGCGTTGCCCTTGCCGCTCATGGTGAGCTGGTATTCGCTGGTGGCGCCGGCAGGAATCTTAGCCGTGATAACCTCCTCGCCATAGACGATGCCCTCGCCACTACACTTGCGGCACTTGTTCTTGATAATCTTCCCTTCGCCTCCGCAGCGTGGGCAGGCTGCCTGCGTCTGCATCATGCCGAACATGCTCTGGCGTGTGCGGACGACGTAGCCCGTGCCGTGGCAGTCGGGGCACGTCTCGGAGCTGCTGCCCTTCTCGGCGCCCGTGCCGTGGCAGTCGGGGCAGGGGACGTATTTCTTGATTTTGAGTTTCTTCTCCGTGCCTGTGGAGATTTCCTGCAGGGTGAGCTTCACCTTCACGCGCAGGTCGCTGCCGCGGTAGACACGCTCCGCTTGGCGTCCACCGCCTCCGAAGCCGCTTCCGCCGAAGGCGCTGCCGAAGCCGTGCCCGCCGAAGATGTCGCCGAACATGCTGAAGATGTCGTCCATCGAGAATCCGCCGGCGCCGAATCCGCCTGCGCCGCCCATGCCCTCCACGCCGTCGGGTCCGAATTGGTCGTAGCGCGCACGCTTGTCCTTGTCGCTCAGCACGCTGTACGCCTCAGCTGCCTCCTTGAACTTCTCCTCGGCAGCCTTGTCACCCGGGTTGCGGTCAGGGTGGTACTTGATGGCCAGCGTCTTGTACGCTTTCTTTATTTCGTCTTCCGAGGCGTTCTTGTCAACGCCCAGAACTTCATAGTAATCACGTTTTGCCATAGACTATACCTCTTTCTATATTAGTTGGCCACGACAACCTTGGCGTGGCGTATGACCTTGTCGTTGAGCTTGTAGCCCGTCTGCACGCAGTCGATGACCTGTCCCTTGGGCATGTCGTCCGTGGCAGGCACCATGGCGACGGCCTCGTGGAAGTCGGTGTCGAAGGGCTGGCTCTCCGTCTCAATCCGTTTCAGTCCGTTCTGCTCCAGCGTGGTGCGGAACTTGGTGGCGATGAGTTTGAATCCCTCGCGGCAGCTTTCGGCGTCGTCGGTTTTGGCCATGGCGTCGAGGGCGCGGTCCATGTCGTCCAGCACGGGCAGCACGGCCGTCATCAGATTAGCCGAGCCGTTGAGGATGATTTCGCTCTTCTCCTTTAGCGTGCGCTTGCGGTAGTTCTCAAACTCCGCCATCTGGCGCAGATACTTGTCGTGCAGGTCGTTGTACTTCGCCTCGGCCTCGGCCAGGGCCTTCAGTAGCTTTTCTTCCTCCGTGGCAGCTTCGGTAGCGGCCTCCTCAGCGGGTTCCGTCGGATTCGCGTCGTCTTCCTGAGATTCTGTAGCCTGTTCAGCCGCAGCCTCGGCTTCGGCAGCAGCCACGTTTTCGTTGTCCACGACCTTTGTCTCTTGAGCCTCTGGGGCTTCTTTCGATGCTTTCATATATTTTTTATTTTTCTTTGACATACGGATGTTGATTTTAAGAATTAGTTTTTCTGCCCTGTTTTATGCAAATTCCGTGCCATGTCAGCCTGTGCGTCATTTTTTCTCCTTTGTCAGCCCTCTTTCCGCCAATTGTGGCACATCCGCTGGCTTTCCTGTCATTTGCAGCCCATGGGGATAATCTCGCAGCCCATGGGAATAATCTCTCAGCCCAGTGGGCTAATTTCGTAGCGCAGGGGACTGGGAATGCAACGCAGGGGAATGGAGTAATAGCCCCTGATTCCTTACAATTCGTAATCATGACAGAAAACAGGGCAGATGGCGCGGGATTTCTTAACCTTCAGAACCTCGGAAAGACAGTCACCATCAAACGACAAGAAAAAATGGTCAATATGAAAACGATTGATTCACAGAGTAAAGATGTTTTTCTTGGTCATTTTGTCATTAGTCATTATGTCATTAAGGAGTTAATACCTCCCCACACCCAACTTTTAAGAAATAGTTTAATTATATATTATAATAATATATTATTATAATATATAATTAAAAAAGAATTATTATATTTTTTTTTATTCTATCCCCCTTCCAGCCTCACTCATCGGATATGCGAGTCCTTAATGACAAATGACATAATGACATAATGACTACTTTTTTAGTTAACGTACTTTCGTTTAGGGGAATTAGTGAATGTGGAAGAGCGGCTCCCTTTTACTCTTTCAGGAAGCTGCCGTCGAAGGTAAGGGGGAGGATCTGGCTGACACTCTCTATCACGTACGTCCCTTGCGTGCCGAAGAGTAGGATACGCATGGGGTGTCCGGCGCGCGTCTCCGACTCCAGCATAACCTGCCGGCAGGCGCCGCAAGGTGGGGTGGGGATGGACGTCAGCCCGTCGGCATCCGCAGCCGCTATTGCCAGCGCCACGACGCCCTGCTCGGGGTGTTGCGCGCCGGCAGCAAACAGGGCCGTGCGCTCGGCACAGAGGCCCGAGGGAAACGCGGCGTTCTCCTGATTGCAGCCTGTCACAATCGTGCCGTCGTCCAGACGCACGGCAGCGCCCACATGGAAGTGACTGTAGGGGGCATAGCTGCGCCGCGTGGCCTCCTGGGCAGCGAGCACCAGCTGTCGGTCTGCCTCCGGAAGCTCGTCGAAAGCATACAGCGTGTAACGACACTCGTGGGTGAACTCTTTCATGTTTTTTCGTAGATTTTCTGCAAAAATAAGGCAACCGTTGCATAAAAACAAAAAAAATCCGTATTTTTGTGCGCAGAAACCGCTAAGAACCCCATTCTGTCCTATGAGAAGACTCTTTCTGACGCTTTTTCTGGTAGCTTTAGCCCTTTCTGCCGCTGCGCAGAACCAGCAATATGTCAAGTACATCGACCAGCACAAGGCGCTGGCTGTTGATCAGATGAAGAAGTACAACATCCCTGCCAGCATCACGCTGGCGCAGGCTCTGCTGGAGTCTGGCGCCGGACAGAGCGAGCTGGCACGGAAGAGCAACAACCACTTCGGCATCAAGTGTCACGACTGGGCAGGACGCAAGGTCTATCACGACGATGACATGCGCGACGACTGCTTCCGCGTTTATAAGTCCGTCAAGGATTCGTACGAAGACCACTCCATCTTCCTCTCGTCGCACCAGCGCTATGCCGGGCTCTTCCGCCTGAAGCCTACCGACTACGTGGGCTGGGCGCGCGGGCTGAAGGCAGCGGGCTACGCCACCAGCCCCACTTATGCCGACAGGCTCATCAATATCATCGAGTCGTACAACCTCGACCGTCTCGATTCCGATAAATGGAAGTACGCCCCCACCTACTTCCCTGAAGCCCCCCACACCCCGCATTTGGCTAACGGGCTGGTCTATGTCGTTGCGCGGCAGGGCGACACCATGCAGGGCATTGCCGACGAGTTCAAGATTTCGCGCAGCAAGCTCATCCGCTACAACGACCTTTACAAGACCTACGTCCCTCAGAAGGGCGACATCATCTACCTGCATCGCAAGAATGCCCGTGCGCAGAAGGGCTATGCCGTCCATATCGTCAAGGACGGCGACAGCATGTACCTCATCTCGCAGATGTACGGCATCCGCCTCGCGCGTCTTTATAAAATGAATAAGGATAAGGGCGACATCTACACCTACAGCCCTCGCATCAACGACATCATCCGCCTGCGTTAACACGCATACGTCAAATTTGCCTAATTCACCGAAAGAGAGAGCTCTTTCTCCGGCAATTGTATTCCTGCAAGAATTTGCAGAAAAATGCTTTTTTCTTTGAAAAAAAGTTGCTAATGTGAAAAGATGTTTTTACCTTTGCATGTTCATTAGTCGAAAAAAGTAAGTGTTTAATTATATTCCATGTTTAACCAAAAAAGTAAGCTTATGAAACTGAGAAATTTACTTCTCTGTGGAGTCTGCGCGCTGAGCACCACTTTTGCTTTGGCTCAGAACCAGACATTCCCGTTCACGCTGACCACCGCCGACGGCCTGCCCGAGCAGACCTCCGCCGCGGCAAGTGCATTCACGCAGTGGGTGTCTCCCACCTACACGTTCGATGAACCCGTCAGCTCGTTCCGTCTCACAGTCACCCACACCAGCTGGCAGGATGCTTTCAACACCAATGCCAACGGTGGACGTGGCTATGTGTTCTTCACCATGGGTGAGTTCTACCTCTTCGATGCCGCTGGCAATGCCGTAGAGCTGACTCCCGACAACTTCAACGCTAATGCTACCGAGGCTGTGGCCACGGGCGACGGCTCCATTGCCAACCTTTGCGACGGTGACGTCAGCACCCATTACCACACTAGTTACAAGGACAGCGATGGCGAAAAGCCCATCGGCGCTGAGCACTGGCTTGAGATTACGCTCCCCGAGCCGATGACCTCATTCTCCTTCGGCTGGTACAAGCGTAGCAACAACGCCAACATCCCCTGTGAGGTTATCGTCACCAAGGGCGGCGTGGATGCCGATCCGTTTGCTGACTACGACTTCAAGCTGGGCGAGCAGGTCGAGAACGTTGAGCCGGGTCAGATTTATGTCATGTGCGACAATGGTAACGTTTCTGCCTACGAAGGCACCTACCTCTATGTTGCTCCTAACGGCATCCCCGGTTACTACAGCACCAGTGGCCAGAATGCCTACCACGTCCGCCGCAAGGCCAACGTCGACTGTATCTATCAGGTGATTGATGCTGGCGACGGCACCTTCTATCTGAAGAACTACCTCAACGGCAGCTTCGTGGGTGGTGCATCCGGCTTCCAGGAGCAGGCAACCCTTGAGTCAGCCAACAAGCTGACCTACGACCCCGAGACCAACTACCTCGAGGGTGTCAATGGCTATCATTACAGCACCAACAGCCAGGCTTCCTTCGTAGGCTACGAGAGCACATCCGCTCCCCGTTCGATGTACTTCTACAAGGCTACCATCAATAGTAAGTATGCTTATAAAGAGGTAGAGAAGGCTATCGCCGAGGCTGAGTCCGCACTTGCCGACTACAAGGAGAAGTTCGCAGAATCCGACAATGGCGAGACGGAAGCCCTTGAGGCTGCACTTGCCACTGCTAAGGCTGTGAACTCTGGATCTGCTTGTGACGAGCTCTTCGTGGCAGCACTGGAGCTTAACAATGCTACCTCCAACTTCCTGAAGGTTGCGCTCTATATCTTCATCGACGAGATTACTGAGAACCTTGAGACTGCCGAGTTCGGAACGGAATTTGGCATGTATCCTGTTCTTCAAAAGAACATCCTTGAGGAGACGCTGTCCAAGCTGATGAACGACGTGGACAACCGCTCGTTCGCCTCACTGGAAGACACGAAGAAGTATGTGGATAACATCCAGGCTATCCTTGATGAGTTCTATGCTAGCAAGATCACGACCTTCACCGAGCTGCCCATCCACCTCATTGGTGAGAACGGCGCTGTGGTGTTCACCAAGATGGAAGGCCTCGGCAACTACATCTACACCTCGCCCACCATCTGCCTGCCTGAGCCTATTGAGCAGATCTTCATCACCACTGTGGCTACCAACACGGGTGACCATGGCGGCGGATGGCCCTGCACCAACTGGGCACACTTCACCCTGCGCGATGCTGAGGGCGAGGAAGTATTCCTTACAGCGGATAATATCTCCACTAACGCTCTTGAAACCTCTGAGGGTAGCATTGAAGGTCTCGTTGACTTCAAGGATGATGGAACTCCTGACCTGACCACCTACCTGCACACGCTCTATTCAAGTTCTGACCCGAGCACAAACGAACACTACATCTGCATCACGTTCCCCGAACCGATGAGCATGTTCAGTTTCGACCTCATCTCTCGTGAGAACGGACGTCTGGTTCCCACCGAGATGGTTATCGACACCATACCTTATCACTACGTGGCCGATGCAACCGTCACCCTCCGCGAGCAGATTACCAAGGCCTCTGAGCTCGACCCGAACAAGTACTACATCTTCTACGGCAACATTAATAAGGTTGACAAGGGTGCCGCCGGCAGCGGTTTCTATGCTGGAATTGGTTCGGCTGGCGAAACTCCTCAGAAGGAAGGTGTCTTCCGCTTGGTTCCTACTGACAAGGAGGATACGTACAAGGTTAACTTCGTTGTTGAAGGCTACTACCTTGAGCGTCCTACTTCTTGGGCTGGTGCTACCTCTACGATCAACGAATCTGAGGCTGGTGAATTCACCTTCACCGAGAGTGAGAACCTGGCCGATGCCTTCAAGGTATGGGCTGGTCCCACCGAGGCTGACGAGGCCGACCGCAAGTACATGCTTCAGGACTGGAGCGGTAGCATGGGTTACTTCACCATTGCTGGTGAAGGCTTCGAGAGCGACGATACCGACGGTGAGTCCGACTGGTACATCTACGAGGTCGATCCCGTTGCCTACAAGGTTTATCTCAGCCAGGTGAAGAAGCTCACTCAGCTGAACACCGACGACAAGTTCGCCATGTACGGTAACCTCGGCAAGGTGAATCCCGACGCTGGTAGCGCGGGCGGCTACTACCGCAATATCAATGCTATTGGTGAGACGGCTAACAACTTCACGCTCTTCAACCTTGAGGAGGGTGCAAACGGCACGTATAAGATTCACTTCGTTGACGATGACCTCTACCTGAAGGCTCCGACAGAGTGGGCTGGCATGGCTACGACGGAGAACGCCGCCGAGGCTGGTGAGTTCGTCTTCATCGAGAGCGAGAACCTCGCTGGTGCCTTCAAGATTTACCGTGAACTTGACGGCAAGCTCTATATGCTGCAAGACTGGGGCTCCTCCATGGGTTCCTATCCTATCGAAAGCCTTGCCAACGACGACACCGACGGTGAGTCCGACTGGTACCTCTTCACACCTGGTGACCCGAACGAGGAGGAACTCTTCCGCGAGGACTACCTGGGTGCCTATGTCTGGCAGTGGAACGACAACTGGACTCCCTCTGAAATCAAGGAGTTTGAGTTCAACCTGGTTGCCGATCCCGATAGTGATGACGGCGTCATCATCGACTGCTTCGATGCCGACAAGAACTTCAGCGAAGGTCCTCTGAAGGGTACCTTCGACGGTAAGGACCACACTATTTCGTTCCCCACCGGCCAGAACATCTACGACGGCCACGAGCGTTGGTATGGCATGGTGATGATTCCTGGCGACGACAACTACGAGAAGGACATTGTCTTCCACATCGACTTGGTCAACGAAACGATTACCTTCAGCGGTCGCGTGGGCGTGCAGTATGTGGCTCGCGAGGCTGGCGATGAGAACGGCGGCTGGTGGATGCTCTCCAGCTCATGGGTGAAGCTCATCAAGCAGGGTGGCGACCATGTTGACCGTGCTGTGGCCGGCGATGCAGAGGTGGTTAGCACCAGCTTCTTCACCGTGAACGGTCAGGCTATCGCAGCTCCCGTCCAGGGCGTCAACATCATCCGCACCGTCCTCTCCGACGGCACCGTCAAGACTGCAAAGGTCTTGATTAAGTGAGCGAAGAACTGATTCTGTAACCTCGGTTACACATTATCCCCATTTCATAGGGCGGCTCAGAGGAGCCGCCCTATTCTTTTATTGTTTATCCACACGCCTCTCTGGATAATCGTTTTTTTTTTATGAAAAAACTTGCGAATGTAAATAAATGTTATTTACTTTGCAGAGCAATTAAGGAGAAAATGTAAGAGTTTTTTCATTATATTGTTTAATTTTCTTAAAAAAAAGCTTATGATTTTGAGGAATTTACTTCTTAGTGGAGTATGCGCTTTGGGCACGACATTTGCCCTCGCACAAAACCAAACCTTCCCGTTCACGCTGACTACTGCTGATGGCCTGCCCGTGCAGACCGCTTCGGCAGCAAAGGCTTTCACGCAGTGGGTGTCGCCCACCTACACCTTCGATGAGCCCGTCAGCTCGTTCCGTATGACAGTCACCCACACCAGCTGGCAGGATGCATTCAATGTCAACTGGGAAGGTGGACGTGGCTATGTCTTCTTCACCATGGGTGAGTTCTACCTTTACGATGCCGCTGGCAAGCAGGTGGAACTGACTCCTGAAAACTTCTATGGTAATGCCACCGAAGCTGTGGCTACGGGCGACGGCTCCATCGCCAACCTCTGCGACGGCGACGTGAGCACGCACTACCACACCAGTTACAACGCTTGCGACGAAAGCAACCCCATTGGCGAGGAGCATTGGCTTGAAGTCACGTTCCCCGAGCCTATGACATCGTTCTCGTTCGGTTTCCACAAGCGTAGCAACAACGCCAACATTCCTAACGAAATCATCGTCACCAAGGGCGGCGAGGCAGCCGTAATGTTTCCCGAATACGGCTTCCAGTTGGGCGAAAAGGTTGATGTTCCTGAACCTGGTGGCATGTACGTCCTCTGTGACAATGGTGAGGCTTATGAAGACGGCACCGTTCTCTACGTTGCCTCCAACGGCGTCCCCGGCTACTTCAGCGAAAGCGGACAGACGGGCTATCACCTGCGTCGTGTGCCTACGGTGGACTGTATCTACATCGTTATCGATGCCGGTGATGGCAAGTTCTATCTGAAGAACTGGTTCAATGGCTCCTATGTGAAGGAAACCACAGGCGAACAGGTGCAGGCTACCAACATCGATGAGGCAGCCAAGCTGCATGTGGAGGATGGCTTTCTTGTTTCTGACCGCAACACCTACTTCAGCACCAACAGTCAGGCCTTGTTTGTAGGCTATGAAGGCGGACCCGATGGCCGTCGTCACACTTCCTTCTACAAGGCCAGCATCAAGAGCGAGTTCGTTTACAAGGAGGTGGAGGCTGCTATCGCCAATGCCGAGGCTGCTCTTGCTGCCAACAAAGAGGCGTTTGCCGGCTCCGATAACGGTGAGACCGCTGCTCTGGAGGCTGCTCTTGCTGCCGCAAAGGCTGTGAGCGCTGATTCTTCCTGTGAAGCTCTCCTCGCTGCTGCCACCGAACTGGATGCTGCTACGTCGAAATTCCTGCAGATTTTTCTCTACATGGCCATCGACGAGATAACAGAGATTCTTGATAACGAAGAAATAGCATTCGGTACTGAAGTCGGCATGTACCCTGTCGCTCAGAAGACGATACTTGAGAACACGCTGACTAAGCTGTTGAACGATGTGGATAACCGCACATTCGGCTCATTTGCAGACACGAAGGCCTACGTGGATGACATTCAGGCAACCATTCAGGAATTCTGGGACAGCAAGATGCTCAGTCCCACCGAGCTCCCCATCCACCTTATTGGCGAGAACGGCGCTGTGCTCTTCGACAAGATGGAAACCGGCAACTACATCTACACGTCGCCCACCATCTTCTTGGCCGAGCCGATTGAGAAGTTCTACATCACCTTCGTCCACACGAACAACGGTGACGCAAACGGTGGCTGGCCTTGCACCAACTGGGCACACTTCACCCTGCGTGATGCTGAGGGCGAGACAGTCCTACTCACGGAGGAGAACTTCTCAACCAACGCACTTGAACCGTCTGCTGACGGACAGGGCATCCCAGGCATCTGCGACTACAACGATGACGGTACGCCTAACCTGAAGACCTACATGCACACGCTCTATACAGAAAGACATCCTGAGACTAACGAGCACTACCTCTGCATCACGTTCCCCGAGCCGATGAACATGTTCAGTTTCGACCTCATCTCGCGTGAAAACGGTCGTCTGGTTCCCACCGAGATGGTTATCGACACCCTTCCTTATCATTATGTCCCCAATGAGACGATAGAGCTGAAGGATCAGATTACCAGCTTGGCCGACCTTGACCCCAACAAGTACTACATCCTCTATGGCAACCTTGCGAGGTTGGACGGTGGAGTACAGGTGTCCGAAGGTACGGGCTACTATAACATCCTTGACTGCTCCTATCCCGACAAGCATTTGCCTACGGGTGTGTTCCGCGTAGAACCTGCTAATGAGGAGGGCGGCTATTACATCCATTACATGGTGGATGACGTCTATCTGGGCAATCCTACTTCGTGGCAGGGTGCTTTCACCGTTGAGTCGTATGAAAAGGACGATGCAGGTGTCTGGTACTTCGAGGAGAGTTCGAATCTGGCAGGTGCCTTCAAGATATATACGAATGGTACTTACACCGGCGACTGCAAGGGAATAACATTCGCTGACGAGCCTGTCCGCTATGTCGCCCAAGACTGGGGTGTCGGTAGCAACATGGGTTTCTACTGCGTTGTTCCGCGTGCAGACGAGGATGGTACAATCGTTGAAGCTACCGATCCTTGGCAGTTCGACGATACCGACGGTGAATCCGACTGGTTCATCATCGAGACCGAGGCTCCGGTATACAACGTTTACGTTCATCAAATTAACAAGGTCGATCAGCTTAATACCACCAATCAGTTTGCCCTCTATGGCAATCTCGGTAAGCTGAACAGCGATTATGGTACTCCTGGCGGCTATTATAGTGACGTCACCGCTATCGGCGAGGAAGCCACCAACTACAGCCTCTTCCGTCTTGAGGAAGGTGCCAACGGTGCGTACAAGATTCACTTTACCGAAAGGGACGTCTATCTGAAGGCTCCTACAGCATGGTCTGGCACGGAAGTTACCGAAAAGGCTGAAGAGGCTGGTGAGTTCACCATCGTCGAAAGCAGCAACCTTGCTGGTGCATTCAAGATTTACGCTACTGGCACGTTCGACAAGGATGGCACTCCGGTCACGGGCTACTGTGTGCTGCAAGACTGGGGCCAGTCCATGGGCTCATTCCCAATCGCTTCGTTCGACGAAGATGATCCCGATGGCGAATCCGACTGGTATATTTATATGTTTGGCGACCCAATGGATGAAGAACTCTACCTTAAGGATTATGTGGGTGAGTATGTGTACAAGTATGACTACTATTGGGATGACCACCACATTGTAGAGGTTCCGTTCGTCCTCGAGGCTGATCCCGATGTGGAGGATGGTGTTGTTGTCAACAACTTCTACAATACGGGTTGCCAGCTTAAGGGTGTGTTCGACGGTGTGGCTCATACTATCACCTTCGCCCCGATGCAGAAGATGGATAGCGACGAGAAGTACACCTACTTCTATCGCAGCGTTACTTCGGAGGAGGCTCCCATCGTCTTCACGATAGACCTGAAAAACAATCAGATTATCTATCACGGACAAGGCGGTTTCATCTATTACAACAACAACTTCGACCCGTCTCTACCGGAGGAGGATTTTGACAGCGAAAATCCTAATGCTAACTGGAAGTACTATTACTGGAAGCAGCTTTCCTCTACCTTCATTGAGCTTGTTCCCGTGCTGATTGGTGATGATTGGCTCCATGTCGACCGTGCTGTGGCCGGCGATGCTGAGGTGGTTAGCACCAGCTTCTTCACCGTGAACGGTCAGGCTATCGCATCTCCCGTCCAGGGCGTCAACATCATCCGCACCGTCCTCTCCGACGGCACCGTCAAGACAGCAAAGGTTCTGATTAAGTAACATCTGTTACAGACATAATCCCATTCAAAAGGGGGCGACTTTCCAGCCGCCCCCTTTTCTTGTGAATTTAGTACAAAACTGTAAGTGGTCATGCCGACGATTGGCATTACGCGGAGGACACAGGCCAAAGTGACGGGTTGCGAAAGGCCGATTCCTATAAGAAAGTGCCGTCTGCTGAGCGGTTATCTTTTTAGGTTGTCATTCGCTGAGGACTTTTTTTAAGGTATGCTTACAGTTTTTCATCAAACTCTACGCCCAGAACGTAGTGCGCTATTTTCAGAACGTAGTGCGTTGTGCCCATGACGTAGTGCGTTGTGTCTGTGACGTAGTGCGTTGTGTGCTCAGCCCAAGCATCTGACGACGCAGAATCAGCTTCTGACAAAATAGAAGCTGATTCTACGGAAACAGAAGCTGATTCTATTGGCAAAAAACGTTTCAATCTGTAACTCCTCGATGCAAAAATCTCTCAACCGAATGACACCCCAAAAAGGTAATCGCTCAGCAGACGGCACTTCTATAGTGGAATGGAGGGTGCAGAGGTCGTCAGCCTACGCATCCAATGAAGCGTCAGATGCCCTTCCCATCCGAGAGGTTACAATCTATTACACCCATTGTCGTTACACCCTCTGAAATGCTGGATATTATTGCGAAAGGTGAAAAGTGACAATAAAAGTGTTCGATTATTTGTTCATTTGAAAAAAACTTCTTTAATTTGCAGAAAAATAAACAGTATGTCACGTGAAGAATCGAATGAACTGAAGTTTACGATAGCTCTTATAGCTGAATTTGCTGAGAGGTTCGGACTTGATGAAAAACAAGCCTTTAATTACATGAAGCGGTTTCAAGGCATGGACTATGTTTCTTCATTTTATGATGTACTTCATACGCTATCTTTCGATGATTCGATTGAGGCCATAGCAGCTGTGTGTTGTCAACATGGAGGCAAATTAAACTATCAGGCTGTATGATACTCTATCACGGTTCAAACGTCAGTATTGATAAGCCAGACCTTGAACGGTCGAAGCCTTATAAGGATTTTGGTCGTGGGTTTTATCTCTCATCAGATGAGGAGCAAGCTCTCCGCATAGGTAAACTGAGAACGGTGATGATGCGTACGGGTGCTCCTACATTGACTCGTTTCTCGTTTGACGAGACTCTTTTAGAAAACGGTGAGTTTAATGTCCGGATATTTGATGATTACAGCGAGGAATGGGCGCAATTTGTGCTAATGAATCGTGATATTTACCATCCTCAACCTGCTCACAGCTTTGATATTGTTTATGGACCTGTTGCTGATGATGGTGTTACCTTCCAACTTCGTCGGTATAGCGCTGGTGTTATTTCGCTCCCAGAGTTGGTTAAGGAACTGCGCTATTCAAAGGGAATCACTTTTCAGTATTATTTTGGAACGGAGCGTGCGCTCGCAAAACTAATCCGCTTATGAAATTGACCGATGCTCAAATAAAGATGATGCAGGAAGACCTGTATGCAGAGTTGGTGGCTTTGCTCATGGAGCGCTGGCACTATCCGATGGAAACAGCCTTGGACACACTATATAATAGTGAAACTTTCAGCCGTCTACAAGACAAAAACACGGGCCTCTATTATCAGAGTCCGGGCTATATCTATTCTTATTTAGAAAATGAATTAACCCAAGGAAGTTTCGGCGTATAAAGCTAATCCTTTCTTTATTGTTATCGCGAAAGCATAACGCTCTTCCAGGCTTGGGGGAGGAAGCGGATGATGTCGGTAGCCGTCATGGCGATTTCGGTGAGGGCAGAGGCGGCCATATCTCCTGCAAGGCCGTGAACAAATACGCCGAGGCGGGCAGCATCCCAAGCAGAATACCCCTGCGCGCGGAGGCCAAGCAAAATGCCTGTCAGCACATCGCCGCTGCCGCCCGTTGCCATGCCTGCGTTGCCGGTGGTGTTGTGCGAGATTTCACCGGTGGGGGAGCAGACAGCTGTGCGGTGCCCTTTTAAAATAAGGTATAGGTGATGGCGCCTGGAGAAGGTGGCTGCCTCCTCTTGAAGGGATGGAAACTCACCCTTTCCTTCAGGAAGGGGCTGGGGGAAGGCTAGCCGCTTAAATTCCCCGAGGTGGGGAGTGAGAATGTCCTTTTCGCTGAGCAGGGAAAGGAGAGTGGGGGAGGCGGCGATATTGTTGAGCGCATCCGCATCAATAATGAATGGATCGTCAGCGTTTTCCATCAGCGTTTGTTGCATCTGGCGCGTGGTGTCGTTGGACGTCAGCCCAGGGCCTATGGCAATGGCTGAATAGCGGGAAAGATTTGTGGGAAGGCTGTCGATGCAGTCCGTGCCGCAAGGGATAACCATTGCTTCGGGGACGGCTGTCTGAAGAATAACGCGGTTACACTCAGGCGTGCAGACGGTGAGCAAGCCGATGCCGCTACGCAAGGCTGCCTGTGCTGCCATAATGGCTGCCCCTGCCATACCCTTGCTGCCGGCAATGAGCAGCCCGTGTCCGTAAGTGCCCTTATGGCTTTCAGGGTCGCGGGGAGAAACAAGCGCTTGAGCGTCGGGGAGAGAGAACGATTTCAAAATTATAAATTAGGAATTAGGAATTAGAAATTCGAATACGGCTGCAAAGTTACGGAAAAATCCATACAACCTTGCAAATCCTGAAAAGAAAACCTATCTTTGTCCCGAAAAACTGACAATTCCTAATTTCTAATTCCTCATTCCTAATTTTATAATTCTTATGTTAAAGATTGGAGACAAGATGCCGCAGTTCGAGGTCCTGGACCAGAACGGCAACACGGTGAAATCCGAAAGCCTCGTAGGCAAGAAAACCATCGTCTATTTTTATCCGAAGGACAACACGCCTGGCTGCACGGCCGAGGCTTGCAACCTGCGCGACAACCACGCTGCCTTGCAGGCTGCGGGCTGGAACGTAGTAGGTGTTAGCAAGGACAGCGTCAGTTCGCACAAGAAGTTCGAGGAGAAGTACGAGCTTCCCTTCACGCTGCTTTCAGACCCTTCGACGGAGCTGTTGCAGGCCTTTGGCGCCTGGGGCGAGAAAAAGATGTACGGCAAGGTGACGATGGGCACACTCCGTCGGACCTTCCTCTTTGACGAGCAGGGCATCCTGACGCGCATCATCGAAAAGGTGGATACGAAGAACCACGCCGCGCAGATACTCTAATCGCTAACCGTCAACCGCTGATAGGCGAGGCGAGGGGAGTGGTTGCGGACGTAGATGATGCCGCGATAGACAAAGCCGCGCGAGGTGAGGAAGTGCTGGAGTACGCGGTTGTCGCTGTGCGTGTCAGCACGCAGATGACCCGTCTTTGATTCGCAGAAACGGAGGCAGGCATCGGCAATACCATGTGTGCCACGTGCTGCTGCCAAGCGATGTATGGTGCCGTAAGGGCGAGGGGCGTCAGCCCACCCGCCATCCTCAATGACGCGGTAAGTGGGGTCCTCGCCGAGGATAAAGGCAAAGGTGCCGACAACGGTGTCGTTCTCCATCACCACGTAGCTCACTCCCCGATGAATATCGTTCAAGATGTCCTCCTCGTGCGGATAGCCGTCGCCCCATTGCGAGGCGTTGCCGTTCTCGGCCATGAAGGCGCGCGCATCGGCAAAGATTTCCATAAGCCGTGGGATATCTGAAAACAGCGTGGGACGGATGGTGAACATGACAAAAAGTGATTTTTGTTGCAAAGATAATCCATTTTTTTGTTCTTTACGAAAAATTGCACTATTTTTGTGGCAGGATTAACCAACTAATAGAAAGAGAATATGAAAAGATTGCTTCTTCTTGTCGCATGCATCTGCATGACGGGAGCCGTCATGGCTCAACAGTATCAGCCTCAGGGCTATCGTGACCAACGCACCAAGGGCATGTCGCCCGAGATGACAGAGCTCTATGCGCCGCAGCCTCCGCGCGTGACGCCTGGTGACATTGAGCGCAACACCGCCCCCTCGGACGCCATCGTGCTGTTCGACGGCACGAACCTCGACGCCTGGCGTTCCGACCGTGGCGATGCCGGATGGAAAGTCAACAAGGACGGCTCGATGACCGTCGTGAAGTCGGCTGGCGACATCATCACGCGCGAATCGTTCGGCGACTTCCAGCTCCACATCGAGTGGATGGTGCCCAAGGACATCCACGGCAGCGGGCAGGGACGCGGCAACAGCGGCGTCTATCTGCAGGACCGCTACGAGCTGCAGGTGCTCGACAGCTACGAGAATGAGACCTACGTCAACGGCCAGGCTGCCAGCATCTACAAGCAGTCCGCCCCCCTCGTCAACCCCTGCCGCAAGCCCGGCGAGTGGAACGTTTACGACATCATCTACACGGCGCCCACCTTCAAGTCCGACGGCACCTACCGCACGCGTCCCGTGGTGACGGTGCTCTTCAACGGCGTGCTCGTGCAGAACGCCACCACCATCATCGGCACGACGGAGTACATCGGCCTGCCCCAGTTCGGCCCCCACGGCGACGGCCCCATCCGTCTGCAGAGCCACGGCGACCCCAGCGAGCCCATCTCCTATCGTAACATCTGGATTCGCAAACTCTGACGAGCGCAAAGCTTATTCTGCCGCAGATTCAAACGTTTGAACGTACCAATCCAAACGTTTGGATTTCCAGCACGAAACGTTTCACAATCGGATAGAATCAGCTAATCTGCCGACAGAATCAAAGGCTGGCAAACTAGCGTAGGGATTCCGCACAAGAATCCCTACTTTTGTTCCCGCATCTTGCGCCAGGCGCGGATGTACTGCACGGTGCCGAAGATGGCGAGGGCGAGCATGACGCCGTAGATGAGGATGTAGCGTGGGGTGGATTCGGTGATGCCGAGGAAGATGTAGAGGCTGTCGGTGACGAGCCAGAGCAGCCAGGCGTTGATGTCCTTGCGCACGAGCAGGAAGGTGGCGGCGATGTTCATGGCCGTGCAGGCGCTGTCGAGCAGCGGATGGGCCGAGACGTGGCGGTCAATGAGGAAGATGACGCCCGTGAGCGCCGCAACGGCCAGCACCGTCCAGACGGGGTTCGTCCAGCGGATGGAGCGCTCGTTCTCCTTGGCGGAGCGCTTCCAGGTGCAGAAGCCGATGACGGCCATGAGGGCACCGTAGGCATTGTATATGCTGCTCATAACCAGTCGGTCGTAGTAGAAGAAGTAGGCCATGATGCCGCACGAGAGCAGGCTGAAGAGCCACGCCCAGCGATGGGTCTTGGCTGCGAAGACGACGGTGAGCACGTGGGCGATAATGACGATGACGTTGAGAAGGGCATCCATGATTGAAGATTGAAAATTGAAGATTGAAGATTGATTTTATTGTCTTGTTGACTTGTTGACTTGTTGACCTGTTGACTTTTTTATTTTTCCGGCTGCGAAGGTAGTACAGATTTTTCAAAAAACCACTAAAAAAATGAAGAATTGATAGCGAAGGAATGAATAATTTGTATTACTTTTGCAGCAAAATAAGGAACGGAACCATGCGGTTAAAGAGTACCAAATTGAATATCAGTAAAGGATGCTCTTCCCCTATCATCGGGGCCGGTTGTTTCACCCACGAAAGGTTTACGGGAATTTGTGTCGTTTCACAAATTCCCTTTTTTATAATTTAGGATAATATGGAAGAACTTAAACATGAGTGTGGCATTGTGCTGATGCGGTTGCTGAAACCGCTCAGCTGGTATCAGAAAAAATACGGGTCGTGGATGTACCCGATGCGGAAGCTTTATCTGATGATGGAGAAGCAGAAGAACCGCGGACAGGAGGGGGCTGGAATCGCCTGCCTGAAGATGAACGCGCAGCCCGGCGAGGAGTACATCTTCCGCGAGCGCGAACTGGGCAAGGACGCCATTACGGAGGTGTTCAACAAGGCCAACCGCTGCGTCTTCAACAACCGCGATAACAGCAGTTGCATGGATCCCGACTTCGCCGAGCGCTGGCTGCCCTACGCCGGCGAAATCTATATGGGTCACTTGCGCTACTCCACCACCGGCAAGAGCGGCATGGAGTACCTGCACCCCTTCATGCGCCGCAACAACTGGCGCGCGAAGAACCTGCTGCTCTGCGGCAATTTCAGCATGACGAACAACGACGAAGTCTTCAACATGCTGACGGAGAAGGGACAACATCCGCGCCGCGCTGCTGACTCTTTCTTCCTGCTCGAGTTCATGGGGCACAGGCTTGACCGTGAGGTGGAGCGTGTCTATCAGGAGGCCGTAGAGAAGGGACTTGAGAACCGCGACATCACGGAGTATATTGAAGCCCATGTGGATATGCGCAACGTGCTGCGTACCTGCTGCCCTGCTTGGGACGGTGGCTATGTCATTGAGGGCGTTACGGGCAGCGGCGAGTCGTTTGTCGTCCGCGACCCGTGGGGCGTCCGCACAGCGTTCTGGTATGCCAACGATGAGATGGTGGTGGTTACGTCCGAGCGTCCCGCCATGCAGAATGCGCTGACGATAGAGGTGGAGGATATCCACGAGCTTCAGCCTGGTCAGGCGCTGCTAATTAACAACCGAGGCGAGGTGTCGCTGGAGCAGATCATGGAGCAGAAAGCCCTGCTGCCCTGCTGCTTCGAGCGCGTCTATTTCAGCCGAGGCAACGACAAAGATATCTACCGCGAGCGTAAGAAACTGGGCGAGCTGCTGCTGGAGCCCGTGCTCAAGGCTATCGACGACGACCTGGTTCACACAGTGTTCTCGTTCATCCCTAACACGGCCGAGGTGGCTTCCGTAGGCATGGTGCAGGCGTTTGAGAACTACCTGGGACGGAAGAAGATAGAGAAAATCATGGCGCTCGGCCCCAATCCATCGCAGGCCGACTTGGAAAAAATCATCTTGCAGCGCATCCGCAACGAGAAGGTGGCGCTGAAGGATATTAAGCTCCGCACTTTCATTACCGAGGGCAACAGCCGTAACGACCTCGCCGGCCACGTCTATGACATCACTTATGGGAGTATCGTGCCTTATGAGGATAATCTGGTCATCATCGACGACAGCATCGTGCGTGGCACCACTCTGCGCGAGAGCATCCTGCGCATCCTCGACCGTCTGCATCCAAAGAAGATCGTCATCGTCAGTAGTTCGCCGCAGGTGCGCTACCCCGACTACTACGGCATCGACATGGAGAGCATGGACCAGTTCATCGCCTTCATTGCCGCCATGGACCTGCTGCGCGAGAGAGGGCTCTGGAACATCGTTACGGATACTTATCTTGCCTGCAAGCATCAGCTGACATTGCCGAAGGACCAGATGGTTAATGCCGTGAAGAAGATATACGAGCCCTTCACCGAAGCCGAGGTGGGAGCGAAAATTGCCGAACTGCTGCGCCCCTCCGACCTCAAGGCCGACTTCGAGATTGTATATCAGACAATGGAGGGACTGCACACGGCTTGCCCCAACCATTTGGGCGATTGGTACTTTAGCGGCAACTATCCCACACCAGGTGGCGTGCGTCGCGTGAACATGGCTTACATTGACTATTACGAGAAAAACTACATCAATAACTGAATATGAAAGCAACTCTTATTCTGGAGGACGGTGCCTGTTTTGAAGGCATCCAGTTTGGTGCGGCAAAGGCCGTGCAGGGCGAAGTGGTGTTCAACACGGCCATGATGGGCTATGTGGAGAATCTGCAGGACCCTGCCAACACGGGGCAGATACTCGTCTGTACCTATCCTATCATCGGCAACTATGGCGTGCCTTCGAAGGAGGTGATGCTGGACGAAGACCTCGGGCTTTTCGATTCAGACCATATCCATGCCTCGGCGCTTATCGTCAGTGACCTGAGCGACAACTACAGCCACTGGAGCGCTGTGGAGACCCTTGAGAGTTGGATGGTGCGCGAGGGCGTGCCTGGCATTCGTTGCATCGACACCCGTGCCCTTACGCAATACTTGCGTGAACATGGCACCATGCGGGGACAGATTGTGATGGAGGGTGAGGAGATACAGCCCATCGATTTCACGGAGAATAACGATGTGGCCGCAGTGTCGCATCCTGATACGAAACACTTTGCCCCTAAGAATGAAGCAAACGGCAAGCACGCTGTCGTGGTGGACTTCGGTTGCACGGGCGGCTTGATAGTTGCCTTGCGCGAGCAGGGATACGAAGTAACGCGTGTGCCGTTCGACGCTCCTTTTGATATGATGGAGGCCGATACCCTTTGGCTTTCCAACGGCCCAGGCAATCCGTTGCTTTGCCCTGAAACCATCAGCCATATTGCAGCAATGCTGCAAGGCGAGAAGCCTGTCGTAGGCATTGGCCTCGGCTGTCAGTTCCTTGCCCTTGCCGCCGGTGCGCAGCTGATGGCGCTGCCGTATGGCCATCGTGGACACAACCATGCCATCCGTCGTCTGGCTGACAATCATTGCTATATCTCCACGCAGAATCACGGCTATGCCGTCGATGCTTCCACGCTGCCTGAAGGTTGGAGCGTGACGTTTGAGAATATCCACGACGGCTCGTGCGAAGGTATCCGTTGCGACGGCAAGCCTTTCTATGGCTTCCAGTTCTGCCCTGAGACGAAGAGCGGTGCGCTTGATTGGGAGGCCATCTTTGCGATGGCAAACGGCGAGTGGCCTACGGAGCCTGTGCGCTCGTGCCAAGGTGGACTGCGGCTGCCGAAGAAGGTGCTGCTGCTCGGTAGCGGCGCGCTGAAGATTGGCGAGGCAGGCGAATTTGACTACTCCGGCTCGCAAGCTCTGAAGGCTATGCGCGAGCAGGGCGTGCAGACGGTGCTCATCAACCCGAATATCGCCACCGTGCAGACCTCCGAGGGCGTTGCCGACAAGGTCTATTTCCTTCCCGTCACCCCCTATTTTGTGGAGCGTGTCATCCAGAAGGAGCAGCCCGATGCCATCCTGCTGGCCTTTGGCGGGCAAACGGCGTTGAACTGCGGCGTGCAGCTCTTCAAGAGCGGCGTGCTGGATAAATACAACGTGCGCGTGCTGGGTACCCCCGTGCAGACCATCATCGACACCGAGGACCGCGAGCTGTTCAACGAGCGTCTGGCGGAGATAAACGTCAACACCATCAAGAGCGAGGCCGTGGAGACAATGGACGACGCCAAGCGCGCCGCCCGCGAACTGGGCTACCCCGTCATCATTCGCTCGGCATACGCCCTCGGTGGATTGGGCAGCGGCTTCTGCGACAACGAAGAAGAACTTGTGCGGTTGGCAGAGAAGAGTTTCTCCTTCTCCCCACAGATTCTTGTGGAAAAGAGCCTCAAGGGATGGAAGGAAATTGAGTTTGAGGTGGTGCGCGACGGCTATAACAACTGCATCACCGTCTGCTCGATGGAGAACTTCGACCCCCTCGGCATCCACACGGGCGAGAGCATTGTCATTGCTCCGGCTCAGTCGCTGACAAACAAAGATGTTACTAAGCTGCATGAGCTCTCCATCCGCATCGTCCGCCACTTGGGCATTGTGGGCGAGTGCAACATACAGTTTGCCTACGACCCCATGAGCGAGGAATACTTCGTCATCGAAGTCAACGCACGACTCAGTCGTTCATCGGCACTCGCTTCCAAGGCTACAGGCTATCCGCTGGCAGCCGTGGCAGCGAAAATCGGCTTGGGCTATGGCCTTTGGGAGATTCGCAATGCCGTCACCCGCACCACCAGCGCCTTCTTCGAGCCGAGTGTCGACTACGTTGTCGGCAAATTCCCCCGTTGGGACCTCGGCAAGTTCCACGGCGTCGACCGCGAAATCGGCTCTTCCATGAAATCCGTGGGCGAGGTGATGAGCATCGGACGCAGCTTCGAGGAGGTTATCCAGAAGGGCCTCCGCATGATAGGGCAGGGGATGCACGGCTTTGTGGAGAATCGTGAACTGGTTATCCCCGACCTCGACAAGGCACTCCGCGAACCCACCGACAAACGTATCTATGTTATCAGCAAAGCGCTGCGTGCCGGCTATTCGGTGGATAAGATTTACGAACTTACGAAGATTGACCGCTGGTTCCTCTATAAGCTGGAGGGCATCATGCAAACCAGTCGCGAGCTTCATGCCTGTGGCGGATTGGAGAATCTCAGCGATGAATTGCTGATGAAGGCCAAGCGGCAAGGGTTCAGCGACTTCCAGCTCTCCCGTGCCCTCGGCTTAGAGACTTCGTTGGGCAACCACGAAGGACTTTTGGCCGTGCGTGCCGAGCGTAAGCGTCGCGGTATCCTGCCCGTTGTCAAGCAGATTGACACCGTGGCTGGCGAAGTACCTGCCCAGATCAACTACCTCTATCTGACGTACAACGGCACGAAGCACGACGTGGAGTTCTTCCACGATGACCGCGGCATCATCGTCCTCGGCTCGGGTGCCTATCGTATCGGCTCGTCGGTGGAGTTCGACTGGTGTAGCGTGCAGGCGCTCAACACCGTTCGCAAGGAGGGCTTCCGCAATATCGTCATCAACTACAACCCCGAGACCGTCAGCACCGACTACGACGTCACCGACCGCCTCTACTTCGACGAGCTCAGCTTCGAGCGCGTCATGGATATCATCGAGCTGGAAGCCCCGCGGGGCGTCATCCTTTCCACGGGGGGACAGATTCCCAACAACCTCGCCCTGCGTCTCGATGCCCAGCGTGTACCCATCCTCGGCACCTCTGCACAGGACATCGACCATGCTGAGGACCGTGAGAAATTCAGCGCCATGCTCGACAGCATCGGCGTTGACCAGCCGGAGTGGAGCGAGCTCACCTCGCTGCAGGATATCAACGGCTTTGCCGAGCGTGTGGGCTTCCCCGTGCTCGTCCGTCCCTCGTACGTCCTCTCTGGAGCAGCGATGAATGTCTGCAGCAACCCCGAGGAGCTAGAGCGCTTCCTACAGTTGGCAGCCGACGTCAGCAAAGACCATCCCGTGGTTGTCAGCAAGTTCATTGAGGGCGCCAAGGAGGTGGAGATGGATGCTGTGGCTCGCGACGGAGAAATCATTGCTTACGCCATCAGCGAACACATTGAGTTTGCAGGTGTCCACAGCGGCGATGCCACCATCCAGTTCCCGCCGCAGAAACTCTATGTGGAAACCGTGCGCCGCATCAAGCGCATCAGCCGCCAGATAGCCAAGGAGCTCCATATCTCGGGTCCCTTCAATATCCAATATCTGGCTCGCGACAACGACATCAAGGTTATTGAGTGTAACCTGCGTGCTTCGCGCAGCTTCCCCTTCGTCAGCAAGGTGCTGAAGATAAACCTCATCGAATTGGCTACCCGTGTGATGCTCGGACTCCCCGTCGAGCGGCTGGAGAAGAGCCTCTTCGACCTCGACTATGTGGGCATCAAGGCCTCGCAGTTCTCCTTCAACCGCCTGCAGAAGGCCGATCCCGTGCTGGGTGTCGATATGGCTTCCACCGGTGAGGTGGGCTGCCTGGGCGACGACAGCGCTGTGGCCATCCTCGCATCGATGCTCTCCGTGGGGCAGCGCATCCCGAAGAAGAACATCCTACTCTCCACCGGCACGGCACGTCAGAAGACAGCCATGCTGGATGCTGCCAAACTGCTGAAGGAGCACGGCTATAACATCTTCGCCACGGGCGGCACGTCGCGTTTCCTAGCGGAGAACGGCGTGGAGAATACCCTCGTCCATTGGCCCAGCGAACCCGACCGGCAGCCGCAGGCACTTGACATGCTGCATCGCAAAGAGATTGACATGGTGGTGAACATTCCGAAGAACCTCTCCACGGGTGAGCTGACGAACGGCTACAAGATTCGCCGCGCCGCCATTGACCTCAACATCCCCCTCATCACCAACGCCCGTTTGGCCGATGCCTTTATCCGTGCCTTCTGCACGCTGACGGTGGACGACATCCCCATCAAAAGCTGGGACGAGTATTGATTAACAAACACGTAATATCATGGAAAACTACTGCCTTACGGCACCTCGGTATGAGGAGATGGGCTATCGCCGCTGTGGGGCGAGCGGACTGCTGCTGCCTGAAGTATCGCTAGGATTCTGGCACAACTTCGGGTCGGATGACGACTACGACGTCTGCAAAGCCATTGTCCACTACGCCTTTGACCATGGCGTCACCTATTTCGACCTCGCCAACAACTACGGCCCTCCCTATGGCAGTGCCGAGGAGACCTTCGGCCGTATCTACACCGAGAGCCTGCGTTCCCATCGCGACGAGTTGATTATCGCCTCGAAGGCGGGGCATGACATGTGGCCTGGGCCCTATGGCGAATGGAGCTCCCGTAAGAACCTGATGGCAAGCCTCGATCAGAGCCTGCGTCGGATGAAGCTCGACTATGTGGACATCTTCTACTCGCACCGTCCCGACTTCCAGACTCCGCTTGAGGAGACGATGGAGGCGCTCGTCGATATCGTCCGTCAGGGCAAGGCGCTTTATGTGGGCATCTCGAAATACCCTGCCGAGATGACCGCGCGGGCCTACGACTACCTCACTTTGCGCCATGTGCGTTGCCTTGTCTATCAAGGACGGTACAACATGATAAACCGCGAGCCCGAGACGGACATCCTGCCGCAGTGTAAGGAGCGCGGCGTGGGGTATGTGGCGTTTAGCCCGTTGGCACAAGGCCTGCTCACCGACCGCTATCTGAACGGCGTTCCCGAGGGCTCTCGCATGACGAAGAGCCGTTTTCTGCGTCCCGAGGCACTGACGGACGAGCTGTTGTTGAAGCTGCGCCGGCTGAACGAGATGGCTGCCCGTCGCGGGCAGACGTTGGCCGAAATGGCGTTGGCGTGGTGCCTGCGTCGTCCCGAGGTGACGTCCGTCATCGTCGGTGCCAGCTCGGTGGCACAGCTGGCGAAGAATCTCGAAGCCCGGAAGAACACCACCTTCACCCCCAACGAGGAAGCCACAATTCTTGCCTTATTGCGATTCGACGATTTACTACCTCCTCCCTAATACCATGTTGCAGATATATTGTAAGAACACCGGCACTTCGAAAAGCTTCCCTGAAGGTAGCTCACTGCTGGAGATCCTCTCGGAGTTTGAGTTTGAGCACCCTTACCCCATTGTTTCCGCCAAGGTGAACAACGTGTCGCAGGGGCTGAAGTTCCGCGTCTATAACAACAAGGAGGTAGAGTTTCTCGACGTCATCAGCACCAGCGGGCGCCGCGTCTATACCCGCAGCCTCTGCTTTGTGCTCTACAAGGCAGCTGCCGACCTCTTCCCTGGCTGCAAGCTTTACATCGAGCACCCCATATCAAATGGGTACTATTGTGTGCTGAAGGAGGCATCACCCCAAAGTTCAGGAGGGGCAGGGGAGAGACTTGCTGCCTTGCGCAGGCGGATGCAGGAAATTATCGACAAGGACATCCCCTTCCGCCGCGAGGAGGTGCAGACCGACGAGGCTGTGCGGCTTTTCCGCGAACGGGGTTTCGACGACAAGGTGCGCCTCATCGAGACCTGCGGCCAGGTGTATGTCGATTACTACACGCTGGGCAACACCGTCGACTACTACTATGGCCGCCTACTGCCCTCTGCGGGCTACATCACCGTCTGGGGGCTTGAGCAGTATCAGGACGGCCTGCTGTTGCGCATCCCCGACCGTAACGACCCCACGCGCCTGGCGCCCCTCGTGCCCTATCCCAAGACGTTCGAGGTGTTTGCCGAGAATCTCCGCTGGAACAATATCATGGGCCTCTCGAACGTGGGCGACGTCAACTGCGCCTGCCTTAACGGCCACGCCAGCGAGCTCATTCAGGTCTCCGAAGCCCTGCAGGAGAAGAAGATTGTGCAGATTGCCGAGGAGATAGACC
This sequence comes from Bacteroidaceae bacterium, assembly GCA_016291905.1. Lineage (GTDB taxonomy): Bacteria > Bacteroidota > Bacteroidia > Bacteroidales > Bacteroidaceae > UBA1189. Next base: position 47,205 of record JAEEZS010000016.1, read on the forward strand.
GTCGCTTCCGCCGTCCCGACAACCCCCTGCGCATCGTCCTCATCTCCGGCCCCAGCAGTAGCGGCAAGACCACCTTCTGCAAGCGCATCAGCGTGCAGCTCAAGGCATGCGGCCTGCGCCCCGTCAGCCTCTCCACGGACGACTACTTCGTCGACCGCGTCGATACCCCCCTACTGCCCGACGGTAGCTACGACTTCGACAACTTCGATACTGTTGACCACGCCGCCCTCCAGCACGACCTGCTGCGCATGCTCGCCGGCGAGGAGGTCGAGGTGCCCCAGTTCAACTTTGTCACCGGCCGTCGTGAGTACCTGGGCAAGCGCCTGCGCCTCGATGCAGGCACTGTGCTGCTTGTCGAGGGCATCCACGCCCTTAACCCCCGCCTCACCGACCTCATACCCGACAGCGATAAGTTCCGCATCTACATCAGTACCCTCACCAGCATCTCGCTCGACGACCACAACTGGATTCCCACGCGTGACAACCGCCTGCTTCGTCGCATTGTGCGCGACTACAATGCCGGCGCCTTCACCGCACGCGAGACCATCCGCCAGTGGCCCAAGGTGTGCGAGGCCGAGGAACGTTGGATTTTCCCCTATCAGGAGCAGGCCGACGTGATGTTCAACAGCGCGCTGCTCATCGAGTTCGCCGTGCTGCGCCTGCATGCCGAGCCCATTCTGGCCAGCGTGCCGAAGAACTGCCCCGAGTACAGCGAGGCCCACCGTCTGTTGCGCTTCATCCACTACTTCACGCCCGTGCCCGACAAGGAGATACCTCCCACGTCGCTCCTCCGCGAGTTTGTTGGCGGCAGCAGCTTCAAGTACTGAAGCCATCGCCCGTCTGCCGCAGATGCCCACAGGTTACAAGGTCAAATTTTTCCCGGGAGTGCACCGCCCGCTACGCCTGTCTTTCTATCACGTACGCCCGTCCTTCTCTCGCGTACGAAGGCCCTTCTGTTGCGTGCGAAGGCCCTTTTGTTGCGTGCGAAGGCTCTTCTGTCGGCTTCCCCCTGACGGCCGGTCGGCTACTAAAACAACAATCGAATTTTTACTACGAAATGTTACGGTTTGTTTTGTTATTTGCGGAAAATGTTATAATTTTGCGCCCAAATTTTGAAAAATATGAAATATTGGAACGAAAAGATGGAGTGCATGGGCGCTGAAGATATGCGCGCCCTGCAGGGTGAACGACTGCGTAACATCGTGCGCTATACGTATGAGCGTGTGGAATTTTACCGCCGGCGTATGGACGAGGCAGGGGTGTCGCCCGACGATATACAGACGATTGACGACATCGTGAAACTGCCCTTCATGCAGAAGAAAGACTTGCGCGACTACTACCCCACGGGCATGTTTGCCGCGCCGATGGACGAGATAGTCCGCTTCCATGCCTCGAGCGGCACCACCGGTAAGCCCATCGTGGCTGCCTACACCGCCAGCGACCTCGATGACTGGGCCGAAGGCGTGGCCCGCTGCCTCACCGCCTACGGCGTGACGAAGGACGACGTGGCGCAGATATCGTACGGCTATGGCCTGTTTACGGGCGGTCTGGGTGCCCACGACGGCGCCACGAAGGTGGGGTGCAGCGTGCTGCCCACCTCGTCAGGCAATACGGCGAAGCAGATTATGCTCATGCGCGACCTGGGCTCGACGGTGCTCTGCTGCACGCCTTCGTATGCGCTCTATCTGGCCGAATCCATTGAACAGGACAAGGACACCGACGTTGCACGCGACATCAAGCTCCGCATCGGCGTCTTCGGTGCCGAGCCGTGGACCGAGGGCATGCGCAAGGCACTGGAGGAGAACCTCCACATCAAGGCCTATGACATCTACGGCCTCACCGAAGTGAGCGGCCCGGGCGTGGGCGGCGAGTGCGAGTGCCAGGACGGCACACACATCTGGGAGGACTTGTTCTATCCCGAAATCATCGACCCTGTGACGCTGCAACCTGTGGAGGACGGCAAGGAGGGTGAATTGGTGTTTACCACGCTCTCGAAGGAGGGCATGCCTGTCATCCGCTACCGCACACGCGACCTCACGCACCTTACCCGCGGACGTTGCAAGTGCGGACGCACGGCCGTGCGCATGGCGAAGATTTTGGGCCGCTCGGACGACATGCTCATCATCCGCGGCGTCAATGTCTTCCCTTCGCAGGTGGAGTCAGTCATCATGCAGATGCCCGAGTTCACGGGGCAGTACTTCATCACGCTGGACCGCGTGAACAACATCGACACGTTCGACATCGATGTGGAACTGAAGCTGGAGTATCACTCCGACAGCATTAAGAACATCAACGCCATCAAGGCGAAGCTGAACGCCAAGCTCGTGAGCGTGCTGGGCATCAAGCCCGACGTGCACATCGTGGAGCCCGGAAGCATCGAGCGCTCCATGGGCAAGGCAAAGCATGTGTTGGATAAACGAAACTTCAAATAACCCGCGAATATCATGAAAATCAAACAACTTTCCATTTTCCTGCAAAACAAGTTAGGCCGTTTCGCCGAGATGGCAAGCCTGCTGGGCGAGGCGGAAATCAACATGCAGGCATTCACTGTGGCCGAGAATGCCGAGTTCGGCATCGTGCGCCTCATCGTCAGCGATGTGGACAAGGCGGCGAAGCTGCTGATTGAGCATTCGTTTGCCGTCAGCGTCAACGAAGTGTTCCTCCTTGAGATGCCTGACGAGCCCGGTGCACTGGCTGTGTATGTAAACAAGCTGTCCGATGCCGGCGTGTTCATTGAGTACATGTACGCCTTCTCTGGCGCCAACGGCAAGGCGGTGGTGGCGCTAAAGCCCAGCGACGCCGCCCTCTGCGAAAAAATCTTGGGTTAGAACGTCTCCGCCTCGCGGAAGGGGACACCCTTCAGGTCCTTGGGGGAGAGAATGAGCTCCATTGAGGCTATGGGCCACTGGATGGCCAAGTCGGCATCCGACCATTGGATGCAGGCCTCGCTCTCGGGGGCATAGACGTTATCCACTTTGTAAGTGAAAACGGCCTCGTCGCTCAGCACGAGGAAGCCGTGGGCAAAGCCGCGCGGTATGTAAAGCTGTGTCTTATTCTCGTCGCTCAGCTCAATGCCGAAGTGCCGGCCAAAAGTGGGCGACTGGCGCCGCAGGTCGACAGCCACGTCGAACACCCTGCCGCTGATAACGCGCACCAGCTTCGCCTGACTCATAGTGCCCCGCTGGTAATGCAGCCCGCGCAGCACCCCTCGGCACGACTTCGACTCGTTGTCCTGAATGAAGTTGACGTGGCCGATGTGCGCTTCAAAATCGGCTTGCTTGAATGTTTCCACGAAATAGCCTCGGCTGTCGCTAAACACACGGGGCTGGAGGACGAAGACGCCTTGGATGGCTGTTTCCTTGTATTCCATACTATGCTTTGCCACTATTACTGCGTGCAAATGTACGCAAAAATGGTGAGGAAAACCAACATCAGAAAAAGTTTTCCACATTTTGCTGAAAAAAAGCAGCAAAAAATGTTTATGCTAAGGAAAAAAAGGGTATCTTTGCAGCAGTGGAAGCATTAGGAAGACATATTGAAGCCCTGCTGCAGGAGAACGACTGCGTCGTGTTGCCTTCGTTTGGTGCATTTATTGCCCACACGGATGCCGCTTCGTATGTGAACGACGAGCACGCGTTTTTTCCTCCCACCCGTTCGCTGGGCTTTCGTCGTGAGCTCACGGCCGACGACGGACTGCTGACGTCGTACCTCATGCAGAAGGGGAGCATCGGCTTCTCCGAGGCACGGAACGTCGTCGACCGCTACGTCGACCGCCTTCGCGATACGCTGGGCATTGACGGTGCGGCAAAGCTCCCCGGACTGGGATGCCTGCGGCAGGATATCAGGGGGAATATCACGTTTGAGCCTGCTCCGGTGGACGTGGTAGCTCCCGCGCTTTTTGGCTTGGAAACGCTGGCGATACGCGACCTCACCGCCTTGGAAGCCGCCGAGCAGTGCGATTCGGCAGAAACCGTCCGCCCGATAAAGATTATTACCACCACACCGCATACCATCGACATCCATGTAGGACGACGGACGCTGCGTCACATTGCATCGGTGGCGGCAGTACTCTTGCTGCTGATTGTCTTTGCCTTGCCTGTCAGTGACGAGAAGTACACCGATGTGGCCTCGCTCGGCCTTACCCCGGTTATTGAAACCCCTGCAGAGAAACAGGCACCTGAAACCCCCGTTGTCGAGGCTCCCGTTGTCGAGGCTTCCGTTACCGAAGCACCCGTTGCCGAGACTCCTATTGTCGAAGCTCCCGTTGCTACCACCGAATCCCCAGCACCTACCCCTCGTCCAACGCGTATCTATCATGTCATCATTGGCAGCCTGCCGTCGGCGAAGAATGCCGAAGCCGTGGTGCAGAAGTACATCGATAGGGGATTTGCGCAGACGACCACTGTGGTGGGCGACGACAGGGTGCGCATCTCCATTGCTTCCTTTACGGACAAGGCCGAAGGTGAAGCGTACGTCAGCACCCTCCGCCAGCAGGAAGACTACAAGCATGCATGGCTGCTCTCCGTCAGAGCCAAATAATACTTTTTTGCTGAAACGATGAAAAGGTTGCGTTGCCCGAAGTGTGACCGCTATGTGGTGTTCGATGAAACACAGTACACCGAGGGGCAGACGTTGGTCTTCGTCTGCTCGCATTGTCAGAAGGAGTTCAAGATTCGTCTGGGCTCCAGTCGCCCTGCGGCACAGGAACGCGATTTCGGCTCGATAACCGTTGTTGAAAACAGTTTTGCCTATCGTCAGCAACTTCCTCTCCACGAGGGCGATAACCTCATTGGACGACGTAACAAGGGCACAGAAGTCGATGTTCCCATCGAAACCAACGACCCTAGCATGGACCGTAGGCATTGCTACATCCATGTGCAGGTGAAAAATGAAGAGATTGTCTATACCCTTCGCGACAACAACAGTAACACGGGCACTTTCTTGATGAACGAAATCCTCGGCCCGAAAGACCGCGTCCGCATCTCGTCCGGCGCCATCATCACCCTCGGCGCCACGACTATCATATTAAATCCAAGTCAAGCTCCGACATCAGAAGATTAAGGGCCGGGTTCTTTTTTCTCATGGCCTCGTATTGTTCACGCGGTGAAAGCAGCCGGGTGGAGACGGCAGCCTCGGATACAACGATGTCCATGGTGACGTGACTGTTGTGAAGCTCCTTTCGCATATAAGCTTCAATGGTAGCCTTTTTCTTTCGTAGATCAGCCTCAATCAGGTTGTTCGCTACGCTGACGGAAAATGTTACTCCGTCCTCTGTCAACTTGGGCAGTATGGTGTTCATACGTCCGGCTGTGGCAATGTCCTCGCGGGGTAAGGCAGCGGCAAAAGTACGCCACGCCATCTGCATATTTTCTTCCTTGACGGGTTGGTCGGCAGCAGCTGCTGCTGTTTCCTTCTCCTCAGGGGGCAGGGGAGTCTTCTCCGATTTTTCAAGAGAGGGCTGGGGAGACTCTGTTTTGGGGGCACGGATGGAGATGGTGCCGAGACGATTTTTCTGTGGGAGGCGAGGGGAGGACGCTGTTTGTCCGGCAGACTGTGAGGATTGAGGCGGCTGTGATGTTTGAGACGGCTGGAGTGCTTGGGGAGTCGGTGTTTGGGTTGTCTGAGCGGGTGCTTTTGGTTGCGTTGCAGGAGCAGCTTGCGTACTGTTATTCGGCAGGCTGGTGGGGGCTGCAGGAGCAGCTCCGAAGATGGGTTTCAATTGTGCAGGACGGCGCCCCGCACTGGAAGCATCGTCGTTGTCGTCAGATGTCAGCTGCGAAAGCTGGATGAGCGTCAGCTCCACCAGCAGACGTTTGTTGCGGCTGATGCGGTAGTTAAGGTCGCAGTCGTTGCAAAGACGAATGGCTTTGAAGAGGAACTTCTGCGGGCACCTCTGCGCCTGTTCCTGATAGCGGCTGCGCATTTCGGCACCCACGTCGAGCAAGGGAAGGGTGACGGCATCGCGGCTCATCAGCAAATCGCGCAAATGCGAGGCAAGTCCCCCGATGAAGTTGCTGCCGTCAAAGCCTCGGCTGAGTATCTCGTTATAAAGCAGAATGCAGTCGGACGTCTTGTTCTCCAGAAACAAGTCGGTGAAGTGGAAGAAATAGTCGTAGTCGAGGATGTTGAGGTTGTCAATAACACTCTTGTAGGTAAGGTTTCCCGCCGAGTAGCTAACCATTTGGTCGAAGATGGAGAGGGCATCGCGCATTCCTCCGTCAGCCTTTTGGGCTATCACCATGAGCGCCTGTTCCTCGGCTTTCACACCCTCTTTGGCTGCCACATTCCGCAGGTGCTCCACCATGTCGCCGACGCTAATGCGATAGAAGTCATACACCTGGCAGCGGCTTAAGATAGTGGGCAGCACTTTATGGCGCTCCGTGGTAGCCAAGATGAACTTGGCATAGGCAGGAGGTTCCTCCAGCGTTTTCAGGAAGGCATTAAACGCTGCGGTGGAGAGCATGTGCACCTCGTCGATGATGAACACCTTGTATCGCCCCACCTGCGGCGGAATGCGCACTTGGTCTATTAGGCTGCGGATATCTTCGACGGAGTTGTTGCTGGCGGCATCAAGCTCGTGGATATTGAGGGAACGCCCCTCGTTGAAGGCGCGGCACGATTCACATTCGTTGCAAGCCTCGCCTTCGGGCGTCATGTGTTCACAGTTGATGGTTTTGGCAAAGATACGGGCACAGGTGGTCTTTCCCACGCCACGCGGGCCGCAGAACAAATAGGCATGCGCCAGCTTATCCTCGCGGATAGCATTCTTCAGCGTCGTTGTCAAGCCCTTTTGGCCAATCACCGTGTCGAAGGTCGAGGGACGGTATTTTCTGGCTGATACAATGAAGTTTTCCATTCGTCAGATGAATTTGTTTGCAAAGATAGGGTGAGCCGAGCAAAAAAACAAATATAATTTGCTATTTCCGTTTTTTCTATTTTATCGGTGTGATGTACATGGGGACAAGAATGGCATTGTGAGCAGCTTCTTGGGCTTGGGTGGCTTGTTCGTCCGTGATGCCTTCGGGATGATAAGAAAGCCCAACGGGACTGACGCCGGTGATAGCTTCCAACCATGTGCAGGCTGCAATGTAGCGTCCGAGTATGTAGTCGAGGTGATAACCATCTCGGGTGAAGTCGCGGCTGGGGTAGGAGGCTAATATGTTTGAAGTGCGAGCGTTCTGGATGGCTGTGCCGGAGGGAATGCAGAACGAAAGCTCGTGGTGGTTCCGCAGGGTGTGTTCTACGGCAGTCGTAATGCAAGAGTACATATAGAACTGATTCCGTGCATAGTTGTTGAAGCCTCCGTGGTCGGAGTCTTGGGCATAAGCCCACGTCTGATGGAAGCCGAAACGCACCGTATCTACTTGTGCCATTGCTTTTACATAGCCAATGAGCAAGCTGAGGTAGGGCTCATATGTGTCGGGTAATCCCGATTCCTGACTAACTTGCTGGAAGGTGATGATATCCCAGGGCTCATCGGTCACCATGTAGCGTAGGGCTGTTGCCGGGCGGTTGGTCTTTGTGCCATCGACGATTTTGCGGTATTGGAAGGTGCCCGTTCCCGTGGTGGCATCTTTCCAGTGAGATGCCAGGCTTTGTCCTCCACGGTAGCCATTGCCGATGATAAGGTTCACACCGGCTTCGTGAGCCAGCTCATAGAGATATTGTTCTACAGCATCCTCGGAGAACGAGTTGCCGACAGCCAGCACGCGCAGGGTAGGCAACGATTGTCCCTGAGCTGTGAGAATCAGAAAGAAAAAGGATAATAGAAGAAAATGTCTTTTTTTCATAAAGTGAATGATTTGGTAAAATAATCAGATAAAAAATTGAATTCGGCTGTAAAGATAACAAAAAAAGTAGTAACTTTGGCGCATAATTCGGTGAATTAACATAAAAAATCGTATGAATATGAAAAAGAAATTGTTATTTATCGGTTTGCTAAGCTTGCTGTGTTGTTGGGTGACGTCGTGCTATGATGACTCGGAACTCCGTGAGCGCTTGGACAAACTTGAGGAAGTGACGGTTGCCAGCATCAACCAGCAGCTTTCTGCGCTTCAGTCGTCTGTCAATCTTCTGGTAGAAACGGACAACTCCCTAAAAAACACGATAACCCTTCTTGAAGGCTCGGACCGTGTGCAGCAGTCGCAGCTTGATTCCCTGATTGCGAAGGAAGCGGAATTGGCTTTGCAGATTGCCTCTGTGCAAACGACTATCAGCACGTTGCAAGGCTGGGTGGACGAACGCCTTCAGAGCTATGTCACCTCCGAAGACTTTAATACGCAGCTGCTTGTTATTCAGGATAGCATCAATGCGGTTTCTGGTAGGACAAGCGCTCAGTTTGCTTCCATTCAAGAGCAGTTGAACCTCATCAATGCCCAGATAGCAAAGCTTTTTGCCACGCTCGAGATTATCTTCGAGGCTGCGGAAGAGATAACCTATACGCCCGGCACTGAGGTCGTGGTTAGCTACACGCTTATCAATACCGATGAGAAGACAAAGGTTGAATGTATGCCCGATGCTGGATGGATGGCAGTTGTCACGCCTACATCAGCCGAGGCGGGAACGATAACCGTGACGACACCCTCTACCGGTGGCGAAGGCAAAGTCATTGTCTTTGTGGGCAGCACCACAAACACCATCATGCGCTTCCTCTATTTCGTAGAGGGCATGCAGGCTGATGAAGATCGCTATCGGTTCATTGGTTCGTGGCCTCAGTCGGCGACCCAGCCTAACGGTTCACTCTGTGGAGGCGAATTGTCAAGCGTTCTCAGCAAGACCTCTGGCCGCACGTACGGTGCCGGCGAAAACCACATGGGCTCTGCTTTCCAAAAGGATCATCGTGCTACTGCCGAGGAAATGGAGTGGCTTGCCGACTACACCGCCAAGCCCGAAAAGATGGACGGCTTCAGCAAATGGATGACACGCCGTGTCACCCTTTATCCCTTCGAAAAACCACTGCCTGCCGACTGCAACCAGCATTCCATCGGCGACTGCAACACAGTCTCCACCCTTGCCACGATGGCCTATCTCTATCCTCGCTTCATCCAGTCCATCATCACTCAGGTGAGCGACAAGGAATTTCAGGTGAAGATGTTCGACCCTGATGGAAAGCGAATCATCGTGGGTGTTGATAATAAGGTTCTATGTACCAACGAATCGGCCATTGCGCAAATGACTGGTAAAAGCTCGCGCATCACGTGGGCTACCATCCTTGAGAAGGCCATCATGAAGTGGCTCTATGTTTTCCGTCCAGGTGCGGAGTTGGGCGGCTTCGGTGCTGAGGGTATGACGCCGCTCTTTACGGGCGATGGCCGCAGCTTTGCCGTTTCGCCTGGTAAGTGCACTCCCGAGGAGTTGAAGCTCTTTGTCACCGTCAGCCTCCAGCACGGACTTATCGTCAACGGTGGTTTCAACAAGCAGGGCCTCAAGCTCGGCAACCACGAAACCATCACCGCCCACGGCCATAGCTTCTTCATGGCCAACGACCCCAATGCCCTCTTTGCCATCCGCAACCCGTGGGGACAGGGTAGCGACGACCACGTGATGCAATGCTACGATGCCGACCATGCTCCTTCGGGCTACGACGGCAGCATCCCCTCCACCATCGACCTTCGCATCATCAGCCCGGGCATCGCCTCGCTCTACTACGATGGCCCCGCCCAGCCTTATGAGATTCCTACATGGTAACTATTTTCCTATTTTATAAATCCTATTAATATGAAATCCTTCCTTCCCCTTTTTGCCGTTGTGGCAATAATGTTTGTTGGCTGCAACAGCTCGCGTCCCGAAACCTATACCGAGAGTAAGACCGTCGAAGATGGAGGCACAGGCTCTTACAAAGCCATTATGGTCAGTGAGCCCAGCCTTGAAGCCCACACCATCTTCCGCCCTGCTGACCTCTCGCCCTTTAACAGCAAAAACCCGTTGCCTATCGTTGTATGGGGCAACGGTGCCTGCGCTAACTCTCCCTGGGAACACGTAAATTTCCTCAGTGAAATTGCCTCGCACGGTTTCTTCGTCGTTGCCATCGGCTATATGCCTACGATGGGTGAGCGCTACAATGGCCCCATGTCCACCGTTGACCAGCAAATAGAGGGCCTTGACTGGGCGCTGGCGCAGAATGCAGATAAGAAAAGCCCGTACTATGGTCGCCTTGATGCCAAGGCCGTGTGCGCCGCTGGCATGTCGTGCGGAGGCTTGCAGACGCTGGCAAACTGCACTGACCCACGCCTGACAACCATCATGATTTGCAACAGCGGACTCTTTGTTGATCCAAACGTCGCTATGCCCAATATGCCCATGCCCCACAAGGAGCAGCTGGAGAAAATCCATACACCCGTCCTCTATATGCTTGGCGGCCCAACGGACATTGCCTATAACAATGGTATGGACGACTACGCTCGCATCAATCACGTTCCCGCCTTCGCTGCTAACTTCCCTGTGGGACACGGCGGCACCTACGCTCGTCCTCATGGGGGTGAGTTTGCTGTGGTGGCTACGGCTTGGCTTCAATGGCAGCTGCGTGGCGACAAAGAGGCCGCTCAGTTGTTCTGCGGTAATCCATGCGGCCTCTCTAAGCGTGAGGGCTGGACAACCGACAGCAAGAACATCAACTAATAGTCTTTGAGCTATAAAAATGAAGGAGACGCTAAATGGCGTCTCCTTCATTTTTCAATTACCTCTAATCTTATTTGTTGAAGTTGCGGGAGGCAAAGGGAAGGCTGGTGCGTAGGGCGGTGTGCCAGTATTCCCAAGTGTGGCCTCCGTTGCGGACACGCAATTCGCACGGGATGCGGGCGCGGCGCATGGCTCCATAGAGTTCGATGTCTTGGTCAAAGAGGAAGTCGTCGTCGCCTATGTCGATGAACCAGCGTACGGTGCGCAACTCGGCCTTCACGTCGTCGCTGGCGTTCTTGACGAATTCAATGGCATCGTAGTCGTGGACAGCTTTCATGACATAGGAGGATTTGTCATCCTTGTTGATGGGGGTGTCGCCCGAGGTGAGCCAGGCGCTCATGGCGTAGCACGACGAGAACATGTCGGGGTGGCGCTGAGCATAGACGGTGCTGCCTCCGCCACCCATCGAGAGGCCGCTGACGGCACGGTGCTGACGGTCGCCCACAATACGGTACTTGCCTTCGACAAAGGGGATGAACTCGGTGTAGAAGAATTTCTCGTAGGCCCAGCCATCCATGTCGAAGTAGCCGTTCCAGACGTGCTTCGTGTCGGGGCCGCCTGCGTTAGGCATGATGATAATCATGGGGCTGATTTCGCCCGTGCCCATCAGCTCGTCGGCAATTTCGTTGACGCGGCCCTTCTCCACCCATGCGGAGTAAGTGTCGGTGAAGCCGTGCAGCAGGTAGAGCACGGGGTACTTGGCATCGGCGTTCTGCTCAAAGCCGAAGGGTAGCCAGACGTTGAATTTCACTTGGCTGCCGAGCACCTTGCTTTGGATGCTGTCGGTAACCACACGCGCTCCTGACGACAATACCATTGCCATTAGAGCCACAAGGAGGGATGCTTTTCTTTTCATTATTATAAATATTAAAAGGTATTATCTTAGTTCTTATTTTTCACTCCTAACCCCTAACCGCTTTAGGTGTCCAGTTCTTGAAGAAACGGAGGACCTTGTCCTTGTCGTAGCCCTGTCCTTCTTCGAGGAAGCTGGAGTCCTGCGTATGAACGACTTTGCCGTGTTCATCAAGCACAACGAATACGGGATAGCCGAAGCGTCCAGGGTTGCCCAGACGTTTCATCATCTTTGCAGTCCGTGCCTTGCCCTTAGCGTCAGAGGGGCTGTTGGGGGAGTAGTTCACGTGGATATAGACAAAATTGTCGCGGATGAGAGTGCTGATGTCGTTGTCCTTTGTGATGAAGTCGGCAAAGCGCAGGCACCATGGGCACCAGTTGCCGCCCACCTGGCAGACCACGAATTTCCCTTCGCGCTTGGCCTGTTTCAGCGCGTTGTCAATTTGTTCGTTCTGGTCAATGGTCTCGTCATAGACCTTTGGGAGAGCCGTCTGGGCAGTTGCCGTAGTGATGGCGAGCATAGCCACCAAAGCTAAAAGCGTACTCTTTTTCATGGAAACAATTCAGTTTTTCTAATTCTGGCTGCGAAGATATGTTTTTTTTCCGTAATTCCCAAAAGTCAGAGCCGTTTTTTCTTTCGTGTGATTGGAGGGCTAAAGGCTTTGGGTGAAAATGACGGCGTCATTTTCCGTGATTACAGTTTTTGGTAGATGCGGACGTAGTCGATTTCGTAGTGGAGGGGGTAGTCGGCTGGGTCAGGCTCACCGCCGTTGTCGCCACCGATTGCGAGGTTGAGCAGCAGGTAGTGGGGCTGGTGGAAGGCGTTGTAAAGAGCCTCGCTGTATTCACCTGCCTTGCCGAGACGGATGAAACCAGTGGGTGATGGAGCCTTGCAGGCTTCCTCGGAAATGGGGATTTCGTTGAGCAGTTCATCGTCGAGGTAGAGGCGGAGGTAGTCCTCGTCCCAGTCCATACGCCAGATGTGGAATTTACTGGCCCACTGCGGGTCACGGTCGGTGAAGTGGGTGAAGGGCACGGCTCCCGTACTCCAAAGACCGCGGTTGGGTTCGCTGGCCCAGCAGGCATTAGCGAGGATATGGGGCACGCCGCGGATGCGGTAGTACTCCATGATGTCAATCTCGCCGTTTACAGGCCAGGGCTTGCTGACGCCCAGCGTCCATATGGCAGGCCACGAGCCGGAGGCTGTGGGAATCTTCGCACGGACCTCGAAACGCCCGTAGAGCCACTCGTGCTTGCCGCGCGTGTTGACGGAGGCGGAGGAGTACTCGGCATAGGGACGGCTGGAACGCCAGTCGCGCCGACGTGGGCGACGGCCCTGCGTGTTGTCGTTACCATTGTCTTCAGCGGGGACAAAGCCCGGATTGGGGATGCTGTCGTGGCGGGCTTCGATAACGAGGCAGCCGTCGGCAATGGTGGCGTTTTCTGCCTGATACCACTGGTGCTCGTGGTTGCGGACAAAGCCGTGCTCGTAGTTCCAGTCGGCATCGTCGAGCCGGCCTTCGGTTTCAAACTCCTCAGTCCACACAAGCTCGTACTTCGGCTTTCCTTGACAGGAGAGGAAAAATAGTGAAAATGAAATGACTAAAGATGAAAAACAAATAGTCTTGTAAATGGAACGTTTCATACAAGTTTTTTCTACGTAATTAATTTTAATCAAATAATCATTCCCAATAAAGCTTCTGCGGATTGATGTTCCACTTGTGGTCTTTGGGGAAGTCGTCGCCCTCCCAGGCTTTCTTGGAAGTCCATTTCTCGGCGGGAGCCGTCCAGAAGGGGTGGTCGGCAGGAAGGCCGAGGGGTAGGAAGGAGAGTGATGTGAGGTAGAGCGAGCCGTTGTTGGTGTACCAGTCGGCGACGTTGGGGTGGTTGCCCACGAAGCCGATGGTAAGGAAACCGCCTTCGTTGAAGTTGCTATAGCCCGGGCGGCAGAACATCTGCTTCAGAACGGCTGTCATGCCGGCACGCACCTGTCCGCCAGTGAGCTCGTCGGGCAGCTGTTCGCGCCATGCCAGCTGGGCGAGGGGCTGGAAGACGGCCATACGATAGGGAATGCTGCGTCCGAAGACGGGGTAGGTGCCTTCGGGGCTGATGAGGCGCTCGAGGATGACGCTGTACTTCTGCATGCGGCGGATGGCCAGCTTGTAGCGGTTCTGCACGCCACCCTGTTCGCCAGTGGCCTTTGTGAGCCAGTTGTCGCGCGGATTGCGGGATCTAATCATTTCCAGACAATCGACGTACATGGGCTGGATGACATAGCTGTTGTAGTAGTCGAAAGCAAATGCCGGGCCGTCGCTATACCAGCCATCGCCCACATACCATTCCTCCACCTTGTTCAGGGCGAGGTGGATGCGATAGGAGTCGTAGTCGGCGCCGACGTACATGAGGAAACACTCCTCCATGGCCACGAAGAGCAGCCAATTGGTGTAGGGCGGGTCGTAGCGGCGAAGCCCCTGCAACTCTTTGATATAACGCTGCTTGGTGACTTCGTCGAGGGGGTTCCAGAGAGCATCGTAGCCGCGGAAGAGACTTTGGACGAGGTAAGCAGCATCGACAAGCGTCTGTCCGCCAGATTGCCAGCCAAGGTAGTCGGGGCTTTCGGGATTGACGGCGTTGGCATAGCTCTTCAACGCCCATTCGCGCAGTTGGCGACGTTTTAGGCCCTCGTCGGTGTCGTCGTCAGGGAGGCTGAGCCAGGGGGCGAGGCCAGCCATAAGGCGCCCAAAGGCTTCCATGTAGCTGACGCGCTTGTCACGCCCGTCCCATGTGGGGCTGAGCTCAAGGGTGCCTTTCTCAAGCGACATCTCTTGTTGGAGTCGTCCCTCAGCCATTGCGCTAAGGACGGGAGCCGCCATCTGGTAGAGTTGTTCCATCCAGACTTCACGGTCGGATTTGATGATTTCCTTTTTCTTTTTTGCTTCGGCCGTCAGCGGCAGGAGCAGAACGAAGGAAAGGGTGAGGAAGAGGAGTTTTTTCATGGGAATGATGGGAGTTAATGGGAGGAATGGGAGGGATGGGAGGGATGGGAGGAATGGGAGTCGATGAGGGCGAGGATGTCTTCTTTGGAGTCGGGGTGAAACCAATGGATAGAAGTGTCGCGTCGGAACCACGTCATCTGCTTGCGGGAGTAGATGCGGGTGTCTTGCTTTATTTTCTCCACCGCAAAGTCCAGCGTACACTCGCCACGAAAGTAGGCAAAGAGTTCCTTATAGCCTACGGTGTTGAGGGCATTGGGGATGGCTGGGGAGGTGGCGGCGTACTTGTCGTAGAGTTTGCGGGCTTCATCCAGCAAGCCGTCGGCCATCATCTGTTCGACACGGGCGTTGATACGGGTATAGAGTTCCTCGCGGGGACGGGAAAGGCCAATCTTCAGCACAGAAAAAGGACGGGGGGAGCAGCTGCGGGTGCGGAATGAGGTGTAGGTACGCCCTGTCATATAGCAGATTTCCAGAGCGTGAAGAACACGCTTTGGATTCTTCTGATCCACGATGGCATAGTAGTCGGGGTCAAGGAGGCGTAACTCCTGCACTAGTGGTTCAAGGCCTTCGTCCAGATAGCGTTTGAGCAGTATGCTACGTGTTTCGTCATCGACGGTTGGGATGTCGTCGATGCCGTTGCAGACGGCATCGATGTACATCATGCTGCCGCCTGTGAGCAGAAGTGTAGGATGAGTGGGAAAGAGGCGGGCGGTGAGGCTAAGTACGTCGGCTTCGTACATGGCGGCGCTGTAGTAGTCGTCCACACCAAGCGTACCGATGAAATAGTGCTCGCAATGGCACAGCTGTTCGTCGGTAGGGGCAGCGGTGCCGATGCGCATGTCGCGGTAGAGCTGCCGGCTGTCAGCAGAAATGACAGGCGATTGCAGATGGTCTGCAATCGCATAGCTGAGTTCTGTCTTGCCGACACCCGTAGGGCCAAGCAGCACCACCAGACGTCCCATCAGAAGATGTCTTCGCTGGCGTTGAAGCTGTCGTCGATGATATCCATGCCTTCGGGGTCGAGTTCATCCAAGTCAAATCCGCTGTCGTCGCCGAAGTCATCGTCTAGGTCAAGAGAAGTGGAACTGTTGCCGCCGATGCTCATCAGCTGGTCGAAATCCAGCGTCTGGGCAGGGGCTTCGCCTGTCTTTTTAGTACATACGGGGGCTTTTAAGTGCTTGCCTGTAATAATTTCGCTGAGTTCGATGAAGAAGACGCGCTCGGCAAGTGGGTCAAAGACGTAGATGAGCCGTTGCTTCTCGTCCTCCACAAGGTCGCTGAGGATAGTATCGGCCATCACCCAGTTGTCTTCGTCGGCATCGCGCCCCATGTCCTCAAGGGTGATTTCCGTCTCTTTCTCCCAGCTTTCGTTGCAGAGGAAGAACGACGTCATTTGGTCGTCGGGATAGCCGACGGCCTCGAGAATGGCTTTGTGGAAGTCCAAGAATGTGGCTTCGGAGTCAATCTGTATCTCGCGAAGGAAATGATCGACCTCGTCGGAGATAAGCGTAAATCTGTAAACCATTTTAGTAGAGTTTGGAATTAGATATTTAAAATTAGATGTCGTCGGATTTTATAATGCCGCGGTCGGCATGGCTGATGAAGTCGATGATGTACGCGACCTCGGGCGTGATTTCCATCTCGGCTTGGATGTGCTTCAGAGCCTGGGTGACGTTCATGCCATTCTGGTAGATGAAGCGGTAGGCCTTGTGGATAGTGTCAATCTGTTCAGGCGTGAATCCTCTGCGACGAAGGCCGATGAGGTTTATGCCGCAGTAGGCAATGGGTTCGCGGGCAGCAATGATGTAGGGAGGGACATCCTTGGGGCATCGGCAGCCGCCTTGTATCATCACGTAGCTGCCTATGTGGCAGAACTGATGGATGAGGACTTCGGCGCTGATGGTGGCAAAGTCGTCAACGACGACCTCCCCGCCCAGCTTGGTTTGGTTGCCGATGATGCAACCGCTGCCCACTACGCAGTCGTGCGCCACGTGCATTCCTTCCATGAGCAGGTTTCCGCTGCCCACGACGGTCTTTCCCTTCGAGGCCGTGCCGCGGTTGATGGTGACGTTTTCACGGATGCGGTTGTTGTCGCCAATCTCGGCTGTGGTGTCTTCGCCCTTGAATTTCAAGTCTTGGGGAATGGCACCCAGCACGGCGCCGGGGAACACCTGATTGCCGCTGCCCATGCGTGTGCCGTAGAGCAGCGTGGCATGGGGCATGATGACGTTGTTGTCGCCGATGACGACGCCCTTGTCAACATAGACAAAAGGGCTTATTTCGCAGTTGTCGCCAATGATGGCTTCGGGGTGGATATGGGCTAAGGGACTAATCATAAGGTAGTAGAAGCATAAGCATGTAAATGTTTCCGCACGAGACGTGCAAAGGCTGTATTGACAGAATGGCCAGGCTTGATGGCCGTGATGCGGCCTTGGATGGGGCAGCCCACGAGGGCAATATCACCAATGATGTCAAGCAGTTTGTGGCGGGCAGGCTCGTTGTCCCACACCAGCGGACGGTGCATGATGTACCCCAGATGGTTAGCGTCCATGTGGGGCACCTTCATAATGTCTGCCAGCTGGTTGTACTTTTCCTGTGAGAGCTTACGTTCGTAAATGACAATGGCGTTGTCGAGGTCGCCACCCTTGATGAGGCCAGCGCTGAGCAGCGGGTCAAGGTCACGGACAAAGACAAACGTACGGGCCGAGGCATATTCGTCAGCGTATTCGCTCAGGTGATGCAAGTCAGCGTGCTGGTCGTTGATGATACTGTTCTCAAACGAGATGGTCGTGCTGACGCTAAACTCGTCTGCGGGTTCAAGTATCAGGCGCGAGTCGCGCTTCTCGTCATAGAGTTCGATGGTCTCATCGACGACGAATACCTGTTTTGCGGCATTCTGACAGACGGTGCCCACGCGGCGGATGTTCTCCACATAATAGCGTGCACTGCCGTCGAGGATGGGAAACTCAGGGCCGTTCACCTTCATCAGGCAGTTGTCGATGCCCAGTGCGTACAGGGCAGAGAGGCCGTGCTCGATGGTGCCGACGTGTTCACGTCCGTTGCTGAGGATGGTGCAGCGGCTCGTATCGACCACATAGTCGGCCAGCGCGGGGATGAGGGCCGAGCCTTCGACGTCCGTACGTTGGATTTTATATCCGAAGTTTTCCGGGGCAGGGCAGAACTCCACGGTCAGGTTAAGACCGGTGTGCAGTCCCTTGCTTGTCAGGGAAAACGATTCTTTCAGTGTTCGTTGATTCACTTTTTTATAATTATAAAATTAGGAATGAGGAATGAGGAATTTATTTTTCAGTCTTCAGTTTTTTCAACTCCTCCACCTCGCGTTTCAGCGCGTTCAGTTCATTCATCATCTCGGGAAGGTTGCGCAGGGCGGCATAGCTGCGGCGGAACTTATGTTGCTCCATGTGGGGGTAACCGCTGACGGTGGTGCCGTCCTTCACATTGCCCGAGATGCCCGTGTGAGCACCCGCTTGCACGCGGTTGCCGATGTTGACGTGGCCGGTGATGCCTGCGCCTCCGCCAATCATGCACCATTCGCCCAGTTTCGTTGAGCCCGCCACACCGCTTTGGGCGGCCATGACGGTGTTTTTGCCGACCACCACGTTATGGGCAATCTGGATGAGATTGTCCAACTTGGCCCCTTTGTGGATGACGGTCGAGCCCATCGTGGCGCGGTCGATGCACGTGTTGGCACCTATTTCCACGTTGTCCTCAATGACGACGTTGCCGATCTGCGGAATCTTGTCGTAGCCGTCAGCTGCCGGAGCAAATCCGAAACCGTCGGCACCGACGACGCAGCCGGCATGCAGCGTGCAGTGGGCACCCACCTTACAGCCGTCGTAGATGACGACGTGCGGGTTCAGCACCGTGCCTTCGCCAATCTCCACGTCCTTGCCGACATAGGCAAACGGGGCAATGCTGACACCCTCGCCGATGCGAGCCGTCTTGTCGACGTATGCCAGCGAGCTGACCTCAGCCTTCTTGGGCATCGAGGCATTGTAGAGCGCCATCAGCTTCGCCAGGCTCTCGTAGGCATTGGCGGTCTTGATGAGTGTGGCCGTGATGGGCTGCTCAGGCTCAAAGTCGTTGTTCACCAGCACAATCGTAGCCTTGGTGGTGTAGATGTAGGGCGTATATTTGGGGTTGGAAAGGAAGGTTAGTGAACCTTCCGTAGCTTCTTCAATTTTCGCAAATGTATGAACAGCCGCATGGGCATCGCCGACGACGGTTCCTCCGACGAATGCAGCTATTTGTTGCGCGGTAAAATCCATTGTTCTGATAGGATGTTTTTAGAATTTTCTGCAAAGATAGTGCATGCCGAGAGGAAATGCAAATTTATTTGCAATTTCCCGAGGCGCCGCCTATCTAAAAGCTTCCGAAGGACGATTAAAGATAGTACGAACCGAACGAAAAGCCAAATATATTTGTGCTTTTTAACTTCGTATTCGTCCGTTGCGACTTAGCAGAGCAAAGGGATTTTTAACTTGAACGAAAACGGGATCAGTAGGGAATTATGAACTTACAGATTGCCGTATGACGGTTGCCGTCGGTCAGGCGGGCGACGTAGCAGCCTGCGGGGAGCGTGCCGAGGGGGTGTTCGGCATAGCCGTCGGCCAGCGACAGGGTGTGCCGTGCTGTCAGCTGCCCTGTGGCTGTATAGATGGCGAGCTCGGCTGCTTCGACGGGCAGCGTGCTGCGGACGGTCAGGCAGTCGTGGGCGAAGCCGATGCGGAACGAGCCGCTGTCGGCCATCTCCAGCGCGTCGATGCCCGACTGGCCGTCTTCGCCGAGGAAGGTGGCATACGAGGTGACGATGTTGGACTTGGCGATGGTGGGCACGTTCATAACGAAAACGTCGCCCGTGCCGTCGGGATAGCGCCCCACGGTTTCGTCGCCCCGCATGGCGCTGTAGGCGATACGGTCGCTCCAGCTCCCGTCGGCCGCTGTCAGCACCACGTCGCCGCCGTCGGCATCCAGGTTGAACGGGGCGTGGAGCTGCGACAGTGGATCCCGTTTGTCGCACCAGACGACGAGGTACCCGTGCGGCGGTATCAGGGTGCTCGCCTGCGTCTGGGATTTGCTGATCTGGTACCTCTGAGGCTGGTCGGGGGTGTCGCTGAGGTACATGCCTTCCACATCGACGGGTTGGGAGGTGGTGTTGTAGAGTTCCACCCAGTCGTTGCGCCGGAAGTACTCGCTGACATAGATGTTGTTGGCTGCGCTGACCTCGTTGATGCGCACAGGGCTTGTTGACCCGTTGACCTGTTGACCCGTTGACTCAAAATTGGCCGTGAGGCTGACGCTGGCATCGGTCACGTTGATGACGGCATCGGTGAGCGTTTCGCTCCGCGAGCCTATGGTCTTCCGCCAGCCGGCGAAGGTGTATCCTGCCGGCGCCTTGGCCTCGACGGTCACGGGCGCATAGAGATAGCCGTTGAACGAGGCGTAGGGCACCTCCAGCCCGTTCACGAGCAGGGTGGCGCCGTCGGTGCCGGAACTGAGCTTGACGGTCATTCGCGTCAGCCCCTGGAGCTGCACGGGCTTGTACTCCTTCAGCTGGTTGATGGCCACGTCCAGGCGGCCGTTCAGCTGCTGCTTTATCTCGTTCGCGCTGCCATCGGGGTTACGGCCCTCCAGCTGCTGCATCGGGCGCATGGCGTCGGCAAGCTCCGTGACCAGCGTCGACACGCGCTGACGCTCGAAGACGCTGCCGCCCATGAGGCAGAACGTGTCGATGAACTTCTTCCGGTACGCATCGTTGCGGAGCAGGTTCCGGAACAGCCGCACGAGCGGGGTGTTGGCGAATTCCGCGTTTGTCTCAAGCGTGGAGATGCTCGTCATCGCACACCAGTAGTTGAACACCTGGTCGAGGTCGAAGAGCACGAAGCGGAAGCGGCCGTCGTCGCGGCTGCGGTAGCCCTTGACGTTGTTGTTGGGCCAGTCGCTGTTGCCCAGGTAGAGCTCGGCAGCCATGTAGTTGGTGAACTCATCGATGTCGAGCAGCGTCCGCACCTCGTCGATGACGCCCGCGTCGTTGATGTGCTCGCTGAGCTCCAGCAGGCGGTTGAACGCCTCGTCGGTGCCGTTCTTGAACGTCTCGTTCTCGAAGGCGTCAATCTCCTCGTCGTCGTAGCCCCAGTTGGCATAGACGAACTTGTCGTTGTTGGGCTCACGCAGGTTCAGTATGCCGCGGAACTGTCCGTTGACGTACTCCGCCACCTGCACGGTGCTCTGCACGTCGAGGTCGATGCCCGAGCGCTGGACGATGGCTGTGAGCGCGGGATCCTTGAAGCGGCTCCACGAGTCGTTGCCGCCGTTGCGTACGAGGAGGGCCTTGCTGCGGATGTAGGGCTTCTGGGGGAAGAAGGCGTAGTCGAGGTGGTTCTGTCCGTCGAACACCTTGCCCGACTTCAGCTTGAACGAGCGGGGGCTGTCCTGGCGCGACCATCCGCCCGACACGCTGATGTTCACGTCCTGGCTGAGGAGCATGCCCTCCGTGGGGCTTATGTAGGTGAAGTTCACAGGGCGGTCCCACGGCTGGTTCCAGTTGACGGCATCGTCGCGGCCGTTGCCCGGGATGCCGTTCGTGCCCTTCACGTCGATGCCCCAGACGGGGTCGTTGAAGTAACGGTCGTCGCCCACGATGGACACGATGGGGATGGTGATGTTCTTGTCGCGCTTGATGAAGCTGCGCGTCACGGGCACGCTGGGCAGGTAGCCGTCGCGGAACAGGCGGAACACGTAGTTGGTGGTTCTCGTCACGGCAAACTGGCCGTCGTTGCTTCGCCGTGCGCCCCCCTTGTCATTCCCTGCGTTGTATGCCTCCCACACGATGTCGTCGAAGTAGAAGACGTTGGCCTTCCGGCTCTCGTTCAGGTGGAAGGCGATTGTCTGCATGGTGCCGCCGCCCGACTGCTCGTTGGTGATGGTGCCCTCGTAGGTGTACTCCCTCCAGTCGGTGGTGACGTCGATGCTGCCGCCAAGCATATCCCAGTGGATGTAGTTGCCGGGCGTCCGCTGCGACTGAGGCGTTATCCTGTCGGCCCTCTCAGCGCGCACCTTCATGCTGAAGCGGTACGTCTCGCCCGCCTGCCAGGTGTGGTCGGGGGTATAGACGAAAAACTGCGAGTCCCATGCCTGTGCGGGGTTGTCCTTCGACTGTATCCTGATGCCGCGCGACCCCTGGTAGCCCGCTCCCTCGACAAAGGTCGTCGTGTTGGAGCCGTTGCCGTGCTTGCTGACCAGGCAGCTGGCGTCGTCGCCCTCGCAGTCGCCGTTCTTTATCCAATCGGTCCACGGCGACACCTCGCCGCCCTCGCTGCCCTCGTCACTCGGCGCCTGGGGCACGCTGCCGTCGGTGGTGTACATCAGCGTGGCCCCTTCGGGAATGTCGACATGAAAGGCCACCTCGCCGCTGAAGAGCTGACTGCCAGCGCTCACCGCGGGGGCTTCCAGGCGTGTGTCGGCAAACGCGGCCGTCGCGTTCGAGGCACCCGGTGTAGCGTCCGCCGTCCATCCCCATTCGTCACCGCCGTCCGTCTTGCGCGCCCAGGCCGTGCGGCTCATGGCCGGGGGATAGGTCACGCTGGTGACGAGCTGCCCGCTCGCGTCGCTCAGGCAGAGGGTGCCCCCGTCGCAGTCGAGCTTGAAAGGCGCCTGGCTGCTCCTCACGTCGCCCGACCCCAGCCACACCACCAGGAATCCCTTGGCCGGGACGGTCCCCACGCCACCGGGCATCCGCCAAAGCGTCAGGTTGGTTTCGTCGTTGCTCAGGCACATGCCCGCGAGGGGTACGTCCTCGTCGCCTGTGTTGTAAAGTTCCATCCAGCTGTCGAAATTCGTGGCGGGGCTCATCACCACGCCCACATTCGAAGCCATCAGCTCGTTCACCACAAGCCCCGCCCCCTCGTCGGCGCCGAAGGCAGCCGACGCAGTCAGCGCCATCAGGCAAGCGGCCGGAAATAGTGTCAGCCATTTCATCGCAATCTTATACACCGGTTTTTTCGTTCAAAAAGTCAATTCGGCTGCAAAGGTACAAAAAACTCTCCAAAAAACTGAACATTTGATGAAATGTTACCATATTGCTGTTTAATTGGGGTTAAACCTTTTTCTTGTTCACGTTCAGCGGCGTGCTCCAGGGGTAGGCGATGCTGTAGGCAGCGTCGAGGGCTTTCAGGTCAACGCGATAGTAGCTGATGCCCAGTTTGACCGACACGATGGCACGCAGCAGTTCGCGGTGTTTGCGGGGGTACAGCGAGGGCAGCGGAAGCTCGTCCAATCCCATTTGTTCGCAGCGGGTGCACACTTCCCAGATAAAGTCATCGTCAGCCTCACCGCCGAACCACGTTTTCAGCACGCGGCGGATGCAGAAGCGCTTGTACTGACCTGCGAGGAGGCGCCTTGTGCGCTCCAGCCGAAGCCAGAGCTGCACAAAGCATTCTTGGGTATTCTGGATGTTCATGGTTTCAAGTTTCATGTTTCAAGTTCCAAATTGATTTTGACAAATGACCAAATGACCACTTTGACCACAACTATGAACTATGCACTATGAACTATGCACTTTCCTGTATCGCCCGTCCTCCGTTTGCACCACCAAGCCCTGCTTGCGCCAGTTTTTCAGCATCTGACGGACGGTGTTGTGCGTCACGCCTGCGCCCTTGATGGCTACCGAGTGCTGCATGGCCTGTTCGAAGGTGAACTGCTCGTCCAGACGCTCGTAGATGGTGTCGTTCTTGCCACGCTTCAGGCGTTCACTACCCGGATAGCCGGCGTAGTCGCGACTGTTGAAGGCTGCCTCTATACGGTCGCGGAAGAAGTGCAGGGCATTCTCCAGCAGCGAGTCGGCTATCGCGTCATAGACGTCCAGCATCTGCGGTGGCTGAGCCTTCAGGAGCAGTTCCTTCCACAGGTTCGGATGCTGCTTCAAGTGAGCTTCAGCGCCATTCAACCCATGCTTCTGAATCAACCCCTCGCACACCTTGCAGAGCATGATGCAGCAGGTCATCCGCTGAGCCGTCACACACACACGCATACGCTGACGGGCACGCACCTTGTCGTCGTTCATCATCGTCTCGATGCGGATGCGTTCCACCCACTCACGACCTTTCGCTTCGAGCTTTGGCAGCACCACCTCGCCTTGCATCAGCGGCAAAAGATGGGCTATCTGCTGGATGCGCTCCGTCTGCCGCGAGGTCAGCACGTAGGGCTTGTCCTCCAGGGGTGTAAAGGTGTTGTCGGGCGTGCGAGCCACGGCGATGCGGCTCTGGAAACCGTCGGTGTAGTTGCTGACCACGCGATAGAGGGCATCGGGCGTGCCGCACATGGTGACGTTCCACAGCAGGTGCTCGATATGCACGTTCACGGCCTCGGCGCTTCGAGCCTCACGCTCATACTTCGTGCCGTCGTAGCTCTGTCGCAGCATCACCGAAAAATCGCTCATCGTCGATTTCCATTTCTGCGCCACCGTGTCGGCCTCGGGCGTGAACGAGTAGGCGTGCTTGCCCTCGGTGTTGGCCAGTCGCTCAGCCAGATTAGCCACGGTGTTGTTCAGCGTCAGGCAGCGCACGGGCAACTTCGGTTCCTCGGGTTGCTCCTTCTTGTTTTTCGCCGCCCGCTTCTTGGCACGCCACTCGTCCTCCTGTATCTGGTACATCTTGTCGAGTGCCTGCACCTCGCTCATCCAAGCCTCCACCACAGGATCTATCTGTCCCTTTCCCGAGGCAAAGTCGCCCGCTATGTAAGCAATCAGGTTCAAGCCCTTCTTCTGGCCGTGCACATCAAGTGTCACGCCCGTGGCCAATGCGCCGATGCACGGACAGATAGCCGTCACCACAGGCATCGCCAGCTGAGGCCCTACGGCATCAATCGAGTCCTTCACGCCCTGCGGCAACTTCCTGAGTGACAATTGAGAATTGGCGATTGAAAATTGTTCGCATTCTGCATCCGCCTCATCCTTCTGACTTCCTGCGTCTTCCTTCCTCTGCACCTTCGCATTGATCTCGCGCAACGAGGCATTCATGAAGCCCTTGTCGGCAGCGTACTTGTCGTAGAAGTAGTCGATGAGTTTCTGGCAATCGTCCGTCTGCGAGTAGTTGGGCAACCTTTCGGCCACCACCGCCCGCAGCTGCTGGCGGCTCATCAGCTTGGCCACACCCACCGACAGCACCGCCATCAGGTTCGTGTGCCAGTTGTGCTCGCCCCACACGTCCATCCCGCCCGGATTCAAGCCTGCCTGCTGAGCGCAGAGGTCGAAGGCGGTGAGCGAGGCCGACGAAGCCTGCTCCATGGGGTTCGTGGTTGATGGTGAATGGTTCACGGTTGGTTGTTCCGTCTTCGCCTCTTCCGTCTTGTTCCTTACTTCAGCCGTCTGGATGCCGAAGATTTCATCGGAGAGAAACAAGAGGTCCTCCTCGTCGGCCGTGGTGGTGAAGAACACCCGCGTGATGTCCTTTGCCCCCTCGTCGTGTTTCACGCCCAGAAGGTCGCTTGCCCACAGCAGGTTCTCCTCCTGCGTAAGTTCCTCGCGACGGCGGAACACCAGGTGATAGCCCTTCTTGCGCGCGCTCGTCTCCAGCATCAGCAAGCCCAGTTCCTCTTTCTTCATGAGGATGCGCTGCTTGAGCGGCTCCATATCAGAGTCAGGAACGTGGTCGATGTCCATGCCAATGGTCGTGCTCATCGTCTTGGAACCCCTCAGCGAGCCGTCGGCGTTAGGCAGGCACGAGTAGTTCATCTGCACCAGCCGGTGCTTCTGCCGTTCGTCGCCCTCGCGGACAGCCTTCACTATGGCCTTCTGCTTCTCTGAGTCGCGCAGGGCAAGATACTCCTCTCTCGAGAGGACGGGGCGCATCATCTTCGCCCCATCCTGATAGTAAATTACGTGTACACTCATAGCCTTACCACTGTGTTTCAGTTTGATGTGTCTTGATGAACGCTGCCTGCTCGTCCGTCTCTTCGCGGAAGAGCGATTCGATGAGCGCCTTGCCCAAACGCTTGGGGAAGCGCAGCTGGAAGATGACCGTCTCCAGCGTCTCCTTCACCTCGCCGTGCGCCGTGCGGAAGAGCGTCGTGTAGCGTGCTCCGCTGTCCTTGGCGTAGGCGCGGAAGTGGCTTGTGCCGTTGTCCTCCGTCACCATGCGGCCTTTCTGGCTGACGCGGTCGCCACCGCACACGATGTGCTGTCCCAACTCAAACCCGCAGGGGTAGATGTTGATGTTACCGTTCTCTGCGAACACTGTCTGCGTCTCCATCTGGAGATTGTCGATAAAAACTTTTTTCTTTTTCATGATTGAGTTGAAATTGCGAGAGAAGTTTTCGAGAAAGGCGCCTACATCATTGCTGATGCTCAATTGATTCCCTCGACCTCAACTCAGGTTAAAACTATTTGTTTGCTCGTCACCTCCGCTGCCCGAAGCCTCACCGCGAGCGCTTCTTCGTCGGATTGACGTTGCAAAGGTAAGTACAAAAAAATTCCCGGCTCGGCAAAAATCCGAGTCGGGAACGGTTATTGGAATTCTGGAATTATTGTTGGAATTCGCCTACGATTTTATGCCCAGTTTCAGCATCAAAAACTCTGCCACGACATATTGTTGAAGGTAGTTGTCGCTCTTATCTTTCAGTGCGTGCCAAGTATCAGGCTTGCAGGTGGCCATCATGGGTACTTCTTTTGCCGCTGCACTCAACGATTCGTATGAGAGGTCACGTTTCCCGTCAACCTTGGCAACCTCCAATTCTTTCATCTTTGTCTCAAAGGAAGTCATCTGCGAAGGATAATTGCAATAGCAGAATAACACGCGGTATACTGCCCACCACTGCTTCTTGTTCCTGAACAGCAATTGGTCGTTGGCATCCTTCACCTTCAGCAATTCCCCGACGGCAGCTTTGATGTCTTTATCAGAAACCGTCAGCGGAACATCCTTGACGATGTTGTTCTGTATGCCGATACCCCCTGCCTCAATGTTGCCAAACTCGTTCTCCACCACCTTCAAGGCGACAATATCTCCATGAAAGTCTTTAAGATTAAGACTCTCAGCCACCGTTTTTGCCAGATCCTTTATATTATCTATATCCATATTAGTCTTTATGATATTCTTTGATAACCCCTGTGCCACCGGCCTCCACGTTGCCGATCTCGTTTTCCACCCGTTTGTTCATCACATAGTCGCCCTCCACGTGGATGATGTTCACCTTGTCGGGCACCTCCTCGGCGTTCAGCTCGGCCACCTTCAGCTTGATGTCGCGGCGCAGCTGGCGCACCTGTTCGCGCTTCAGCATCGGCTCCAGCAGCTTGCGTGCCTCGTCGCGCTTTGCCGCGTCCTCGTACGAGGCAATCAGTTCCACCACATTGTCGTATGTCACGCGGCTCGCCCAGGGGTCGTTCCTCAGCCGCTCGCACTCCCGTTCCAGCTCGGTAATGCGCTCGTTTTTCTGTTCCAACTCTGTCTCAAGGGTTTCGAACGACAACCTCACCTCTTGCAGACACTTACCTATCTCCACGGCCGTTTTCAGCGGGGCGGCCACACCCCTACCGACATTCATCAGTTCGTTCATATTAAGTGTTTTAGACGTTAATAATATGGAAGGAAAATCCCCTTTTATCGTCGCTGCAAAGGTACGACGATTCCCCCACACCTCCAAGGAAAAAAGGCAAAAGTTATCCACACGTTTTCCACAATGCGAGAGAGGGATTCTGGGGACGGTTTGGGGCTTTGTCGAAACTCTATGCGACAGGGATCAGTCCCTTGTCACTTTTTTACGTTGCCACTAATCCTCAAAATCCAGCTCTAACTGTAGATTTTCCCATTTACTATTATCGGCTACAAAACCATAGTTCTTTATTGCTTCTAGCAGTAATCGCATACTTTCGAAAACTGGATAGGGATACTTTATATGTGCATTCGAATAGTAAAGTATGCGGATATCATGTTCTTCACATAGTTTCTTCTTTGCTGCATCTCGTTCGATTGTCAGTTTATAGAAATCCTCACCACCGAATAAAAGTGAAGGAGAAAAGTGTTGCCCTCCTTGACATTCTATTGCTACCCCATATTCGGGCAGAAAGAAATCCAGAAACATGCGACGATGAAAAACCAGCCAATCAAATCCCTTTTCTTGCTCGAAGGCAATATTATTTGTCAATAAAAGGTGGCGTATTTCACCTTCCATATTACTTTCGGGACAAGTAGGGCATCCTGCGCCAAAAAGGTGATTGTTTGGTGTCTGCCAGAATTCTCCATGTTCTGGACAGATAATGCAGATTTTTGTTGATGTATTTTTGTATTGAACTTTGGAATAATCATATTTGTCTTCATGGACGAGTTTTGCCTTCTCAATAAATTCTTCATTAGTCAATCGCTTGCTTCCACCACAAATTGGGCAGCCATACCCTCTGTAATGTACACTTCCTCGTTGCCAATACTCTCCATGTTCTGGACACACAATTTTCACAAAATCATGTAGTTTTTCGAAATGCACAGCCGAATAATCATATTTCCCCTTATGAATTTCTGTACAACGTTCTATAAAAATGGGCAAGGTTATTCTTTGTGTACCACCACAAACAGGGCATTGGGCGCCTTTCAGATGGCTATAAGGATATTGCCAGAATTCTCCGTGTTCTGGACAAATGATACATACTTTTTCTTTGTTCCCCTTATAATCCACCTTGGAATAGTCATATTTGAAGCCATGTGTTTTTCTTGCTTGCTCAATAAACTCATCATTTGTTTTCTTGGGAGTACCGAAACAACCAGGACACCTAGATCCTCGTAAATGATTATTAGGTGTCACCCAAAATTCCCCATGCTCAGGACAAATGACACATACTTTTTCTTTATTGCCATTATAAATCACTTTGGAATAGTCGTATCTATTCCCATAATTTGCTCTAGCCTTATTAACAAATTCTTCTGTGGTTAATTTGGGAGTGCCAAAACAAGTCGGACATCCATTGCCACTCATATGTCCAACAGGCTTTTGTAGAAATTCACCATGTATTGGACATATAATTGAAACAGGAATATTCAGCCCCTTATATTCTACTTTTGAATAGTCATATCGCCCCTTATGTTTACGGATAGATCTTTCAATAAAAACCTCCTTAGTAATCCGCTGATGCCCGTTGCATGTTGGGCAACTATGCTTGTTCAGAAAGTTGTTTGGTGTTATCCAAAACTCACCATGTTCTTTGCAAGTTAGACAAACCTTTGTTTGAGAATTTATATATTCGACCCTTGAATAGTCATATTTTTCTCCATGTATCTCCTTGGCTCTTCTTATGAATTCCTCTTGTGTAAGTTTTTTGGGCATATTAAAAATAACATAGAAGGATATGACGTCGGGAGATGCTATTGCTTAATTGAAGAGATTTATTATTTCCTGCAGTGCCTTCACTTTCTCGTCTTCTAAATCTAACATTGCTTCTACGGCAGTGAGATCTTTATTCATCAAAAATACATGCTTCCCGATGGTCTTTTCACCATCTTTAGTTACATAACGGTACTGGTGGCGCACTATATAGCCATTGAAATACGGTTCTTCTTTTGATAACTCTTCAATTTTATCTGTCAATGAAGTTAATTTTGCCTCTAATTCTTCCAGACGCTTACTGGCTGCATCGTATTTTTCCTTGTATTGATTGTACATTTCTTTTGAATGAGCAGAATGAGAGTTTGCGTAAATGGACATAGATCTTTTAGCAGAAGAAACCTCATCTTCCAATTTGGAATACAATTTTAATTGATCAGGGAAACCTGTTAATAATCTCCACATTTCAGCAGAAGTCATAGGAGCAAAGGCGCTATCGACGACGGTTTCTATAGGCTCATAGGTTTCAATATTTACAATAACCTTGTTTAACTCCTGTCTAATAAGCCTTTCAGCCTTTTTCTCATTCGACACGTTGCAGGAGGTAAGAACTATTGCTGCAACAAAAAACCAAATACACTTTTTCATATCTATTGTTCTTTTAGAGATTATTATTCGTTTTGTGGGCAATTGCGGTAAGTTTGAGACATCGAGCGACGAGAGCACTTGTAGCTGTCTTATCACCATCTGGCGCAATGCCTGAAGACGCTCGTTCTGTGGCCCCTGTGCTCAATCCATTGGGAGGGTGTCATAATGAAACGATTGAGACCTGCCTCAGTTTTAAACGTGTCGAATTTCAAATTCATCGTTCTTTGTCCGTTAGGCCTATTTCAGCAATTTCCTACCACTATTATCTTCCAACACTTGCATCTGCTGGATGGCAATCTGATTGAGTTTTACGAGTCGTTCGCCTTGTGGCATACCGTCGTTGATGAGCACAGCATTGATATTCTCCATATTCGAGAGGCAGATGAGCTCGTTGATAGAGGCATAGTCGCGGATATTGCCTTTGAGGTCGGGGTTGGCATCGCGCCATTGCTTAGCCGTCATACCGAACATGGCGACATTGAGCACATCGGCTTCCTCAGCATACTTCATTGCTGCTTGCTCGCGAGTTACTTCTGCAGGAATGAGGTTACTCTTGATGGCATCGGTATGAATACGGTAGTTGATTTTGGATAACTCGCGTTTGGCCGACCATGCAAGTTGCTTCTGTTCGTCTGCTTTGAGACGCTGAAACTCGCGCACAACATAGACCTTGAACTCAGGACTAATCCACATAGCAAATTCAAAGGCGATATCTTTATGGGCATAAGTTCCGCCATATCTTCCTGCCTTTGCCTGTAAAGAAATTGCACCTGTACGAGCAACAAATTCTTTTACGCTGATCTTAAAGCTGTTCAGTCCAGATTGGTTTCTAATTGTGGCGAATTCGCCATAATTAAAATTGGGATTGTAAATACGCTCCCACACGCCAAGAAACTCCATAGTATTACGATTGCGAAGCCAATCGGTCACAAAGAAATCACCGTCTTTGGCTTTCAGCATGTCTGTAATGCAGATATAATCTTCACCATTTACATTTGAGACTGTTATCTCTGTGTCTTGAACAATTATTTTTGCCATGATTCTTGGAATTACCTTTTTTTATATATTTTGGCTACAAAGGTACGAATAAAAAGTGAGAATAAAGATGCAAAAATGAACTAAAAATCTTTGTGAAATACGATAAAATGCGCAAAACTAGCTCCTAAATTACGATAAAAACACTTTTTTCCCTTCGCCCTGAACACAATCTTCCCAGAGCCATGCTTGCATGAGCTATGCCGAGCGTGAGCAGGTTCGGGGGGTGTGGTCAAAGTGGTCAAGGTCAAAATGGTCATTTTCGTTTTCGGATTCGGTCATTTGCTCACTATATATAAATATAAATATTTATTATATAGTGGCGGATTTTGACACTTGGAAAACGATTTTGACCAAATGACCAAATGA
>JAEEZS010000017.1 GCA_016291905.1 Bacteroidaceae bacterium
TAAAGACGGCGACGTCAAAGCCGAGCAGTACTAATTGCCCGAGACTTCCGCCGTGGAGTCGGTGTATATGATACATGAGGCTTTTGTGAGAAGTGTCTCTGCGCTTGACTTTTCCAGTTTGTGTCCATAGCATACATTCAGGTGGCTATGGCATCGGGGTTCCACCTCTTCCCATTCCGAACAGAGCAGTTAAGCCCGATCACGCCGATGGTACTGCGCAAGTGGGAGAGTAGGTAGCCGCCGTTTTCTTAAGGGCAGGGCTTCAGTCGAAAGACCGAAGCCCTGCTTCTTTTTTTGTGGGAGCTGACAACCTCTTTACCCCCGTTTTAACGTTAGAAGTGGCGTTTGCTGAGCGGTTTGGTTTTGGGGTTGTCATTCGCTTTGCTTGAAACGGACGTTGTAAAAACGTTTTTTCTCCGTGCGTAGTTGAATGGTGCCGAAGCTGCGCACCATCTCTCCGAAGTTCTGTTCCGAAAAGCGGCTCAGCAGTTCGGGATTCTCACGAACCAGATGGTTATAGACATCCGCAGCCGTCAGCAGCCCCTCGTCGCCTGCCTTCGCGTCGGGCAGCACCTCGAAGTGAGCGAAGAACAAATCCGTCAACGTCAGCCGTGCGCAGAAGGGGCGGTTGTGGGCCTCCAGCCGTGCGTTTTCTTCGTCTGTCAGCCACACCATAGCGGGATGAGAGCGATAGAGCGCCAGCGCCTCGGCATAAAGCTGCCCATAGTTCAAATCCACATGTTCAATGGGACGCGGAATGACTACGGGCAGATAGCGCCGGCTGCCCGTCTCGTCGAGCAGCACATAACGTCGGTTGCTCGTGCCCCAGAAGCTGGCCAGCCGCTCCTTCACCTCGTAGCGCCCCTGGTAGAGCTGCTTCAAATCGACGGACGACATCTGGATGAAGTTCTTCAACGTCGTCAGGCGTTTCCCTACGAACCTGTCGAACTCATCCAGGCAGATGAGCGCCCGCGTAGCCATGCGGCGCAGGCACTGGTCCTCCTCCGCAGGGTTGAACGAGTCGGTGAAGTACGAGCGCAGCTCCTCGGGCAGCAGTCGCTTGACGAACTGCGACTTCCCCCACCCGTGCCGCGTGCTGATGAGGATGGGACACAGGCTGTTGCCGTAGCCGTCGTGACGGATACCAGCCATCTGTACCGCCATAGCCGTGAATGCCCGCACAAGCATCGAGCGCTCGTAGGCATCGTCCGTCAGATGCCCCATCAGCTCCTCCACGCGTGGCGTGCCGTCCCACGCGGGCAGCGAGGCCATCCAGTCGTGTACGGGATGGAACGCCGTCACGGAGCGGTTGTTGATGACGGCATCGAGGGCGGCCAGCGTCATCACGCCGATGTTCTGCTCCGCCAGCTCCATCAGCAGCTGGTTGCGGTCCTGCCGTGTGACGGGCGCCCAGGCATCCTCGGGCACCAGCTCGCCGTCCCGTTCCACCCTGCGCCTGCGGCACATCTCCGGCACGTTCGTCAGCACGTTCAGGCGCACCTTGTAGCGGCTGTAGATGTACCACTCCGCCCGCACGAGCGGAGAGACTGCCGTGCCGTCGGCGTCTGCACACCGGTTGATACCTTTATTATCACTCCCACAGAGGCTGTTCTGCGTCGCCTCCTGACGCTTCGGAGCACCAAGCACCCGGCTCAGCTTTCCGAGAATACAATGTGTAGAAAACATAGCGAAAATCGAATTTCGCTGCAAAGATAATACATCGGAGTGCCGAAAAATTGACATAAGTATCTGACGGAAAAGTTTGCACAATTCAAGGAAAACCTTTACCTTTGTGCAGTCAAAAGTTATCGTATCAAAGCGCTTGTGACGGCTGTCCCAACGGGTTAGGAAAGGTGTCCTAACGTGTTATGCCGGGTGTCCAAACGGCTTTGTCCGATAAGAAAGCAAGGAAGAACCATTTAAAACAGCAGAAAAAGACAATGAAAACCTCATCCCAGACCAAGAAGGGCGGGCAGATTCTCTATCAGACCGTCCTGCGTGCTGCGCTGGACAACGAAGAACTGGCAGAAGGACGCCAGCCTGTCCGCATCATGCCCTACAACCAGACCACCATCACTACGGACGAGCTGGCAAAGACCATCGCCCGACGCTGCACGATGAAGGAGCCCGACATCAAGGGTGTGCTGACAGCCCTCGGGCAGGTGCTCAGCGAAACGCTTCTCGACGGAGACCGCCTGAAAGTCGATGGCATCGGCACGTTCGGCCTCTCGCTGGCGTTGAAAAAGACCTACGAGGACGGGCGGAAACGCCAGCCCAAGGCGCTTTACGAGCGGATTGCCGCAACGGACATCCGTATCGGGCGCATTACCTTCACCCCCAGCGCAGAGCTGCGCAATAGCCTGAACGATGCCGTCTTTGTCAGCAGCGGCGTGCGTGCTGACAGCTCGC
Organism: Bacteroidaceae bacterium; assembly: GCA_016291905.1. Classification (GTDB taxonomy): domain Bacteria; phylum Bacteroidota; class Bacteroidia; order Bacteroidales; family Bacteroidaceae; genus UBA1189. The sequence continues at coordinate 2,410 of JAEEZS010000017.1, forward strand.
TTGAGCGCGAGGAGGTTGAGGAGTTCCTTACGGACCATTTCGACGGGCACGACTGGATTACGCGCAGGGAGCTTGAGACCCATTTCGACATCTCGCGTACGCAGGCCCTCCATTGGCTGAAAGCCTTCGTCAACGAAGGCGCCTTGCGTCCTCTCGGCGTCAACAACGCCCGCTTCTACATTCCTGTTCCTGGCCATTTCGGAAGATAGAAGTAGCAAAGACAATTTGAGGGAGAAAAGTAGCTGTTATTTTCAAAAAAGCCCCATTCCATCGGGCTTTTTCGGCAATTTTCCGAATGACGACCCAAAAACCAAACCGCTCAGCAAACGCCACTTCTAACGTTAAAACGGGGGTACAGAGGTTGTCAGGAAAGAGATTCATTTGGAAAAATGCGTAAAAGGAGTGTTTGCAAAAAACACTCCTTTTTTCTTTTCTTTTTGAAAAACTTTGTATCTTTGCACCTGCATCTATCCCATATATTGCTATCCAAGCGAGGATAAACAAGGGATGGAGCACTACATAATAAAAGGCGTTACTGACGCTTTGTTTTTGGATTTCGAAACTACCACACTCGAATTGCCATCAAAAACAATGCAGGGGTGACTGCCACGGGGTGTAGCGTATACGCTCCGTAGTGTGCTGCGAGGATCGTGCATCCTCAACGCACACTTTACGGGTGTCTATATACTCTCCAACGTGGGTGTTTCTCTGTCTGTTTATTGGCAAGGTTGTGGTAGACCTCGAAATCGAGCAGGCAGCAGTAAACACCCACGTCTTTTTGTATGTAGTTAGTCATAGATAATAACCCGTTCGTATTGGGTGTTTACGGACAACGAACAAAAGGAACAAGAAAAGAGTAGAGAGATAAAAGCGTCTTTGACATCCTTGGTTGACTGATTAACCAGAATTACGACCTCAGGGAACACATCAGCCAGACAAGCAATTGGATGTTTACGCTCATACGGGCGTGGACAGTTGGATTGTTGTCTGATGTGGGCCGTCGTAAGCCTTGGTTAAACACATCTTCTTCCACGCCCCCTTTTCGAAAACGAAGAGAGGGCTTTTTATGGCAAAGAAGAAATTCAATGTATTAGATCTGTTTTGTGGATGTGGAGGACTATCAAAGGGGTTTGAAATGGCAGGGTATAATATAGTTCTTGGTGTAGACTTCAATGAGCCTGCCCTAAAAACTTACGCCTACAATCATCATGGAAGTAAAACTCTTTGTGGAGACCTTTCTTCTCCTGACACGTTTGACAAAATAGACAACCTTATTGCTGGTAAGAAAATTGATGTCATAATTGGCGGCCCTCCTTGTCAAGGCTTTAGCCTCACAGGCCCAAGGCAGTTTGATGATGAACGAAACAAACTATATCTGGCAATGATAGAGACCGTGAGGAAATATAGGCCAAAAGCTTTTCTTGTCGAAAATGTGCCAGGAATGGCTACTCTTTACAGAGGGGAAGTGCGCGACGAAATAGTCAGACGTTTCACCCAAATGGGGTATAATGTCAATAACAAGATTCTGTGTTCTGCAGATTATGGAGTTCCACAGATTAGAAAGCGTCTGGTATTTGTTGGCATCTTAGAAGGCAAAGAACAATTTGAATTCCCGGAACCATATCTAAAACCAGACGAATATATCACTTGTGAACAAGCTATAGGAGATTTACCAAGTCTTGAGCACACTTTAGGGGATGATATTTCTGAGTATGTGCAAGACCCATTTACTGAATACCAGAAACTTATGCGAGGTTCATGCAATGTGCTATATAACCACAAGTCAATTGACCACAAACAATTTGTGAAAGATACAATTGCCTTAGTTCCTGATGGAGGGAACTACAAAGACTTGCCGCCAGGGGTTGGCGAAAGCCGAATCTTTCATATGGCATGGACAAGATATTGTAGCTACAAGCCATCGAGAACTATAGATACAGGCCATCGAAATAACTTCCATTACAAATGGAACAGGTGCCCGACGGTAAGAGAAAGCGCCAGATTACAGTCTTTCCCAGACGATTTTGTCTTTTTAGGGAACAAGGGACAACAAGACAAACAGGTCGGTAATGCTGTGCCTTGCTTAATGGCCGAAGCAATAGGTATTCAACTGTTAAAGTATTTGGAGTAATGCCTAAAAAGAAATACAACACAATTGACCTGTTTGCGGGATGCGGTGGGCTGATGGACGGATTTATGCAAGAAGGCGGCTATGAAACGTTGGCTTGTGTAGAGTGGGAAACTTTTCCTAGTATGACTCTTGCTAATAGGCTAGAAAAGAAATGGCACCACAAAAATGTCAAAGAAGAAGTTGTGAGATTTGACATTCAGCGGACAGATGAACTGATTAACGGATTCGATGATGAGACTTTCGGTAAACATTTGGGACTAAACAAACTGATTGGCGACAAGAAAATAGACGTTATTATTGGTGGTCCTCCATGTCAAGCTTATTCTTTAGCAGGACGTATTAGAGATCCTCATGGGATGAGAGATGACTATAGAAACTATCTGTTTGAAAGCTATATTCGAATTCTTGAACATTTCAGGCCAGCGTTCTTTATCTTTGAAAATGTTATGGGAATGTTAAGTTCAGCACCAGATGGAACTCCTATTGTTGACAAAATAAGGAGAGCATTCAACGAAGCAGGATATAAAGTTATCGATGACTTCAAAAATGCAGTCTATGATGTCGCTGATTTTGGAATACCTCAGCACAGAAGACGAGTGATAATCTTGGGTGTCAATGAGCAGTTGAATGAACAAAGACCCGGGTTAACCCAAGAGATATTGGAAAGGTTTTACTATGAACTAATGCCTCAGTATAGAGCTGCTGCTGTTCAAAGAACAGTAAAAGACGCTATTGGCGATTTGCCTACTATTGTACCGAGTCAAGAGGTAATAAAGAAAGATGGACATAAATTCTCTCACAGACCAATTGAAGGAAGTGGTGTTCTGAATCATGTTCCACGCTTTCATAGCGAACGTGACCAAAGGATTTTCGCCATGCTAGCAGAGGACATAGAATCAGGAAGAAATGAGTATGTGTCAACCGAATCGCTTAAAGAACTGTATACAAGAATGACTGGCAAGAAGAGCAATATCCACAAGTATTATGTCTTGAGGTGGAATGAGCCAAGCAACACGATACCTGCGCACTTATATAAAGATGGTATGAGACACATACATCCAGATCCTGTTCAAGCAAGGTCAATTACTGTCAGAGAAGCCGCAAGACTTCAAACCTTTGCGGATGACTTTGAATTTCTTGGTCCAATGATGGCACAGTACAAAATGATTGGCAATGCTGTTCCATCTGATTTTGCAAAGATTATTGCCAAAGGACTTCACAAGATTTTAAACCAATACAACAATGGGCAGATACTATATTCATAAGGTTGGCCATCAAGAGATGGGATCTGTTAATTCAAGAGGTGAGAGACCTGCAAGGGGGCGATATTTCCTTGTGGCGAAATCATGCCTAGACTTTTTTCCACACATCTCATCCGTTGTAATGAACGACAAAGTAATTGTGTCAATTATTCCTATGAATCGTGATAAAGAAAGGGAAAGAGTGCTCTGCACCATGGATTATCACAATCAAAAATATGCGGATATAGAATATAAAGGAAAAAATCCCAGAAATGAAGTCAGGCTATATATGAACAACGAAATCGATCCCGACAAAGAATATTTCTTCAAGGGAGATTATGCTGTGTTTGAAAGATTCGACCTGGATGGTGACGTTTACTACACATTGACAAGGGTTACACCTGAACACAAGAAAAGCTATCTCCTACAACGTATCCTAGACGATTATGACAGAAGATTTCACGCTAACGCCGTGATAGATACTGTCTTCGATTTTATAGAGGAGCCTAAACTAGACGAGGTGTCTGATGTCGTTGTTACAGACGAGGCCATGAAGGTTATAAAAATAGAGTCAGACTCCTTGTTGAGCACTTATAGCACGCAAGATAATAACGACGACGAAGAAAACTCTTTTGAAGAATCAATGGGATGTTCAATATTTAACAGTTCTCTTTTTCACGACCTCGTTATGAATGCCTACCAATATCGATGTGCTGTTACCGGTAAAGTAATTAGGTATAAAGAAGGTAATGTGGATTTGTTTAATCTAGAGGCTGCGCACATAAAACCTCAAGCACATCAAGGCACTTTTTTACCTTGTAATGGTATCGCATTGTGTAGAGATATGCACTTTGCGTTTGATAAAGGTTTCTTTTGTATTAGTGATGACTACAGAGTAATTGTATCAGAAAAACTAAAAGGAAACTGGTTTTATGAAGAATATAATGGTAAAAAAATATTTGTACCCAAGGAACCCTTTTATAGGCCTTTGAAAATTTTTTTGAAGCACCATAGAGAGAATGTATTTGACAAATTCCGACAGATAAGAAAACTATCAACAAAAAGTCGAAATGAAGTAGCCCCCAATGAGTATGAATTGTTAACAATAGCGGCAGAACGATAAATAGGATTTTGGGAAATTACTATATTTCACCAATATTCAATTTCTCGAATCGTAAGTTCATCTGGCTGCAAGCCATCAACACAATGAAGATAACAGAGCACCCAGTTGCCGTATTCGTCGTATTCGTAGGTGAGATCGGAATTTAGAGTGTATTTCGGAGTATCTTGGTAATCATCGAACAAACCATCGCCATAGAAAGCTTGCTCCATGTGAATCAGTTCCCGACGTTCGTTGTAGTCGCGCTGCTCTATCCAAGAGACATGTCCATCTTGATAGGTATAGTCAACGGTATGGGGCTTGAATTCTTGTTGTTCTGCTTTCTTGGCTCTTTCAGCTAAATCTTCTGCATTATACCGATAAACATTCCATCTGTCTTCTTGTTGGTCAAGGCCCATTACAGAAACTTCTCGTTGAGGAATACCTTGTTCATCATAATAGGTGTCTGAGCACATATAGAGTTGGAAAGTTATTCCGTTGTATTCTGCTGTATGGCCACTATTCTCGCCCTCTGGGTTGCAAATAGCTTTCATTGTATCGTAAAGAGGGTGAGAAGAGTCGTAGTTCTTTTCACGGATGTGCTTGAACTTATATGATTTTTTGTTTTGTTCCATTCTAACTTGTGATTTGCTCAGCAAAGGTATGCAAAAAAAAGAAAAAACGGAACATCCTATACCCATTTCTCAGAATTGTCGTATCTTTGCCGTCAATATGAGACGCAAAATATATGTAGCAAGCAGTTGGCGGAATGAATACTACCCGGAAGTAGTAGCCAAGTTGAGGGAGGCTGGACATGACGTCTATGACTTCCGCAATCCCCCATCGGGTGCCCCCGGATTCAAATGGAATTGCGTGGGTGAGGACTATATGGATTGTCTCACCGAACTACAACGGCATAAGAATAAGGCAGCGATTCGGTTGAAAAAGAATTGTTGAAAGATGAGTGAACAATGCGGAAAATAGAAGTTATCATGAAAAAAATAACGCTTTTGTTGTGTTGCTGCTTGTGCTTTGCATGCACTCCGGATAGCAAGAAATCTGTCCCTCATATTCCCATTCTGGGCTGGTACAGCATTCCTCCCGGCGAATATGCTACGCTTGAACATTATCAAGAGATGCGTGATGCGGGTTTTGACTATTCGTTCTCGCATATCTACTCGTACGACGATGCCATTCAGGCTCTTGATCTCTGTGCTAAGGTGGGAATGAAGTCTATTTTCATGTGTCCTGAACTGGAAACGGCTCCCGAGGAAACCGCGGAAAAGGTGAAAAAGCATCCTGGTCTGGGTGGGTATTTCCTGCGCGATGAACCTGGCGATGATTCAATGGAAGCGCTCGGTGAATGGGCGCGCCGTATCGAGAGCGTGGACAGCGAACACCCTTGCTATCTGAATCTTTTGCCCAGTTTTGTCTTCTCGGTAGAGGGTTATGAGAAACATCTGCGTCTTTTTACGGAAAAGGTAGATCTGCCTCAGATTTCCTTTGATTGTTATCCCATCAACGCGGGCGCAGAGCATGCAGTACTCAGCCCTTATTGGTATCAGAACTTGGAGCTTGTCAGGGCTGAGGCTCGGCGTTCAGGCAAGACTTTCTGGGCGTTTGCGTTGTCGACGTCTCACGGTTCTTATCCAATTCCCACTATCGATCATCTGCGTCTGCAGATGTACAGCAACTTGGCCTATGGGGCCCAGCTCCTGCAATACTTCACCTATTGGAATCCGGGCACCGAGACGTGGGATTTTCATCAAGCGCCTATCACTCAGGAGGGCCGCCGGAGTCCTGTCTATGAATTGGTGCGGCAGATGAACGAGGAGATTCAGCGGCGCGCCTTTGTTTGGGCGGGTTGTACGGTGGAGAGCGTGTTTCACATGGCCGAAACTGTCCCCGTGGGAACTAAGCCTCTCGCGCAGTTGCCTCAACATTTCCGCACTCTCCAGCGCGAGCAAGGGAGCGGACTTGTTTCGGAAATCCAGAATGGCAAGCGGCATTTCGTCATGTTGGTGAATACAAGTCCGGCTGAGGAATGGCACGTCCGGGTTGAGACGGACGAGCGTGTGAAGCTGATCCGGAGCGATGCCCTCAGCGTTCCTGCGCAAAAATACGGCCCGCTGTTTATCTTAAGTCCGGGAAATTGCGCGATATTCGAAGTAATTTAATACGGCTTTCTAAGTGCTTTCTGTTTTGCCATGTCCATACAAGTAACCTATAGAAGAACCCGTCGATTGTCGATGCGCATCGTGAAGAGTGGCGATGTGCATGTGTCGGTGCCTTTCGGTACTTCGAGGGGGGAGGTGGAGGCGTTTATTGAGCGGAACAGGGATTGGATAGCAAAGTCCAGGCAGAGAACCAGCGAGGCTCAGAAACAGCGGGCGGACTTCTTCGGGCAGCTGCCTCTGTCAACACGGGCTCAGAAAGAAGAGGCCAATAACAGGCTGAATGCTCTGGTGGTGCCGATTGTTGAACGGCACGCGAAGGAGATGGGCGTCAGCCCCTCTGCCATCACCTACAAACCGACGAAATCGCGTTGGGGGCAATGCAATGTGAGGAACCGCAGTATCAGCTTCTCTACCTATCTGCTTCTGCTGCCCGAGTGGTGCGTGGAGCATGTGGTGGTGCATGAGCTGTGTCATCTGCTGGAACCCAGCCATAACGCCCGTTTTCATGCGCTGATGGACCGTTATTTCCCCCGTTGGCGGGAGGCGCGCAAGGAGACACGTCGGATAAGCAGAATGGTTGAAAAGCGTTGAAACGGTATGGATAAACTCTCTCCACAGCAGCGGCATGCGAATATGGCGGCGATACATTCGAAGGGTACGAAGCCAGAGATGATTGTGCGTCGGGGGCTGTGGAAAAGGGGATTCCGATACAGGCTGAATGCGCCTGACCTGCCCGGGCATCCGGACTTGGTGCTGCGGAAGTACAGGACGTGCATCTTTGTGAACGGCTGCTTCTGGCATGGACACAATGTGGCGTTGCCACAAATTGATAATGGACAATGGATAATTGATAATTCTGAGTGTTGTAAGATTCCGAAGACGAACAGGGATTTCTGGGTGAGGAAGATACGGCGCAATCAGGCGCGTGACATTGAGCAGCAGCATCGGCTGGCACGACTGGGCTGGCATTGCATTACGGTGTGGGAATGCTCGCTGAAGCCGAGCATCCGGGAGCAGACGTTGACATCGCTGGCTTATACGTTGAATAGGATTTGGCTGGAGGACCATGCCGTGCAGGTTTCCTATCCGGAAGCGGAGGAGGGCGTGGGCACTATGCTGGCTGCCGAAGAGGGCGAGGAATATGAAACTGAAAAAACAGAATAGCGTTATGGAAAGAAAAGGAAATGTATGGATTGCGTTAGTAATGGTGCTGACGGGGATGCTGACAGCGTCCTGCGGCACAAGTGACAAGGCAAAGCAGGTGTTAGCTGGGCAGACGCCGTTTGACGGGGTAGGCATTGTGGCACACAGAGGATACTGGAACTGCGAGGCGGGCGGCTTTGCACGTAACTCGGTGGCTTCGTTGAAGGCTGCGCAGGAGGCGGGCTTCTGGGGTAGCGAATTCGATGTGAACATGACGGCTGACAGCGTGCTGCTGGTGTTCCACGACAGTTCGCTGGGCGGTAAGCGTATAGACCAGAACCCTTATTCGGCGTTTGCGGAGCATCGGTTGGAAAACGGAGAACCTATTCCGACGCTGGAGAAGTATCTGGAGCAGGCGCAGCAATGTGCTACGACGACGCTGGTGTTTGAGATGAAGCAGCACGCCACGCCTCAGATTGAGGACGCTGCGGTGCAGAAGTCGGTAGCACTACTGAAAGAGTATGGGCTGCTGAGCCCCGACAGGGTGATATTCATCTCGTTCAGCCTGCATGCATGCCGCGAATTGGCGCGGCTGTGCCCGGGATTCACGGTGCAGTACTTAGGCGCAGACCTTTGGCCTGCCGAGGTGTTGGATAACGGATTGAACGGCATTGACTTAAACTTTGGCGCCTACATGGGAAGCACACGGTATCTTCAGGAAGCGCGCGCATGCGGCATGAGCGTCAATGTGTGGACGGTGAACAACCCCGATGACATGCAAAAAGCCATCTCTATGCGTATCGACCAGCTGACAACGGACGAACCTATGAAAGCCCGCGAGTTGCTGGGCGAAAAAGAGGTGAAGAAGCAGGTCTTCCCCAAGAAGTAGCAAACGGCGCTACTACAGTTTTCCTTTACGGCGGCTCTTGCGAGGACGGAAGATGAAGGTATCCTGCACCTTGCGGGTGCGGAGGTTGTGAATGGTGACAATGAGCGCTTTGTCCTTGACCTCGCCTTCGATGACTGTAGGGAACTGTCCAGGCTGTTCGTCTGACTCATCGGCAGCATGCTCCGGTCCTCCGCCTACAATTTGAGCCCAGGGGCGTTCGGACGTAGGGGCATGGTAGCGATAGTGGTGCTGATGGGCGGTGATGACAAGCTGACAGCCTGCCTGTTGAAGCAGGGGTGTCCATAGCTGGGCACAGGTGCGCTGCCACATGGCAAAGTCGGTGGAATACTGCGGGTCTTTGTCAGCGGGAGCGATGTCGCCCGGGTTATGTTTGGGATTGTCGTCGAAAAGGGGGATATGGCAGATGGCAACCAAGTAAGGAGCCGTGCGGATTTCCTTTTGTGCAAGGGCATCGCGCAGCCAGTCGGTCTGGGCACGGCGGTAGGCCTCGCTGTTGAAGAGTCCGGCGAAGATGGGGTTTGTGTCCATCTTGTCCTCGCCCGTATCGAGCCCGACGAGAGCAATGTCGCCCATTCGCACGGCAAAATTTCGGCCAAGGTCCCAGTCACGCGGCAGGCGCTCCTCGGGCTGGCGGTACATCCACACACGTTCAAGATGACGGTTGGCCATACCGCGCAGGTCGTGGTTGCCTGGGCAGAACAGGTAGGGCATCTCAGCAGCATAGTCCTCCCGCTGAATCTGGGGCTTGAGGAAGATGCGCGTCTGCGCCTTGATGGTTTCCTCCACATTGCTGGCATCGCCGTTCCATATGACGCATGAGGGGCTGAGCTGGGCAATCTTCTCTATGGCACGGCCAAAGGGCTCCCACTGCACGTGGGTGTCGTTGATGACGCAGAAGTGCGCCTTTGCCGCAACACCGGCGGTAGTAAAATGGTAAATATGCGGATTTTCTTCGTTGCCGAGTATTTTCATGTCATAGCCGCCTTTGTAGGCGATGTGGTCGGCGCCGATGCGATAGTAATAGGTGGTGGCCGGGCGGAGGCCGGTGATGCGCACCAGGATGACGTGGTTGCTGATGTCGGTAATGCGATAACCGCCGCACATCACCTTGCGGCCGTCGCTGAGGTCAGGACGCTCACCGATGATGACGTAGCCGTTGGCCCAGTCGCTGACAGCGAAGGCGACACCGACAGAGGTCTCGGCATAGTTCTGAAGCATTGGGGCAGACATGATGAGCGGCCCCTCCCACGGCTGTTCATCATCGTCGGCGTTTGTCTGTAAAGGCAGGGTTGCCGGCGTGTTGGTTTGCTCATGTGCATTAAAGGCCTGTGCTAGGCTGCTCGTCCCTGTGGCAACGGCCAGCAAGGCGCTACTCTTCAAAAAATCTCTTCGTTTCATGGTAAGCGTTTCTATGGATTAAATCAAAACGGACGAGGACGAGCGTTAATACTCGTCCTCGTTGAAGAAGAAGTCCTCTTTGCTGGGATAGTCTGGCCAGATGTCCTCGATACTCTCATATATTTCGCCTTCGTCCTCAATCTCTTGCAGGTTTTCGATAACTTCCAGTGGCGAGCCGGAACGGACGGCGTAGTCAATCAGTTCATCCTTAGTTGCGGGCCAGGGGGCGTCCTCTAGTTTTGATGCTAATTCAAGTGTCCAATACATAGTTTTGTTATTGTTTTGATGTGTTCGTTTTTGATTTGGGGCGCAAAAGTACTGCTTTTTTTGCCATTTGCAAGGGTTTTTCCAAAATAATTCAGGCATTAACTTTTTTTTACTATGTAAAAAAGAGGGATATATTTGGTGGTTCGAATCGTCCATGTTATCTTTGCACGCTTAATAGTATTTTCTGGATATGAAAAATCGCGTTTTCCTGCTCTTTGCAGCCCTTTTTGCCGGTTTTATCGCCGTGCAGGCCGAAGTCATTACTCCTTCTCAGGCCATCCGCATCGCTGAGGATTTCCTTGGCGAATCACTCGCTCCTCAGCGCGTCCGTGCTATGCATCGCATCGCTCCCGCAGAGCCTCAGGAGGCAGCGCCTTATTATGTCATCTCGCGTGGCGACGACAAGGGTTTCATTCTTGTCAGCGGCGACGACTGTCAGCCTGCCGTGCTGGGCTATACCGACAATGGCGACTTTGACGAGAACAACCTTCCGCCTGCGCTCCGCGATATGCTGGAGTGCGTTACCGATGTGGTGACACTGGGACGTGAGGCTGGGCTGCCCACCTATACACGGCGTCGGGCAAACAGCGACCGTCAGACCATCAACCCGCTGATGAAGAGCCATTGGAACCAGGGCGCCCCGTGGAATATCCTCTGCCCCATCTGCCCCGACAATGGCGATCATGCTGTCGTGGGCTGCGTGGCAACGGCTGCATCGCAAGAGATCTACTACTTCCGCAAGGACCTCCCCGATCATCTGTTGGCAACCACGCCCACCTACAAGGGCGGCGATGAGCAGTGTGACGTCACCGTCAGCTATCCCAAGGGAACACCCATTGAATATGACCTGATGTTTGACAGCTACAACAACAACGAGCCTCAGGATCTCAAACTCCCCGTGGCCACCCTCTGTTTCACCATCGGCGCTGCTGCCCGTCTGGGCTATTGGCACTCTACCGGCGGCTACATCAGCGAAGCCAACAAGGCCATGAAGAGCCATTTCGGCCTAAGCGGTATCAGCCTGAGCCGCAACGAGATGGAGATTGAAAACTGGGAAAGCTTCATCTACTCGAGCCTGGCTGCGCAGAAGCCCCTCCTGTACTCGGGTTTCACTACCGACGGCAAGAGCGGCCATGCCATAAACATCGACGGTTACAACGCGCGCAACGGCCTCTGGCACTTCAACTTCGGCTGGGGCGGCGGTGGTGACGGATGGTACACCCTCGACCTCAAGGATGGTGTCAACGGCTTCTGCATCTGGCAGGAAATTGTTTATAACATCACTCCCACTCACCCCAACGTCTCGGGCGTCATCCGTACGGATAGCACCCTCTATCGGCGTGTCTCGTGCTCTGTGTCGGTCGATATCACCAATAACGGCACCGTTCCCGTCAGCGGTTTCAACCTCTACCTCCAGACAACGGAGAAGGCCCCGTCATCGAGCAGTACAGCTGTTGCCACCAATAACCAGACGTTCATTGCTCCGGGTGAGACGGTGTCTGTGCCCTTTGAGTTCCGTCCCTCGCTTGCCCGTTCCTATTTTATTTATGCCACTGATGCCAACCGGCAGGTGATTACCCACACCCCTGTGAATGTCGTTGACCCGTCACCGTCGTTTACTTTACGCGGCATCGATGCTACCGTATCTGCCGACACCGTCGTGGTGGGCGGCATGGTGTTCCAGAAGCTTAACAACAACAGCGTCAATGTCTTTGCCGACATCAGCAACCATGCTGACTCCACGCCTGGCCAGCCTACGGTGAAGTTACTCCTTGACCAATGGGACCCCGAAACAGGCGTGGTGAAGTCGTACAAAAACAAAAACGTCAACACCGTTGCCTTTGGCTCGGGCGAGCGCAAGGCGATTGAGCACACCTTCAACCGGCTTAATGAAGGACTGTACCTCATCTTCCATGTTTCTGCCGACGATATGGCTGTTGCCACGGCTGACACCCTTCTGCGTTTTGTGGTTGGTGAGCCGTCGCTGGCTGTTGACACCGTTGTAGACGGAAAGGCTGTCCTTTCCGGCGCATGGGACGCCACAGCTTTTGCATCCCTTGCGCACAATTCATCCATCACGGCCTATGACCTGCGGGGCGTCAGTGGCGTCAGAGGCAGCCTCAGCGCAGCCAATCCCAACGCCCTCTTCTACGTCAGTGTTCCTGCGGAAGGCCCCAATGTCATTCAGGACGGCCGTTGTGCCGACTTGCGCCTGACGGCAGGCTACGACTTCCGTCCCCTTGAGCCGTTCCAGGCAGCCAAGGCTCAGTACACGCCCGACTTCTTCCCCGGTGTGCTCAATACCCTTATCCTTCCCTTCGCTTGTCCGTGCCCGACGGATTATATCTGTCGCTACGTCACAGGCATTGGAAAGTCGTATTTCACCGAGGCAACAACGGTAAGTCGCCTTGAGGCTGCCACGCCCTACATGACATTGTCCAGCGCTACGAATCCTATGCCATTTACCGCGAAGGATGTCACCGTCAGCGTTGTCCCCGACACAGCCGTCACCATGCCATTCATCGGCACGTTCGCAGCCTTCCATCCCCACACCCAGATGCCTGAGAATGTCGGCCATATGCTTGTCCTTGATACCGACCCCACGGTCTCGACACAATACTTCAATTCACAGGATTCCACCTATATTGCTGAGCCGTTTACCTTCGTACTCGCTTCAGAGTCAAAGAAGGTGCGCGCTACGGTCAACGAGACGTTTGAGAAGGCCTACCGCAAGCTGGCCAACACCATTGACGAGGCTCAGGCTATCTACGAGGCCCATCGCACGGGTGTGCGCGACAGCGCCAACATTCAGATGCGCACCCTGCTTGCCAATGCCCGCGCCACCTGGGCAGCGATGGAGTTGGAATCTGCCGACATCAGTCGCATCATCAAGGAGATAGAGACTTTCTGCGCCAGCTATCCTCTGATGGTGGGAGTTGTTACCAGTCCGGTTGACTTCACGGCGTTCATCACCAACCCGTCGTTTGAGACGAACAACAAGAATGGCTGGAAGAGCGACAACCATGCCATCGTCCGTACCGTTTCCAACACGGCTACCTACATTGCCCGCGGTGAGGGAAGCTTCTTCCTCCACAACAACAATCAGGGTAAGTCCACAGGCATCTCGCAGACGGTTAAGGGCCTGCTCACGGGCTGGTATCGTTTCAGTGTGATGACGGGCACCGACGAGGGCGGCGTGGTGAGTGTCTTCGCAGGCAACGACACCGTGCCGGCTCCTGCCTCTGAGCTTGGCAAATACTACCTCACCGAGACTGTCATCGACAGCATCTGGGTGGATAACGGCGAGCTCACCATCGGCATTGCTGCGGGCGACATCTGGTATAAGTGCGACGCCTTCCATCTCTATTACCTTGGCGACCCCAACTATATCGACACCGGCATCCGCACGCCGTCTCTCCCCTCGTCGCCCCTCCTTCCCGACGAGGCCGTTCTGCCGAAACGTCAGGGGCTCTTCGACCTTATGGGCCGTCCTGTTGCCTCGCCTGGCGACATGCTCCCTGGTGTCATCTACATCTACAACGGCAGCAAGGTGATGCGTACAGAGTAGCGATGGCGACGAAAGCCATAGAAAAAGAGGAGCCTCCACGTAAGGGCTCCTCTTTTCGTACTCGAAGTGAGTGAGGCTTTGGAAAACCAAACAAACGAAAAAACCTGAAAAAGAAACTATTAAATAATAGTTGTTTTCTTATTTTTGAGAAAAAAAGTGTTTGACTTGTTTAAATAGTACACTTTTAGTACACTTTTTAAAGGTGTTTATATAGTAACTTTGCGGCGAATAAAATGTATATCGTATGGCAAAGTTAGAACACAACATGAAGGACAATCCCCGGCTAGAACAAAGAAAGCTGGCGGACGGTAGAATTAGTCTTTATTTAGATTACTACTTTGGGCGTAGAAGCGAACCAGTACTGGATGAGTATGGCAAACCAGTCCGATATAAAAAAGGTAGGATGAAGGGAAAGCCGAGGTATAAGGTGACGCATATTCGAAGGCAGGAAAACCTTTGCTTGTATTTATTTGAAAAACCGCACGGGCAGCTAGAGAGAGACCACAACAAGGAGACGCTAAGGGTGGCGAAACAGCAACGCTTCGAGGCGGAGCAGAAGTTTCTTGAGGACAGGATGGGCTACCGACTGAAAAGAGATGAAAAGATTAGTTTCCTTGAATTCTGCGATGAGTATGTGGCGAAATACAAAAAAGGTGACGTGCGGATGGTGAAGCTCGCAATAAACCGCTTTAAGGATTTCCTCGACGAAACGCCTGAATATAAAAACTATAAAGATGTTATTCAGGCGGCGCAGTTAGACAAAAGAATGATGGAAGATTTCACGGACTACCTTCAAAGCCGTGGACGTGGAGAAGGGCCAAAAACCATTTACCAGCGATTCAAGAAGGTTATTAATTATGCTATAGATGAGGGTATCTTAACGAAGAACCCGTGCCGAGGGGTGACAATAAGGGCAGATGATAAGATTCTCCGCAAAGACGTCCTATCGCAGGATGAGATACGGAAACTACTACAAACCCACTATGATAGCGAGAACGCAGACGTAAGACGGGCGTTTACATTATGCCTGTTTTCGGGGATAAGGTTCTGCGATGTGAAATGCCTCACCTTTGCCAACGTGGATTACGGCAATAAGCTGCTGAAATTTGAGCAAAATAAGACAAAGGGACATAGTGGAAGTAGTGGTGTGGTAATACCGTTAAATGAATACCTTATAAATCTTATTGGGAGACCTCAAGCCGGACAGGGCAGAGATAGCCTTATCTTTAGGCTGCCGTCCTATCAGGCGTGCCTGTATGACGTGAAACGCTGGGTGGCAAGTTCGGGAATAGATAAGCATATTAGTTGGCATTGTGCCCGCCATTCTTTTGCTGTCAATATCTTGAATAACGGGGCGAACATTAAGACGGTTTCCAGCCTTCTAGGCCATGCCAGCCTACAGCACACCGAGAAATATACACGCGCGGTTGATAAGCTAAAACTGGAGGCAATAAATAGCTTGATGATGCCCGGACTGGAATAATTAGGGGAAAAAAAACAGCGTCCCGAAGGTGGTAGCCCATTTTCGGGGCGTTTTTTTGTTGCTATATTTCAATTATTTACGCACTTGTTTACACACGTTTCTTCTATTTTGGCATTTTTGTCTGGGTTGGCTATACCTTTGCGCCGTAAATCGTTTAATTTAAATAATATGGAAGAAAAAGACATCGCCAAGCTGGCCGAGCTTATAACGGCAAAGGTTACGGATGCGCTGGCCTACACGAAGAAGCCAGTCCTTACTACAAGTGAAGTTGCGGCATACCTAGGATTCAAAAAAAGCTACGTCTACAAGCTTATGGCCGAGGGTAGCCTGCCGTACTATAAAAGCTATGGACGTTCAGCGTTCTTCAAGCGTGAAGAAGTAGAAGCATGGGCTTTCTCCAAACGTGTAGACACCGTGAAAGACCTTGAAGAGAAAGCGCGTAGATACCAGCCAAGAAGAGTAACTACAACCCGAGTAAATAGATAAGCAATGGAAGAAAAAACAGCATTCCTTTTTTACCGAGAGTGGTGCGGCCTACTGCTAGAGCTGGATGATAGCCTACGGCATAGGACGCTGGATGCCGTTCTGCGTTATGCCCTTGACGGTGAAGAGCCGACAGACAGGGACGTGCGTGGCGTGTTTGGCTTTATCAGATTACAAATAGATAGGGACACGGCGAAATGGCTGAAAAATAAAAAGATATTCAGCGAAGCGGGCAAAAAAGCCATGGAGCGCAGATGGGGCAAATCCGACGATAAGCAGGCTATAACCGACGATAAGCAGGCTACAACAAAAAATAAGGAGGTTATAAGCAAGGATAAGGAGGTTATAACCACCTTACCCGAGGTAATAACCCCCGATAACATATATGTAGATGTAAATGTAAATGATAATGTAGATGTAAATGTAAATGATAATGTAGATGTAAATATAAATGATAAAGTAGATAAAGAGAGTAAGCGCGTGCGCGCCGCATTCTCAAAGCCGACAATTGAAGAAATCTATTCGTATATGGGTTTTTTCGCCATGAAGGAGGCCGTTCCCGTAGATGCGCGGGCAGAGGCAGCGGCCTTTATGGACTACTATACAGCCAATGGCTGGCACGTCGGGCGCAACCCTATGAAGAACTGGCAGGCAGCCGTGCGCGGGTGGATTCGCAGAAGTCAAACAAACAATAAATCAAAGAATTATGGAAGTAGGTGTAACTCAGCAGCCGACAACATCGCGGACGCCCAGCTCTACCAGCTTAGTCAGATGGCAGCAACGCTCAGAGCGGCAAAAGAATGATGCACAACGCTTTAAGGAGCAGTTTCCGGACATTTATAAAGTTTATGCTTTCTTTGCGCCAGCGACCTATGGCCGTGCACTGGCTAACCTAGAGAAGTGCTTAACTGAGCCGTCCATCCTACTCGCAGACGTGGATAGCCTCTATTCTACAACCGGAGCGGCTAAGACCATTGTAAGCAACCAGTTTGTAGGGCTTTATTCCCTGAGTACGGCTAAGGAATCGTTTAACCGAAGCAGCGCAGATTTGGCCGCAGACATATTTCTCGGGAAATATGGGACTATTTGCTCCATGTATGCCCTTATCGTCTATTTTGCCCAGTACTTGACTGAATATAAGGCGAGTTTCGCGCAGTTTGATGTGCAAGATATTTTGCTCCAGTTTTCTAAGAAGTTCCTGCCATGGTGGCGTGGGCGGCTCGCAGAGGTGAAGAATATCGCTCCCCAGCAGCAGCGTGCGGAGACTGACCCGATAGCAGAGAGAAACGCATACCTCCTTGAGGAATACATCGCTAACGGATATGATGTTAGGCAAAGCGGTCTATATGCCTACGGGTTCATAACAGAGGATGAAGTCAAGGAGCTGGAGCAATGGGGACGCTAATTGAGTATAACGTACAACGAGCCGAGAGCGGAATGTTCCACTATTCTACCAACTGCCCCTATAAAGATGGCGTTAAAGTAGGTGGTAACCATTGTTTTAAATGTAAGCACTTCATCGCATTCGTCCATCGCTACCCCTCCAATATCGCTGTCGAGTGCAACCACCCACGCAAAAGCATAGAAATGAGCTTGTTTCAGTTCAAAGAGGAATAAAAAAGGCAGCCTAAGCGGTGCGTCGCATGCTGCCGTCGGGTCTATTTTTGGTACTCGTGTTCACGCACTCACTCAGCCCCCTAACCCGCCCACAACCGAAGTTGATGATGCAAAAGTATAAAGAAATAATCAAACAACAAAAAAATGATGGAACAGATAGAAAAGATATTTGAAGAAATCAAAGAGCAGCACCAGCAGGAACTCTTCACCGTCGGAGAGCTGAAAGAGATTCTTGTGCTGATGGGCTACTCGAAGACAGAAGCGCGGGCAATAGTCCTTAAATCGCTTAATAAGGGCGTTACTGGCCGCGTGTCCTTTCGTCGCCGCAGCGTTCTACCACGTCCAACCTCTATAATTGCACTTCTCTAACCCTTGTAAATAACAATCAAAAAACAAAGATTTATGGCATTTAAGAAAGGAACATCAGGCAACCCCAAAGGCCGCCCCAAAGGCAGAAAAAACGAGAAAACGGAATACATACGGCAATGGGTGTTACAGATTATCAGCAGCAATGCCAAAGACTTACTTAAAGACTTTCAGTTGCTGTCCCCTCCTGAACAATGGCGTGTTATTGCTACTCTATTGCCCTATGCCATACCTAAGCAGGCCGAGGCAAAGGTTTCTGCCACAATGGACTTTACGCAGATGACAGAAGAACAAATAGACCGTTTGGCCGACCAAATGGCACAATTAATACAAGACAGCGATGGAGATAATTAGAATTGACAGGGAGGCGAAGATTATGCTACTGGAGATAATTCGAACTGGCATGGTGACAGATGAGCAACGTAACAAGCTGGCGTCGGCACTAGGTTTGCCGTTCATACACCTTCACTACGCCGAGCGTGCCGAAGAAATTGATGCAATAACCAACACCGTGCCGGAGTTGTTATGAATATAGAACGCAAAGGGCAGGTTATCGCGGGAGGCGGATTGCAACTAATTTCAGATGACTGCCTCTATAAGTACATCCTTGCACCTTACGCCATTTTCAATGAAGGTAGCACGGCCAAATCGTTCCTCGCACGCTGCTTCGTTCGCGATGGGGCACAATGGCAGCCCACAACAACCCTCAGAACATACCCTAACCCCACCCTTTTTATTCAAGACGTGCAACGTGCCGAGGGCAACGCCTTTGCCGAGGCACTAAAAGACTTAGGACAATGTGGAGAAATATAAGATAGATTATAAGATTTGCGGCATCGTTATTCGCGCCCCCTGCGGGTTTCCTCAAAAAAAACGAGACCCCTAAATCAAGTTAAACAATTAAAAACCAAAACGATGGCTAAAAGTAAGAAAGTATTTATCACCAACGACCCCAACGCCGCCCAGTTCGTCACCCGTGAGATTTATCGCGTCCTTCGCCGAACTGACGAATTAATCCAAATCCTGAGAAAACACGGTTTCCCCGTGACTAAGGAAACCCTTTTCGCCGCCCTCACCATTCAGAAGAAAGAGGGCGCAAAAGAGGTAGAGCAGAAGCAAATCGGGCAGGGCGTCACGCTCCCTGAATCCTTTGAGCCGTTCACTTTTTTCACGAACTGCGATGCCATAGACGCAGCCCTTGAAGAAATCAAGAAGGATGTGCAAGGGCGTACAAATGGCCTTAATGAGCATGAAGTTATAGAAGTGCTGGATGAAGATGCCGAGCAGATGAAGGCTGAACTTTACGCAGCCCTCTATCCAGGCATTTCCATTGCCCACCCCTTAGACCCGTCCTATTTCGTGCAATACGCTGACGTGAAGGATGGGCGGGCAGTGTTACCCGAAAACCTCGCTGAGCTTGTGGCCAAGGAAACAGCCCTCTATGCCCTCACTGAAAAAGGTATCATTGCTCGTGACGTTCACACACAACTGGCCGAACAGATAAACGGCTTTTTGGCCTGTGTGCCAGCCCTGAAGGTTTCAGACATTACCACACTCTTCGACGTGGATGCCGACGGCAAAGTCTTTGCCCAGCCACTGGACTATGACCTACTGACAGCTAAATAAATAAACAATCAATTAAGTAAAGAATATGAAAGAGTTAAGTGAAGAAAGAAAAGGCTTTCTAGACCGCTTTACAGCGATGGAGGCCGCCGAGCAAGAAATTGCAAAAAGTGAGCAGCTTAAAAACAAGCTCGAAGAACTCAGACAGGAATTTGACGAAATGGTTGAACGTGCCTACGAAAAGGCAGTAGGAGACAAAATCGAAGAATTACAAGCCGAAGTCCGCACGGGGAATTGCACACCCGAAAGACTTGAAGAGATAGAGGAACTATCTAAGAACCCCGAAAAATTAGGAATTGACCGCGAAAAATGCCAATTTCTCCCCGAGGATATGCAGCGCGCCATTGAGATTGCCGCCCTTCTGAAAGACACGGATAAACTGCTGGAACCTTACGCAGACTTCGCCGAGTTGATGAAAGGCTTTTCGGATAGGAACGCGAACAAGGCTAACGGCTAATTCGGCAAAGTCAATACGATGGAGAGCTTCACGTTAGAACAGCAGGCAGCGCACGCCTTAGCAGACCTTTTGGCAACCATTCAGGAACTCAAAGGGGCAGAGGCCGTGCCTGCCTTGCTGGAACTTACAGAGGTACTGGCAGGGGCTATGAACGAACAGGCAGCAGGCGTGGCGGCATTGCAAGCGATGAGCGTCACGGACGTAACATCCGACAAATCGCTTTTCGCTGAGATAAGGGAGCGTTTTTTGCGTCCGCTGGCAGGCGACCACACCTATTCGGGATGTTTCGCAGCCATAACCGATGCCGTCAGGACGGTTGGGATGATGCAAAGCCTTCTAGAATCATACTCGCTATTTTGGCAGACACTAATAGAAGGTGCCAAAAAGGGCATTGCCATTCCGTTTCGGGACGTGCTGGATGAGGTGCGCACCCTTCAGGGCTTTTTTCTTGAACGCTATGCCGATAGCTAAAGAAAAAGCCCCTGCCGTGACTATTCGGCGGGGACTTTCTCCAGTAAAAACTCCACTGGAATACGGAGAAAAAAGTAACACGCAAGATTTTCCTGCGCAGCACAAAAGTACCACCAAAAAAGATGCTCTAACGTATTTGCAAGAAGAATTTATAAACTAATTATACCCTGAGAATTTCCTATTAATTCCTCTAAATGCTCAGACAGGCCGAAATAAGTCAAAAAATCATTTGCAATTATTGGTTTTGTAAAATGCTGATTCTATTATATTTACAAGAAATTGCACCCGCGTCTACGAAGCGCGTGGTACTTTTCGCGTAATTAACTAAAAAAGTGCAAGTTACAACAAAACCAAAAAAATCCCTTGCAATTAATTTGCAACATTTTTTTTCTTAATAGTTTCCTATTAATTTTAATAGAACGGGTTAAACGTAAGCGAGTTATGAATAAAATTCTTGAAAGTTTTTTTGAAAAAAGTTTTGTCGTATGAAAAGAAACCACTACCTTTGCACCATCCTAAATTCACGACACATGAGAACCCCAAACCAAATTACCCCTTGCATGGTGGCGTCAGCGGAAACGCCCGCACGGCTCGTTGTGAAGCCGAGGACACCTAAACAGGGGGTTTTCATTTCCTAAATTCACAACAAAAATGGAAAAGACAAAGAAAGTCGCCAGCA
>JAEEZS010000018.1 GCA_016291905.1 Bacteroidaceae bacterium
GGGCGAAGTCAAGTCGTGGGGACCTTTCTATAAATATAATTATGTGAAGTTCGACTTCTCGTCGGTCAAGGAGCCGGGCGTCTACTATATCCAGTACGGCAATACGCGCACCAACAACTTCCTCATCGACGAGCATGTCTATGATAAGATTACCGATGCCACCACCGATGTCTGGGTGCCCATCCACATGAACCACATGTATGTGACCGAGGGCTACCGCACCTGGCACGGAGAACCCTTCAAGGAAGGCTATCTGCAGGCGCCTCCCAGCGACCATTTCGACTTGCACAGCCAAGGGCCGACCACCGACACGAAATACAAGCCGCTGGAACTTATCCCCGGTCTGAACGTGGGAGGCTTCTTCGATGCCGGCGACTTCGACATCGAGACGGGTTCCAACATCAACGTCGTCCAGAACTTTATCCGTACATGGGAGCTGTTCCATCCTCATCGCGACGAGACCTTCGTCAGTCAGCAGCAGCGCTATGTGGACTTGCACAGGCCCGACGGCGTGCCCGACATACTGCAGTTCATCGAGCATGGCACGCTGAATCTCGTGGCACAGGCCGAACAGATAGGCCACATGGCACAGACACTCTCGAACTCGGTGCTCGACAACTACCACCATCTGGGCGATGCCGCCTCGATTACCGATGGCCTGCACTATGACCCGTCGCTGAAGCCCTACGAGGTGTCGGCCGACGGCAAGCGCAGCGGAACCCCCGACGACATGTGGGCTTTCACCACGCGCAGTCCGCAACTCGACCTTCGTGCTGCCACGATGTTCGCTGCCGCCAGTCATGCCCTCAAGGGGTATAACGACGAACTTGCCCAGCGCGCCCTCACGCAGTCGAAGCGACTGATGGAGGAAGCCACCGAGATTATCCGCCAGCGTACCGCTGCCCGCAAAGCCCAGGCGCAGGAAGACTTCAGCTGGATTGACGGCACTGAAGGGCGCCGCATGGATGTCAAGCCCGACAAGAAACGCCAGCAGCTGATGGAACGCAGCCGGAAGAACCGCGAGCAGCTTGGCGACATGGCCACAAACCTGCAGCTATACGGCGCCACAAAGGAAAAGACGTATCTGGAAAACTTCAAGAAACAGATTTGGGACGCACTGGAACTGGGGCTGGCCTCGAACATGCAGACGGCCCTTGATGCCATTCCCTATATGGACGAGGCCTATAAGAAGAAGCTGCGTCCATACGTGGAGAAATACAACGACTATATCCACGACTTCGACAAGGAGAATCCCTACGGCGTTCCCATCGGGCGCGGCAACTGGGCTGGCGTGAACATGGTGCTCAATTTCGGCATTGCCGTCAACTACGCCCATCTCTACTATCCCGACATTGTAGGCAAGGATGAAATCTACCGCGTGAGCAACTGGCTCTACGGTTGCCATCCCTACCACAACTATTCGTTTGTGGCCGTGGTGGGCGCTGCCCGTCCCAAGCAGGTGTTCTATGGCAACAACCGTGCCGACTTCTCGTTCATTCCCGGTAACGTGGCTCCCGGTCTGCTGTTCCGTCAGCCGGACCATTTCGAGAATTTCGACGACTGGCCCTTCCTTTGGGGACAGAACGAGGGCACCATTGCCGGCAACACGCAATACGTCATCTTCGGTTCTTCGCTGAAAGAGATAGTAAACAAGCCGGAGTAACACAGATTATTTAATGTAACACAAAGGCACAAAGTGACAAAGATGATTCGTTGTCGGCGAGGTCGGCATTATCTTTAAGCACTTGGTGCCTTTGTGTTTTTGTGTTCAATTAAAAAAGCTCATGGGTAGGCGAGATAATAGCTTGCCCGAAAAAATCTAGATTTTTTTCTCCAAAAGAAATTTATTTCGAAAAATTTTTCTAGAAAAATTTACGCAAAAGCCTATTATTTCTTTTGCCGTTAATAATAAGCTGACAGCCAGGCGAAAAGGAAATGCTGTCAGACTTGTGGGGTATAGGGGTTCGTGAATTTGTCCCTGCCAGGCTTGGCAGGGACAAATTGATTAGTCTTCGCGCTCGCGATACCAGTCCATATAGGCAACGTAGTGAGCGGCGTTGTCGGTCTGTCCGGGGCGTACCTTCTTGATAAACTTGGCGGGAACGCCCCCCCAGATTTCACCGGCACCCACCTTGGTGCCTCCTACGACCAAAGCACCGGCAGCAACGATGGCGCCTTCGCCAATCTCGCAGTTGTCGAGCAGCGTGGCACCCATGCCGATCAGGGCGTGGTCGTGGATGGTACATGCATGAATGGTGGCATTGTGGCCGATGGTTACATCGGAACCGATGTTCAGCGGTCCAATCTTATAGGTGGTATGCAGGCAGGCACCATCTTGTACGTTCGTCCGGTCACCTATCTTAATATAGGCCACGTCACCGCGAACTACGGCATTGAACCATACGGAACATTCGTCGCCCATGGTCACTTCGCCCACTATTGTGGCATTCTCGCTGAAATAGCAGTTCTTACCCCATTGGGGTTTCAGTCCGTTTACTTCTTTAATTAAAGCCATTTTTTCTGAAATTGAGAAATTAAGAAAATGAGAAAATGAGAAATGATGGCTTTTGGACAGCCAATTTCTCATTTTCTCATTATTTCATTATTTCAATTTTGTCAAAACCTTAGAGGTTCGGGTTGATTTTGCTCCACTCGCTGATGGGAGGAACAATGTTCAGCGTAACCAGCTCGTCGCGCATCTTGCAGAGGTGCTCGTAGCTCTGGTCGAGCTTGGCATTCTCCTCGGGAGTTCCCTGGGGAACTTCATACTTGGCACCCTCGGCGGTCATGGTGGTCTTCATGGCCATCATGATGTGGTCGTACTTGTCGGTCGATACGTATGTTCCAACGGGGAAGCGGAAAGGCTCACCGCCCATGGCAGCACGAATCATCTCGACAGAGAGGTAAGAGGGGCTCTGGAAAGAAGAGCGTCCGCGGAGCTCGATAATCTTGGCGCCGCCCTTGGTGACGTCGGTCTTCATCTGCTCCCACTCAGCCTCGGGGAATTCTGCTGCTCCGATGATGTCGGTCAGTTTGCGGCCGGCAATCTCCACATGGCTTCCGAATACGGCCATCTGCTCTCCGTGGCCACCATAGGTAGCGCAACCGGTGATATCGTCCTGCATCACATTGAACTTCTTAGCCA